>PLRU01000021.1:0-8435 GCA_003164045.1 Candidatus Lustribacter telmatis
ACGTGATGCACGTAGCGGATGTTGCCGTCGACTTGCTGTCCGCGTTCGGGATCGAAGCGTGACGGCGTGCCGTCTTCATAGGTCGAGACTTGCGTACCGAGCAGTACGGGGGCATAGCGCAGCGACGTCTCGAGCGAACCGGCGCGGAACGGGACGCGGAACGCGATCTCGTAATGCGCCCCGGCAATGCGCGAATACTGACGTTCGCCGCCGCTCGTGGCAAACACGTCGGCCGTTGCATAGTGCGTCGTCTGATTGTAGATCGTTTCGCCGGCGCCGATCGCAAAATGCCCGGCCGGATCCCACACGCGGAACGTGCCGTCGAAGATCGACAAGCGCAGCGCGACCGAACCCTGCACCGCGTTGGTGTACGGAATCGCAACGGTCGGCGGCAAGCCGTAGCCGAGAACCTCAAAATTGGAAAACCGATAGCTCGCTTCGAGCAGCGGAACGGGGATCGGCGGCAGATGGATCTGATCGTTGAAGCTGTCGTGCACGCCGCCCAGGATCGGGTCGAGCGTTACGCCGATCGTTGCCTCCGACGGGTCTGCGAGCGCCGGCAGCGCAGCGAATGCGAACAGGGCGCCGGCCAGCACGCAGCAACGAGCCGCAAATGTCATGAGGCCACCGCTTCACCGAGTACGCCGTCGCGAAACGGTGCCCACGCATCGGCAGCAATCGCCGTACGCGCATCGGCCATGAGTGAGGCTAGCGCGGCGAGGTTGTGATACGACAAGAGACGCGGTCCCAAGAGTTCCTCCGATCGGAAGAGATGCGCGAGATACGCGCGCGTGAACGTTGTGCAGACCATGCACGAGCAGCCTGGATCGACCGGGCCGTCGTCGCGGACGTACGCGGCATTGCGGATATTATACTCGCCCGTTCGCGTGATCGCCCGTCCGTGCCGCCCGGCGCGGGTGGGATAGACGCAGTCGAACATGTCTATGCCGCCGTCGATCCCGGCAATGAGATCGCGCACGGTCCCGACGCCCATCAAGTAACGCGGTTTCGTTTCGGGCAAGAGCGCCGCGGTGAACCGCGTGAACGTCGCCATCTCAGCGCGTGATTCTCCGACCGATAGCCCGCCGATGGCGTAGCCCGGGAGATCGAGCGCGACGAGTTCGCGCGCGCTGCGCTCGCGCAACCGTTCGTCGAGCCCGCCTTGCACGATGCCGAAGAGCGCGGTCGCACCGCGTTGCCACGCCGCGGTCCCGCGCTGCGCCCACAGGGTCGTACGCCGGACGGATTCCTCGAGTTCGCCGCTCTTCGCCGGCAACTTCACGCAAATGTCGAGCATCATCGCGATGTCGACCCCGAGCGCTTCTTGAAACGCGACCACGTTCTCGGGCGTGAAGCGATGTTTGCTGCCGTCGAGGTGCGAGCGGAACGTCACGCCGTCGTCATCGAGATCGCGGCGCGATTCCAAACTGAACACTTGAAAGCCGCCGCTGTCGGTGAGGATCGGCCGGTCCCAGGCCATGAACCGGTGCAGGCCGCCCAGTTCGACGAGCGTTTCGCGTCCGGGCCGTAACCATAAGTGGTACGTGTTCGAGAGGACGATGTGCGCGCCGATCTCGCGCAGTTCGGCCGGCGTGATGCCCTTGACCGTCGCCGCGGTGCCGACCGGCATGAACGCCGGCGTTTCGACGGCGCCGTGCGCGAGCTGCAGCGTGCCGCGCCGTGCGGCGCCGCTAACGGCGTGAACGGCGAACGCGGTCATCGACGTAAGGCGTCGAGCGTCGCGACATAATCCGGCGGCAGCGGCGCTTCGAACGAGAGCATCTCTTTGGTGACCGGATGTTTGAAGCCCAACCGCCACGCGTGCAGTGCCTGACCCGGCAACGGCGAGCGCGGATCGAGTTTGCCGTAAATCGGATCGTTGAAAATCGGGAAACCGAGCGCGGCAAAGTGCACGCGAATCTGATGCGTCCGCCCGGTTTCCAGCTGCAACGTCAACTCGGCCGCATCGTGCAGCCGTTCGCGCAGTTGGTAGTGCGTCACGGCGGGTTTGCCGTCGGCGCGGATGGCGTACTTCAAGCGGTTGTGCGGATCGCGTCCGATCGCGCCGCGGATGACGCCGTCGAGTTCGCGCGGAATTCCGGCCACGATGCCGCGATATTCGCGCTTGATGTAGCGTTTCTGCATCGCGCGGCCCAGGGTCCCCAGCGCCTCTTCCGTTTTTGCAATCAACAGTAAACCCGAAGTGTCGCGGTCGAGCCGGTGGACGAGCCCCGCGCGAATCGGCTCGCCGGGCAGCGTGCCCGTATGGGCGAGCACCGCGTTGACCAGCGTGTTGTCGACCGAGCCGTGCGAGGGGTGCGTCACCATGCCCGCGGCTTTGTTGACGACCAGCAGCGTCTCGTCTTCGAAAACCACGTCGAGCGGCAGATCTTGCGCCAGGACCTCGAGCACGACCGGCGGCGCGATCGTGTAGGTGACGCTATCGCCGGGTTCGAGAATGCGGCTGGGTTTCGCCGGCTCGCCGTTGACGAACGCGGCGCCGGCCCGGATCGCGGCGGCGACATGGGAACGCGAGAAGCCGGTGCGGCGGGTCAACTCGACGTCGATCCGTCCGCCTGGCGCGTCCTCGCTTACGGTGAACATTGCGTGGTCCGGCGTTCGGCGCCGCACGCGCCGGTTACCGCCTATCGTGCGGCGAAGCAAGCGCGATGCGCATCCTTCGCACCCTGCTCGTTTTGCTTGCCGTGGGCATCCTCGGAGCGGCGCCGCCGGCCGCGCAGGTCACGATCAAACTGATCGCCATCAACGATTTCCACGGCTACATCGAGCCAAGCGAAACGTTTGCGCTGCCCGATCCCGCCGATCCGCCGAAGACGGTGCGCGAACCGGTCGGCGGTGCGGCCTATCTGGCCACCGCGATCGCCGGACTCAAGGCCGAGAATCGGCGCAACGTGGTGGTCGGCGCGGGCGACATGGTCGGCGCGAGCCCGCTCGACTCCGCGCTCTTCCACGACGAGCCCACGATCCAAGCATTGAGTACGATGGGCTTGGAATACACCTCGGTCGGCAATCACGAGTTCGATGAAGGCAAGGCCGAGCTACTCCGCAAGCAGCGCGGCGGCTGCAGACCGGCGGGTAAAATCGGCACCGACACGTGCATGTTCGGCACGACGTTCGCCGGTGCGAAGTACCGCTATCTCGCTGCCAACGTGATCGATGAAGCAACCGGGAAAACGCTCTTTGCGCCGTACGCGATCAAGTACTTCGATGCCGGCAACGGCAAGCGCGTCGGGATCGCGTTCATCGGTGCAGTCCTTAAAGACACGCCGACGGTGACGACCGCCTTCGGCGTGCGCGGTCTACGCTTCACCGACGAAGCCACCGCCATCAACGCCCTGTTGCCCGCGATCTATGCCCAAGGCGTGCACGCGGTCGTCGTGCTGATCCATCAGGGCATCGCAACGAAGGTCGGGTACAACGATCCGACGTGTGCCGGCGCCGACGGCGATCTGCTGCCGATCCTCAACAAACTCGACCGCTCGATTCGCCTGGTGCTCAGCGGACACACGCACCACGCCTATCTCTGTGCGAGCGGGCAGGGGACGAACAACCCGCACGTCTTCTATACGAGCGCGGGCCGATACGGCCAAATCGTAAGCGACATCAACGTGTCGCTCGACGTCGCGACCGGCGCGATCGCGAACATCAGCGCGCGCAACGAACTCGTCGTGAACGACAAAGGCCCCAATCCGCTGGCCGCAACGCTACCGGCCGTGTCGCCCGATGCGGGAATTGCGGCACTCGTGGCGCGTTACGTAACGGCGGCCGCGCCCCTCGTCAACCGCGTGATCGGCCACATCACGAGCGACATCACGCTCGATGGTGAAGAAGTCGAGCACGGCGGCTCCGGTGAGACCGCGATGGGCGACATCATCGCCGACGCGCGCATCGCCGCGACCAATGCTCCGCCGCAAAGCGCGGCCATCGCGTTCATCAATGGCGACGGCATCCGCTCGTTCTTGCGCTATCAATCGAGCACGCTACCACGTGCCCCGGGCGACATTACGTTCGGCGAAGTCTACAACGTCGAGCCGTTCGGCGATCTGCTCTACACGGAAACGCTTACCGGCGCGCAGATCATCACACTCCTGGACGAGCAATGGATCGGCAAGAAAGAAGTTAGGCTGCTTGGCGCCTCGAGCGGCTTCAGCTACGCGTGGGACCCGAGCAAACCTGACGGCGCGAGCAAACTCGTTCCCGATAGCGTGAAATTCAAAGGCAAACCGCTCGATCTCGCCGCCGGCTATCGCGTGACGGTCGACGGGTTTCTCGCCGATGGAGGCGATGCGTACGTCGTCCTGCGCCAAGGTACGCAAAAGGCCGCCGGTCCGATCGATCTGAGTGCGCTCGACGCGTACATCACGGCGCACTCACCGCTCGCGCCGCTGCCGCTAGACCGGATCGTTCGGCTTAAGTAGCTCCGGCACTTCGGTCACCAGCTGCTTCTTGTCGGCGCGCAGCGAAGCGAGAATGAGCACGATGACACCGACCGTGATGCACGAGTCGGCGGCGTTGAACACGTTGGGCCAGATGTTCTTGAAGTCGATGAAGTCGGTGACGTACTGATGCTGCAGCCGGTCGACGATGTTCCCGGCCGCGCCGCCGACGATGCCGCCGAACGCGATGCGCACGAGCAGCGAACTGCGCACCGCGTCGCGGAACGCATAGGCAAACAGCGCGAGCACGAGCAGAGCAAGGCCGATCAGCAGCGCCGGCTGCGAGCCGAACATCCCGAACGCACCGTGCGTGTTCTGCACGTACGTCCACCACAGCAGATGCGGTACGACGATCGCGCTTTGGCCGGGGAAGAAATGCGCCGCGATCAGCGACTTGGTCCAGCGGTCGACGATGAAGACGAGGGCGGCGACGATCCAGAGAATCACAGCGTCGGTACGTTCACGTATTGATAGAACCACCCGGCGATGCGGGTGAAGGTTCCGGTGAGCAGCACGATGCCGGTCGCGACCAGAAACGCGCCGGCGGTGATCTCGATCGCGCCGAGATAGCGCTTGATCCGGTTGAGTGCTCCCAGCGCACGTGAAATCGCCGCGGCCGTGAGCAAGAACGGCACTGCGAGCCCGAGCGAGTACACGAACAGCAGCACCGTCGCGAAGCCGAAGCTCTGCTGTGAGGCGAGCGCTAAGATTCCGGCTAAGATTGGCCCGATGCACGGCGACCAGCCCGCGGCGAATCCGAGCCCGACCACAAACGAAGCGAGGTACGAGCGGTTCGCGCTGCGCCACTGCGGACGCTTGTCCATCATCAGAAACGGGATCTTGAACACGCCGATCATGTTCAGCCCGAGGATGATCACGACGATGCCGCCGATGCGCGCGATGATGTCGCGATATTGCAGCAGGGCGTTGCCGATCGCGCCGGCGGTGAAGCCCAGCGCCATGAATACGACCGTAAATCCAACCACGAACGCGATCGCGTGGCCCATCACCCGGGCCCGCTGCGCGGAGGTCTGTTCGGCCTTCAGTTCTTCCAAGCTCGAACCGGTGAGGAAGGAGAGGTAGGCCGGTATCAGCGGCAGCACGCACGGCGAGACGAAGGAGACGAGGCCCGCCAAAAATGCGGTAGCGACATTGAGCTGGACGTTCACGGAAGATTCGGCGTTAGGCAGGCCGTGAGAGGCTGCCTGCTCCCCGGAAGCGTAGGACGAGGGCGATGAATCATTGGTTCGCTTATCCGAACATCGACCCGGTCGCGTTTCGCCTTGGGCCGCTGGCCGTGCACTGGTATGGGCTTTCCTACCTGTTCGGATTCATTTGCGTCTTCTTATGGATGAACCGTCCGGCTGGGCGGCGCCGGCTCGGGCTCACCACCGACAACATCCAAGACTTCCTGATCTACGCGCTGGTCGGCGTGTTGATCGGCGGCCGCTTGGTGTTCGTCATCGCCGACGTCATCACGAACCACAACTTCGGCGCATATCTCGCGCAGCCGCTCGACTTCATCGCGATCTGGAAGGGCGGCATGGCCTTTCACGGCGCGCTCATCGGCGTGATCGTCGCGATCTTCCTGTTCATGCGGAAGCATCCGGGGCTTACGTTCAACGTGCTCGCGGATGAAGTGGTCGTGCTGCTGCCGCTCGGCATCGCGACGACCCGCATCGTGAACTTCATCAACGACGAACTGTGGGGCAAGATCTGCGACCCCGATCAGCCGTGGTGCATCAAGTTCCCGGCGGTCGACGGTTACCGCCACCCCTCGCAGATTTACGAAGGGTTCCTCGACATCCTCATCGTCCCGGTACTGCTGTATATGGTGCGCAAGCGCCCGGCGGACGGCGTCGTCGCTTGGACGTGGTTTACGTATTACGGGGTCACCCGCACCATCGCCGAGATCTGGCGCGAACCCGGCTTCACCGTCATCGGGCTCTCGGGCGGCCAACTCGTCGCGCTGCCGATGGTCTTCATCGGCGCCGCGCTCCTCTACGCCGCTATCCGCCGCGGCCGCCACACGGATGTGTCCCCGGCCCTGGAACCCGCGGTTACAACGCAAAGCTAATCTTCCGGCGCGGGAGCATGTTGCGTGCGCGGTGAAGATGTTCGTCCATGGCACTCGCCTCAACGATCGGCGAGCGCGTGGCGATGCTTCGCGCACGCGTCGATCGCGTCGCCGAAGCGGCAGGCCGGTCCGCCGGCTCCGTCGCGATTCTCGGCGTCACCAAAACGCAGCCTCGCGATGCGGTGCTCGCCGCTATTGCTGCCGGGCTGTCGGATGTCGGCGAAAATTATCTCCAGGAAGCGCGCGAGAAGTACGTCGACTTACCGGCGGTCCATCGGCATTTCATCGGCCACGTTCAGACGAACAAGGCGAAGGCCATCGTCGGACTCTTCGATGTGGTGCAATCGATCGACCGGCTCGAAGCGGGCCTGGCGATCGAGAAAGCGGCCCGCGCGCTCGGGCGTGGCGTGCGCGTACTCGTACAAGTGAACGTTTCCCCGACGGAGCGCTTCGGCGTTGCGCCGGCCGGGGCGGCTCACCTCGCAGAACAGCTCCGCAGCGAAGGCTTAACGGTTGACGGCGTGATGGCGATCGGCCCGCTCGAAGGCGATGTCGACCACGCGTTCGAGACCGCGCGCGAAGCCTTCGCCGCGGTCGGTGGAACGACGCTCTCGCTCGGCATGTCAGCCGACTGGGAACGCGCGGTTCACTTCGGGTCGACGATGATTCGCATCGGTACCGCAATATTCGGCGCGCGGCCGGTGCAAGAAAGGGTCACGGCATGAGTAGTATGTTTGCAAAGATCGGTTCGTGGTTTGCCATTCACGATGAAGAGCTCGATGAATCGGAAGGCTACGAGAGCGACCAAGCGGCACCCAAGCGCAACGTCGTGCCCTTGACGGAAGCCGGGCGCCGGGTGGGGCCGTCGGTCGCCGTCTTCGCGCCGCGCGGCTTCTCCGACGTGACCGAAATCGCCGATGCCCTTCGCTCGCGGCAAGTCGCCATCGTCAATTTGCAAGGAGCCGACCGCACGCTGCTGCAGCGCGTCGTCGACTTCACCTCGGGTGTTGCCTACACGATCGACGGGCGCATACAAAAACTCGCCGAATCGATCTACCTCGTGGTCCCAGCCGGCGTTAACGTGAACTCGGCCAACCTGCGCGAACAGATGAACGACGACGGGATGCTCGATCTTTCGGCACGCTATGGGAATAACACACGCAATGAGCGCTAATTCGCGAATCACGGTCGTCGATATCCAGCACCGCTCGTTCAAGCGCGCGCTGCAAGGCTACGAACGCACCGATGTCGACAAGTTCCTCGACGAAATCATCGAGTCGCTGGAAGACGAAGCGACGGCCCGCGCCGCGCTCGAAGCGGAGATCGCCGACCTCAAGGAACGCATCTCGCACTTCAAGGCGATGGAAGAGTCACTGCAATCGACGCTGCTGCTCGCGACGCGCACGGCCGACGAAGTGAAGGCCGCCGCGCACAAAGAGGCGGACCTCATCAAGCAAGAGGCGCGTCTCCAAAGCGAACGCGAGATCGGCAGTCTCGGCGATAAGGTCGATGAAGCGCGGCGCGAGCATCAGCGCATGCTCGATATCGCCGAGAAGGCGAAGAGCGAGATCCGCGGCCTCGTGCTGTCGTATCTCGCGCTGATCGACCGTGCTCCGTACGATGCCGCCTCGGCCCCGACGCCGCCGCACATGGAAACGGTCACGCCACCGGCTCAACCGCTCGCGCCGCAAGCGCCCGTGGCAGCCGCTGCACCGCCGCCCGTCCCGACGGTATCGCACATGACGGTCGAGTCATCGCACCTCGACGACACGCCGCCGCTCCCGCTCAACCATGCGAGTGCAGCCCGTTTCGACGTCTCCTAGGCCAATCGCCGCGCGCTAGTGCGCCGGTTCGGGCGTCACCGCAGGACGCACGACCGGCGCCGGCTTCACGACGGGTGC
>PLRU01000021.1:8552-10159 GCA_003164045.1 Candidatus Lustribacter telmatis
CGGACGCGCTTGTTGCACGACCGGCGCCGGCCGCGCAGCAGTGGGCGCAACCGGACGCGGGCGCTCGACGACGGGCGCGGGGCGCGCGGCAGCGGGTAGCGCCGGACGGGCTTGCCGGACAACCGGCGCCGGGCGTGCGGGTGCCGGAACTGCCGGACGCGGTTGCGCCACGACGGGGCGCGGGCGCTGCGGCTGCACGGCAGCTGCGGGACGTGCCGGCGGGGCCGCTGCGAGGGGAAGATGCTGCGTGGCAGCCGCGGCTTGCGTGCGCTGCTGGGTGAACGTTTGCGGCGTGCGTGGCGCTGAGGTGAAAGCGTGGAAGGCCTGCGCCGATGGTGCGTGCGTGGCGGCCGGTGCGCGCTGCGTATAACGCACCGTCTGCGGACCGGGAACGACCGGCAGTGCGTTGCGCATCACGACCGCGTGTTGGAAATTTCGCGCGGCGACCGGCGCGATGTTCTGCGATTGCCCGTTCGCAAACGACTGGCGCGGCATGCCGTGCACGGCGTTCGGCTGCTGCGAGTTCACATACGTGCGCTGAAAATTCGGAACGCTGGCGGCCGCATACGAGCGCGCTCCGCTGCCCCACCACTGATGTGGTTGCTCGTTCGGCGCGAGCGCAACCCAACCGATGTTCCCGATCGATCCGCTGCCGCCGAAGCCGATGAACGCAACGAGCGCCGGCGCATACGTTTGCTGCGCTTCCGCGCGCGGGCCGGGCGTCCACGCCCAGCGATTGCGGTGACGGTCGCGATGCCAGCGGCCGTAGTGGAACGGCGCATAGCCCCAGTTGGAATTATCCACCCACGTCCAGCCGTAATACGGTTCGGAAACCCACCGGCCCGACGCATACGGCGACCAGTTAGCGTCGACGTTGGGGATCCATTCGTTGCCGTAGTCGGCATCGTTTTGCCACTGTCCGTAACCGCCGAGCGTGTAGAGGCCGGGAATGCTCGATGATGCGTACTGATACGCGTTGGCGCGTTCGAACGCCGCATTGCGATCGTTGTTCCATTGGTCGAACGAATCGCGGTTGCGCGTCTGGATGTAGCGGAACGACGGATTATTGGCCGGTCCCCACACGAGCATCGTGCTGCCGGGATCGAGCCAGCGCATGCCGTGTGGCAGCAGAATCGCGGCGTTGCCGGAGCGCACCGTAATCTCCGTAACGCCGTTCGGATCGATGCTTACGCGATAGGAGCCCGCTTCGCGCGGCCGCACGATGACCGAGGGCGTTTCGACTTGCGTGTATTGTGAGGTCGCGTGGAGCACGCCGACGCCGACGCTTCCGGAAGCCAATTGCACCGTGTCGTCGCTACTGCCGAGTTCGGCGAAGCGCATTTGCGAATTGGGCCCAACGCGAACGACATGTCCGTAATCGAATTGCACTTCCGCGCGCGCATTCGGCGCGGTTGAGACGTAGTCGCCCACCATCAGGGGTGCGTTGATCCCGGCGGCGACGACGTCGCCCGAGTCGCCGCGCTGGACGCTGACGTCGCCGTTCAACGTGCTGACGAAGGCAACGCCCGGATCGTCGGATTGCGCGTTAACGCCGGCGCGCGGCCAGGCGATCAGTGTGAGAGCGAGGAGTGATGTCGCCAGGGCGA
>PLRU01000003.1 GCA_003164045.1 Candidatus Lustribacter telmatis
TAGCGGTGACGACGTCGGGGTCGAACTCCGAGCCGGCGCGTAAAGCGAGTTCGCGGCAGGCGTCATGCGGAAGCTTTGTCTCGAACTGCGACGACGGTGTCACGAGATCGACGAAGGCGCCGGCCACGCTGATGATGCGCGAAGGGAGCGGAATTTCGTCGCCGCGCAAGCCGTCTGGGTACCCGTGGCCGTCGAAGCGTTCGTGGTGCGACCGTACGATAGGCGCAAGATAAGCGAGCGATGCAACGTTGCCGACAAAGGCAGCGCCGGCAATCGCGTGCCGTCTGAAATGCTCGTGTTCTCGCTTCGAGACCGTTGCCGAATGGGAACGTGCCGGCTTTTGTCTGCCGATCATGCCCACGTCGTGAAGGCACCCGGCCAGTTCGATGTCGAGCACGGTTGTGGCCGGTAGCTTCATCGATCGGGCAATGCGTCCGCCGAAGGCTCCTACCGCTGCTAAGCGCTCGGCGAGGCGTGGGTCGTGCAGCCCAACGAGCTGGACATAGCCCTGAACGCTTTCTCTGAGTCGCGCGAGGTCGGGCAACGCATGTTCGACATCGCCGCGGAGTTCGGAGATGACGGTGTTGATGACGTGGCGGGCGTTTGTTACCTTAGCGATGGTCTCCGCGCAACGTGTCGCGTATCCTTCAGAGACGATCGTCTCGCAAATCGTGCTTGCGAGTGTTTCGACGTCGTCGAGACGTGGGGCATGTGCCATCGAGCGCACTGCATTTGCGATGCGGTAAGGGCGGTTTGACGCAATTGCGGCACGTAAGTGCTCCGCTGCCGTCCGCGTGGTCATCGTCACCCATTCCGTGTTGCCGAAGGCGGACTCCGGAAGTCGGGCGATGACCTTATCGGAAAGGCTGTTGAGCGGTGCGTGCCGATAGTCGGGTAGAGCTGTCATCATCGGTATGGCCCTATTCGAGCCTTCTCTTAGATGGGCGGCGGAAAAAAGTCGGGGACGCTGATCGAAACGTTGTTCATAGTGATCCTTCCAAACGGGGAGTTATGGAAGGATCGTAGCGTCACGGCCGGCTAGCGGGAATGATTAGTTTTAGCTATCGGCCGTATCTAGCCAACCCCGCTGGCGAGCGTATGCGAGGGCTTCGGCACGCCCAGAGCAGCCGATCTTCTTGATGGCGCTCTGGATTTGGTTCTGCACGGTGTACTTCGACTTTCCCAGGGCCTTGGCTACGTCGGTCGCGCGGCCGCCGTAGCGATCGAAGACGCGCAGCGTCTCGATTTCGGTCGCACTGAGTTCGATTTCGTTGGCGTCACGGTCGACGAGCCGGCGAACGAGGGTAGCGTATGCGCCAAAGTCGGCATCTTCGAGGTCGCGGCAGAGCGCGGCGATCGCCCCGCGATTGGGAAGCGGATGTTGAAATTCGGTCAACTGCCGGAGCGCGTCGACCAAGATACGATAGCGCAGTGGAAGCTGCGCGGCATCGAAGCCGAATGATCGCCGCGCCTGAAGCGGGCGATCGAGCATCCAGAACGCGACTGCGCGAAGCGCGTGGGCGCAATTTATCCGCGTAAGACTGTCATGATCGGTCGCCGCCTCCGTGAGCAATCCACGTTCAAGAGCTCCAATCGCGCTCGCGCGATCTCCACGAATGAGCATAAGCACGATGAGTAGCGCGTCGCGAAAGGCTTGCTCGGCGGCGGTCATGGTGGTCGACGTCGCCACCAGCGTCGCTTCGGCCTTTTTTATATTTCCGGATACGACGTGGAGCATCGCACGAGCGGTTTGAACGCCGAATATCGTGCGATACGTTCGTGCGTCTCCAAGCGTGACCAGCACGGCGTCGATCGAAGCCGCGGCGTGAACGTCGGCATTAATGGCGGCCAATACGAACTCAGCGCCTAACGCTAAGGTGCGAAGAGCGGTGTTTGCGGCACGTTCCGATGCGCTCGCTTGGGCGCGTAAAAAACTCAAAGCGCGGCGTGCGTTTGCATCACCCTGAATCGCGATACTGTACAGCGTGCCGTAACAACTTGCCGCGAGCGTATCCATCGATAGCTCGATCGCCAAAGAAGCAGCGCCGTGGGCCAAACGCTCGGCCGTATCGAACTCGCCGATATAATAGGCCGCGATTGCGAGGCGCTGGAGGATGCGCGCCTGCGTTCCCGGCGGTGCCGACGGCACGGCGCTTTCGATCTCAGCAACGGCGTGCTCGATCCCGTCTCGCTCTCCGTTAACCGCGCGTACGGTCAGGTGAAGCGCGCGCAGATCGAGGCGTTCGGCGATGGAAAACGCAGGATCGCTTATCGCCGGCGATAGTACGTCGAGCGCCGCTCGCGCCTCGCCTCGGTTGATGTAGCTGGTCGCGAGCCGATTCGTCACTTCGCAACGCATGTGGGCAGGAAGGTTGACGTTCAGCGCGCGTGCCATGAGATTGATGGCGTTTGCCCCGCTGCCGTCGGAGAACGAGAAAGCGCCACGAACGGCCAGCACCACCCCGTCGTCTGCGAGTCCGTGGGTGCTGAGCAACGCGATGGCGGCGTTTACGATCGAACGTTGACCGGTTTCCAGGAGGTCGAACGCATATCGCGCGAGAGCTTCGCGTACCCCATCGACGTTCTCAGCGTCGATCAGCAGGCGCAGGCCGTCGGCGGGGTTTCCGCTCGCGAGGAGCGCCGAGCCGAGGCGCGTGGCGACCCCGGCCGAAGAAGCAGCCCGGCGCGATGATCGCGTTGCTACGAATTCGCGAAAGAGATCGTGGATCGCAAAGGCGTCATCATCGAGTGCCTGGATAAACGGAACCCTGGCGAAAATGTGGTTCATGCCGTCGCGGGCCGTTGCGAAACCCGCGCCGACGAGTGTATTGATGCTCGGTGACGGCATAAGTGCCGCGGCTTCAATGAGTCTGCGTGAGTCGGCGTCTAGCGGCTTCCATACTTCGTCGTCAAGCAGGGCGAACAGCGCGTCGCGGGTCTGCACTCGGGTCTGGCCGATACCGCGCCGGCGCGCGACAAGGCTTAGCCCGAGCCGTACGCCGATTGGCCACCCGAGCGTTTCATCGACGATTTCGGCGACGGCGTCATCTGAGACGGCAATATTCAGCGAGGCTGCGAGTGCCGTGGCTTCATCCTGGGTAAAGCTGAGGTCGTCGCTGCTGAGCGGCAAGCTCATCCAGCCGCGCGCAACCCACGACCCCATTGGGAACTGTGGTGATTCGCGCGAGGCGACGATCCAGCGCATCCGTCCGTGCGTGGCGGCGATCGTGGCAACGAGTACGCGCGCAACGCGCTCGTCAGCGCTCGAACGATGGAAATCGTCGATGATCAGGGTTCCGTTGAACGCGCGGAGACGTGAGGCTAACCAGTCGCCGGCGCGCTGCTCAATTGGCTGCTCGCCGGCTCCATCGAAGAGTCCGCCGATTGAATGCAACGCCGAAGGCACTGCCG
>PLRU01000048.1 GCA_003164045.1 Candidatus Lustribacter telmatis
GACGTAAAAAAGAACGTCTGGGTCAGGCGACTGTCGTGCTTATCTTGGCCGAAACCGTCTTCAGCTCGATGAAGCACGTTCTCTCGGAATAATACAAGACGGTTGAATTTGTTTTCGACTAAAAACACCATCTCTAGGTCGGAATTTTTGTAGGAATATTCAAAAACAGAACCATAATCTGCGACACACCGCCCTGTTGTCCGATGTCGCCAAATAGATGTTCCTGACAGCTCGGGCGCATTAGGCGATAGATAGATCAACCCGGCCCATCCCCGAGGGAAGATGTCTCCGCTTTTGAAATGATGATGAATGGCGGCATTCTCAGCTGACCATCGTTCATTCATATAGTGAAACGCACCGTTCCAGCCGTCGCCGCATTCGCGCCAATCTGTCGCCGAAATTTCTTCCCGCACCATCCTGGAAAAGTCAGTCCTCAGATGGTCAGGGTTGTGCCGAAACCCCGGCTCTGGCCTAACTACCGGTTTGCCTTTGTAAACAAGAAATGCACTGGACAACCAAGCGGGAGCTTGACCGGCATGAAGCGAATAAACGTCGTCGCCGACGATATTCTTCGCTGGAGGCGAGTAGCTGAAGAAGTTCTGTCCGAGGGCCAGTTTTCTGATTTGATGGGGGTTGTGGTAAAACTCATCTTTCACCAAAATAAATGGGCCCGCATTTTCCGACGATGTTCGTGAGGGATCATTGAACCAACGACCTTGTTCATTCAATTCCTCGACAGACCTCACCGGGAATTCGTAGCCCATGAGCGTGTTACCCCAGCGGCGTTGCGTATAGTTGCGTATATAAGAACTCGGCAATTTTGCCAATCTTCGGGAGAGAACACTATGTCACTTCTCAATCGTCTGGCGACAGACGTTCGCACAGTAAAGAATACAGCGGCGGCCACGAAGCAAGACGGCGGCTGAGTCTAGTCCCGAAAAATGGGCGGAACGAGATCAGCGTAAAGCTGGTTCGGTTCCGTGGACACTTTCCGGTTAGCGGAGAAGGGTCCACCGATGGCCAGAAAACACCCCAAGGCCTACCCGCCGGAGTTTCGGTCGGGGGCGCCTCCGCCAGCGCGTACTATGCTCCCGCCGACGCGTCCGCCGTCGGCGGGAGCGCTCGGCGACTTGATGTTGGACGATTGCATTGAAGCGCACTCACACGACGATTCGCGATCGCGACGCGCGTCAGGCACCGGATTCGAACGCCTTGAACATGGCGATCTGCCGTCGCCGGCATACGGCGATCGGCTCCATCTCACCGGGTGAGTTCGAACACCAGATTCACGCGGCCTGATGTCAAATCTACAACTCTCCGCGGAACCAGACCAGCTTCAGAGTCGCCTTCCGAGACTATCTGACGCGGTCCTATTTATTGTAAGTTCCCGCTCTGCGGATACATATGCCCGTCTAAGTGCAATTCGAGGGCCGCTTGCCAATTCGTTCGGTATTAGAGTGGACGCGATCTATCTCAATGAGCCGGTTGAGTTTGTAAGCGGGTTTAGCACAATTGTATCTCAGGACGACAGACCGTATGATTTGAGCACGTACGCGCTTATATTTTATTGGCCTAGCTCGTTCGATTCCACAAATCAGAAACTGGGATCTCCCTACAATGGGGTTTCGGAGTTTATCCGGCGTTGCTGGAGTGTTGTTGAAGACGGGTTATTGGCTGCGTTACCAGACGACAAGGTCGTTAACTCCTATTCTGCTGCGCGCCTCGCGGCGAACAAGTTCTATTTCCTCCAGAAGGCTCGCGAAAATAATATTGAGATACCTGCCACAATCATAACAAATAGTCTCAGTAGTTTTGCATCATTCAGAAAGAGCCACTCGCCGGTCATATTCAAAACGGTCTGCGATACGGCGGAGGTCGATGCAGAGCTTCGCCTGTTCCCCACACTCTCACCGACGGAGATCAGTCAAGCCGAGTTTGCGGAGATCCCGTACATAGCGCAAGTCCTAATTGCTGCGGATTTTGAAATCCGCTCATTCTGTCTTGGCGATGAGGTGCGGTCATTCCGCATTGAACGTCGCGACGGGGATGACGCGATCGATGTGCGGCTACAGTATAATGGTTATGTTGGTGCGTCGGAATTCGAATGTGATCAGATAATGAATCTGATGATAGCAGTCCGGCAGATTTTCCATCTTGACTTTTTCAGCTGTGACTTTTTGCCATGTGAGGATGGCTTCGCGGCTTTGGACCTCAATCCGCACGGGACATGGTATTGGCTAGAGGCTGACGTTGTCTCGGGCCTGGACCAATCGCTCGTGAACTATATCGTCAAGCGGCTAAACAAGGGAACTGCAATTGGCTAACCCCAATCTCGACGTGCGCTTACTAAAGGAAGATGAGCAGGATGTTGCCGTCAGAATTCTGGTGGAGTGCTTCGGTGACCATTACAAAGACGCCGCGCCGATAGATGTGATGGCGACTTTTGTTGCCGATTACCCTTACCCCCCTAAGTCCTTCATAGCTCTGTATGACGGACAGTATTGCGGGTTCGTTCAAACGGTCACGGCGTACATTCACAAGAACACACATAGTATTCTGTGGCTTGCTGTCCTACCGGAGTTCCGACGTCGAGGATTTGCTGCCAAAATCATGCATGTGGCGGAGCAGTACGTCGTTGACAAATTCTTTGGTGGGAAAGATGGCTCATTCATTTTAGTAGCTGAGTACAAGAGCGAGTACTATGAAAGGTTGGGCTATGTGGGTGGGCTTGTAACGTACGATGGTTTTCCGGTCATGATCAAGCACATCCGGGCCCGATAGGTGAAGTTGCTATTCAAGCGATGACGTGTTTACGATGAAAGGACGTAGCGCTTCGGACGTACGGCCGGACCGAACAAAATCGCTCTTAGGGGAAACCGTTCGAGCGGTCTTGTTTTGGAAGTATGTCTGTATATTGATGCTCTTCGCGATTGCTTTTACCCTTACCACGTACGACTTTCATTCTGGGAAGTTTTCGGTTACGACGATCAAGTCGGACCTGCTATCAGGTGTTATGGCATCGCTTATTATTGCCCTGATATATGACTTATTCACGAAGAAGCAAGAGAAAGTCATGGGAGAGATTGATCGGGCGACGTTGGTTGGCGAGCTGTCGCGGCGGGTCTTTTTAACAAACGGTGTTGCGGCGCTTTCTGATAGTGACATAAATGACCTCACCGCCGCACTAGTGCAAGATGATAGGTTCCTGACAGCAGCGGCGCGGGTCACGGCTGTTGACGTAGCCTTTGCCGACAATGTTCTGTACTCACACCTCCGCCCGCTGTGGCGCGGGCCAGTCTTGCGTTATTACGAGTGGGACAATAGGCTCGTGCCGATGGAGACCGGCGACGAACCAATTATGTACACCTGGAAATCGCACCAACGATTTTCGATTCTCTCTGGGCTGAAAGTGTATCGTGTCGCAATAACAGACAACGCGTATATTGGAGCGAAGCTCATTAATTCCGCCGTATTTTTTAACAATCTTGTAGTGATGGGCGGATATAACAAATCGGAAATCGAGGGCGCGCTGCACAAACAACTTTTTCTCGGCATCGAAAAGCGTAACGAAGGTAGGCGTGTTCTCCACCCAATGCGTGCGAAAATTGTTCAGCTTGAAAACGTGTTCCATGACCCGGATGTATCAAGTCAATACGAACAATTCAAAGATCTCGTCACGGTTGTGGAATACGAATTGGATGAAATCGACAAAGAAGACATATTTGAATTCAACTTCTCGACACAAATCTCGTACTTTGAACCATTCTTTTATGTCGAAGTAGAAAACATATCATTTGTTGAGTCTATAACTGTTGATTACCACGAGATCGCGCACAGGCTCGAAAAGGTGTGGGTGACGAGTTTTATCGGAAACGCCGGCAGTGAGATAGTGCACGACGTCCGTGAAAAGGTCGTAAAGTGTCAAATTGATGGGATCGTTATGTCTGGTCACGCGGTGTTACTCACTTGGTTGCCGGCAACTGCCGAAGCTGGCGCTCGCGCCGGCATCGCGTAAAAATTTACGCGCTGCGTCCTTTGTAAGGCGCCACGTTGACGACGCACCCGTTTGCCTACTACGAGCGGCTGCAATGTGACACGGGCGATTGCCGGCAATATCCCAGAAAGTGTGCGGGCGAAAGCTCCAGAAACGCGTGCGCTACGGCTAGTGTGAAGTGACCCCCTCGGGAGCTGGACACCTAATAAGCGAAATGAAGGTGTCCGATGAGAAAGCCAACCCCACCGGCAAAGCCAGAGCCCGAATCAGAGAAATTCGAGCGTTGGACCGCGCAGCGTAAAGCGGCGATCATCCTCGAAGTCCTTAAGGGTCAGATCTCCGTTCCCGAAGCCTGTCGTAAGCACGGCGTGACGCAAGGTGAGTTCCGCGAATGGGCCGACGAATATCACCGTGTCGGCGTCGATGCGCTCAAGGTCAACAAGAAGGGCCTTGAAGCCGAATACCGAGCCGAAGTGAAGCGGCTAAAGTCGAAGATCGGCGAGCTCGTGATGGAGAACGAGATTCGCAAGGAAGCCATGCGGCCTTTCAGTTCAGTCGAGCGGACGTTAAACGGCTCGCTGCTCGACGACGATGGCCCAAAGCCGTGATCTGCCGCGTTCTGGGCGTGGCTCGGAGCACAGCGTACTATCGCGAACACGACCGCGCCCAAATCGTCGACGACATCTTGGCGCAGCGCATCAAGCATCTTATTGATGCCGAGCCCTATTTGGGTTACCGGATGGTGTGGGCTCGACTTCGCCGGCAAGGCGTAAAGGTCAACCGCAAGGCGGTTCAGAGGATCATGCAGATCAAGGGATGGCAGTGCCATCGCCGGCTCAAGAAGCGATGCTTACCACGTGTCGAGAGCAGTCCGAGCGTAACTACGATTTCTGACGTTCGCTGGGCGACCGACGCAACGTACGTGTGGACGCGCTTCGACGGGCTGATCTACGTGAACGCAGTTCTCGATTGCGCTGATCGAGAATGCATCGGCCTCAATGTGAGTCAACGCAACGACGCTGGTGAAGCGGCGTGGGCCTTGGAAGACGCGTTGATTCGCCGCTTTGGGGCTTTACCGCGAGGCGACGCGGACGTGGCATTGCGTACGGACAATGCTCTGGTATACGCTTCCGAGCTCTATCGCGATCTTGCAAAAGCGTACGGCTTGCACCAGGAATTCATTCTCCCTCACACGCCCGAACAGAACGGCGTTGCGGAGTCGTTCATGGGAACGCTCAAGCTCGAGGCTCGGCTATATGCCCCCAGTTGCATGGCGGGAACTCCAATCAAAGTCCACCGCATGAAAGGTTTCAGAGAGGCCCTCCATTACCTCAATCAAGACGAGCGCATTGGTAGCCAAGGCTACATATCCACTGCAGCAGCGGTAACCCGTGAAAGGAGCTAGTCAGATCGCGATTAACGACCGCCCACGCGGCATCATTGTTGTAGCCGTACTAATGATTCTCTTTGGCTTAGCCGAGCTGATGACAGGCTTCACTCACAGGTTCTTCGGCATCTCGACTTCAGGCGCTACCATATTCAAATACGCCGCGGCCGCCATCGGTGGCTTCTACGTAGCGAGCGGCCTTCTGATCCTGACGATGAGGAAGTGGGCCGCAGCCTTCGCCATCATATTACTCATCGCTGATATCGGTGGACGGGTCGCTTTGGTCCTGACGGGCCTTTACCCGCTCGGGTCCTTCCAGCAAATCTTCGCGATCGTCGCCGGGACGGTTATCGCGATCGTCTTCGGGATTTATATCGCAGCGAACTGGAAACACTTCAAATGAGACAAGACCGGCGATGCAAAATGACAACGCCTCGCGAGTTTACGCATAATCTAAAATAACTTACTGATATGTCCAGAATCCGCGGGGTCACTTCAAGTGCATGCTGAACGTGAACCGGTTATCGTTGTGGGACATCGAGCAATGGCCGCCGCTATAGTCGGTTGCTTGATAACCGCTTATCGTGAAGGACTGCTTGCAATAATCTTTGCCCCGGCCGCCGTCTCTGACGGTGGCGACCCAACCCCGTACCGATGTGCACGTTACCTCGAAATGCTTGCCGGTCACCCAGTGATAGGGCGGCGGGCAGACGAAACCGCTACTTGCTAACAACATCGTCCCGCCCGGAGCGTTATCGACGATCAGCCGGGTCTCTACCGGCGTCTCAGCGCGGGCCGGTGTGAAGGTAGCCAGTACGATGAGCAGACCAAAGAAGGCACGCAGAACGTTCATGTCAACGCACCCGTTGCCGCTCGCAACCAAGTGTTCCTCGACGAGCCTCCGCCGTTACCCGGGCGAGGTGATCGCATGCTGGTAGGCATCCCGGTCTACGAAGACGTCAACGTGCTCGATGTTACCGGTCCCTACGAGATGTTCAGTTGGACCGATATCGACGTAGAACTCGTCGCCGAGGAAGCCGGTCCGGTCAAATTTCGTGGCGGGCTGACGGTCGAGGTTTCCAAGGCCTTCAAGGACGTTGGAAACTACGACGTGCTCTGGGTGCCGGGCGGCGAGCCCAATGCCCTCGCGCGACTGATGGGCGATCCGAAGCGGACGTATCTCGACTTCCTGATCGAGCAGAGCGCCGGCGCGCAGTTTGTCACTTCCGTGTGCGAGGGTGCGCTTCTTTTGGCAGCAGCGGGCCTGCTCGACGGATATGAAGCGACCACGCACTGGGCCTTCATTCCGTGCCTCACGGAACGCTTTCCAAACGTGAAAGTCGTCCCCGGTCATCCCCGTTTTCATCGCGATCGCGATCGCAATCGTGTCACAGGCGGCGGAGTCTCGGCAGGTCTCGACGAGGCCTTGGAGCTCATTGTGCTATTGCGCGGCACGGCGGCGGCCCAACGTGCTCAGCAAGGAACGCAATACTATCCCGACCCGCCGGTTACGAGTGAGATCCCGCAAGCCACGACTTGTCCGATTCCACCAGTAACAATTGCACCTCGCCGCGCCGGCTAAAGAGCAACACCGCGAGCGGCCTTTGTCGCGGTGCGTTGCAACTTCGTCACCACGGCCATCGCAGCGAGTGCGTTGCCGCGGCGGTCGAACACCATTACGAGCACGGTACGATTCTACACGCCCGTGCATTTTGCAGGTGCCGCCCTTGCGTGCCCCGGAGAAATGAATGATGATGCAGACCACGCGGCGAGGCGCGATCGGGCTGATGGCGGCAGCCGTCGGCGCTCCGGCGATTGCCCGGGCCCAATCGGCCCCGACGACCTTGCGCGTCGGCTCGCAGCCGGCCGAGTTCACGGCCGACTTGATCTACGCGATCAATCAAGGCTTTTTCGCGAAACAAGGCATCACGATCGAACTCCAAATGATGGCGAACGGCGCGGCGACGAGTGCCGCCCTGCTGGGCGGCTCGTTGGACGTCGGCCTCACCGACCCGCTGACCGTCGCGGAAGCGCACGTCAACGGCGTCGACCTCGTGTTCATCGCCCCGGGCGCCGGCTTCGCGACGCCGTGGCCGCTCGCGTTCGCAACTCATCCGGACTTGAAGATCAAGGACGCCAAGGATTTCAACGGCCGCACGATCGGCATCAATGCCCTCCGCAACGCGCCCGCGGTCATGTCGTACTATTGGCTCGATCACAACGGCGGAGATTCGCGCAGCGTGAAGTGGGTCGAGGTGCCGTTTCCCGCCGGCGTCGCCGCGATTCAAGCAAAGCGGATCGACGGCGAGTTGTTCGGCGAACCGTTCGTCAGTCAAGCCCGCAACGCCGGACTCGCGATCACGCTGATGGAGCGCAACACGTCGGCGCCGCTGTGGATGGTGAACGGCTGGATCGCGCGCCGGTCGTGGGCAAACGCGAACGTCGACGTCGTGCGGCGCTTTTCGGCGGCGATCGTCGCGGCCAACCGCTGGGCGAACGCGCACGTCGCCGAGACCGTCCCGATCGTCGCACAGTTCACGAAGCTGCCGGAGGCGACGATCAAGGGCATGATCCCGCACCCCTGGATCGAGTCGCTTCGGGCGGACATCGTGCAGCCGGTCCTCGACACGTGCGCGAGTTACGGCGTGCTGACGCACACGTTCCCGGCCAAGGACATCTTCTACGTCGCTCGCTGACCGAACGTTCGAATTGCAGGGGCAGAAGCGGAAAGTGAAATACTGGCTTGCCTTCCAAGCAAGAGTCGCGGGTTTGATTCCCGCCGCCCGCTCCACGTTTGACCGCGGAGAAGCGCGGTCTTTTCTTTTGCGGTTTTGATGAAGATCCGACGACACACGATCTTCACGTTTCGTTGCTAGCTTCGAGCCCATACACTCCGATGGCGCGAAAAAGCAGGCACAAATCCGACATGAAGCACCTCATCGTCGTCGCTCACGCTTCTGAAGACAGCTTCACGATGGAACTGGCGCGCGCATACCGCGCGCACGAGCTTGCGCCGGTCAGCACCGAGAATCCGGTGAGCCCGTTTCAAGACGCGCATATTTGCGCATGAAACAATCGCGGCGGCACTTTCTTTGCGATTCGGCGCTCACGACGATTGGAGCCGCTATGATCGACACTGCAGCGACAATCACCGGCAACGCCGAAGCGGCGCAAATCGTCGGTCCGCCCACACGCGGCCCTCAACCGGTCTCCATCACCTTGAACGTCAACGGCGCCGAGCGAACGCTTCAGGTCGAGCCGCGGATGACGTTGGCCGAAGCGTTGCGCGGTCCCCTGCGCCTAACCGGGACGAAAGTCGCCTGTAATCGCGGTGCGTGTTCCGCTTGTACGGTCTGGCTCGACGGGGCGACCGTTTGCTCTTGCATGCTTCTCGCCCTCGACGTCGGAACGCGCCGTGTCACAACGATCGAGGGTCTCGCGCATGGTGACGTCCTGCATCCGGTGCAAGCCGCCTTTATCGAACACGATGCTCTGCAATGCGGCTTCTGTACGCCGGGGATGGTGCTGAGCTGCGCGGCGCTTCTCGAGCGTACGAGCGACGTAACCGCCGAAGACGTCCGAGCAGCGATCAGCGGACACTATTGCCGGTGCGGTACCTATCCGCACGTCGTCGCCGCGACCTTGGCCGCAGCCTCAACGCGAAAGTCCGGAACATGACGACGAACGAGACGCTGCACACCGCGGTCTTCCCAAGCGGCATCGCGAGCGTCGGGCTCGGCGAGGTGACGCGGCAAATCGCGGCGGACGAGCCGCCCCCGCTGCCGCCGAACGCCCAACTCGCCGTGATCGGAAAATCGACGCCGCGACTGAACGGGCGCGCAAAAGTTACCGGAGCGATCCGCTATACGGTCGACGTGGTTCTGCCGGGTATGTTGGAAGGCCGCATGCTGCGGTCGCCGCTGCCGCATGCGATGATACGCGCGATCGACGTAAGCGCAGCTACCCGTCATCCCGGGGTGCGCACCGTTCTCGCGGTCGTTCGGCCGGGTGATGCGACGGGCGGGATCGTGCGTTATATCGGCGCACCCGTGGCCGCCGTTGCCGCCACGTCCCGGGCAGCCGCCGATGAAGCTCTGCGCCTGATCCAGATCGACTATCAATCGCTGCCGTTCGTGGCGGACATGGATGCGGCGCGCGGGCCGGATGCCGCACTGGTCTACGACAGCGTTTCCGCGCCGCACACGCACGCCGCTCAGCCGCTCAACGGCAACGTACGCGGGCCCGCCACCACCAGCCGCGGCGACGTGGTAGCTGGCTTCGCAGGAGCCGAGACGATTGTGGAGGGTGAGTATCGCACGCACGTGCAGACCCATTGCTGTCTCGAGCCGCATGCCGTCGTTGCCGACTGGCGGGCAGATGGACTGACCGTCTATCTGTCGACGCAATTCACCGCCGGCGTCCGGCATGACTTGGCGGAGGCGTTCGGGCTCCCGCTCAACCGCGTGCGCGTGGTCGTCGACGGCATGGGTGGCGGCTTCGGTTCGAAGTCGGCGCTCGGCAATTACGCCCACATCGCGGTGACGTTGTCGCGCCAAGCGAAGGTGCCGGTCCGAATCATTCTCGATCGGCAAGAAGAGCAAATGGATTCCGGCAACCGGCCCGAGACGTTGCAGAGCGTGCGCATCGGCGCTCGGCGCGATGGAACGCTCACGGCGATTTCGCTGACGAGCTACGGCAGCGCCGGCGTCGCGTTGGGGGCAGGCGTCGGCAACGTCGCCGAATCGCTCTATCCGTGTCCCAATTTCGAAGGCGCGCAGTACGATGTCTTCATCAATGCCGGGCCGGGGAGCGCGATGCGCGGGCCCGGGAACACGCCTGGAGCCTTCGGATTCGAACAAGCGATCGATGAACTAGCCGGGCGATTGGCTCTCGATCCGCTTGTGCTGCGCGACCGAATCGACGCGAGTCCGGTGCGGCGCGAGGAACGGCGGCTTGGCGCCGAACGGATCGGCTGGCAACAGCGGCACGCGCCGGGCGCCGATCGCGGACCGGTGAAGCGCGGCCTCGGTATGGCGCAGTCGTTGTGGGGTGCAAACGTCCAAATCAATTCGGCGTGCGAGGTGCGCGTGATGCGCGACGGCTCCGTCGAAGTCTTGTCGAGCGTTCAGGATATCGGGACCGGCGTCGGCACGATCCTCGCTCAGACCGTTGCCGAAGTATTCGGACTCCGTCCCGAAGAGATCACCGTGCGGATCGGCGACACCGATTTTCCGGCCGGTCCGCCCTCGTACGGCAGCCGAACGACCGCCTCCATAACACCGCCGGCGCGGACCGCCGCATGGCGCGTGTTGCAATCGCTGTACCGCGAAGCGGCGGCCGTGCTGAATGTCGCTTCCGAGAAGCTGGTCGCCCACGACGGACGCATCGTCGTCGGCGACGATCCAAGCCGCAGCATTGCTTTCCGCGAGGCTTGCACGCACTTGCGCACGGATAGCATCAGCGCGGTCGCTTCCCGCAGTGACGATTACGGCGGCTTCGGCCGACGGATGGGCGATGCCGCCACGGCGATGCAGGATCTCGGCGGCGTACAGTTTGCCGAGGTCGTGGTGGACACCGAGACGGGCATCATCCGCGTCGAGCGCGTGGTGGCCGTGCAGGACTGCGGCCGGCCGATGAATCCGCTGCTGATCGAAAGCCAGGTTCAAGGCGGTGTGTTGATGGGTATCTCTTACGCGCTGTTCGAGGAACGCATCCTGGACCGGAATACCGGCCATATGGTGAATCCGAACCTAGAACAGTACAAACTCGTCGGCGTTCGAGAGGCGCCGACGATCGATGTCGTGGTGCTGGAGAACTATCAGGGGAACAGCGCGACGGATGCCTACGGGATTGCCGAGCCGTCCAACATTGCCACGGCTCCCGCGATCGCCAATGCGGTTTACAACGCCGTTGGTGTTCGCGTTCGCACCTTGCCCATGACGCCGGCGACGGTGCTCGCCGCGCTCGGAAAAATCCCCGACCCGGAGCGGCAGCAATGAACCGCTTCGCGTGGACGGATGCTCGAACGGTGGCCGAAGCGGCTGCGGTGGCTTCAACGCTCGTCGCCGATGCCATGACGGCGTATCCGCAATCTGCCGGGCTTGGCGAGACGGCGGTCGTGAAGGCCGGCGGCATCGATCTGCTGGATCTGTTGAAAGAAAATCTGCTGGCACCCGGCAATGTCGTGAGTTTGACGGAGATCCCGGGACTCGATACCGTTGCCGACGGCGAAGCCGGCAGCTTGCGCATCGGTGCGATGGTCACGCTCAGCAAGCTCGCGGAGGATCCCATCGTGCGGCGGCGTTATCCCGCGCTGACCGATGCGGTGCATGACTCAGCCAGCCTGCAAATTCGTAACGTCGCGACGGTTGGAGGCAATCTGCTTCAACGTCCGCGTTGCTGGTATTTCAGAGCGGCGGAGCATCATTGTCTGCGGAAGGGCGGCCTGCACTGCTTTGCCATCGTAGGCGAGAACCAGTATCACGCGATTTTCGACAATCGGATGTGCGCGATCGTCCACCCGTCCACCGCAGCGACGGTTCTGGTCGCACTGGGCGCGATCGTGGAGCTCACGAATGCCGCGGGCGCCGTGCGCCGCGTCCTCCTCGAGGAGTTCTTCGTCCCACCGGACCGGGACGTCCATCGGGAGAACGATCTGCAACCGCATGAGATCCTGACCGCCGTCAGTTTGCCGTCGCTGCCGCCAGGCACGCGCATGGCGCACCTGAAGCAGGGCGAAAAAGATTCCTTTGACTGGCCGCTCGCCGATGTCGCGGTTGTGATCGACCTCTGGCCGGATGGGAGCTGCCGGAACGCTTCGGTCGTCCTTGGCGCGGCGGCGCCGGTGCCGCATCGCGCGAAGACAGCTGAACGAGCGCTCATTGGCAAACGCATCGACGAGAACGTCGCAAGGGCAGCGGCCCATGCCGCTTTGGACGGTGCTACGCCGCTGGCAAAGAACGCGTACAAGCTACCGCTCTTCGAGACGCTCGTGCGTCGCACGATCCTCACGGCCATAGCGAGCACGGCGATTGCTTGAGTATGAGCGTCGTGGTGTGAATACGGCGTGATGTTGCTGCGGGAATAACGCGCGTAATCATCGCGCGTTTTGTTCGCGCGGAGCAGTATTACCCGACGCGAGGACGAATTGAGTTCGTACCTCACGTTGCCGCGGCTGCGGTTGAAAAGAGAAGCGATGTTCAAGCTCTCTCGGCGCCGGCTTTTAGTCGGCGGCGCGGCGACCGGTGCG
This sequence comes from Candidatus Lustribacter telmatis, assembly GCA_003164045.1. Lineage (GTDB taxonomy): Bacteria > Vulcanimicrobiota > Vulcanimicrobiia > Vulcanimicrobiales > Vulcanimicrobiaceae > Lustribacter > Lustribacter telmatis. Next base: position 12,631 of record PLRU01000048.1, read on the forward strand.
GTCGTCGGATGCGGCGGCGGCGGTGTAAACACGACGCCGGTGTTCAACAGCAACGGTGGGCCGGCGTACACGCTGACCGTGCAATATTCGAATCACACCTACGGCGGCAAGCAAGTGCGCGTGCGTTCGTATGGATCGATTCCGGGGCCGACGCTGACCGTCTCACCGGGTCAGTCGCTAACGGTCACGCTCAACAATCAGCTTCCGCCCGACCCGGCTGCGACGGTTCCGACTAAGGTTGCGATCCATCCGTCGGCAATGGGCGACATGATGAGTCTGCGGCAACAGTTGGCGCTGCCCGCCGTGACGAGTACCACCATCGACCCGATGAACAACCCGCATCTCTTCAACACGACGAACCTGCACGTCCACGGTTTGCAAGTCGTGCCGCATATCTTCGATCCGCCGGGTACGAGCGATCCGGCGGCGATGCAGATCGCCGTGAGTCCCGGAACGTCGCGGACCTACACGTTCAACCTTCCGCCGGACCAGCCGAGCGGGTTGTTTTGGTATCATCCGCATCATCACGGCTCGTCCGACGTGGAAGTCAGCAGCGGCATGGCGGGGCTCATTCTCGTGAAGGGCCCGATCGATCAAGTTCCGGAAATTGCGGCCGCCCGCGACATTCCGATCGCCGTGCAGACGCTGCAGCTCAAGCCGGATCCGAGCCAAGCCGGGCTCTATTCGCTGGAATACGTTGCCTATCAGACGCCGCAAAACGGCGGCTACACGCCGCGGACGCCCAACATCTTCGTGTTGGTCAACGGTCAGCTGGTGAACTTTCTCTCGGGTCTTACAGCCGAGGCTCCCGCGTTGCCGGTATCGGCGCCGTCCCCGCCGCCGGTCACGATGATGCAGCCGGGAGAAGTCGTGCGCTTGCGGATTCTGAACGGCTCCAACGCGCTGCTCTTCCCAATCGTACTCCCCGGGTTCGACGTCTATCTCATTGCCAACGATGGCGTGAACGTGCTGGCTCCGCAACTGATCGCCCCCGGGAGCAACGTACAGATCGCTTCCGGCAATCGCACGGAGCTTCTGGTGCGCGCGCCGCAAACGCCTGGAACCTACACGCTCTCCGCGCTGGCGGTGCCCGACGCGTCGCATCCATGGCCGCAATTCGACTTCATGCAGTTCGTCGTCAGCGGCTCGCCGCTGAACATGGCCATTCCGGCCTCGCTCCCCACGCCGACGCGCATGTACCCGCCGATCGCCGATAGCGAGATCGCCGCAAGCCGCACCGTCACGTTCAACTCCGTTGGGTCGACGGCGATTCTTTCGGGGACGGCCCTGACGATCAACGGAAACGTGTACGACGAGATGGCGATCTTCGCAACGTTGCAAACGGGCACGGCTCAGCGCTGGACGCTCGTTAACGGGATGAGTGAAGGCCACCCGTACCACATTCACACCAATTCGTTCGAAGTGCATAGCGTGAGCAGCCCGACCGGCGGTACGATTACGTATAACCCGCCGTACATCTGCGACACCGTTTGGATTCCCCCTAACGGAACGGTCATCATACAGAGCCGCTATAAGCAATGGACCGGCAAAGATGTCTTCCATTGCCATAAACTGACCCACGAGGATCAGGGTATGATGGCCAACACGATGCTCACGTAGCGCCGATGTACCGCTTTATGGCGTAGGCGGCGTCGCCAAGTTCGCGGGCAAGTACGGTCAGGCGTTTTACGTAGTGGCCGATGAACAGTTCTTCCGTCAATCCGATCGCGCCGTGTAATTGGATGGCTTGCTCGCCGACGTAGCGGCTCGATTCGCAGATTTGCACTTTTGCTGCGGCGGCGGCGCGCCGGCTTGCGGCGCCGTCTGCGCCGCCGACGACGCTGGCCGCGTAGGTCGTGATGGCGCGAGCCAGTTCCAACTGCACGAGCATATCGACGGCGCGATGTTGCAGCGCTTGGAACGACCCGATCGGCCGTCCGAACTGCGTGCGGGTCTTGATATAGTCGACGGTTCCGCGATGCAGCGCCGCCATCGCGCCGACCGCTTCGGCGCAAAGGGCGACGTTGCCGAGATCGAGCGCTCGATCGAGTATGGGTAAGCCGCCGTCGATCTTCCCGATCACGGCGTCGTGCGGAACCTGGACCTTCTCGAACGTAATATCCGACGCGCGCCGTTCGTCGTAGGTCTCGTAGTCGCGCCGCGTCACGCCGGGCGCATCCTTCGCGACGGCAACGAGCGAAATGCCCTCACGAGAATCGCTCGCGCCGCCGGTGCGAACCGATACGACCACATAATCGGCAGCAACCGCATATGGCACGGCAACCTTATGGCCGTCGATGATAAACGATTCACCATCGCGGCGTGCCATTGTGGTTACGGTTGCGGGTTCGTAGCCGGCCTGCGGTTCGGCGTACGCGAGCGTCGCGATCTTCGATCCCTCGAGCAGATCGGCCAGCAGAGCGGCGGCGAACGTGCCCGAGCCGGCGGCGAGGATCGAACCGGCGACGACGACGGCCGGTACGAATGGTTCCGCTACGAGGCCCGTGCCGAACGCTTCCATCAAGATCATCGTGTCGAGGGGGGTACCGCCGAAGCCGCCGCTTGCTTCGGGGATCGGGAGTCCGAGCCAGCCCAGTTCGGCGAACGCCGACCAATGGTCGCGGTTGAAGCCCATCTCGAATTGCGGTCGCGCGGCGCGGCGGCCGGCGGCGTAGTTTTCCTCGACGAAGCGATCGACGCTTTGCTTCATGAGCGTCTGGTCGGGCGAGAGAGCGAAGTCCATGCTGTGTCTTACGCCTCAGAGCCCGAGGATGCGCTTGGCGACGATGTTGCGCTGAATTTCATTCGAGCCGGAAAAGATCGAGAGTTTCCGGTTGTCGAAATAGCTCGTGGTCTCCCACGATGACTTCTCGATCGCCGCGTAGCCGATCGTACTCATGGCGAGATGGGTGATCTCCTGGGCAACCTCGGTGCCGATAATCTTGAGCAGCGACGATGCCGGTCCCGGACGTCCGCCGGCCATGGCCTCTGCCACGACGCGCAGTTGCATAAACGTCGCGGCCTGCAAGCGGATCTCGAGTCGCGCCAATTTCTCGCTGAAGGATGGATCCTCGAGAAGCGTGCCCGTGCCGATGCTTTGCTCTGCCGCGAGTTCGCGAATGCGAGCAAGTGCGGCGCGCGCGCGGTTGACGTTGCCGACGGTGCTGCGCTCGTGTTCGAGCAGCCGCGTCGCGTAGGTCCAGCCTTCGCCTTCGGTGCCCACGCGGTTCGTGACCGGCACCCGCACGCCATCGAGAAAGACTTCGCAGATTTCGGCCGCGTTGTTGAGTAGGGTGATCGGCCTGATCGTAATCCCCGGCGATTGCAGGTCGATCAGCAGAAACGAGATGCCTTGCTGCTTCACCTCGCCCGTCGACGTTCGCACCAGGGTGAACATCATGTCCGAGCGATCGGCTTGCGTGATCCAAATTTTCTGGCCGGTGACGACGTAGTCATCGCCGTCGCGAACCGCGCGCGTCTGCAACGACGCGAGGTCCGATCCCGAACCGGGCTCCGAGTAACCCTGTGCCCAGCGGATTTCACCGCTCAGGGTGCGCGGAAGATAGTTCGCCTTCTGTTCGTCGCTGCCGAAGGCGATCAAAATTGGGCCGAGCATGAAGATGCCGGGCGCAGCCGCTCCGGGCGCCCACGCGGCGCTGGCTTCTTGATCGAAGATCAGGCGTTGAATCGGCGTCCAGGCGGCGCCGCCATATTCTTTCGGCCACATCGGCGCCATCCAGCCGCGCTCGAATAACGCGCGCCGGTACTCGTCGCGCTCTTCCGCTTCGAGCAGCGCGCCGCTGCGGCGCACTTTCTCGCGCATGGCGGGCGTGACGTGTGCTTGCAGAAACGCGCGAACTTCGGCGCGAAAGGCCTCGTCGGCCGGCGAAAGTGTTAGATCCATACGTCTACTGCGGCGGAAACGTCACGAAATCGGCATTAACCAGCTCTCCCGCGCGCCGCTCGACGTGCCGGAGGTAGATGTTCTGCCGCAGTTCGCGCGTTTGCGCGTCGATCTGTACCGGTCCCCGCGGACTTTCGAACGCCATGCCGCGCAGTGTCGACATCGTCTTCGTCAGATCGAGCGGTCCCGTCTGCGCCGCGACGGTCTTGTCGATCGCGGTGAGGATGTCCCAGAACTGCACGTCCATGAACGAGGGCAGCGTCGCTTGCGTCGACTTCGGAAGTTGCGCGAGATATGCTTTGATGAACTGACGATTCGGCGCCGAGTCGCGTAGCGGCGTATAGTTGCTCGCGGTTACGACGCCGAGCGCCTCATCGCCGTTGGCCGGCAGCGAGGTTTCGGCGGTCAAGTCGGCGGTCGCGTATACCTTCGTCGTCGCGTGCATGCCGACGCTGTTGAACATCTTGAGGAACGTGACCGCGGCCGACCCGCCGGCCACCATAACGAAGACGGCTTGCGGCTTCGCATCCTTCATCCGTAGGAGATACGCCGACCAATCTGTCGTTCCGAACGGCACGGAGAGCGAACCGACCGTCTTGCCGCCGCCGGCCGTGAACGTGTCGCCGAAGATTTGCTGCGCCAGGGTGCCCGACGAGATATCGACGGAGACGGTGTAGGCGGCTTTGGCGCCGTCTTTGAGGGCCTGGCGCGCGAGTGGGATTACCGCTTCCTTCCACGTCATGGCAAAGCGCATCGAGTACGGTGCGTCCGCGAGAATGCCGTCCGTATTGGAGTTGACGATGAAGAAGGGCGTCTTCGATGCGGTCGAGACCCCTTCGATCGCCAGCGCATGCGGCGTCGTTTCCGCGCCGACCAAGAAATCGACATGGTCTTGGATCACGAGCTCCTGCGCTTCGCGCTTGGATGTCTCGGGAGCGTCCACATCGTCGCGCTTGATGATCTCGACGGGCCGGCCGCCCAGCTGATTCTTGTGCTGCGCGAGCCACGCGGCGATCGTGTTGTTGACCGAATTGCCGAGCAACGCGTGCGCGCCGGAGAACGAAAAGACGACGCCGATCTTAATCGGTGGCAGGGTCTGCGCGCTCGATGCGTGCGGCGCGGCGAGCAGTACGAGTGCGGCCGCGATCACCGTGCTGAATACGCGCATATCACACCTCCAAGTCGCCGGTTACGATGAGCGCATCGATCGCGATGCAGCCGTCGGAGTAGAGCACGAGCGGATTGATTTCGATCTCGCTGATTGCGGGCGTCGCATCGATGATTCGGCCGAGCGTTGCGAGCACGCTCGCGGCACTACGGACGTCGAGCGGCGGTGCGCCGCGCGTTCCGGCAAAGATCGGCGCTGCGCGCAGCCGCTGCAAGGCGGCAACGATCGTATCTTCATCGGCATCGGTCGGAATAAGGACGGTGTCGTGGAGCGTCTCGGCCCAGATACCGCCGAGGCCGCCGATCAAGGTCGTTCCCCAGGCCGGATCGCGGCGTGCTCCGGCGATAAACTCAATCCCCGGTTTCGCCATCGCCTCGACCAGCGCGCCGCGAATGCTGACGTCGGGACGTGCTCTGGTGACGTTTGCGTGCAGGCGATCCCAGGCTGCCGCGAGCTGCGCGTCGTCGGCGATTCCTAGGGCCAAGGCGCCCGCTTCGGTCTTGTGCGCGAGTTCCGGCGCTTGCAGTTTGAGCGCGACCGGGTAGCCGATCTCGGCGGCGACGCGCTGTGCGCTGACAGCGTCGGTAACGAACGATCCGCGCGGCACGGTGACGCCCGCAGCGTGCAGCAACGCCTTGGCACGGTATTCCGGAATGATTCCCGGCTCTAGCGTCAGCGGTGCCGGGAGCGTACGCGACTGCCGCGCGGGCGTTTCGAGAAACGCGCCGTAGCGCGTAACGCGCGCTAGCGCCCGCAGCGCTCGTTCGGGCGAGCGGAAGAAGGCCGCGCCGGCGGCCGCGCACTCGGCATAGATGCCGTCGGGTACCGGCGCATCGTACACGAGCATGGCAACGATGGCCGGCCGCGTGTTTGCCGTCTTGCGGAAGGCCTCGAGCATCGTGCGGACTTTCGATATGCCGCCTTCCGGGCGCGCAAAGATGCCGGAAACCATCGTGCTGCCGGTCGCAGCATCTTCGGCTACGGCTTCGATCGTTTTTGCGTAGAGCTGCGTGTCGACCAGTGCTTGCGCGGTCACGTCGACCGGATTGTCGGTCGTGACGAAATCGGGGAGCACCGCGCGCAGACGTTCGGCCGTCGCGCTCGAAAACGCGGCAACCGGGAGCCCGAGGCGCTCGCACAGGTCGAGTTCGACGCCCTTGAACGCGCCGGAATCGGTGATGAGCGCGGGACCTCGTGCGGGGATAACGGGAAAGCGAACGAGCAACTCCGTTACGTCGATCAATTCTTCCATCGTATCGACGACCACGACGCCGGCGTTCTCGAGCGTCGCGCGCACCAGCGCGTGGTCGCCGACGAGTGCGCCCGTGTGCGAGCGGGCCGACTCCCGCGCGGNNGCCGCGGCGAGAAAACGCTGCGGCGAGCGGACCTGTTCGCAAAACGTCGCGATCACGCGGTTGCGGCCGTCGTCGAGCATCGGCCCGAGGAAGTCTTCCACGCCTAAGAGCGCTTCGTTGCCGGTGGTGATTTGGTAGGACAAGCCGATATTCTTTGCCGCCAGCGCAAACCGGACGACGGTCGGCGTGCCGCCGCTCTGACTGACGAAGGCGACGCTGGGCGGCGGCGCGTCGGGATCGGGGTGCGACGGGGAAAACGTAATCGAGAGACCGTCGAGATAGTTGGTGAAGGCCAGGCAATTCGGACCGAGCATCGCGATGCCGGCATCGCGCGCCACGGCTGCAACCTGATCTTGCAATGCGCGTCCGGCGTCGCCCAGCTCAGCGAAGCCCGCGGCATACACGACGGCTGCGCCTACCGCACGCCGCGCGCACGCCTGCATTGAATCCAAGACCGCATTGCTTGGAACCAGCAGCAGCGCGAGATCGATCCCGTCGGGCAAATCGTCGATCGTCGGGACGCACGGCCGCCCGAGCACTTCGGTGCGGTTGCGGCTGACCAGGTGAACGGTCGCCGGGTATTCGAAGTTTTCGATGTTCGCGAGCACTTGCGCACCCGGCGACTTCGGCTGCGGCGAAATGCCGACGATTGCGATCGCGCGCGGGCGCAGCAATCGTTCGATCGCCGGGCGCGTGTCAGTCGTCACGGCGATATGCTTGCAGTCCCGGCTTGTACGACTTGTCATCGAGGAACTGCTTGAGTCCCTTGGCGCGACCACCGCTCTGGTCGAGCAATCGCGCTTGCGAAGACTTTGCCAAGAGGTAATCGTCGGCCATGTCCCACGGCATATCTTGCACGTATTTGAAGGCCGTCTTCGCCGTGCGCAGCACGACCGGATTCTTGCCGACCAAGTCGACCGCGATTTCGCGCGTCCGCTCGCGCAACTGCGCGAGCGGCACCGATTCGTTAACCAAACGGATTTCAGAGGCTTTGCGCCCGTCGAACGTTTTGCCCGTCATGATGTAGTACAGTGCATCGCGCTGCGAAATCAAGCTCGCAACGGCGCGCGTGACGTTGCCGCCCGGTATGATACCCCAGTTGATCTCGGAGAGCCCAAATGTCGCCTCGTCGGCGGCGATTGCGAGATCGCACGAGGCCAACGGCACGAACGCCCCGCCGAAGCACCAGCCGTTGACCATCGCGATCGTGGGCTTGGAATAATTCATGAGCATGCGCCACTGCCATTGGCCGGCGGAGCGGCGCGCCTGCATCGCCTCGGCCGGCGACATGGCGTCGACCTCGCGGAAGAACTCGCGCAGATCCATACCGGCCGACCACGAGTCGCCGGCACCGGTAAGCACGACGACGCCCGCGTCCTCGTCAACTTCGAGCGTGTTCAGCACGTCGACCATGTCGTTGTTGAGCGCCGGGCTCATGGC
>PLRU01000080.1:0-40535 GCA_003164045.1 Candidatus Lustribacter telmatis
TGCGGTCGCGCAGTCGCCGCCGCCGTTGAAACCGAAAGTTACGGCGTTCTACATGTGCAACGGCCTGCATTTCAAGGCCATCTACGACAACAAGATCGATCGCGTGTCGTTCGTCTGGGGCGCCAAGGACTATCATCTGCCGCGCGTTGTCTCGGCCGACGGTGCGCGCTATGCCAACGACAAGCTCGAGTGGTGGTCGAAGGGATCGAACGCGACGCTCTACACCGTTCCGGAGCATACGGTTCTGACGAACTGCACCCCGGGTCATCGCTTCTAGCGATCGTCAGGCGCTGAGCGTGGCCTCGATGGTCGCGCGCAGCCGCCCCATGGCATCGCGAATTTCGTCGGGGCTGATGATCAACGGTGGGATAAACCGCAACGTGTTGCGACCCGCGGCGTTGATGATCAGCCCGAAGTCGAGCCCGTGCGGGACGAAATCCGCGGCTTTGTGCGTGTCGCGAACCGGCAGGCCCAGCATCAGGCCGTGACCGCGCGGTTGTTCGAACACCTTGGGCCACTCGTGCGCGATCGCAGCCAATTCNNTCGAGCGCCGCAGCCGCCGGCACCGGCGAACCGCCGAACGTGGTGCCGTGATCGCCTGGTTTGAGACTCGTCGCCGCATCGCCGCGGACAATCAGCGCGCCGATGGGCAGACCGTTGGCGAGTGATTTCGCGAGCGTGAACGCATCCGGCTGGACGTCGTAAAACTGCGAGGCGAATAGCCGCCCGAGCCGTCCCATGCCGCACTGCACTTCATCGAAGATCAGCAGGGCGCCGCGCTGCGTGCAGAAGTCGCGCGCCGCGGCCAGAAACTCGGACGTCGCCGGCAAGACGCCGCTTTCGCCTTGGACCGGTTCGACGATAAACGCGGCCGTGCGATCGTCGATCGCCTTCGAGAGCGCGTCGATGTCGTTGAACGGCGTGAACGCAAAGCCGCCCGGCAACGGTTCGAAGCCTTCTTTGTAGGCGGGATTGTCGGTGGCCGAGAGCGAGCCGAACGTGCGGCCGTGGAAGGAACCATTGGCGGCCAGAATCGTCGTGCGCTCTTTTTCGCCCTTGCGCCAAGCGTGCTTGCGCGCGAGCTTGATCGCGCCTTCGTTGGCTTCCGAACCCGAATTGCAGAAGAAGACCGTGTCGAAGCCGGAGAGTTCGGCTAAGCGATCGGCCAGCGTGCCTGCGGGTTCGTGATGGTAGAGATTGCTGCAGTGTACGAGCGTTGCGGCTTGATCTGCAATCGCACGCGTGATGCGCGGGTGCGCGTGCCCGAGCGCGCAGACGGCGATCCCGGCCACGAGGTCGATGTAGCGGTTGCCCGATTCATCGAACAGATAGACGCCCTCGCCGCGCACGATGTTGATCTCTTGCCGCGCGTAGTTCGCCATCAAATGCGGATGCTGCGTCTTCAGACGCGCGCCGCGTTGAACGGCCGGAACTGTACTCATCGCAATCGTTCCCTTCTAGCATTTCCATTGATCGGAGCGCAGCACTTCGGCAAGCTCAGCACAGGCTCCGCGAGCACCGCCAAGGACATGACGAAGTCATGTCCGGTAGTGGGCGTTGATGCGGACGTAATCGGTGGAGAAGTCGCAGCCCCAGCCGGTTGCCGTTGCGTCGCCGATGCCGAGGTCGAGCGTGATTTCGATCGTTTGTTCCTCGAGCAGCAAGTGCGCTTCGGCCTCGCTCAGTGCTTCGATCGCGCCGACCTCAACCCACTGCTGTCCGCCGAGTTTGAGCGACCATTTCTCCGGATCGAGCCCGGCGCGCGCGGCGCCCGCAGCCGCGATGACGCGGCCCCAGTTCGGGTCCTCGCCGTAGAGCGCGGTCTTCACGAGCGAGCTGTTAATCACGGCCCGCGCAATCGTGCGCGCTTGCGGTTCGTCTTTCGCGCCGGTCACGTTGAAGACGAGCGTCTTCGTTGCGCCCTCGCCGTCGCGCACCATGGCCACCGCGAGATCCCGGCACAGCGCCGCGAGTGCGGCCCGGAACCCCGGCGTTGCGCCGTTGGTCCCCGGGCGGGCGAACGCGTAGCACGAGTCGTTCGTCGACATGTCGCCGTCGACCGAGATCATGTTGAAGCTGCCGTCGCACGCCTCGCTCAACGCGGCCTGCAGACCGGCGCGCGACATCGGCGCATCGGTGACGACGAACGAGAGCATCGTCGCCATCGCCGGACTGATCATGCCCGAACCTTTGGCGATCCCGCCGACCACGTAGCGGCGATCGCCCTCGTGCCAAGCATACGCCGCCATCTTCGGCACGTGATCGGTCGTCATGATCGCCTCGGCCGCATCGAAGCATGCCTCGGGCCCGTGCGAGAGCGCTTTCACGGCGCGTTCGAGACCTTTGGAGAGCCGGTCCATCGGCAAGTATACGCCGATCACGCCGGTCGACGCGACGACGACTTGCGTCGGCCTCAGTCCCAAGAGCGTGGCGGCTTGACGCGCGGTCGCGCGCGCGTCACGCAAGCCGCGTTCGCCCGTGCACGCGTTCGCGCAGCCGGCGTTCACCACCACGGCGCCCATTTGCTCGCCGTCGAATTCGAGATGCCCGGTCGACGCGATCAGCGGCGCCGCTTTGATTTCGTTGGTCGTAACGACTTCGGCGCAGACGTGCGGACCCTCGAGCGCGATCAAAGCGAGATCGGTCTTGCGTTTCTTGATGCCGGCGTGAACGCCGGCCAGACGAACGCCGGGAACGGCACCGAGTCCGCCGCGGACCTCGATGAGCCGAATCGATTCAGCTGACAGCGGTGCGAGCATCGAGTCCACGTTCCTCCGGAAGTCCAAGCATGATGTTCATGTTCTGCACGGCTTGACCGGCCGCGCCTTTGCCGAGATTGTCGAGGGCGGAGAGGATGTGGATCACCCCGTCGCGCTGCGCGACCTTGAGCTGTGCGTTGTTCGTTTTCTCGACCGCGGGCAGATGCGGCACGCGCTTATCCGTGAACACCGTGACGAACGGGTTGTTCGCGTAGAAGCGGAGGTAGAGCGCCTCGACTTCCTCGCGCGTAATCGGTGCGCGCGGCACGAGGTACACGTCGGCGAGGATTCCACGCCGCAGCGGCACGACGTGCGGCGAGAAGACGATCGGCGCGGTGATCCCCGCGGCGCGCGCTTCTTGCGCGATCTCGGGCTGATGCCGATGGCCCTCGAGGCCGTACGCGTACACGTCTTCGGCGACTTCGCCGAAGAGCGTCGCGACTTTGGGATTCCGTCCGGCGCCCGTCACGCCGCTCTTCGCATCGACGATCACGGTCGCGATCCGATCGCCGAGCGAGCCGAGCGGAATCAACGCCAGCAGCGAGGCGGTAACGTAGCAGCCGGGATTGGCGATAAACGAACTGCGCGCGATCTGATCGCGATAGCGCTCGGGCAAGCCGTATACGGCGCCCTCGGCACGTTCGGTGAGGCGGTAGGCGTCGGAGAGATCGATCACGCGCGCACCCGCCGCGAGGAGCGCCGGCGCATGTGCGTGCGCGACCTCGTGGTTGCCGGCGAGAAAAACGACGTCGCCGGAGCGAACGCGCTCGCGGATCGTACCGGTCGGCGAACACACGGTTTCGATCGCCGGCAGCGACGGAAACAGATCGCACATGCGCGCGCCGGCCGAACTGCTGCTCTCGATCGTCACGATGCTGACGTCGGGATGCGCGTCGAGGAGGCGGATCAGTTCGGCGGCCGCGTACCCGGTCGCGCCGACGACATGAACGCGAGTCATGCGATCTCCTTCGCGATGGAGTCGATCTCACGCTGCGTCGCGGCGATCGAATCGGCCACCATGTCGGGGTTCGGCGAGCCGCTCGTCCGCTTGGCGCGAATCGACGCGGCCCCGTCGAGCGGCGCCTCGGCCACACCGATCGCTTCGATGTCGCCGTCGTCGAGCGCCCGGCCGGCGCGTTCGGCCAGCAGCACGCGCTCGCCGACCGCCGCGTGTGCGTCACGCGCCGTTGCGCCTGCGGCGATCATCGCATCGGCCAGATCCGTCGCCACGGTGTAGCCCTCGGCGGCGCGCGCCTCCATCGCTTCGGCATTGAAGTGCAAGTGTGCGAAGGCGCGGGCAAAGGCGTCGAGCGCAGCCAGCGCGTGCTCGGTGCCGTTCACGACTTGCGCTTTGGTTTCCTGAAGATCGCGATGGTACGAGAGGCCGATGCCGCTGGTGCTGGCGAGCGCGCCCGTATAGGTGCCGAGCGTGCGGGCGGCGGCGGCGCGCACCAGTTCGAACGGGTCGGGATTTTTCTTCTGCGGCATCAGGCTCGAGCCCGTGGCGGCGGCATCGCCCAGTCGCGCGTAGCCGAACGCCGGCGTCGTCCACAGCACGAACTCTTCGCTGGGCCGCGAGGCGGCGACCACGGCCCGCGCTGCGGCATGGAGCAGATCGAGGGCGACGTCGCGGTCACCGACGGTGTCGAGCGCGTTGCGCGAGGGTTCGTTGAAGCCGAGTTCGCGCGCGGCCGCGGCCCGATCGAGCGGCAGCGACGAACCCGCTAGGGCCGACGAACCGAGCGGACAGAAGCGCGCCGCATCGCGCGCGACGCGTGCGAAACGCGTCGCGGCGCGAACGAATGCTTGCGCGGCGGCGTCGAGCCAGAAGGCGAGGGAAACCGGTTGGGCCGGCTGCCAATGTGTCGTTGCTGCCAGCAGCGTGCCGTCCTCGAGCGCGCCGAGTGCGCGTTCTTCGAGGGCGCGGGCGATCGCCAGCGCCGTCCGCGCCCCGGTCGCGGCGCGATCGCGCGCGTAGAGCAGCAGCGTGGTCGCGACTTGATCGTTGCGGCTGCGCCCGGCGTGCAGCGAGGCACCGGCCTCGGGTGCGAGTTCGCGCACGCGCGCGTCGATCGCGCCGTGGATATCTTCGAACGTTCCGGCTCGCGCGAACGCGACGAACGAACCGTCGGCGATTTCATCGGCCACGACGTCGAGGGCAGCGTGCAATTCGCCGGCCGCAACGCCCGTGAGCAAACCACCGCCGAGCAGTGCCGTGACGTGCGCGCGCGAACAGCGCACGTCGAACGGGGCGAGTACCAGATCGTCTTCGAGCGACGAGCCGAAGGCGATCAACGCGGCATCGGGAGCAACGGCAAACCGTCCCCCCCATTGCAGCGCGGCTTGCTCTTCGGTACTGGCCATCAGCTCGTGACGAGCGTCGAGCGCTGCGCCGCTTCGGCCGCTTTGGCCGAACCGGCGGCAATCGGCAAGCCCCAGATCTCGATGAAGCCGGTGGCGGCGTCGTGCTTGAACGTATCTTCGTTGCCGTACGTCGCGAGCGATTCGCTGTAGAGCGCGTAGGGCGAGCGCGAACCGGTTACGACGGCGCGGCCGCGAATGAGTTTCACCCGCACGTCGCCGGTCATCCGTTCGGCGATCTTCGCGTTGAACGCATCGAGCGCGTCGCGCAGCGGCGACGACCATTGTCCGTCGTAGATCAACTCGGTGTAGCGCTGGTCGAGCTGCGCTTTGAGGCGCAGTTCTTCTTTGGTCAGCACGAGGCGCTCGAGCGCGATGTGCGCGTCGATGAGCGTTATGGAGCCGGGGCACTCGTACACTTCGCGCGATTTCAAGCCGACGACGCGATCCTCGATCATGTCGAGGCGGCCCACGCCGTTCGCGCCGGCAATCTTGTTGAGGTTGAAGAGAAACGCGGCGCCGGTTTCGCCGTTCATCGAGGGCACGCCGCGATCGAACGACAGCACGATTTCCGTGCCGGCAGCCGGCGCTTCGGCCGGATTGACCGTCCAGGCATACGCATCTTCGGGCGGCGCATTCCACGGGTCTTCCAGCACGCCGGCTTCGATCGACCGGCCCCACAGGTTCGCGTCGACCGAATAGGGCTTCGCGGCCGTATGCGAGATCGGCACGTTGTGCTTTTGCGCGTACGCGATCGCATCGGGGCGCGAGAGCGGGCGCTCGCGCAGCGGCGCGAGCGTCTTGAGGTGCGGAGCGCGCGCGCGCACGCCGACCTCGATGCGAACCTGATCGTTGCCCTTGCCGGTGCAGCCGTGTGCGACTGCGTCGTAGCCGTACTTCTCCGCGATCTCGACCAGCAGGTCGGCGATCAGCGGGCGCGAGAGCGCGGCCGAGAGCGGATAGGTGCCCTGATAGCGTGCGTTCGCCGCCAGCGCCTTATAGGCGTATTCTTCGACGAAGCGTTCGCGTGCATCGATGAGGACGGCGTCTTTCGCGCCCAGGTCGAGCGCTTTCTGGCGCACGGCGTCGAGCGCGGCCTGCGAGCCGTCGCCCGAGACCATGTCGCTTTCACCGAGGTTCAGCGTCATCGCGACCACGTCGTGACCGGCTTCGATGTATTGCTTGAGCAAAACCGACGTATCGAGTCCGCCGGAATATGCGAGAACGATCTGCATGTGTTTCCTTTTTTACGAGCCGGCGCGCATGTCTTCGAAGCGCTGCATGACCATAGAAAGTTTTTCCGGGTCGTCGACGATCACGAGTACCGTGTCGTCGCCGCCGAGGGTACCGAGCACTTCGGGCCAGCCCGCCGAATCGATTGCCGAGGCAACCATCATCGCGCCGCCCGGCGGCGTGCGCAAAACGATCTGGTTCACGCTGCCGCGCACGCTGCCGACCAGTTCGGCGATGATGCGGTGCAAGCGCGAGGAGAACATCGGTCCGAGGTTCGGCTCGATGTACTTGAATTGTCCGCCGGCGCCGCCCTTGAGCGGCACTTTCATCAGGCCCAGTTCCTTGATGTCGCGCGAGATCGTGGCTTGCGTGACCTCATAACCTTGCGCTTCGAGCAGCGAACCCAGCTCCTCTTGCGAACGCACCGGGCGCGCGGCGATGAGCGCGAGGATAGCGCGCTGGCGCTTCGTCTTCGGCTGCAGCAGGTTGGCATCGACAACATTCATTAGAGTTGATCTCCAAGTCCGCGCAGGTCGGTCATGAGGGCGAGCAGCAGCGCCTTCTGCGCGTGCATGCGATTTTCGGCTTGATCGAACACGACGCTGTGCGGTCCGTCGATCACGCCGGCGGTGACTTCTTCGCCGCGATGCGCGGGCAGGCAGTGCATGAAGAGCGCGTGCGGAGCCGCCGCTGCCATCAGCTCTTCGTTGACCTGATAGGGCCGCAGCGCGGCCGAATTGCGTTCGCTGTACGCTTCATCGCCCATCGACGTCCAGACGTCGGTGTACACGACATCGACATCGCGCACGGCGCGCAGCGGACTCGTGAACGCGCGCGCCGTGACGTTGAACGGCTTGCCGAGTTCGACGACGCGAGCGAGAAAGGCATCGGGCGGCCGATGCGTGATCGGCGATGCGAACGTGACCGACATCCCGCTCATCGCGGCAGCTTCGGCCAGCGAATAGGCCATGTTGTTGCGGCCGTCGCCCACGTAGGCGAGCCGCAGTCCGCTCAGCGTGCCGAACCGCTCCTTGATCGTAAGCATGTCGGCAATGGCCTGGCACGGATGCGCGGCTGCCGAGAGCCCGTTGATCACCGGCACGGTCGACGCCGCGGCGAAACGCTGCAGCGGCTCGTGTTCGTGCGTGCGGACGACGATCGCGTCGGCGTAGCGCGAGAGCACGCGCGCAACGTCTTCGGGCGTCTCGCGTTTGCCGAGCAAGAAATCCTGACCGTGCGCGATCACGGCGTGGCCGCCGAGCTGCGTCATGCCGATCTCGAACGAGACCCGCGTCCGCAGGCTGGGCTTCTCAAAGAGCATCGCCAGGCTCTTGCCCTGTAAGAAGCGCTGCTGCTCGCGGCCGGCCGCCTTGAGAATATGGGCCGTACCGAGCAGGCTCGCCAGCTCGTCGGGGGAGAGATCGACCATCGTCAGCACGTTGCGCCCGCGGAGGCGCCCGGCAGCAGGCATCGTTAGCACTGCATAATTATACATCGTCTGCATAAATGGTCAAGTGGGGGCGGCTGAGGCGGCTCGAAACAATCCCCTTGGCCCCCCGTACTTGGGGCATGAACGTCAACACAACCGGTACTACCAACTCGGGCGGCACGGTCAGCGTCCGCCTCGTCCATCGCCCCGGCGGCGTCTCGCCGGCCGGCGGACCATTCGTCGGCTGGGGCCCGAAGCTCGGCAGCATCTAACCTCACGGCGGCGAAACGTCGTCGCCGATGGATAACCCGCAACCGGCTCCGGCCGGTCTCGTCCCGCTCATCAGCGGCAGCCAAACCGGACCGCTCGGACTCACCCACCTCCCGCGCTTCTGGCTGAAAATGCGCGCTCACGCAGCCGGCGTCCTCGCCGAGGGCTACCGCCATGGTAACGGCGGCAGCGACGAAGCACTCCTCACTGCGATCGGTGTCGATGGCGATGCATTCGCCGCCCACATTGCCGCCGATGCCCCGGATTATCCAACCTGTGAAGCGTGGGTGCGCGCACACGCAGCCGATCTGTCACCCGAAACGATTCACGCGTTCAACGACGGCATCGTGACCTTCGAGATGCCCGAACCGCGCCGCGCGGAATGGACTTCGCGCTTCGGCTTGACCGGCGGCACGTACACGCTCGCCGTACGCCTCAACCAACTCGACGATTGGGATCTCGTGCACGCGCAGCTGCTCGCGTCCGTTGCGCCGGCGGCGCTATCGGTACCGGCCATAAGCAGCAGCGTGAGCGGGCCGCTCGGTGCGCAGCACTTGCCGCGCTTGTGGCTCAAACATCGCCTGCACGGCGCCGGACGTTTAGCCGAGGGCTACCGTCACGGCGTGGGTGGATTTGACGAAATGGTCAGCGCGGGTCTAGCCTTCGATCCGGCGGCGTTCGCGACGTACGTCGAAACAAAAACGCCGGATTATCTCACGGCCGAAGGGTGGGTGCGCAGCCACGCAACCGCGTTGACGGCGGGCGCCATCGCGGCGCTGAACGCACGTATCAGCACGACGAAGTTACCCGTCGAACGATTGGGCGAACGCCGGGCCGAACTCGGACCGATCGCGGCCGAACTCGAACTGAGCATTCCGCTCAACGATCTCGACGATTGGGCCGGGCTTCACCGGCAATTGAACGCGGTCGCGCGATAGCCGTGTTGCGGCGGGCCGGCGCGTTCGTTCGACTCGCGCGGCCTGCGTTCTTGATCGGCGGTTTCCTCGGCTTCGGACTCGGCGCAGCGGTTGCGCGCTACGATGGCTTTCCGCTCGACTGGCGCGCGTATCTCTGGGGCCAATTCATCGTGACTTCGTTCCATCTCATGGTGCATTTCGCGAACGATTACTTCGATCAGACCTCCGACGCGCTCACCGAACGCACGCCTTGGTCGGGCGGCAGCGGCGTGTTGCCGGAAGGGGCGTTGCCGCCATGGGTAGCGCTCGTCGCCGCGCGCGTGTGCGCCGGCGCGGGTTTGCTCGCAACGCTGCGTGCTGCGCTCAGCGGCGATACGTGCATCGCCTTCATCGGCATCGCAATCGCCGCCGGCGCATGGGCGTATAGCGCGCCGCCGGCGCGTTTGCTGGCGCGGGGTCTGGGCGAACTCGACACGATCGCCGTCGTTGCGATCCTCGTTCCGTTGGCCGGTTATGCAGCGTTCGCGCATGCGCTTGGAGCGCACGCGTTGCTCGCAACCCTGCCGGGCGCGTTCGCGATGTTCGCGATGATCCTCTCGGTCGAGGTTCCCGACGTTGAAGCCGATGCGGCCACCGGCAAGCGCAATCTCGTCGTGCGTTGGGGCGTGGCGAGCGCGGCAATTGCCGCGCGCACGTTTGCCTCGGGCGCCGTGCTGCTCTTGCTGCTCGTCGGGAATGCCGGCTTCGGTGCGCCGGCGCCGGCGTTTCTCGCGCTGGTGCCGGTCGCCGTCATTGCCGGTGCCTTCGCCGTGCCGCACTACGTCGCGCATTTGCCGTTTGCGAGCTTCCCGTTTCTCGGCGTTGCCCTCTACGGTTTGACGGCGTGTGCGGGGATCGTTATCGTTCTTGCCGCGTCGGCGTGATGCGCGGCTAGCTCTTCCGGCTGGCGTTGAGGATGATCGGCACCGTGTGCAGCGCTTTGCCGATCGGGCACGATTCTTTGGCCTGAAGCGCGAGGGATGCGAACTCGTCGTCCAATATCCCGGCGACAACGGCGGAAGTCGTCAACTCGATCGACGGGATCGCAAAGCCGCCGTCCTGCCGGTGCAGGTGGACCTTCACGGTCGTGTCGATCGACGTCGGCGCGTGGCCGTTGCGCGTCAACGTGGCATCGAGGGCCATCGTGAAGCACGCGGCGAGCGATGCGCCGAGCAACTCCTCAGGATTCGTACCCGGCTCGGCCGCAAAGCGCGTGCCGAAGGAATAATCAGCGGTAACCTTCCCGCTGCCGGTCGTGATGGTGCCGTGGCCCTTGGCCACGTCGCCTTCCCAATGAACGGAGGCGCTGCGAGCGATATCGTCGGGAACATGCATGACGCCCAGAACGCGGTCATCGCGGTTCGGGTTGCGCCGCGGTTCCGGCAACGGGTCCGGCGAAGAGCGGCTCGATGAACGCCCGCGAGACGGAGCTAGCGCGGTTGGATGCGGCGCTGCGCGACGATCCGTTGTCGATCGAACTCGCACTCGATCGCGCCCGGCTGCTGGCCGAACTCGACCGCCCGGACGACGCGCGTGACGCCTACTTGCGTCTCGTCGCCCGGTCGCCGGATCATCTGCGCGCGCTCAACGACTTCGGGACGTTTCTCGTACAAGGCGGCTTTCGCGCCGCTGCCCGAACGCTGTACGAACGCGCGCTCGGAATCGATCCGCGCTCGGCGCTCGCACATGCGAACCTGGCCAACGTTCACTTCGCCGATACCGACTACGACGCGGCCTGCCGCC
Organism: Candidatus Lustribacter telmatis; assembly: GCA_003164045.1. Lineage (GTDB taxonomy): Bacteria > Vulcanimicrobiota > Vulcanimicrobiia > Vulcanimicrobiales > Vulcanimicrobiaceae > Lustribacter > Lustribacter telmatis. Next base: position 10,752 of record PLRU01000080.1, read on the forward strand.
ACTACGAAGCGGCGCTGGCCATCGATCCCGAGAATGCGCAGGCGCATCAAGGCCTGAACTATGCGCTGACGCGGCTTGGGCGGGAAGACGAAGCAGCGTTTCACCGCCGGCTCGGCTTCGCGGGCCGCGCGCTTACGGTTGCACCGTATCGCGGAACGGGGCCGCCGGTGGAGGTGCTGTTGCTGGTGTGCGCTGCCGGCGGCACGCTCTATACGGATACGTTTCTCGACGATCGGATTTTCCGGACCACGACGCTCGTTGCCGATCTCTATCGCGGCACGCCGCTCTTGCCGCGCGTCGACATCGTGTTTAACGCGATCAGCGATGCCGATCGTGCTGCGCCCGCATTGAACGCAATGGAGCAATTGCTCGCCGCCGTTGCGGCGCCCGTGATCAACGAGCCCGAACGCGTTCTCGCGACGACACGCGAATTCAATGCCCGACGGCTTGGTGCGCTCGAAGGTGTCGTCGCACCGCGGACGGTGCGCGTAGCGCGGACCGCCCTCGCGGCCGCCGGTTTCGCGTTTCCGCTGCTCGTGCGCGCACCGGGCTTCCATACCGGCCAGCACTTCACGCTGGTCGAACGTGAGGCGGATCTCGCCGCGGCGGTGGCCGAACTTCCGGGCGACGACGTCTTGCTCATCGAATATGCCGACGTGCGCGGCGAGGATGGGCGCGTGCGCAAGTACCGGATGATGGCGATCGACGGTGCGCTCTATCCGCTGCACGTTGCCGTATCGCAGCACTGGAAAGTGCATTACTTCAGCGCCGACATGGCGGCCGACGCCGCGAACCGGGCCGAGGACGGCCGTTTTCTCGCCGACCCTGCGGCTGTGCTCGGCGCGCCGGCGATGGCGGCGCTCGAGCGGATCCGCGCGGCGATCGGCCTCGAGTACCTGGGAATCGATTTTGCACTCGACCGCGCGGGCCGCGTCGTCGTGTTCGAAGCGAACGCGACCATGATCGTGTTGCCGCCCGGGCCGGATCCGATGTGGGACTACCGCCGCGCGCCCACCGGCCGCATCGTCGATGCGGTCCGCGCGATGCTGCTTGGTCGCCAATGAGGCTGGTGGCCGGGTCGCGTATCACTCCGCATGCACGCTCAGGTTGGAATCGTTGGGGCGGGACCGGCAGGTCTCATGCTCTCGCATCTGCTCCATCGCGCCGGGATCGAATCGGTGATCGTCGAGGCGCGGTCGCGCGAATATTGCGAGGGGCGCATTCGCGCCGGCGTCCTGGAACACGGCACCGTCGATCTGCTCAATGCGACCGGGCTCGGCGAGCGCATGATGCGCGAAGGCCTGGTGCACGGCGGCATCTATATGCGCTTCGGCGGCAAGAACCATCACCTTGATTTTGCCGAACTGACCGGAAAAAGGATCATGGTCTACGGCCAGCACGAAGTGGTCAAGGACCTGATCGCAGCGCGCCTCAAGGACGGCGGCCAAATTCTGTTCGAATCGAGCGACGTGTCGATCGAACGCTTCGATACGGCGCAGCCGTCGATCCGCTTTCGCGATGCCGCGGGCAACGCGCAACGCTTGACGTGCGACTTTATCGCCGGCTGCGACGGTTTCCACGGCATTTGCCGGCCGAGCATCCCCGAGGGCGTGTTCACCTTTTACGATCGCATCTATCCGTTTGCGTGGCTCGGCATTCTCGCCGATGCGCCGCCGGTATGTGAAGAGCTGATCTACTCGAACACCGAACGCGGCTTTGCGCTCTTCAGCCAGCGTTCGCCCACGGTGCAGCGGTACTACCTGCAGTGCCGGCCGGACGAAGATATCAACGAGTGGCCGGACGAGCGCATTTGGCACGAACTCCAAGCGCGTTTGGAGGGCGAGGATGCCCCGCAGTTAGCTGAAGGCGTGATCACGCAAAAGGGCGTGACGGCGATGCGCAGCTTCGTCACGGAACCGATGCAGTACGGCCGGTTGTTCTTAGCCGGCGACTCTGCGCACATCGTTCCCCCGACGGGCGCAAAAGGCATGAATCTGGCCATTGCCGACGTCGTCGCGTTCGCCCGCGGCCTCGAGCGCTACTATCGCGACGGATCGATGACGACGCTCGATGGTTACTCCGAGTACGTCCTCAACCGCGTGTGGAAAGCCGAACGCTTCTCCTGGTGGATGACCTCGATGCTGCACCGCTTCGACGATCAGAACCCGTTCGACCGCAAAGTGCAGTTGGCCGAACTCGACTACATCACGAGCTCGCGCGCGGGCGCGCAGAGTCTAGCGGAGAACTACGTCGGCTTTCCGATGACCTAGCTGCGGATCACTGGTGCGCGAGCGCCAGCGTCTGCAGCGCTCCATAGGCCGGCAGTTTGTTGCCGTTTACGTCGATCAGACATGCGCCGGAGAAATAGCCCGTCGGATAGAGCGCACACTCATCGACGTTCGCGTAGTTCGCTCCGTCAACCAAGTTCTGCAGTCCGAACTTTTTGAACACGGCCACCACGGCCGTCGCTTTCGTGGCCTCGTCCGGAACCGTGCTCGGAACCATGTAGGCGGTCTCGCCGATCAGCACGTGCATGGCCGGTGCATGCGCGGCCGTTTGAATGTCCGCGATGCATTGAATGCTATAGTTGCCGCCGGGGTTGGGAAAGCACGGCGTGCCGGCGGGCGGAACCGGATAGGGCATGTAGAGATGGATGGAGAGCGCATCGTAGCACGTGCCGACCTTGCATCCGAGCGCGTAGAGCTGCCCTACGAATCCCGGGGCGTTGACGTTTGCTTCCATGTTCAGCTCGAAACCGTAGACGACGGACGCCGGCTGGACGGCCTTGATCGCTGCATAACAGGCCTGCGCGTACGCGGCAACCTGTGCCGCTCCGCCGGGGAAGAGCTGCGGATTGCTGTTGACTTCGTTTCCGGGAATGGAATAGCGCGCCGAACCGAAGGTTTCCGACTCGTGCGTCGCCACCGCGCCGCAAAACGATCCGTAGTCGGCAGCCGTCTTATAGATCGGCACTTGCACCGGCGTGAACTGTGGCGGGTTCGCGTTGTTATATTGCACCGGACCGGCATCGATTTCGATCACCGGCGAGATCGTGTTGCGGGCCAACGCGCATTGCGCGGAGTCGAGGTCGGGAAACGCGAACTGGCCCGCGCCGAAGAGATGTGAGAGATCGTCGAAATCCGTCGAGATGAGCGTCCGCGTCCACTTGACGTCGAGGTTCACGATATCCGCCAGCTTTGTTGCGTCCACCGGATACCCGGTCGAGATCGAGACGCCGTTTGCCGCGACGGCATCGCAATAGCCGGTTGCGCCGAAGAGGTTTGTGCTCGGACTCGGGTACGGCTTCGGGGCCGTCAGTTTTGCGGTCGCCGAGAAAACGCCGTACGGCACCGAACCGACAGCGCGGAAGAAAGCACCGAGAAAGCCGGGGCGATGCTTCACCGCATCCGGGGTCACTTCGATCGGAGCCGTCGATGCAATCGCCGTTGCCGGCAGCGAGCCGGGGGCCGCGCTTCCGCCGCCGCCGCATGCCGTAAGGCTCGCGATCGTTGCGAGCATATAAAGAAGAAGCGACACTGTGTAAAGCTTCGGCATGATTAGTGTATCGAGCGCGCGCGCGTCCCGCGGTAGGCCTTGCGGGCAACAGTGATATAGAACGGACGCTTGCTTATTCTTCGAGTAACCGCTCGCTGCGCCGGCCGGGCGCTTCTGCGACGAAGGTGCCGGCGAGCGCGACGAGCACGACGGCGCATGAAATGGCAAAGACTACCGGGTACGCCGTGGTGTTTTGCTGGAGCACGATCGCGACCAGCGCAGGGCCCGCCGCCGCGCCGCCGACGCGCAATAAGTTGAAGAAGCCGATGCCGGCGCCGTAGCGGCCGGCAGCGGAATGCGTCGTGCCGACGGCTCCCGCCGTATACTGCGCTGCCAGTGCCGCGCCGATCAGCACCATCGCCGGCAACAATGCGATGATGCCGAGCCGGAGATGTACGGCTAGCGCGATCGAGCCGGTTGCGGCCGCAAGCGCGAGCAGTCCGAGCTGCATCGTGCGCCCGCTGCCGAAGCGCTTCACGGCCACGCTCGAGAACGGCGCGATCAGCGCCATGGCGAGCGGCAGCGTCAGCGTGATGAAGCCGGCCGTGGCGAGCGGCACCGCGAGCGATTGCGTGAGATAGAGTGGGATCGCGAGCAGGGCCGAGCTGAAGGCCGTCGTCGCGCCGAAGACGCCGATGCAACTCGTCAGGTACGACGGCTCGCGAAAGGCCTGCGGTGAGACAAACGGGTTCGTCGATGTGCGGATGATCCAAATGAAGCCCGCGGTGCACGCGCACCCGGCGAATGCGATCAGCGCAACGAGCGGCGAATGCACGCCGAGTTGCGGAATGGCGGTGAGTGCCGAGAGCAGGAAGAGCGCGCCGAGCGTGAGCGTGCTCGCACCGCGCCATTCGAGCGGCAGCGTGCGCGGGATGTCGGCCGGCAGATACCGCCAGGCGGCCGCGCAGGCAAACGCGGCGATCAGCGGCGTCGGGAGAAAGATCGAGCGCCAACCGAAATAACTCGTCAGCACGCCGCCCAGCGGGGGCCCGAGCGCTTGGCCCGCGCTATTGGCCATCGCCCACGCGCTCAGCGCCAGCGGCCGCTCACTCGGCTCGTAAAGTTCGGCTAGGAGCGTCATCACCAGCGGCACGATTCCCGCCGCCGCCGCGCCTTGCACGATACGCACTCCGACGAGCACGGCGAGGTTGGGCGCGAGCGCGCCCACGACGCCGCCGATCCCGTAGATCGCGATGACGGCGCAGTAGACGTTCCGGCGGCCGAAACGATTGCCGACCCAGTCGCCGAGCGGCAGCAGCATTGCAAACGTGATCGCCTGCGTCGTCACGAGGAGCGATGCATCGGAGATCGAGACGTGCAGGTCGCGGGCGATGGCGCCGAGCGGAACGTTGAGCACGGTGCTGCTGAGCACGGACATGAAGGTCCCCGAGACGATCGCGACCGTGGCGATCGTGCGTCCGGCACGGCTCCGGCCGGGTTCCGCGGGGGACGTCATGAAAAGAATTTTGCTCGAAGGGACGAACGCGTGAAATTGCTTTTGTCGGGATCGAGGGGAAAGAACGCCATGCTGAGCCGTTTTCTGCGCCGTACCGCCATCGCGCTCGGAGCGCTCGCGTTGTTGGCGCCGGCTGCAACCGGCACGACGTCGGCGGCCGATCCGCCGATGACGGTGGTGCGTTTCGCGGTCAACCCGCACTTCATTACATACGCGGCGTTCTTCGATGCGTACGAGAAGGGCTATTTCCGCGACGCCGGCATCGATCTGCAGATCACCAAGTACACCACCTCGGCGACGGCGCAGATTCCGCGGCTGGCGCGCGGCGATCTCGACATCACGCCGGTCGTTCCCGGTCCCGGGCTCTACAACCAATTCGATCAAGGTTTCGACATCAAGATCGTCGCGTCGGTCGACCAGCCGCAGCCGGGCTATCTCGACGGCTCGGTGCTCGTCGTGCGGAAAGATCTCTGGGATGCCGGTACGATCCGCAAGCCGGCCGACATGCTCGGAAAAAATGTCGATGGTGCGTTCGCCGGCTCGCCGATCTCGCTGCTGACGCTTCAGGCGATTGCGGCCGGCAACCTCAAGCAGAGCGACGTGAAGTACGTGACGCGTGAAGCCGACGTCGGTCAGCAGCTGGCCGCACTCGTCAACAAAGCGGTCGACGTGCAAGGCACGACCGAACCGACCGCAACCTCGATGCAGCTAAAAGGCTACGGCGTGAAGTGGCTCTCGTATCGCGACGTGATCCCGTGGTATCAGGAAGGCTACTGGGGCGTCTCGGCGGGGTTCGCCAAAGACCATCCCGACGTCGTCGTGAAGTTTTTGCAAGCCTACCTCAAGGGCGAGATGGATTTTGCCAAGACCAAAGGCAAGCTGACGCCGGAACTCATCGCGATCATTTCTAAATGGACCGAGATCGATCCGGATACGATCCGTGCGCTCGGCGCGACGCCGTATTACGGCAACTTCGGCGCGATCAGTTCCGATTCGCTCGATCGCGTGCAGAAGATTTGGGCTGCCGCGGGCTTGGTGAAGAACCCGGTGGCGATCGACCGCATCATCGATCCCGCGCCGCTCGCCGCCGCCCGTAAGGCGCTCGGAATAAAGTAGATGTCCATCGCCGACCGGGTGCTGGGTTCGCCGTGGCTTCACCACGACGAACCCGGACTGACGCGCGAGACGCTCGACGCGCTGTTTGCCAACCAGATTCCGTGCATTCGGATCAAGGGGTTTGCAACGGCGGATGAATGCCGCGCGTTCGTCGCCGCGATGGACGCGATCGGGCTCAACAAAGAGTATCAAGTCGCATCGCCCAGCGTGCGCGCGCTGCCCAAGTACATCGGCGTGCCGCAATTCGAATACCGCAAGAAGTCCAAGGCGGCGTATTTCGCCGAAGTCGAACCGTCGTTCGCCGATCAGGCAAAGGTGTTTGCGCACTGCGGCTTCGACCCGATCCAGCGATTGATCGATCGCGTGCACGCCGTCGTTCCCGAACGTCCGATCGGCCTCGCGCGCGAACCCGATCATGGAAGCTACTATGCGGGCATCATCCGCGAAACGACCGGCGGTACCAACCTGCACATGGATTTCGCCCGCTTCAGCGCGCCCGATTACGCGATCGGTACGAACAGCGCGCAGATCGCGACCAATTTCTATGCCAGCGGCACGGCGGCCGGCGGCGAAACGACGGTGTACAACCATCATTTCGAACCGACGGTACCGGCCGGAACGTACTACGAGATCTCGCCGCTCGACCCGGTCCGCGTGGCAGCGAGCGAAAGCCACACCTTTATGCCGGTCGCCGGCGACCTCGTGATGTTCAACTCGCGCAACCCGCACCGCGTGCACTTCAACCCGAACGACGACGGGACGCGCCGAATGGGCATCGGTTCGTTCATCGGCCGGCGACCCGACGGAGAACTCGTTTTGTGGTCTTGAGCATGCTCAATAAACGCGCTATACTGGCCGGGCTATGAAGGTCTTCGTTTTCGATCTCTTGCCCTATGGTGAAAACCTCGAACATCTGCGGGTCGGCAAAGAGCTGCCGTATCCGCTCTCCAAAGAGCATTTTAAAGCTGAAGTCGCGGTAAAAACGTACGCCGAGCACCTCGATGCGTGGGAACTGCTCGACAAGCTGGGTTACGACGGGGTCGGTTTCAACGAACACCACACCTCGCCGTACGGCCTGATGAATTCTCCCAACATCATGGCGGCGTCGGCAGCGCAGCGGACGAAGAACATCAAGCTGCTGATCTACGGAAATTTGCTGCCCCTGCACGAGCCCTTGCGGCTGGCCGAAGAACTCGCGATGATCGACTGCCTCTCGAACGGCCGGCTGATCTCGGGATTCGCGCGCGGCATTCCGCGCGAGTACAACGTGCACAACGTGAAGCATTCGGAATCGCGCGCGCGCTTTGAAGAAGCGTACGACATCATCATGAAGGCGTGGACCGAGGACGTGTTCTCCTACGAGGGCAAATTCTGGTCGTATCACGATGTTGCGATCTGGCCGCGCCCGGTGCAGCAACCCGCACCGCCGGTGTGGACGCCGATCACGAGCAGCAAAGAATCGATCGAGTGGGCGGCGGCGCACAACATTCCGATCACGCCGGGCCTCGGTTCGCGCGGCGCGCGTGAAGACATCATCCGCTACTATGCGAAGTGCCTCGCCGCAGCCGGCTATCAGATCACGCCCGATCACCTCACGATCAGCATGGAAGTCTATCTCGCCGACAGCAAGGCGCAAGCCGTGCGCGAGTATGGGCCGCACCACTTGTACTTCAACCGCGTGCTCTACAGCCACGGCAATACCACCGAACTCGATCTCAACAAGAAAACCGGCTACCTCACCGACAATTCGACGAGCTTCATGCGGCCGGAAAACCTTGCGGTTGCGGCGCGTTCGCGTGAAGACTATCGCGATATGACGATGGCCGACGTTGAGAAGAAGGCCGAGCAGCAGCCCTGGGGCACGGCGGAAGAAGTGCTCGAGCGCATCATCGAGGCGGCCGAACATGCCGGCGCGGGCACCGTGCAGATGACGTTCAACCGCGGCGCGATGCCGCACGAGATGTTCGTCGCGCAGATCAAGCGCTTCGCGAAGGAAGTGCTGCCGGCGCTCCAAGCCCACAAGATTGAGGTTGTCCCGCTAGCGTCGGAAGCGGTCGCGTGAGCGGACGGGCGCCGATCTCCGCATCGTCGCCCGTCAACGTCTCGCAGTTCATCGATGAGATGCCGCTGAACGGCTTCCACGTTCGGCTCGTCCTGCTGACGTTTCTGGTCTTACTCGTCGATGGTTTCGACGGCGCGATCGCGCCGTACGTTTCGCCGCAACTGGCGCTCGCGTGGCACGTGACGAACCGTGCCGCGTTCGGCCCCGTGTTCTCAGCGATCTTCATCGGCACGCTCGTCGGCGCGCCGCTGTTCGGGTACCTGGGCGACCGTTACGGACGCAAGTGGGCGCTCATCGTCGGCGCCGTGTCGTATGCGCTGCTCACGATCGCGACGACCCAGGTGCATTCGCTGCAAGCGTTTTTCTGGCTGCGCATGCTTTCGGGCCTGTGTTTCGGCGGCGTGTGGCCGAACGCCATCGCGCTCAACATGGAGTTCGCGCCCAAGCGGATGCGCGCGACGTTCGTCGTGCTGATCTTCTTCGGCACGACCTTCGGCGCGGCGCTGCCCGGGCCGTTCGCCGCCTGGCTCGTGCCGCAGTACGGCTGGCAAGTGCTGTTCTATCTGGGCGGTATCGTGTCGCTGGTGGTCGGACTCGCGTTGATCTTCGCGCTGCCGGAGTCGCTGCGGTTTCTCGTGCTCCAGGAGAAATTCGATCGTGCGCTGCGCGTGGCCAACGCGTTTGCCGGGCGCGTGCGGTTCGAAGCGGCGACGCTGTTCGTCGTCGACGCGGGCGAAGGCCGCGAGAAGCACGCGCTGGCTGAGCTCTTCCGCGGCAAGCTGGCGCTGATCACGCCGCTCTTGTGGCTGCTGTTCTGCATCAACCTGATGACGTTGTATTTTCTCAACCAGTGGTTTCCGCTGGTGTTCTCCGATGCCGGGCTCCCGCCGCGTGCGGTGGCGCTCGCGATCACCTACTTTCAAGTCGGCGGAACGATCGGCGGCGTTTTCGTGATGCGGCCGCTCGACCGGTTCGGCTTCGCGCCGGTCGTCCTGCTGTTCATCGTCGCGTCGCCGATCATCGCTGCGATCGGCTACCTGACGTGGTCGGAAGCGGCGCTCATGACGGCGGTGTTTTTCTCGGGCTTCTGTCTCTTGGCCAATCAATCGAGCATCAACGCGCTCGCGGGGATCGTGTATCCGACCGGCGTGCGTTCCTTTGGGGTCGGCTGGGCACTGGGAGTCGGGCGCATCGGCTCGATCGCGGGTCCGATCGTCGGCGGCGTTCTCGTCGCGCAGCATCTGCCGGTCGTGCGGCTCTATCAGATCGGCGCGCTGCCGGTCCTTCTGGGCGCCGTCACGGCCTTTGCGCTCGCGCGCATCCATTCGGCGCAAGCGAGGCAGCAGAGCGTTTAACGAGAAGAAGCGTGAGTCGTGTTCCTCGCCCGCCTCAAGCGCCTCTTCGCTCCTGAAAATCGTCAATGGCTGATCGCAGCAATCGTCGCGTGCGCGTTCTTCATGGAACTGCTCGACGGCAGTGTGATCGCAACCGCGCTGCCGCAGATGGCACAGTCGTTCCACGAGAACCCGGTCAACCTGAGCATCGGGATGTCGGCGTACCTGCTCACGCTCGCGATCTTCATTCCGTCGAGCGGCTGGATGGCCGACCGCTACGGATCGAAGACGATCTTCCTGAGCGCGATCGCGATTTTTACCGCCGCCTCGGTTTTATGCGGCTTCTCCAACTCACTCTTGGAATTCACGGCGGCGCGCGTGGTGCAAGGCATCGGCGGTGCGATGATGGTGCCGGTCGGCCGGCTCGTGGTGTTGCGCGGCAGCGACAAGCGCAACCTCGTCAACCTGATGCAGACCGTCACCGTTCCCGGTTTGATCGCGCCGGTGCTCGGACCGCCCATCGGCGGCTTCATCACCACGTTCACTTCGTGGCGTTGGATCTTTTTCTTGAACATCCCGATCGGCATCTTGGGCCTCGTGCTCGTGGCGCTATTCATGGTGAACCACAAAGCAGAAGAACGCCGCTCGTTCGACCGGCTGGGCTTCGTGCTGTGCGGCGGCGGCCTTGCATCGCTTCTGTTCGGCCTCGATCAGCTCGGGCGCCCGAATTTCGACGCGACGATTACGGGCGTGTTGATCGGCGGCGGCGTCGTATTGTGCGCGCTGGCGTTCGTGCACTTGCGCCGCGCCGTGCACCCGCTCATCGACCTCTCGCTCTTTAAAATTCCCACGTTTGCGCTGACGACGCTCTTCGCCGGAACGGGTTTCCGGATCGTGATCGGAACGACGCCGTTTCTGTGGCCGTTGATGTTCCAGGTCGGTTTCGGGATGACGGCCTTTGCGTCGGGCGGCCTGATCATCGCCTGCGCCGGGGGCGATCTCGTCATGAAAGTCTACGCGCGGCAGATCTTGCGCCGGTTCGGTTTCCGGCAAACGCTGATCTTTAACGGTTTGCTCGTCGCGCTCTCCGTGCTGGCCTGCGCGGCGTTCAGTGCATCCACACCGGTCGTGGTCATTGCCGCCGTGCTGTTTATCATCGGCCTCTTCCGGTCGATCCAATTCGGCGCGTTCAACTCGCTCACGTACGTGGACATTCCACCGGAAAAGCTGAGTGCGGCAAGTTCGCTCGCCAGCACGATCCAGCAGATGTCGTTCGGCCTCGGCGTCGCGTTCGGCGCTTTGGCGCTCCATCTCGCTGCGCTATGGAACCGCAGCGGCAGTACGCAAGCGTTCACGGTGGCGGATTTCCGCGTGGCGTTTGTTGCCGCCGCCGTACTTGCGACCGCCGCAGCGCTCGCGTTTACGCGCCTCGACCCGCACGCCGGCTCCGAAGCCAGCGGTCATCGCTATGTCATCCCGAGCGTAGTCGAGGGACAGCCGCAATCTTGAACTTTTGTGGCTGTCCCTCGACTACGCTCGGGATGACAGAGGGGGTGGGGCTACAGTTCGGCTTCCTCGCCGCCCGCGTCGCCGAGGTCGGTGGCGGCGAAGAGGTCGTCGAGCGGCAGGCGTTTTGCGATCATGCCTTGTTCGTGTGTGTAGCGCAGGATCGTTTCGAGGTTCTTGCGGTTGGCGTCGCCGAGACCGTATTGGAACGGATCGTCGCCGAGGATGTCGCGCTGTTCGTCCCAGGCATCGCGCGCCCAGGCGAGCGGCGGAACGCGCGGATTGCCGGCGCGGCGGTACGCGATCGCTTTGGCGGCGTCGAACGCTTTCACGAGGTTCGTCGGAATCCACGGATAGCGGTCGACGATCTCGCGCTTGATCACGGTGACGTGCATGATCGGAAAGATCCCGGTCTCGCGGAAGTACGCGATCTCTTCGGCCTTCGGATCGGCGAAGAGGCGGCGGATGCGCGGATCGCCGTCGACGAATGCGCGTGGTAAGTTCGGCGCGAGAATCGCGGGGAGCTTGCCCTCGAGCAGCAGCTGCTCGATCCGCTCGCCGTTGGGCGTGCGCTCGATGCGTAGACCCGGTGCGACGTCGAACTCGACGTCTTCGCTGCGTTCGGTCACCCACGTAACGTCGCGGTGCTTCACGCCGTAACGTTCTTCGAGCATGCCGCGCAGCCAGACGGCGGCGGCCGGCTGGAAGTTGGTGCCGCCGATGTGCAGGCCCGCCAAGTCTTGCGGTTTGGTGATGCCGGCCGCCGGGTTCACGAAGATGAAGCCGTGGCGGAAGCGCCGGTGGAGGAAGACCGGGATCGCGGTGAGGTCTTCGTTGCGATCGCGTTCCATGAAATACGCGCCGACGTTGACTTCGCAGATGTCGAACTCGTTGCGCCGGGCCATGCGCCAGTGCCGTTCGCGCGAACCCATGCCGGTGAGCGGCACGAGTTCGATGCCGTCGGCTTGCACCGCCCCGAGCGTGAGCGGCCGCGCGAGTTCGTAGTCGCCGAGCGCGATCGTGAGCCGGACCTTTGCCATTATGCCGCCGGGCTGCGCCGGCGCGCGGCGCGTAGCGTGCCGGTTGCCGCGGCGTTCAGCTCGCCGTTCGCGGTAACAACCACGCCGTAGTTGCATTCGGCGCTGGCCACACCGACGTAGCCCTCACGCACGTCGATGGCGACGATTGCGGCGTCGCGTTCGAGCGGGTCGCCGTAGCCGCCGCCGCCGCCGGTGAGCATGACGAGCGATTCGCCCGGCGCGATGCGGTGCCGTGAGGTGGCGACAACGGAACGCTTTGAGCCGTCGGGACTTTGCACGTAGGCATCGTTCGGCCGCGCTTCGAGACCGCCGTGCAATCCCCACGGCGGCATCAGCGTACGTTGACATTGCGTGTTGAGGAACATCTCTTGTTCGCCGCCGACGGCCATCTCGACGCCGAGGCCGCCGCGATGACGTCCCGCACCGCCGCTGTCGGCCCGCAGCTCGTGACGATCGATCAGGACCGGATAGTACGACTCTTGGACTTCGACCGGCGCGTTCTGTACGTTGCCTTGGCAGATCGAGACCGACGCGTTGACGCCGTCGCTCTGCGCTTTTCCGCCCCAGCCGCCGCCCATGATGTTCATGCATAGGAACGGACGATTGCGCTCGCGGTCTTGGCCGTAGAGCGCATAGCCGCTCATGTCGCCCTTGTGCGCCGCGGGAATCATCGCGGGCAATGCGGGCGCGAGGGCGCGCAAGATCGTGTCGATCACCGTCGGCAGCGCGAGACTCCAGCCGCCGAGCGGCGCCGGCCGCACCGCGCTGAGCAGCTTGCCCGGCGGAATGATCACCTTGAGGGGGCCGAACTCACCCTGCGTTACGCCGCTGTCGGGTGCGATGAGGCACTTGAACGCAACGCGTGCCGCTGCCACTGCACCGGAGACGCCGGCGTTGATCGGGCCGCGCACTTGCGGCGGCAGATCGGAGAAGTCCACCGTCATCTCATCGCCCGCAATAATCACGCGCACCTTGATGGGTACGGTCTTGTCGCGTTCCACGTAGTCGCTGTCGAGATACGACTCGGCCTCGTAGGTGCCGTCGGGAATCGCGCGTACCGCGGCGCGCGAGAGCGCGTCGGACTGGGCCCAAATGCCCTTGATGCAATCGTCGACCACGTCGGGTCCGTACTTCGTATAGAGTTCGCCCAAACGCAGTTCGCCGATACGGCAGCCCGCGGTTTGCGCCCGCAGATCGCCGAATGAGGAATCGGGGAAGCGAATGTTGTCGCGGATCAAGCGGATCGCTTCGTCGTTGGGTTTGCCGCCCGCATAGAGTTTGATCGCGCGCAGCTGCAGGCCCTCATCGAAGATCTCTTCGGTCGAGGTCGAGCCGAAGCCGCGGCTGCCGCCGCCGACATCGATCCAGTGGGCGCGCAGGGCGGGAAACGCGACGAGCTTGCCGTCGTGAAAGAACGGCGTGAACACGACGATGTTGTTGAGGTGCTGGCCACACTTCTCCGGATCGTTGCTGACCAGGACGTCGCCCGGCGCGAAGCCGTCTTTGCCGTAGATTTCGATTGCGGCCGTCACGGCGGTGCCGAGATCGGCGAGAAAGATCGGCAGGCCGCCGGTATTCTGCGCGATGATGTTCCCGTCGGGGTCCACGATGCCGACGCAGTAGTCGCGCACTTCGAAGATCATCATGTTGTAGGCGGTGCGGCACAGCACGGTCGCCATTTCGTCGGCATAGGCCACGAGTGCGTTACGCACGACTTCGAGGGTAATCGGATCGGCCATTACTTGCCTCCTACGTCGATGATGATCGGGCCGAACGGATGAACCTGCGCGCGATCGCCGGGGAACACGACCGTCGCCGATACTTGTTCTTCGATAATCGCCGGGCCGTCGATCACTTGGCCGGCGATCAAATCTTCGCGCCGGTAGATGTCGCACTGCACGGCCTCTTTGCTGAAGAACACCGGCCGGCGGCCGGCCGGCGGCGCCGGTTTCGTGCCGCTCGCGATGCTCCCTCGACCCAAGAGTTCGGCCGAGTTCATACCGATCGCACCGATCGCCGAGAGACGAACGTTGACGATCTCGACCGCTTCCTCGCGCGCCGCGTGCCGGTAGCGGGCTTCATGCTCGTCGTCAAAGCCGGAACGCACCCCCGCGAGCAGCTGCGCCGTGACGGTGCCGTCGGGAACGCCGACGTTGAGCGTGTATTCCTGTCCCTGGTAGCGCAGATCCATGCTGCGCACGAGCCGCACGTCCGTGTGCGCCACCCCTTCCTCGAGGAGTATCGCCAGGCCGTCGCCTTCCATGCGTGTGAAGACGTCGCCCAGGCGCGCGATGTCGACGCGGGCGAGCGGCGCGATAAACGTCTGCACGTAATCATGGCGCAAGTCGCTGAAGAGCATCCCGAACGCCGAGAACGTGCCCGGCAGTTCCGGTACGACGACCTTCGGAATGGACAGTTCGCGCGCGATCGATGACGCGTGCAAGGGACCGGCCCCGCCGCTCGCGACGAGCGCGAAGTCGCGCGGATCGTGGCCTTTGGCGACCGAGACGTCGCGTACCGAGAACGACATCTTCGCGTTCGCGATCGTCAGAATACCGAGCGCCGTTTCTTCGATGCTCATGTGCAGCTGCGTCGCGATCCGGCCGACGGCCGCGCGCGCGCCGGCGAGGTCGAGCGGCATCTCGCCGCCGAGGAAGTTCTCCGGGTTCAAGCGGCCGAGTACGAGGTTGGCATCGGTCACCGTCGCTTCGGTTCCGCCGAGTCCGTAGCACACCGGCCCCGGGCTCGCGCCGGAACTGCGCGGACCCACTTTCAGGCCGCCCGATGCATCGAGCCAGGCGATGCTGCCGCCGCCCGTTCCGACTTCGACGATATCGATCACCGGCAGCATCATCGGATGGCCGTTCGCATAGCCGCCGATGTGATAGCCGTTCACGACGCGCGTTTCACCATCGGCCACGAGGCTCGACTTCGCCGTCGTTCCGCCCATGTCGAACGAAATCACGTTGGGCATGCCGAGCACCGCACCCAGCCGCGCCGAGCCGATCACACCGGCCACCGGGCCGGACTCCATCATCGCGACGGGCCGCGATTTCGCGACGTCCGAGGACATCGTGCCGCCGTTGGACTGCATGATCAGGAAGCTGCCGCCGAAGCCGGCGTCCTCCAGCGTGTCTTCGATGTGCTCGACGTAGTTTGAGACGATCGGCGCGATGTATGCGTTGAGCACCGTCGTGGACGTGCGTTCGTACTCGCGGAATTCGCGCAGGATCTGGTGCGAGAGCGACACTTTCGCGAGCGGAAAGTCTTCGGCGATCAGTTCGCCGACGCGGATCTCGTGGGCGGGATTCGCATAGGCGTGCAGCAGCACGACCGCGATCGACTCAACCCCGGCCGCCTGCAAGTCCGCGATGGCCGCGCGCACGCCGGCTTCGTCGAGCGGGCGCAGCACGTGGCCGCGCGCGTGCATGCGTTCTTCGATCTCCACGCGCAGGCTGCGCGGCACGAGCGGTTCGGGCCGGGCGAAGAAGAGGTTGTAGGCGTCGGGACGGTTGCTGCGGCCGATTTCGTAGACGTCGCGAAAACCGCGCGTCGTGATGAGACCCGTCTTCGCGCCGTTCTTTTGGATCACGGTGTTGATCGCGATCGTCGAGCCGTGCATGAAGTACGCGGCATCGGCGACGTCGAGGCCGGCCTTGCGCAAACAATCCTCGACGCCGTTGGAGAGCCGCTCGTAGGTAGTCAGGCTTTTGGTCGAATGCAGCCGTTCGCCGCCCTCGCCGAAGGCGACGAGGTCGGTAAACGTTCCGCCGATGTCGACGGCGATGGTAAGACGGCTCAACGTGCGGCTCCAGTTCCAAGTGCGGTTGCGACCGCGGGGGCAAGATCGTCGAAATGATCGACCACGATCGCGCCGGCATCGCGCAGCGCGGTGCGTTTGTCTTCGGCCGAACCGCGCCCGGCGGAGATGACGGCGCCGGCATGCCCGAAGCGCATCCCCTCGCGCGCGTAGCGGCCGCCGATGTAGCAGATCAGGGGCTTGGTGAAACCGCCGGCGCGCAGCAATTCGGCCGCGCCTTCTTCGTTGCTGCCGCCGATTTCGCCGTAACACACGACCGCTTGGGTTTGCGCGTCGGCTTCGAAGCGCTCGAGCAGCTGCGCCCACGTCGTGCCGATGAAACCATCGCCGCCCACGCCGACCGCGGTGCTCGTGCCGAAGCCGGCTTTGGTGAGGTAGTACGCGATCGTCATCGTGTTGCCGCCGCTGCGCGAGATGATGCCGATCGGCCCCGGCGTGAACGCGGTGTTCATCATTTCGATGCGGCCGCCGAGACCGCCGAGCGTCGCCTTCCCCGGACTGAGAATGCCGGGACTGTTCGGGCCGACGAAGAGGCAGCCGCGTTCGCGCGCGTAGGCGATGAGTTCCATCGTGTCCTGATGCGGTACGCGCTCGGGCATGAAGTGAATCGTCGGTATGCCCGCATCGATCGCCTCAAAAGCCGCGTCTTTGGCCAGCGCGGCCGGCACGAGGATGAAGCTCGCATTGATCTCGGGATGGCGATCGCGCGCTTCACGGACCGTGTTGTAGACGGGGATGCCGCGGAACGATTCGCCGCGCCGTCCGGGCGTGACGCCGGCGCACACGACGGTGCCGGCATCGAGCATCAGGCCCGTGCGCAGGCGGCCTTCGCGCCCGGTCATGCCTTGCACGACGACCCGCGTGCGCTCATCGATCAGAATCGCCACGCTACCAGCCTCGTCCGGGTGCGCTGCCGGCGGCGCGCAGTTCGTCGAGATAGGCGTCGATCTCGGGTGTGGGCAGTGCGAACGTCAACGCGCCGAGGCCGTCGGATTGGCACGCGAGGTCGCACGCGAGGCACTCGATACAGCCGCCCTGCGCGGCGCGTTCGGGCGTGATGCCGAGCGAGGGCAGGCCGTCGGGTCCCGCGGCGAGTGCGGAGCCGAGGTTGGGCACGTTACACGCCGAGATACACGCCTTTGTCGGACACGCCACGCACTGCTCGAGATCGATCGTCACGCTGCCGCCCGAGAACACGTTCCACGACAAGGAGCTCATGCGGTCACCATCGGGCGGGCGGCGCGCCAGCGTTCGTGCAGATCTTTAAAGGTCTGCGCTAATTCGCGCTCGGTGCTGTCGCGGCCGAGGACGCGCACCCAAGGATGCGCGTCGAGCCCGTGCTGGCGGAAGAGGTCGAGCGCAACGTCGTCCCACGCACCGCGAAAGGAAAACACGCACGGGATCGTCGGCGCGCCGCCGTGCGGGGCGAAGATTTCTTTGAAGGCTTTGATGATGCCGCGCGCCGTGACGTCGAGCTGCTGGCTCGAGAGACACGAGGCGAACACGTAGCCTTCGATCAGCGGCTGCGCGAGGATCGCTTTGGTGATCCGGTAGAGCTTCGAGCCGGTCGGGTTGCCCGACGTATCGCAGAAGTTCATCGGCAGAAAACCGAGCGGTACGAGTTCGTCCATCACGGCCATGCTCACGCCGGTGCCGATCCCATCGAAGCCGATCGAAATCTTGCCTTGCGCCTTCGCCAGCGACCCATCGGGATCGATCTGCACGAAGTGGGCCGAGCCGCGGTGGTCGTTCTCGTCGATCTTTGAGGCCGCGAGTTCGAGCGCGGTCGCGTTGCGGTCGCCGACTTCCTGGCTGCGTTCGAGCTCGAGTTCCGGGTGGCGGAAAACGGCGTCGTCGTCGATCGCGATCCGCGCGTCGAGGGCGATCAAGCCGCGCTCGGTGATCGCGAGCGGGTTGATCTCGGCGATCGTGCAATCGTTGCGTCGATAGACCTCGTAGAGTTTCGAGAGAACGCGGGCCAGCGCGACCAGCGTTGCTTCCGGCAGCGGCAGCGAGCGCACGACGTCGAGGCACCAGTAGACCGGCGCGCCGCGGCGCATGTCGACGGCGGCACTCACGGTCGTGCCGCTGCCGGTCTGCGCGGCTTCCTCAACGGCGACGCCGCCGCTGGTGGACACGATCATCAGCGGCGCGCGCGCCGCCGTATCAGAGACGACCGCAACGTACAACTCGCTCTGGATCGTACTTTTCGTCTCGATCAGCAGTTCGGTGACCGGCCAACCGTAGAGCGGCGCCGCGAAGAGGCGTTGCGCGGCGGCTTCGGCTTCCGCCGCATCGTTCGCAAAGACGATGCCGCCGCCGAGGCCGCGCTTGCCGGCAAGGATCTGCGCTTTGAGGGCAACCGGAAAACCGAGCGCTTCGGCGGTGCTGCGTGCATCCGCGGCGGTCGTGACGACGCGGCCGTCCGGCGTCGTGATTCCGGCAGCGCGCAAGAGTGACTTGCCGCGGTGCTCGAGCAGTTTCGGCACGGTTCCTCGCTAGCGTTGGGCGCGACGCCAGCGACCGAAGCGCGCTTCGAGCCGGCGCACGGTTTCGTTGAGGATGACCGCCATAATCGCCAGCACCGTGATCAGCGCGAGCAAGTTGGTGGCGTCGAACTCGTTCGAAAACCGTTGAGTGAAATAGCCGATTCCGGCGGTAGAGACGTAGAGCTCGGCCAGCATAACGCCCAGCAGCGTCACCGACATGGCCAAACGCATGCCGGCGAACAGACCCGCGAGGACGTATGGGAGCACGATGCGCCGCACGATCTGCAGCCACGATGCGCCCATCGAGCGCGCGCAGGCAAGATAGATGGGACGCACGCTGCGGATGCCGGCGATCACGTTGAGCATGATCGGGAAGATCCCATGGCTCGCGCCGAACGCGATCTTCGACGGCGGTCCGAGACCGAAGTAGAGGACGAACAGCGGCAAGATCGTGATCTGCGGGATCGCGTAGATCAGCAAGATGACCGGAAACGCCGACTTGAAGGTCAGCGTGCTCAAACCTACCGGCAGCGCGATCGCAACGCCGAGAACGACCGCGATGGCGAACGCGACCGCGAGTTCGATGAAGCTGGTACCGACGGCCCGCGCGACTTGGGGATCGGCGAAGAGCTTCGGGATCGCGACGAACACCTTCGATGGCGGGCTGATGAATTGCGGGTCGATGAACCAGCGTGCGGCCACTTCCCAAATGAGCAGTAGCACGGCTATGCTGGCGACTTGCGCCGAGAAGACTTTCATCATGCCGTGGGCCGCCGGCGCGCTTCGAGCGCGCTGACGCCGAAGTTGAATGCGAACGCGGCCAGCACGACCAGCGTCACGTACCCGAACATTTTCGCAATCTCCATCATTTGCCCGGCCTGCGCGATTTGGTGGCCGAGCCCGTGATCGGAGGCGATCATTTCGCCGGCCAGGATCGAGGCGAAGCAGGCGATGAACGCGATCCGCATCCCGGTCGCAACGATCGGGAACGCGGCCGGGATCAGCACCCGGCGCAGCAGCAACGCATCGTTCGCACCCATCGAGCGGGCCGCGGCCACCAGGCGGCTATCGACTTGCGTAAAACCGGCGATCGTGTTCAGCGCGATTGGAAAGAACGCGTAGAGGGCGCCCAGCGCGATCTTCGAGTTCGGCCCCGTGCCGAAGAACAGAATGAACGTCGGAAAGAACACCACGATCGGGATTGCATACAGGCTCGCGAGGAGCGGCTCGTAGACGCGCGTCAGAAACCGCCGCGTGCTGACGATATAGCCGGCCGCGAGACCGCCGAGCACGGCGATCGTATAGGCGATCGCGAACGTGCCCATCGTGTAGGCGATGTCGAGCGCGAGCGTCGGTGCGTGCGCGATGCGCCCGATCTGCTGCGCCACTTGCACGGGCCCGGGAAGAAAGAGCGGACTGATCCGATGTGCCGCCGTGACCGCATACCATGCCGCGAGCACGGCCGCGAAGAAGGCGATCTGAATCGCACGCGAACGCGAATCGCGGACCAGCGGCTGCGCCGTCATGCCGGGGCGATGGCCGCGGCGGCGCGCATCTCGTCGTGCAGCAGCGTATAGAGCTCGCCGCGCACGTCGTTGAACTGCGTCGACGTCATGAAGTCGGGCCGGCGCGGATGCTCGCGCTTGACCTCGACGATCGCTTTGATGCGGCCGGGGCGCGCGGTCATCACAAAAATACGGTCGGAGAGGAACACGGCTTCGGAGAGGCTGTGCGTCACCATGACGATCGTCTTGCCGGTTTCCGAGAGCAGCACCGAGAGATCCTCACCGAGGATCATGCGCGTTTGTTCGTCGAGCGCGGCAAACGGTTCGTCCATGAGCAGCACCTCGGTCTGCAGTGCGAGCGCGCGGGCCAGCCCGATGCGCTGCTTCATGCCGCCAGAGAGCTGATCGGGATAGAACTTGGCAAAGTCGCTCATCCCGACGGCTTCCAGCGCGCGCGCGGCGCGGGCCGCGCGCTCTGCCGGCGGCACGCCTTGAAACTCGAGGCCGACGATCAAGTTCTCCCAGACCGTGCTCCACGGAAAGAGCGCGTTCTCTTGAAAGACGAACCCGACGCGTTGCGGCATCACGCCGCGCACCGCGGCATCGCCGATCCGCACCTCGCCCGAGTCGGCCTTCAGCAATCCGCCGATGACGTTGAGCAGCGTGCTTTTCCCGCAGCCGCTCGGCCCGAGCAAACACACCATCTCGCCGGGCGTCACCGTCAGCGACACATCGTCGAGTACGCGCAGCGCCGCGCCGTTGTGCGCGAACGCATGCGTAAGATGGTCGACGCTGATGCCGATAGCCATGCTAGACGTGAACGGGTACGAACTTCGTCGTGATGAGATCGCGCGGGTTCGGGCGCTGCTCGAGGATGCCGAGTTCGACGAACGAGCGCGCGAGGTGATCGAGGGAGCGCTGATCGAAAGCGCCGTCCTTCGACATCATGCGCATGATCGCGTCGAGCGTCTCGCGCATCGCGTTCGGGCTCAGTCCTTCGATCTTCGCGCCGATCGTCACCGCTTCGGCACGATGACCGCGCATGTAGGCGACCGACAGAAACCACCCCTGCAAGAATTTTTGCACGAGGTCCGGGTGCTGGTTCACGAAGTCGTTGCGCGCGAAGATGATGTGCGTGTTGAAGTCGTGTACGACGTTGCCGAAATTCACCACGATGCGCCCTTCGCCGCGTTCTTGCAGGTCGTAGCCGAGTTCCGCGGCTGCTACGAAGCCATCGACGTTGCCGGTCTTCATCGCGGCGACGTAGGCTTTCGGATCGCCGAGCGGAATCGTCGCAATCGCATCGGCCGGCCATTTCTGCTGCTCGCCGAGCTGTTGCGCGAGCCAATCCGTCAGCGCGCCTTTGCCGCTCACCGCGATGCGTTTGCCGCGCAAATCCGCCGCCGATTTTATCGGCGAGTTCGGCGGAACGACGAGCACCATATTGTAGGGCTCGCTCGCGAGCGCCGCGATGCCGATCGCCGGGACGCCCTTCGCGAGAAAGCCGAGTCCGGGCCCCGAGCCGAGGCCGACGTCGATGTTGCCGGCGGCGAGGCCCTGCTGCACTTGGACGTCACCGCGCAGGTTCTCGATTTCGAGTGCGATGCCGGCCTTCTGCCAAATGCCGGCCGCCTCGCCGATGTCGAGCGGCAAGAACGTCGCCGAGATCGCCTGGGCTTTGCCCACGCGCACGACCGGCAAATCTGCGGCACGTATGGCGCCAGGGAAGACGGCCGCGAGCGTGCTCGCCGCACCGGCGGCAAGAAATGAAGAACGTGCGATCATACGTCCATCGCTAAGCCCAGGGCAGCAACTTGCGCCTGCGTAAACGCTCGGGCGTGCTCCCGCGCGCGCGGTGCGTCGCCATCGGCGATCGCGCCGATCAGCGCTTTGATCTGCACGACGATGTCGCCGAACCGTTTGCTCGCCCGCGATTCGCTCACGTAGAGCTGCGTCTGCATGAAGAGATCGTGCCAAGCGCGGACGAGCCGCGTGCTCCCCGACGCCTCCGCGAGCCACGTCGTGAAGTCGCCGGTCAGGAGCCGGGGTGCTTGCGAGCTCCAGTCGACATAGGCGAGGATCTCGGGGATCCGGGCCATCGCGGCCGGATCGCGCCGGCGGGCGGCCAACTCCGCGGCGAGTTCCAGCATGGCGCTGCGCAATTGGAAGAGCTCCACGATGTCGCGGTCATCGAGCGCGATCAGCCGGACGCCGCGGTACGGCACGCGCTCGAGCAGCCCATCGGCGATCAATTCCGCCAGCGCTTCGCGCACGGGCCCGTTCGAAACCCCGAACTCCTCGCGCAGCGCGACTTCGCGAATCCATTCGCCGGGCCGGAACGCGCCGCCGAGCAGCCGCTCCCGCAACAAGCGCGCGAGCCAACGCGCACGCGACGATGGTGGAACCGGCGGAAGATCCGCGGACTCGATCATGTCGGCTGATGGTAATTGTTAATTATTTATTGTCAAGACGACAGGAAGAAGATTCTTGCGTAGTCCAAATGGGGTTGGCCGATGCAGGACCCTCTTTCCATCGATCAAGCTGCTGAACTCGCGCTTGCCAATCGGATCTTGTTCCGTGAAGCGGTGGTCGACGGCTACGGTCACGTCAGCGTGCGCGACGCGCGCGACCCGAATCGCTTCCTGCAATCGCGAAGTCTGGCACCCGCGTACGTCGAGGCGGCCGACGTCATCGTCCACGATCTCGAAGGCAACCGCGTCGAGGGCGAGGGCGACCTCTCGCTCGAGCGCTTCATCCACGGCGCGATCTACGAAGCGCGGCCCGACGTGAACGCCATCGTGCACGGTCATTCGCAACCGGTCGTGCTCTTCAGCGTGATCGACGTACCGCTGCAGCCGCTCTGGCACGTGGCCGGCTTTCTCGGCGCCGGCGTCGCGCGCTTCGACAGCAACGCCGCCTACGGCGATAGCGATTTGCTGATCTCCGATATGGCGAAGGGCCGCGCGCTCGCCCAAGCGCTCGGCGACAAACCGCTCGTGCTGTTGCGTGGTCACGGCTCGGCGTGCGTCGGGCCGAACCTGCGCGAGGCGGTGTATCGCGCGATCTACACCGACGCCAACGCAAAGCTGCAAGCGCAGGCGATGCTCTTGGGCTCGGTCACGTATCTCAGTCCGGGCGAAGCCGAGGCGAGCGCAGCGATGTCGGCTCGTCCCAAAGTGCTCGCCCGGCCATGGGATCTATGGCAACGCTCAGTTGAGGAGAACACGTAATGTTGACGACCATCCGGCGGGCCACGCTGCTCGCACTCGCTGCCGTCCTCGTCCTCGGCGCTACCGCACCGGTGCGGCTCGCGGCGGCCGATCTGCCGATCGTCCGCGTCGGCAAGGCGCAAGCAGTTGCGCTCGTGTTCATCCCGATCGAAGTCGGCGAAGCCGCCGGCATTTGGAAGTCGGTCGGCATTCAACTCGACACGTCGGCTTTGCGTGGTGACGGACAAGTGCAGCAAGCCTTGACCGGCGGCAACATCGATATCGGCCTCGGCTCCGGCCCCGGACTCGGCTTTCTCGCCAAGGGCGTTCCCGCCATCGGCGTCGCCGCCGCCGCCGGTCCGCCGGATTCGATGGCCCTCTACCTCGATGCGAAATCATCGGTGAAGACGGTCGCCGACCTAAAGGGCAAGAAAATCGCCGTCACGACGAAAGGTTCGCTGACCGACTGGCTCATCAAGCAACTCGCGACGCAGCAAGGCTGGGATGCCGACGCGATCACCACCGTCCCGCTCGGCGATGCCAAAGCGATGATCGCGGCGATGCAAACGGGTGAGGTCGACGGCGAATGCGGCGCCGTCGAACTGGGTTACGATTTGCAAGATCGCAAACAAGGGCGCGTGCTGCTGAACTTCGGCCCGATCATCAAGGACTTCCACACGCACATCATCTTTGCGCGCAACGACTTCGTCGCGCAGCACCCGGATCTGGTGCAGAAATTTCTCGTCGGCTGGTTTCGCTCGGTGAAGTACATGAAGGCGCACCGCGAACAGTCGATCCAAATCGCAATGAAGGCCGAAGGCATGGACGAACGCGCGACGACTCAGTCGTTCGACGCCTTCATCCCGATGATGTCGATCGACGGTCAATACGATAACAAAGCCCTCGACCGCCTTTCCAAATCATTCGTCGAACTGGGCATCCTCGATACGGCCCCGGACATGAACAAACTGATCACGCGAAAGTTTGTGCCGGTAAAAACCTAGCGTTTGTCTGGTTTCATACAGACTTCCGGCCGGTTCGTGCGCCTTAATAGAGGGCCATGACCCGTGACTGGAGGTTGCAGTATCATGGATTTACTGGTGCTTTGCCGATGCGGCCATCCGACAACGCTGCATAGTGAAAATGGTTGCCGGGCCGGTCGTTATCAACCGTGTCCATGTCTATTTGACGCCTACGGGGCGATGGAGGCCGCGATCGCCGAGGCCAGCAGCCCGAATTGGCGCGAACCGGTCAACCCGATGCCGGCGCAAAGCGCTTAGAACGGTAGCTCGAACGCCGTGACCGGGGGCGGATCGCCCGCGTAGGCGGCGACTTCCACGAGGCAGCTTTGGGCGGCGCAGCCTTGGCCGAGGCGGGATGTGCCGATGTCCTGCGTTACGGCGTTGGGGTTGCCGTGTTTGTCGAGGCGTTCGCCGTTTGTTGCCGGGTCGAACCACGTGCCGGTTGGTAGACGCACGACGCCGGCGATGATGTCATCGCTGATGCGTAGGCCGGCGAGCGTTGCGCCGCGGTCGTTGAAGACGCGTACGACGCTGCCGTCGGACAAGTTGCGCGCACGCGCGTCGTCGGGGTGCATCCACAGCTCGTTGCGGCCGGCGACTTTGCCGCGTCTGCTCTCGCTGCTGCCGTCCATCTGTGCGTGCAGTTTGTCGCCGGGCTGGGTTGAGACCATGTGCAGTGGGAAGCGTGCGGCCAGGGGTGAGCCGAGCCATTCGTTTGGTTCGATCCAAAACGGGTGGCCGGGAACGTCGGCGTAACCGAAATCTGCGACGGCTTGCGAGTACAGTTCCACTTTGCCCGACGGTGTCGCCAACGGCTTCGCTGCGGGATCGGCGCGAAACGCTGCGAGCGGCGTAACCGCTTTATCCGGAACGGGAACGCGCAGAAAGCCCTCGTTCCAAAACGTCTCGAACGACGGCGTCGGGATGTCGCGTTCGGCCAGACGCTTCTGCGCGGTCTCGTACATGCGGCGCAGCCAGGCGTCCTCATCGAGGCCTTCGTCATACGCTTCGCGCACGCCGAGCCGTTCCGCGAGCGCGCCGAAAATGTCGAAATCGTTGCGCGCCTGAGCGTACGGCTCGATCGCGCGCTGCATCGCGAAGAGGAACGGATCGCGCGACGAGCCGCCGATGTCGTTGCGCTCGAGCGGCGTCGTGGCCGGCAGCACGATGTCGGCGTGGCGCGCGGTCGCCGTCCACCAGGGTTCGTGTACGACGATCGTGTCGGGTTTCGCAAACGCATCGCGTAAACGGAAGAGATCCTGATGGTGGTGGAACGGATTGCCGCCGGCCCAATACACCATGTGCACGTCGGGATAGGTGAGCGTTTGGCCGTCGAACTCGACAGTACCGCCGGGGTTGAGCAGCATGTCGGCGACGCGCGCAACCGGGATGCTGAGATCGCCCGGGTGCGACCGCGCCGGCATCCCGAAGGCGGGCGTGCGAAACGCTTCAGAGCCGGTTGAGTTGATCGAACCGTAGCCGAAGCCGATGCCGGCGCCCGGTAAACCCAGCTGGCCGAGAATTGCGGCGAGCGCGATCAGCGCCCAGAACGGCTGCTCGCCGTTTTCCGCGCGCTGCAGCGCCCAGCTCGCCGTGAAGAGCGTGCGTTTCCCGATGAGCGATTCGGCGAGCGCAACGATCGCATCAGCAGAAATCCCCGTGAGCGGCGCGGCCCACGCGGGCGACTTCGGTATTCCGTCGGTCCGGCCGGCGACATACGCCAAGAATCGGTCGCCGCCGGTGCAGTAGCGTTCGAGAAACGCGTGGTCGACCGCGCCGCGTTCGTGCACGACATGCGCGAGCGCGAGGATCAGCGCCGTATCCGCGCCGGGGCGGATCGGCTGCCAAGACGCACCGAACGCCGCGACGCCGTCGTCGCGCATCGGCGAGATGCTGGTGAACACGATGTTGCTCGCTCGCGCGTTCGCCGCATGATCTTCGAAGCCGTGCAGCCCCGCGCCGCCCGACGCGACCTTCCAGTTCTTCGACGGCAACCCGCCGAACGCGATGAAACGCTCGGTGTGCGCGAAGATCTCGCGCCATTCCGTGACGTTTCCGACAACCGCGTCGATGTTGCCGAGCACGTGCGGCAGCAGCATCATCGCGGCGCCGAAGCTATAGTTCGTCGTCTGCAGCGTCGCGCCGCCGGCCGCCCACAAGAAGCGGTGCAAGAGCGTGCGCGCGTGGTGCAAACGGCCGGCGCTGGCCCAGCCGTACGAGCCGCCGAAGATCGCGGGGTTGCCGTAACGATCGCGAATGCGCGCGACTTCGCCCGCGACGAGATCGAGCGCTTCGTCCCACGAAACGGCGACGAACGCGTCGTCGCCGCGCACGCCGCTCGGCGCACCGCGCGGCGAATTCAGCCAACCGGCACGGACCATCGGTTCGGTCACCCGGTTCTTCGCGTAGACCATCTCCGGCCACGCGTCGATCAGCGTGTTCGGATGCGGGTCGTGCTCGAAGGGGGAGACCGAAACGAGGCGGCCTTGCTCGACGTGGGCGGTAAACGCGCCCCAGTGCGAGAGGGTGCGGAACTTAGACGAACGCGGGTTGGGCGCGGAGGCAGAAGTCGCCGAAGGCTTCGCCGGGTCGCCGGTCTGCGGCATAGTTCCGGAAGAGTTCCGAAAGCACGCCGGCAATCTCCTCGCCGCGGACCTTTTCACGATACAGCGTGTTGAGGCGCGTCGAGGCCGCGTTGCCGCCGACGTAGATGTGGTAGGTGTCGAGGCTCACGCCGATGATCCCGATTTCACCGAGTGAGGGCCGGGCGCAACTGTTCGGGCAGCCCGTCATGCGGATCGTCGGTGCGCCTTCGCGTAGACCCGCGGCCTGCCAGGCTTGGCGAATCGCACCGAGCAGATCCGGCAGAACGCGTTCGGCTTCCGCGAGCGCGAGGCCGCACGTCGGCAGCGCCGGGCACGCGAGGGCTTTGCGTTCGAACTCGTCGGCATCGTTCTTGATGCCGTTCGCGTGCAGGATCGCTTCGATCGTCGCGCGCTGTTTGGCGTCAACGTCGACGATGAGCAGCGACTGGTTCGGCGTCGCGACGAGGTTGCGGCCGGTTTGGGCCACGATGTCGCGCAGCGCCGTCTTCATGCGGATTTTGTCCTTATCGAGGACGCGGCCACTGAGAACGTCGAGCGCGTAAAACCACTTGCCGTCGCCTTGCGCGTTCCAGCCTTGGTAGTCGGGAACGGTCCACTCGGGCAACGGCCGCCATGCGCCGAGCGTGAAGCCGGCTTGCGCTTCGACGGCGCTGCGGAACCAGGCGATGCCGCGATCGTCGATCGTGTACTTGAGACGCGCGTGCTTGCGGTTCGTGCGATCGCCGTGGTCGCGTTGCACGATCACGATCGCTTTCATCACGTCGATCAACTGCTCGGGCGTGACGAACGCGAACTCATCGGCTAAGCGCGGATACGTTGCGTGTTTGCCGTGCGTCATGCCGAGGCCGCCGCCGACGGTGATGTTGTAGCCTTCGATTTTCCCATCGCGCGAGACGATCGGCACGACGCCGGCGTCGTTGGTGTAGATGTCGACCGAATTGTCGCCCGGCACCGTGACCGCGATCTTGAACTTACGCGGCAGATACGCGGCGCCATAGATCGGTTCGTCGACCGGCCCGGCGTTGCTCGTGTGCGCGAGTTCGCCGTCTTGCCACACTTCGTAGTAGGCTTGCGTGCGCGGCGTGAGCGCGTCGGCGATGGCAAACGCCGCTTCGCGGGCCGCCTTGTAATCCGGGCGCTGCAGCGGATAGGGCGACGCCATGACGTTCCGGTTCACGTCGCCGCAGGCGGCGAGCGTCGAGCCGAGGTGTTCGTTGATCTGATGGATGACTTCGTGGAGATTCGACTTGCGCACGCCGTGCAGTTGCAGCGCGCCGCGCGTGGTCACGCGGATCGTCCCGTTGCCGAAAAGATCGGTCAGGCGGTCGACCGCGAGATAGAAGTCGGCCGGCAGATAGCCGCCCGGGCTCTTGGTGCGGATCATGCAGCTGTAGTCGCGCCCGGCGCCCGTTTCGCGGGCCCCCTTGCGGGCATCCCGGTCGTCCTGTTGGTAGACGCCGTGGAATTTCAGCAGCGCGATCGACTCCTCGCCGAAGTGATCGACGGGCGTGGCGAGCTCCTCGGGGATCGAACCGCGCAGCCCCTGGCTCGCGCGCTTGACCGCCTCGACATCGAGTTTACTCACACAGCCACCTTGGTTTTCACGCTATCTCCTTAAGGAAAGACTCAACCGACATAAAAAGGCCCCCGCCGCTTTGGCGAGGGTCTCACGAGTTCACGAAGCGCGCTTCGTCCTCAATGGGACACCTAGCCGGTACCGATCGACCGGGCGGGGGGACAGCCGGGACAACAACACGCGCGCGCTAACATCAGGCGTTACCCTACCACATTGGACCGGTCCACGTCAAACAAGGGTTCGGACCCGGGCGCGGAAGCCGACGCGCATGGATTTGCGTCTCGCGGGCAAGACCGCGCTCATTAGCGGCGGCAGCGCCGGAATCGGCCTCGCCATCGCTCACTTGCTCGTGACCGAAGGCGTCAGCGTGGCGATCGCCGCACGCAATCCCGACCGCCTGGCCGGTGCGGCCGAAGCGCTGCACGCCGTCGCTCACGCCCGCGGCGGGGAGGCGCCCCGAGTGCTTGCGATTGCCGCGGATCTCTCGAAGGCCGACGACGTGGCGCGGGTCGCCCGCGACGCCGCCGAAGCCATGGGGCGTATCGACATTTTGGTGAACAACGCCGGCTCGGCAATGGGCGGGAAGTTCCTCGAACTCGGAGATGAGGCGTATCTCAACGCCTGGACGCTGAAGTTGCTCGGCTATATCCGCATGACGCGGGCGGTGGTGCCGGCGATGATCGAACGGCGCGACGGCCGCATCGTGAACATCGTGGGCGGCGCAGCCCGCAACCCCTCGCCGCTGTTCCTCTCCGGCAGCACGGGCAATGCCGCGATCATCAATTTCACCCGCGGNNCGGCTCAACCGCATCCCGCTGCGCCTCGTCACCCAGCCGGATGAGATCGCGTCGATGACCGCGCTGATCGTCTCCGACCGCATGGCCACCATGACCGGCACCGAGGTAATCGTCGACGGCGGCTCGATGCCGACGATCTAGCCGCTCGGCCTAATTCAGGTTGATGTTGCGCTCGCCGCGGGCGCCGAAGCGCACGAGCATGGCTTCCGCGTGGAACGGCCCGATGCGTTCGAGCGGAATGTGCGGCGGCATGATGGGCGCGGGCCCGGCGATACGCTCGCGCGCGGCTTGCACGCAAATCGACGCCGTGGCGATCAGTGCGAGGCCCCCGAAAAATTCCCACATCGGCGTCGGCCACGGCGGCGCATGTCCCATCAGCGAGAGCACGGCGCGTATCGCAATCAACACGATGAGGGCTTCGAGCAGGACGAGCTTCATGGGGGTCCGCCACTCGGAAAGGGTGCCGGGGCTCCATTCTGCCCGGCGCTCCACAACCTCTCTACCCGGAGCTGGCCGCCGCAAACACCAGCGCGGCGTTGATCCCGCCGAAACCCGCCGAGGTGCTCAGCACGACGCGCGGGGCGAGCGAGAGGGGTTGCCGCACGGCATCGACGGCGCATTCCGGATCGACGTTGTCGCAGTTCACGATGCGCGGCACGATGCCGCGTTCGATCGCCTTGAGCGAGAGCGC
>PLRU01000080.1:40676-45228 GCA_003164045.1 Candidatus Lustribacter telmatis
CGCCGCGCGCGACGGCATCGTCGTAACGCTCGAGCACCAGCATCGCAGCGCCCTCGCCCATCACGAAGCCGTCGCGATCGCGATCGAACGGCCGGCAAGCGTGCGCGGGATCGTCGTTGCGCGTCGACATCGCGCGAATAACGGTAAACGCGCCGTACACGAGCGGGGAGAGCGGCGCCTCGCAGCCGCCCGCGAGCGCCGCGCGAATGTCGCCGCGCGCGATCGCCCGAAACGCGTCGCCGATTGCAACGGCACCCGACGCGCACGAATTGCCGTTGGCCACGTTCGGCCCGCGAAAGCCGAATTCCATCGCGACGTTACACGTCGCCGAACCGCCGAACACCGAGATCGCGAGCAGCGGCCGCACCGCATCCAAGCCCGACGCGCGAAAGACGTCGTGCTGTTCGTCCGCATATGCGAGCCCGCCGAGGGCCGAGCCGATATACACGCCCGTTTCGGAGCCATCGCCGTCCACGGCAAACGATGCATCCTCGATTGCCAGGCGCGTTGCAGCCAACGCAAATTGGGAGAAGCGGTCGGTCCAGCGCAGGCGCTTGGCGCCGACGAATGCGGCCGGATCGAAGTCTTCGATTTCCGCCGCGATCGTCGAGCTGTACCCGCCGGTGGGAAAGCGCGTGATCGTGCGCACGGCCGTTTGCCCGGCGAGCACGTTCGCCCAGAACGCGTCGATGCCGATGCCCAGCGGCGTCACGACACCGAGGCCGGTAACGGCGACCCGATGGTTCATGCGGCGCCGCTTTCCGCGAGCCGTTTCATGTGCGCGAGCGTTTTGGTCGCCACGCCGTGAATGAAGATGTCGCTCACGACGAACTTCCCGAGGAATTCGGCCGCCACCGGAAACTGAAATGCCAGCCGGTGCACGATCTGCACGCGCGTGTGCGTCGCATCGAGCGCGGTGAAGATCCACTCGACGTCCATGCCGCGCGTCGGACCCTTGACGTGATGGAAGGCGATGTGCGGCCGCGCCGCATCGTTGATTTGTTCGGCCGTCCAGCGCAGCGGCACGGCGCCGTGCCGCGCCGCCATTTCGACGGTGCGCTTTGGCCCGTCTTCGGCCAGCACGCGCACGTAGCGATAGTGCGGCAAGAGTTCGGGCCAACGTTCGGTTGCCGACGCGAGGCGGTAGATCGCGGCCGGCGTCGCGGCGATGTCGATGCTGTTTTCGGTGGTAGTCAGAGGACGAGCTTTCCAAGAACGGCGGGCACCAGCGCGGTTTGCGGCGGCCGCATGCCGGCGAGCGCGTCGACGAGTGTGGCAGACAAACGCGGCGAGCGCGCGAGTTTCGCGGCCGCGCGGCGCGCGAGCGGCGGCACGTCGATCAGCCAACCGACTGCGGCGCTCAAGCGTTTGCGCGCGGCAAAATCGGCGCGGCGATCGCCGGCGTACGTCGCGAAGGCGCCGGTTTCGCCCGCGCGGTTCGCGGCGCTCGCGATAATCGCGCGCGCGGCATGTTCGGCCGACGTCAGCGCAAGAAACACGCCTTGACCGGTGAACGGATTGAGAAAGCCGGCCGCATCGCCGATCAGAACGGCGCCTCGCGTGATCGGCGCGCGCACGCTGTGTGCGAGCGGCCCGTATGCGGCGCGCGTGCCGGCGCGATGCGCCGCGGCGAACGAGCGATGGCCGCGCCCAAGCTCGGCCGCTTTGCCGGCGACGCCTTCATCAACGAATCCCGACCAGCGCTTGAGCGCGGATTTCGGCACGACGACCATCACGTTGGTCATATCATGGCTCAAAGGGTTGAGGGCGAAATAAGCGCCCGCGCCGACGTACATCTCGACGAAACCGCCGAGGTCGCCGAATCCCGTGTAGTGCCCGCCCACCGCAAAGCGCGGCCGCTGCCAACTATGCCGCACGAGGCCGGCGCGCCGCGCGACGATCGAGCCGCAACCGTCGGCGCCCACGGTCCAGCGCGCGCGCACTTCATAGGCGGTGCCGTCGTCGTTGCGCACCCACAAGCCGTCGATCCGGCCGCGGTCGCGCAATACATCTTCGACGCGGCCGTGCACGACGGTAACGCCGGCATACACGGCGGCGCGCAGCAGAATGGCATCCAGCGTTTCACGCTCGCACGAAAGCGCGCCGCTCGTAAACGGCAATTCGACTGCCGGTGCGTGCGGCGGCACGAGGCGCACGCCGTGCAACGCGAACGCTTGAGCGCGCACGTCGTTCAACACGCCGATCCGGTCGAGGGCCGCGACGGCGCCCGAGTTCAAATATTCGCCGCAGACCTTGCGGCGCGGAAACGTTGCCCGCTCGACGAGCGTCACGGTCAGCCCGGCGCGCGCCAAGAGCAGCGCGCAGGTCGAGCCCGCCGGCCCGCCGCCGGCGACGACCGCGTCAACCATCAACGAGCGTCATGCGGAAGAACGGTTCGCGCTCCACGCGTGGTGACCGCCAGCCCGCCTCGCGCGCCAACGCGAGTGCTTCGCGCTCGTCATAGGCGCGGCGCACGGAGAGCGGCGCGTCGTGACGCGTCAGCCGGTTGCGCGTGGTCGCGCGCGCCCAAATCCAGGTGGCGGCGAAGGCCAAACGCGAGCGGGTGAGGTCGCCGACGATCGGCGTGAGCCGCGCGACGCGGCGCATTTCGCGCAGCAGTGCTTGCGCGGCCGGCGGCTCGAAGTGGTGCAGCGCGAGCGAACACGTGACGACATCGAACGTGCCGTCCGCAAACGGCAATCGTTCGCCCTTACCGAGCACGAACGTCAACCGGTCGTCGTTGCCCGTGCGGCGCTGCGCGATCGCGATCATCTGCGCGCTGTGATCGAGACAGGTCGCGCGCAGGTCGACGCCGCGCCGGCGGCCGTCGCGAACGAGCGCGTGCGGCACGTCGCCGCTGCCGCTGCCGACATCGAGAATCGTGCGCGCGCCCGCGCGCCGCACCTCGCGCCGGATCGGCGCGATGCCGCCGAGCCAGCGGTTCGCAAACTCGATATCGGCGAGGTTCCCTTCGAGGTCGCCCGGCGTGTCGACCGGCCGGTCCATCAGTTCGAGCACCCCTGTCGCGCGCTTCACGGCACGGTCGTACCCCAGGCTCGGCGGAGGACCTGCGTGGACCGGCGTACCTGTGCCCGCATGCTCATCGTCTTGAAGTACGGCGGAAACGCAATGCCGGATGGGGCCGACGACCCCGTACTGGACGAAATCGCTGCGCTAGCGCGCACGGGGATGTCGGTCGTGATGGTGCACGGCGGCGGCCCGCAGATCGATGCCGCGCTGAAACTTCACGACATTCCGGAAGAGCGGATCGAGGGCTTGCGCGTTACGTCGGCGGCGGCGCGCGAGGTGGTTGAGTCGGTGCTCTGCGGAACCGTCAACAAGGCGCTCGTGCGCGGATTGCTCGCGCGCGGTGCGAAGGCGTTCGGCTTTTCCGGGCAAGACGCGGCAATTCTCACGGTGCGCCGCATGACGGTCCCGGGCGGTGACCTCGGTTACGTGGGCGAGCCGGTCGCGGTCGACGCGACGCTGTTGCACGGCATCTTGGGTCTGGGACTGCTACCGGTGATCGCACCGATCGGGCTCGACCCGGCCACGAACGACGGCTTGAACATGAACGCGGATACGGCGGCCGGCGCGATTGCAGCCGCGCTGCAAGCGGACGCCTACGTGGTGCTTACCAACGTTGCCGGGGTGCGGCGCGACCGGCACGATCCGGCGTCGGTCATCCCGCGCCTCACGATTGCCGAGGCGGAGGGCTTCCTCGCCGACGGCACGTTCGCCGACGGGATGCGGCCGAAGATGCGGGCGGCGATTGAGGCCGTGGCCGGCGGAGCGCGCCGCGCGGTCATCGCCGAGGCGGTTCGCGATGGAATCGTGACGGCGCTCGGCGGAACGGGTACAGAACTCGTGCGTTCGTAGCCTTTCCGGAGAGCCCGGCGGGACCATTGGCGGAAGGGAACCCTTCGATGGTTGCGAGATGCTTCTGGTCCGTGGTTCGACGGAAATAGTTTTCACACCACGGTCTGCATGATGCACGGAGTCTCTCGCTTGTCCGACGTTCTCGCCCCGCCCGCGACCAAGGCGCTCTACTTTTTCGAGGAGGGCTCCGGCGATCAGAAGGATCTGCTCGGCGGGAAGGGTGCGGGCCTCGCCGAGATGACGCGTGCCGGCTTACCGGTGCCGCCCGGTTTCATCATTACGACCGAACAGTGTCTGGAATTTTATCGCGTCGGCCGGCGCTTTCCCGACGGTTTGCAAGACCAGGTGCGCGCGGCGATGCGCGAGCTCGAGAAGCGGACGGAAAAGGGCTTCGGCGTGGCCGCAAACCCGCTGCTCGTGTCCGTGCGCAGCGGTGCGCGCGTCTCGATGCCCGGTATGATGGACACGATCCTCAACCTCGGGCTCAACGACGAAACGGTCGCGGGGCTGGCCAAGCTCACCGGCAACGAGCGCTTCGCGTTCGATGCGTACCGGCGCTTCATCACGATGTTCTCGAGCGTCGTGCTCGAGATTCCGAAAGAACACTTCGACCAACTGCTCGATGCGGCAAAGACGCAGCTCGGCGTAAAGACCGACCCGCAGCTCGGCGCCG
>PLRU01000098.1 GCA_003164045.1 Candidatus Lustribacter telmatis
AGCGCCTAATCGGTACGTCTTACGGGTGGAGATACATTGAGAACGATCCTCGATATCCTGATTGCGCCGCGCGATGCGTTTGCGCGCATTCGCGAAACGCCGGCCTGGGTGTTGGCACTCGTCATCGCGGTGGTCGTCGGATCGATCTCCGTCCTGGCGTTTCTTCCGGTGCTTAAGCACGCCCTCGAAACGGGTCTGCCGGCGCAGCTGGCCGCCAATCCGGCGATTGCCAAACTACCGTCCGACGAGCAACAGAAGCAAATCGCCCGGATGATCTCGATACAGATGACGGTCGCGAACTTCACCTGGCTGTTCCCGATTTTCGTCCTGCCGATCGTGGCTGCCGTGCAGGCCCTCGTGATGCTCGTCGCCGCCAAGATCGGCGGCGGTGACCGGACCTACAAATACTTCTGGTCGCTGGCCGTGCACGTGCAAATCGCCGGCTCCGTGGGCGGCCTGCTCGCCGATGCGATCGTGCTGCTGCGCGGCACAAACAGTTTCGATGCGCCGGGCCAGTTGCAAACGGTGCTGCCGAATCTCGGGCTGTTCGTGCCCGGCGGACCGCACGTGCTGGTTGCGTTTTTGAGCGCGCTGAACGTCGTCGGGTTGTGGCAATGCGCGCTGCTGGCGTTCGGAATGATGGCGGTCGGTCGCGTCTCGCGGCCCGCCGCGTGGACTACAGCGATTCTGATGCTCCTCACGCTCGGCGTGTTCGCGGCAATTGGCGCCGCGGCACAACCGCACACCGGGTGAGTTCAATTCACCGTTTCGTTGCGGCGGCGTTCACGCTGTGTGCCGCGCTTCTGCCGGCTGCGGCCGTGCGCGCGGCAGCCGCGCCGCTCGATCTGCGCGCCGCGGTTTCCTACGCGCTCGATCACAACAGCGCGATCGCCGCGCGACGCGCTACCGTGGCGCAAGACGAGGCAACGTTCGTGCGGCTGCGTGCGGCCGAATTACCGTCGATCACGGGGCAGTTGCAGAACCAACTGGCCCGCAGCGAAAACACCAACGGCAGCTTGGCGCAATTCGGGCTTTCGCCCGCCACGGAGTTTTCGCAAAACACCGCTCAGATATCGTCGACGTGGAACATCTTCACCGGCTCGTCGGCTCAGATTCAAGCGCAGGAGGCGAAGCGCACCTTGGAAGGCGCGAAGCTCGATCTCGCCCGGGCCGAGCAGCAACTCGCCTCCGATATTACGACGGCCTTCTACAACCTCGCCGGTCGAAGTGAGACCGTGCGGCTCGATGCGGCCGATCGCACGTATCAAGGCGAGCTGCTCGATGCCGCGCAGGCGCAAGAGCGCAACGGCCGCATCGCCGAGGTCGACGTCCTGCGCGCGCGGGTGAACACGCTGCGCAGCGACGTCACGCTCGCAACGGCACGCAACGACGAAGCAAACGCGCGCGAAGCGCTCGCGCAGCAAATCGGCGCTTCACCCGACACCACGTTTGCCGTCAGCGGCCCGATTCCGGAACCGTCGCTGCCGTCGAAGCCGCTCGCCGGCATGGTCGCCGTCGCGCGCGAGCACCGCAGCGACGTGCTCTCCGCCCGCGCCGCGCTGGCGTATGCCCGGCTCACGCTGGCCAACGTCGACACCGATTTGCTGCCGCAGGTCCAGCTTACCGGCGCGTTCGGCAATCAGTATTCACCGACCACGGGGAACATCTCGCCGTTTACCGGATTGCCTACCGGCGTACGCGGCAGTCCGGGCTTTTGGCAGCTTGGCGCAACGGCGACGTTCAGCATTCCGCTGATCGACTACGGCACGCGCAGCGCGGCGCACCGCTCGGCGCGCGCGCTGATCGACGCCGACCAGCAGGCGCTCACGACCGCCGAAAACGCGGTTGAGGTCGACGTCCGTTCCGCGTTGCGCGGCGCGCAGACCGCCTTCGAGAATTTGCAAACGTCGAAGCAAGCGGCGAACCTCGGCGTGGAATCGTCGCGCATCGCGCAGCTGCAGTACCGCAACGGCTTGATCTCGCTCACCGATGCCACCGCGGCCGAACAATCGGCGCTGCAAGCCGGTACCGATCTCATCACCGCCCGCGCGAACTATGTCTCGGCGGTCGTTCGCCTGCGCGTGGCGGTCGGCACCGACGACCCTCTCACCGCCGTCGACATTGGAGCATCGTGAAGAGTCGCCGCAACGTCATCATCCTAGTAGCTGCAGCGATCGTCGTGATCCTGATCGGCGCCTTTGCCGCACGGCCGCGGTCGTCATCGATCGCGGCCCGGTTGCAAACGATCGCCTACGCAACCTTTCAGACGCGCCTGCCGGAGACGGGCACGCTGCAGCGTCCGGAACCGCAAACNNGTCATTTCGAATCCGCAGATCGTCAACGCCGCCGATACGGCGCACGCCACGTACCTCGCGGCTGCTGCGCGCAGCGAAACGGCCGACGAGAACAACGCCGTGCTGCCGCTGCAGAATCGCTCGAGCGTCGTGCAGGCCGAAGCCGCGCTCGAACAGGCGCGCTTCAACCTCAATCAGGCGCGGCAAGACGTCAGCGCCGGTGCGCAATCGGGCCTCGGGTACGGCGGTACGTCGTCGGGCGAGCAGCGCGCCGTCGCCGATGCGGCCGTCGCCAACGCGACCACGCAGGCGCGCGAATCGCAGCGCATCTTCACGGCGAATCAGGACCTCTACACGAACAAGGCGATCTCGCGCGACGGACTCGAGCAGTCGCGCGCGAAATACGAACAGGATCAGGTCAACCTCAAACAAGTGATCAGCCAGCGCGATGAAACTTACGCCGCGCTCACGCGGCAAGCGCCCGTGCTCTCCGATCGCGTGCGCGCGGCGCAAGACGCCGTGCGTCAAGCGGAAGCGGCGCTCGCATCGGCCCGCGCCACTGCCGCGCAGCCCAAAACCGGTGACGTCGTCGCGGCTCGGGCCGACGCCGAGGCGCGCAAGAGCGATTGGCTCTACGCCTCAGATCAAGCGGCGCGGCTCGAATTGCGGGCGCCGTTCGCCGGCATCATCGAGTCGCTNNGCGAGCCAAACCAGCGACACCACGCGGCCCTTGCAGCCCGGCGATGCGGTGACGATCGGCCAAGCGTTGGTGACCATGGCCGGCAACGGAAACTACCTCGCGCGCACGAAGGTCGACGAGCAAGACGTCGCGTCGGTGAATGTGGGCCAACGCGCCGAGATCGGCGGCGAAGATCTGGGAACGGCGAAGCTGCCCGGGCACGTCACGGCCGTCAACGCGGTCGCGCAAAAGAGCGACGACCCCTCGAATACCTCGCGTCAGGTGATCACCACCGTGCAGCTCGATCGCAGCTTACCGTACCTACGCGACGGGATGACGGTCGATGTCGACATCATCACCCGCGAAGCACCACACGTCCTCGTGGTTGGCAACGATGCGATCCGGCGCGACGACGGCGACAAGCCCTACGTGTTCCTGGTCCGGAACGGCCGCACGGTTCGCACGCCGGTGACGCTCGGCGATGCGAACGAAACGCAAACGATCGTGAAGCGCGGGCTCGAGCCGGGCGACGTCGTGGTCAACGATCGGAACGTTGCCATTGGCGCCGGTGCGGCCGTCACGGCGCTGGTGGTTCCGTCACCGTCGCCGCACGCTAGTTCCCCCGCACCGTGAACCGCTTCGTCGCCTACTTCGGCGCGGCGTTCGAGGCGCTCTGGCGCAACCGTACGCGCTCGCTGCTCACCATGCTCGGCATGATCATCGGCACGGCTTCGATCATCGCCGTCCTCGGGCTCAGCCGCGCGGCGTCGAGCGGGATCAAGGGCACGATCGATTCGTTCGGAGACCTGGGTCTCGTCATTTCGGTCGACAACAACCAAGACGACATCAACCGCGCCCTGATCGATTTCCGCGAGATGCCCGCGCTCGTCGCGGCAACGGCCGGCACGGTCAAGGACCTCGTGCCAAACCTCAACGCGACCTACCGGCTGCGCGCGAACGGCATTTCGTACGAGACCAACGTGACGTCACAAACCGACGTGGCGACGGATTTTCTCACCGTGCGCGAAGGCCGGCGCATCGATCACAACGACATTACGTCGGCCGCTCGCGTCGCGCTGCTCTCACATCCGCTCGCCCAGCGCTTCTTCGGTGACGCACCCGCGACCGGCGAACTGCTCCGCGTCGGCGGATCGCGCTTCATCATCATCGGCGTCTACAACGACCTCAAAGCCGGCTTGATCGCCAACCTCGGCGGCAGCGACTACATCGAGATCCCGTACACGACGTTTCATGAAATCAAGCCCGGCCCCATGGACTTTCTCCAAGCCTACCCGCAGCCGGGCGTGTCGATCGATACCGCCGGCGACGACGTGATCGCGGCCTTGCACCATATCCACGGCGAACATGCGAAGTATATCGTGCAAGATACGGCCGCCCAAATCGGCGCGTTCAATACCGTGCTCTCGACGCTCGGCACCGGCCTTGCGGCGATCGGGTCGGTCGCGCTCGTCGTGGCGGGGATCGGCATCATGAACATCATGCTCGTGTCGGTCGTGGAGCGCACGCGGGAGATCGGTCTGCGCAAAGCGATCGGCGCGACGCGTGCCGACATCTTGACGCAATTCTTGTTCGAAGCGATTTTGCTCTCGCTCATCGGCGGCGGCATCGGGATGCTGCTCGGGCTCGGCACGGTGCTGCTGGCCTATCAGCCGCTCTCCGTGTATGTCGGCCCCGCGCCGATCCCGTATCTGCTCATCGTCTCGGTCGCGATCGGCTTCTCGACGTTTATCGGCACCGTCTTCGGAACGTATCCGGCCGTGCGCGCGAGCCGCCTCGATCCGATCGTTGCGTTGCGCTCGTGATCCAGCTCGTCCTCGAAGCGCTCGGCGCCCTCAACGCCAACCGCACCCGAACGGCGCTCGCGATGCTCGGCCTCGTCATCGGCGTTATGGCCGTGATCGCGATTCAGGTTGCCGGGGCCGGACTTTCCGGCGCGATCGAAGGAACGCTGGGAGCGATCAACGACCGTTCGTTCACGCTGCTGCCCAACACGCGTCAGGGCGACTTCACCCGCGCCCGCATCAAGTACGAAGACGTGCAACGCGCCAAGCGCGACGTGCCGAACATTGTGGAAGGCCTGCCGTTCGGCTCCAACGCGCGTCTCGTCCGCATCGGTCATCGGCGCGCACGCCTGCAAGTCGGGGCGGAATCCGATGCCCGCTACACGACCACCCCGATCCGCTACGGCCGGGCGTTCGACGCGGCCGACATTGCGAACGCCGCGCACGTCTGTTTGTTGAGTAACACCGCTTACGAGCGGCTCTTCCCCGATGGCGGCGATCCGACGGGCAGCAGCGCCCGGCTCGGCGACCGGCGCTACGTGATCGTCGGCGTACTTGCCAAGCCCAACGGCGTCGAAGTGAACCTCGGGCGCACCGACGTCCAGGTGCCGTACACCACGTATGGGCGTGATTTTGCTCGCGGCTCCTTTCTGTTCGGCGCGCGCTTCATCGTCGCCGACACATCGCAGCTGGCGGCAACCGAATCGGCGGCGACGGAGTTCTTCCGCAAGCTCAAAGCCGGCCACGTGGAATATCAGACGGTCGACAAACGCACGATCGCGCAAGGCATCAGCGGCATCATCGGCGCGGTGACGTTTCTGGTTGCGGTCATCGGCGCCGTCTCGCTCGTGGTGGCGGGCATCGGGATCCTCAACATCATGCTCGTTTCGGTCGCCGAACGTACGCACGAGATCGGCATCCGCAAAGCGATCGGCGCCACGCGGCGGCAAGTGCTGCTGCAGTTTTTCGTCGAGGCCTCGCTGATCTCGCTGATCGGCTGCGGGATCGGTCTGGTCCTCGGCGTCACGATCGGCGCGCTGGTCAACGCGTTCGCCCTGGTGCACATCTCGGGCGTCGTTCCGCCGATTCCGTGGCTGCGCTCGATCGTGATCGCGGTCGGCTTCGCCACGCTCGTCACGCTGGCGTTCGGCACGTATCCCGCCTGGCGCGCTGCCCGGCTCGATCCGATCGAGGCCCTGCGGTATGAGTAACGGCGCCGTAGCGATCGACGTGCGCGACGTGGTGAAAACCTACGCGCTCGGCGGCGTCGAAGTCCGCGCCCTCCGCGGCGTGTCGTTCTCGATCAGGGCCGGCGAGTATGTTGCGATCATGGGTCCGTCCGGTTCGGGAAAATCGACGTTGATGAACTTACTCGGATGCCTCGACCGCCCGAGTGCCGGCAGCTACGTGCTCGACGGCATCGACGTCTCGACCCTCGACGACAACGCGCTCGCCGCGATCCGCCTCAAGAAGCTCGGCTTCATCTTCCAGGGCTTCAACTTGCTCGCGCGCACGAGCGCCATGAAGAACGTCGCCCTGCCGTTGTTCTACGCCGGCATGCCGACGCGCCAGCGCAACGCCGCCGCGATCGAGAGCCTGCGAGCGGTCGGTCTCGGCGACCGCACTGACCACAAGCCGAACGAACTCTCCGGCGGCCAGCAGCAGCGCGTCGCCATTGCCCGGGCGCTCGTCAACGATCCCGCGGTGCTACTGGCCGATGAACCGACCGGCAATCTCGATTCGCAAACCAGCGAAGAGATCATGAGCGTCTTCGGCGACCTCAACGTCGCCGGACGAACGATCATCATGGTCACCCACGACGAAGACGTTGCACGGCATGCCAAGCGGATCATCCGGTTGCGCGACGGACTGATCGTATCGGACGGCAGGGGGGCCGATTAAAGCCCCGGTAAGCTCGTTTGTCTTGCCCCAAATGCCGATAACGTAACGGAATGTCCCTACAGCGCGAACGTCTGACGGCGCTGCTCACCGAGTCGGCGCTGACCAGTGTCGAACTCGTGATCGCCCCGCCGGGCTACGGCAAAACAACAATTCTTCGCGAATACGCCGCCACCGATTCAGGGGCCGTGTTTATCGCGCTTCCTGAAGCCACGGATCTCGAAGCCTTCGTGCGCGCCGTGATCTCTGCGGCAGTGCCTTCGGCGTTGCATTC
>PLRU01000038.1 GCA_003164045.1 Candidatus Lustribacter telmatis
AACGGGATTTCGTCTTCTAGGGCTGCGTCTTCTTCGAAGCCTGCACTGGATGACGCGGCTGCACGCGCGGGTGCGGGGGTGCGTTGGTATGACGACTCGCCGTCGCCGTCGCCGTTCATCGGGCGACCACCGCCGCCGCCGGCGCGATCGAGCATCTGCATCGTGTTGCACACGACCTCAGTTGCTTTGCGCTTTTCGCCTTCTTTCGTTTCGTAGGAACGAATCGAAAGACGGCCCTCGACGAGGCACGACATGCCCTTCTTCAGATACGTGTTGCACGTTTCTGCGAGCTTGTCCCAAGCGACGATGTCGATGTAATCCGTCTCTTCTTGTTGCTTCGAACGGCGGTTAACCGCGAGCGTGAATTTCGTGACGGCTGCGCCGGAGCCGACATAACGGATCTCCGGATCGCGGGTGAGGTTACCCACCAAGATTATTTTGTTGAAACTGCCAGCCATTGCGGATCTCTTTTCTTAGATGCGCTGCCTACCGGTCAGCGCGCAAGAGTAGTATCCGTGCCGGTCGTGCCAGGTGCCTGGCACACTCGATTCCTATTTACTGTCGAGTTTTATGAACAGGGCGCGCATCACGTCTTCGTTGAGACGCATCTGGCGCTCGAGCTCTTTCGAGACGATTGCGTCGCTCTTGAACTTCATCACGACGTAGTAGCCTTCGCGGACATCGTCGATCTCATAGGCCAAGCGGCGCTTGCCCAGCTTCTCGATTTCGCCGACCAGTTCGCCGCCCTGTCCCTTGAGGGACTCGGCGATGGTCTCGACGCGAGCGTCCATGTCCGTCTCTTCGAGCGCGGGACGCAGTATATAGGTAACTTCGTAGTCGATTGCGGGCACGGAGGGTTCCCTCTGCGGACACCGCCGAAACGGTGGGTCGGACAGGCCGACCAGCGGGTGATGGCGCGGATAGCCCGGCCAGAACCCCGGAAGTATATCACGCCGAGACGACCAGCGCCAAGGGCCGAGGCCTCCGTCCCGCCAAGGCCGACCTTCGATGAAGCTCCTCGCCTCCGCCCTCGCCGCCACGATTGCGACCGCCTCGCTCGTGCTCGCGGCCCCGCCGGCGCCGGCCCGCGCCAACGTTTTCTGCCCGGTTACGATCGCCGCCGTCCAAGATCTGGCCATCCTCGGACGCCAAGGCACCTACGGCGTGCTGCTCGACCTCGACGCCGGCGACACGGCCAGCGTCCGCATGCGCATCGACTCGGCGACCGCCCGCTACGCCGTCGATTTCGACGACATCGGCCCACTCGGACCCGGCGGTGCGCGCGCGCGCCGCTACTTCGTAATGCCGCCGGGCGAACGGCTCGTCTCGGCCTGGATCGAGAGCACCGGGCTGCGTCCCGATTCGCGCATGGAATGCCCGATCACGCGACCGTACGCGGTCGATGCGCCGGCGCCGATCAATCCGCGCACGCTTGCCGCACTCGAAGTCGATCGCCGCACGCTGCGCGATAGCTTCTCCACCAAAACGATCACCGTGCAGCCGAAGAGTTTCGGCGCCGCCAAAGTCGACACGTGCAGCCAGCCCTACGCGCCGCCGCGCGCGATCTTACCGGTGCAGCCCGACGCGTTGCCGGAAGCGCGCGCCGTACACGCAACCGGCACCACGATCGTACGCGTCGATCTCGATGAAACGAGCACCGTCGTCGGTTCGGCTGTCGTGCGTTCCAGCGGCTACGCGCCGCTCGATCGCGCCGCACTCGCGGCCGCGCAAAAGTCATCATATCGCACGGAATCGTTCGACTGCCGCCCGGTCGCGAGCGCGTATCAGTTCACGGTGACGTTCGGCAACTAGCGATCGTCGCGGGAATGCGACGTCTTTGGTCCGAGCGCGAATTCGTAGCTCGCGTATGCGGAAAACGCGTTGTCGCCGTGAAACGCGTGGTCCACGGAAAAGAGAACGGCATGATAGTGGCCGAGTTGCGCAATCATGCCGACGCCCGCCGCCGTCGTATCGATCCCGCCGATCGCGCCGGCGCTTTGGTGATAGAGTTCCGCGCCGATCGTCGTCCCGGGTGATATCGAACGTTCGAGCGCGCCGCCGACGAACGTCGAATCGCGCATGCCGGGATTGCTGTTGAGGTACACGCCGCCGCCGCCGAATACGGTCCACGGGCCCGAACTTTTCTGCAGCCAAATGGGCAAGAACGGAACGGCGCGCTGGCCCGGCGCCGACGGAATCTGCACGCTCGGATAAAACGACACTTGCGGCCGGCTATCCGCTTCTTGGACGAAGCGCGTCTTGATACCGAACTCCGTCGTGCCGTAGCCGCTGCGTCCGCCGGCGCCGATATTGATTTGCTCGAGCTGCGTCGCAAACGACACTTGAACGTTCGGCATCGCACCATAGTTGAATTCCGCGAACGGCACGTTCGCCGACGTGTTGCCGCCGCGATCGTTCTCGTATTGAAAACCCGAATAGATCTCCCAATTCCGGAAATCC
This sequence comes from Candidatus Lustribacter telmatis, assembly GCA_003164045.1. Classification (GTDB taxonomy): domain Bacteria; phylum Vulcanimicrobiota; class Vulcanimicrobiia; order Vulcanimicrobiales; family Vulcanimicrobiaceae; genus Lustribacter; species Lustribacter telmatis. Next base: position 2,461 of record PLRU01000038.1, read on the forward strand.
GTCGGCTCCGGATCGTCGGTGACGTATGGCGGTCCGGCGAGCGCGCGCGACGTGCCGCACGCGGCGAAGATGGCGAAAAGCACGGCGAGGAGCTTCGCGAGGCGAAAGGCAAAACGCATGAGGCGGGACGAGTATGCTCCACAATGATGACGGGGACGTGAACTCCTGAAACTCTTGGTCGTTGAAGACGACGAAGCCCTCCGTGACGTGCTGCTGCGCACGCTGGTCGAAAGCGGTCACGTCGTCGACACGGCAGCCGACGGCCCCACGGGCGAACTGATGGGCGCCGACGATTCCTACGACGCGATCGTGCTCGACGTCATGCTGCCCGGACGCGACGGCATCGCGGTCGTGCGCGCGCTGCGCAGTCTCGATGTGCGCACGCCCGTCTTAATGTTGACGGCGCGCATCACCGAAGCCGATACGGTCGCCGGCCTCGACGCCGGTGCCGACGACTACTTGCGCAAGCCGTTCGGCATTGCGGAACTCCAGGCGCGCCTGCGCTCCCTTGCTCGGCGTGAGCCGCGCGAGCGTCCTGCCGCGGTCGCCTATGGCGGCATCGAGTACGATCCGGTTTCGCGACGCGCGACGCGCAACGGCCGCGCGCTCGACCTCACGCATCGCGAGTTGATTTTTCTCGACTACTTCCTGCGCAACGCCGGGCGCGCACTTTCACGCGAGATGATCGCGGCCGCGCTCTGGCCCTCGGAGAGCGAGATCGGCTCCAACGTCATCGACGTCTACGTGCGCCGCTTGCGCGCGAAACTCAACGGACCGGGCGAGCCTCCGGTGCTTCACACCGTGCGCGGCGTCGGGTATCGGCTCGACGAACGATGATGCGGCAACTCAGCTTCCAGACACGGCTGACGCTCGCATCAACGGCCATCGTCGCGGTCGCGGTGATACTGCTCGGCACGGTCGCGTTCGTGACGGTGCGCTACGCCCTCGCTAACGCATTCCAAACGCGTCTCGATACGACGGCGAAGGCGATCCGCTCGATCGTCGATGCGAGCCACGGCCGGCTGCAGACTTTCGACCGCGAGGATCTCTTCCAGTTTCAGGCGCTGCTGGGCCAGGGCCTCAACGGCGCCGTGCTGCGCTCCGACGGTTCGCTTCTATCGTCCAATCTCACCGCACCCCCGCTAGCGCTGCTCGACGCACTCACCAAAACGGCACCGCTCGGCGGGCTCGTTCACGTCGAGCGCGGCTCGACGGTCTACGTCGTTCTGGCCATCGCGGAGCGCGGCGTTCGCTACGGCACGATCGTGGCGTGGGAATCCCGCAGCGTCTACGACGATGCCGAGCGAATTACGCTGGTGACGCTCGGCGTAGCCGGGCTCTTCGTGATCGCGGTATCGGCCGCAGCCGGTGGAACGCTCGCCCGGCGCATGCTGCGCCCCGTCACCGAACTGAGTGCGATGATCTCGGAGATCGAAGCCGCCGATCTCGGCGAACGCCTCGCGTGGGACGGCCCCGAGGACGAACTCGGTCGACTCTGCCTCACCTTCGACCGGCTGCTCGACCGGCTCGAAACGGCCTTCGACCGCGAGCGGCGTTTCATCGCCGATGCATCGCACGAACTGCGCACGCCGCTGAGCGTGATGCGCGCAGAAGTCGAGTTGGCATTGCTGCACGAACGAACGCCCGAAGCCTACCGCCTCGCGCTCGGGCGCCTGCAACGGGAAACCCAACGGCTCGAAGTGCTCGCCCAAAGTTTGATCCTGACGTCGCGCGAAGGCAACGAAGCGCCGACCGAACGCGTCGCCGTCGCCGAGGCCGCCGTGCGGGCGACGGCGCGCATGCAGCCGCTCGCGACATCGCGCGCGATCGCGTTAACGTGCACGACGACACCCGTCGAGGCGATCGCCGACGCGGAGATGCTCGAACGCGCCATCGTCGCGCTCATCGACAACGCGTTACGTTTCGCGCGAACTCGTGTCGCCGTGGCCGTGACGCATACCGGCGGCGATGCGAGTATCGCGGTCAGCGACGATGGTCCCGGCTTCAGTTCGGAAGCGCTGCGCGAAGCAACGGGCCGCTTCTGGCGCGACGATCCCGCCCGCAGCGGCGTGGGTACCGGACTCGGTCTTGCGATCGCGCGTTCGATCGCCGCACGGCATCGCGGTACGATCGAACTGCGCAATGCATCCGACGGCGCGGGCGCCGTCGTGCTTCTGACGGTGCCCGCGGCCGCGCCCGTCTCTGCTTAGCGCGCGATCGCGAAGAGCGGGCTCATCGCCTGCACCGAAGCATCCCCGGCGTGCCGCAAGTGACCGTCGAACCGGAAGGCATCCTCGATCGTGCGCAACAGGCTGTAGTGATCGTAGGGCGTCGCATCCGTGACACCGCGCGGTCCGTTGTTGGTGATCACGATCGTCGGGATGTGCCCGCCGCCCGGATTGTGCGCATCGACGACGCAGCATGATTGCGGCGCACCCGGCACGCGGTCGGCCTTGCCGTCCTCATCCCAGGTGATCACGATCGCGATATTCCCCCGCGCCCAAATCGGCGACGCTTGGATCTCGGCGACCAGCATCTTGATCGTCGCATCGCCGCGCCGCACGAGCCCGTCGTCGTCCTTGCGGCAATCGAGCGGTGCTTTGGGCGCTGAAATGCCGTGCATCTCGTTGCACTGATTGGGCACGATGAGCGCGAATGCCGGCACGTTGCCGGCTCGGAGGTCGCCTGCGAGCCGATCCATTCCCACGAGTTCGCGCGGCAAGTTCGGGTCGGCATGTACGGATGCGAAGTTGGTGAAACCCGTATGTTTTGCCGCGTATAGCGCCGGCGGGTCGGTAGCGGTTTCCGGCGAGACAACGGCGAGCGAGCCCGCCGCCGGAAGATTCTCCAGATACGCTCGCCATCCGAGGCCCTTGGCCGCGAGTTCGGTGGCGAGGTTGGGCCCGTCGATGAGGTGCGCGACGTAACTCGGCTCGGCCGACGCCTTGCAGAACTCCCGCGCAGAGCCGGGCGTACAATACCACGCATCGTCGTCGGCGATACCGAACGTGTCGCCGCCGATGAGCGCAACGTAGTTGGGTTCGCTTGGGTGCGCTTCCGCGTACATCCCGGTCGCGACGCCGTACGTCTTGGCCAGCTCCGAAGTCGCGGGCGCGTAATCGTGGTCGAAGACCGTGCCGTAGCTTTTGTTTTCTTCGACGATTACCAAAATGTGGTCGTACTTCGGAATGGAGCTGTCCCGGTCGGCCGCCGCGCGAGCGGCGACCGATGCGGTGCAGAACAGCAGGGTGAGGGTAACCGCGGCGAGCGCGGCCGATCGGGCGATCACAATTTGAACGACACCGAGAGGGTCACGAGACGCGGTTCCAATCCGAGCAATTCCGACGACGTTCCGAAGCCCACGTTGACGGCCTGCGAGACGGGGTCTTGCAATCCGCTTTGATATTGGTTCTCCGGGTTCGGCAGTTGCTCGCCGAAGTAGCCGTAGATGAGCGCGTTCTGATTGAACAGGTTGTAACCGCTCAACGTCGCGGTGACGTGCTTGCCGAGCGTGTGCGAGATGAAGCCGTTGAAGAACGTGTAGGCCGGGCGATTGAGCGTGTTGTTGACGCCGACGTAGTAGCCTTGGAGCTGCGCTTCGAAGCCGCCGGCACTGTAGTCCGCCGACAGCGAACCTTTGTGCACCGGAATCCCGACGATCTGTCCGCCGTCGAGGACGTATGGATTGTTGACGAGCACGCCCGTCGGCTCGCCAAATTGCTGCGAGGACTGGATGTCGTAGACGTAGTCGAGCCTGACCTGCGGCGTGACGCGAATGCGGCCGGTCAGTTCGACGCCGCGGAAGAGCGCGCTCGAGGCATTGAAAACGCCGGAGAGCCCGAGTACCGACGACACGTTTGCGGCGGTATAGGTCGTCCCGCACGCGGCGTTGATCTTGCCCGCGAAGCCGGCCAGCGAACCCGCGATCGACGGGTTGGCCAGCGCGAACGGTGTGATCGGGAAGACGCCGGAGAAGAGTTGATCCTTGACGCTCGAGGCGTAGGCGACGACTTGGACCGACGTATCGGACCAGAACGTATGTCCGTACGCAGCTTCAACGTCGCTGGAACGCTCCGGAAGCAGGTTCGCGCTGCCGCCCGTGGCCACCGAATTGAGTAAGCCGGGCGCGCAGGTGGGGTTGAGGCTCGAGGGATTGCTGAAGCCGCTAAGCGCGTTTGCGATCGCGACGTTGGCGGCGGGGTCGCCGTCCGCCTGACCGCCGGTCAAACGAACGATGTCGCGCCGCGTGGGCTTGACCACGAACGAGATGCGCGGATCGAACGATGTGTGGTTCGTGACGCTGCTGCGCCGCTCCCAAGCGTTCATGTAGATCGCGAACATCTCGCTCGGCGTGTAGTTATCCCGCAGGAAGAAACTATCGTCGCCCTCACCGAGATTCGGTTGCGGCACCAGCATCCCGGTGTTGGCCGCGGAATTGTAGGCGAAGTTATTTCCCGAGAGCGCTTGGTGTTCGACGAAATAGCCGAATCCCACGTCGTTCTTTGCCGTCGCGATGTCGTCGGTGGCGAGGAATCCGTGGGTGAGATAGTCGTCGGTGTACGTGCCGCCGCCGATGAAGAACGTACCCGTGGGGTCGAGACCGGCCGCGGACGACGAGTATTTGTGGAAATTGTAGTAGCTGCTATAGGTATCGAGTGAGATCGCGTTCGTCCCGAGCTGGGTCGTGAAGCGGGCGTTGAAGTCTTGCAGCGTCGTACCGCGGTTGCGGTCGGCGCCGCCGCCGAACGGGCCGTACGAGTTCGCGGCCCACTGTTGGGCGGTGAGACAGGCTGCGGGATTGCCGTTCGTCGCTACGGTGTAGCCGCCCGGACAGTTTTGCGGTTGCGTTTGGATTTGCGCGAGGCGCGTCGCGTATGGAATGTAGTCGTTGTCGCCGTTCCCGGTGCTATCGCTGTGATGATTGCCGTCGTATCCGCTGAGCGTCAGCGCGGTGCTAGGCGTGAAGCTGTAGCGGAGCTTCACCAAATCGTTGAGTTCTTTATAGTCCGCGCTGACGGCGTAGGTGTTCAAAGCCGTATTGCACGTCGTGATGTCGTTGGAACCCGTGCAGGCACCGCCGTTTTGCGCGTTGGCGTTGTTGTTGGGTCGGGCACCTTGGAAGATCTGACCCGGCGCGAAATCCCCGTACGTACCCGACACCGAATGGCCGAACGCGTATCCCAAACGCCCGATCGTTCCCGTCGCTTTGAAGATCGAGCCCAGCGTTCCGTCATTGCCGACGGACTGCGTGAATTCTTCGTGGGGCCGTGCGGTGGGCGAGAGCGTTTGGAAGTCGATCGTACCGCCGATCACGTCGACGCCGTAAAGACCCGACGCGCCCGAACCGACGGTGACTTGGATGTTGTCGAGCAAAGCGAACGGCGAATTGGCGTAGTTGTAGTAGTCCTGCGCGAGGACGCCGATCGGCCCGATCGGGTGACCGTCGAGCAGTGGCCGCACTTCGCCGGCTCCCATGCCGCGAATGTCGATTGAGGTGTCGTCGCCGACCGTATGCGGACCGCCGGTGAGATTGACGCCCGGTAACTGGGCGATGGCGTCCGCCGCTTTGAGGAAGCCTTGTTGCTGAATCTGGCTTGGATCGATGTTGTGCTGGATCGTGGAAGTTGCGGCGGGCGTGATGCCGCCGACGCCGGACGTCGTTCGGCCGATTTCGCGGTAAGAGCTCGAACCGCTCGTCGCAGCGCGCAGCAAGGGCGTGCGGATCACCGCGTTGGTGCCGGCCGCCGCCACAACGTCGTTGACGCGAGTCGCACCGAAGCCCGTCGCTTCGATTCCGACCGTGTAATCGCCCGGCGGCTCCTGCGCGAACGCGTAGCTGCCGTCGGGGTTGGTGGTCGTGGTCGCGACGACGTTCGTTCCGGCAAACAGCGTCACGCTCGCGCCTGCAATGCCGAGCCCGCTGTCCTGGCTGACGACCACGCCGGTTATCGTCGCGGCCGTCGTTTGCGCGGTAGCCGGAGAGACCGGCACGCCGCTCGCGGCGGCCAGAAATGCAATGGTCACGAACGCGTGAATCGTTCGCCGTATTCTATTCAATTCGTCCTCAAAGTGGTGTCGAGTTCCACCTACGACTACGCGTCTTTGATTAACTTTGCTTGATGAAAAGGTTAACGGAAGATCATCAACACGCTGTCATTTGACGTTCATGGAAAACCGGTAACATTGGTGAGTTGTGCTGATACCCGCTCTTCCGCCGCAAGCCGTTCCTGTGTTCAGCGGGTTCGATTACGTTACCATCGACGCGCAGCGCCGGCGCGTGTATGCCGCGCACGGCGGCAGTAAAGCACTGCTCATCGTCGATGCGGATTCGGGCAAAGTGCTCGGACAGGTTCGCGTCGGACCGATGGCCGGCAGCGCGATCGAGCCCACGAGCGGACACGTCTTCACCGGTAACGGCGAAGGCAACAGCGTGAGCGAAGTCGATCCGGTAGCGATGACGGTGCTGCGCTCGGTCGATACGAGCGGACCGGTGGATGCAATCGCCTACGATCCCACGAGCGCGCGCATCTATGCCGATGAAGACGACGGCACGCACCTCTTCGTGATCGATGCAAAAACGTTCAAGCTCGTGAAATCGATCGTGCTGCCCGGGCACAAGCCGGAGTATCTCGCGATCGACCCGCAAACTCACGAGGTCTATCAGAACATCGACGATCTTTCGGAAATCGCCGTGATCGATCCGGTTACGCTGAGCGTGAAGCGCACGATTCCAACGCCGGAGATCAAAGCCAACCATCCGCTGCAGTACGATCCGGAGTTCCACCAGATCGTCGTCGGCGGCACTAGCGGAACGAACGGCATCATGAGCGCCTATACGCGTGCCGGCAAGAAGATCGGTTCGCTAACCGTCTCGCGCTTCGATCAATGCAACCTGGATCCGAGCCAGCACATCCTGGCCTGCGCCGGCGGCGGCGGCATCACGCGCATCCAGCTCAAGGCCGATGCCGTACCAGTCATCCTCGACACCGTAACGGTAACCCCGGGCGTTCACACAACAGCCGTCGATCCGACGACCCACGCCGTCTTCACCGTCTGGTCGAACCGAGACGGCAGCGGCGACTTCGTTCAGAAGCTTACGCCGGCGCCCTAGTTCGCGCCGACGCGGGCCTCGCGCTTGGTGACGCGATAGACCGTGCGGACTTCTTTGAGGTGCTCGAGTTTGTAGAGCAGCTTCTGCAAGTGGTCGATGTTCGTAATTTGGGCCGTGATCGAGATGTTCGCCGACTCTTTTTTCACCCGCGCGTTCACTGAGGAGACCGGGGTCTTCAACTCGGCGCAGACGCCCATCACGTCTTGCAGCAGGCCCGGGCGGTCGCCGGCTTCGATCTCGATGTCCACGGCGTGCTGGATGTGCGTGACGTCGGCCCAGGTTGCTTCGAGAATGCGTTCCGGCGCGGCGTTCATATAGGCAACGTTCGGACAGTCGGCGCGATGGACGGAGACGCCCCGGCCGATCGTCACGAAACCCATGATCGGATCGCCCGGCACCGGCGAACAGCATTTCGAGAGCCGCACCAGCACGTCGTCGACGCCGGCGATGCGAATGCCCGAGGCGTTACGCGCAACCCGGCGCGTGGACGTCGGGCGCGGCAGCGTCTGGATGTCGACGACGTTGTCGACCTTCAGTTCTTCTTTGAGACGCTTGGCAACCGAGGCTGCGTTCGCGTCGCCGAAGCCGATCGCGGCATAGAGGTCGTTGGCGGTGGAGTAGTTCAGTTTGCCGGCGATTTTCTCGACGACGTCTCCGCGCGCCGAGTCGGCGCGCAGGCCGATATGCACGAGTTCGGCTTCGAGCATCTCCTGGCCGAGCAGCGCGTTCTCTTCCTTACGCTCTTTGCGGAACCACTGTTTGATCTTGTGCTTGGCGCCCGACGTTTTGACGAGCGAGAGCCAATCGAGCGACGGTCGCGCGCTGGACTTGTTGACCAGCACCTCGACGATGTCGCCGTTCTTCAAACCGAAATCGAGCGGCACGATCTTGCCGTTGACCTTCGCGCCCACGCAATGATTGCCGACGCCCGAATGCACCTGATAGGCGAAGTCGAGCGGCGTGGCACTCGCCGGCAGCGAGAACACGTCGCCCTTGGGCGAGAAGATGAAGACCTGCGACTCGAACAAGTCGAGTTTGAGGTTCTCCATGAACATGCGCGAGTCGCGCATGTCGTTCTGCCATTCGAGCAGCGAACGCAGCCAGGTCAGCTTCTGCTCGAAGCTATCGCCCTTCGCGCCTTCTTTGTAACGCCAGTGCGCGGCGATGCCGTATTCGCTCGTGCGATGCATTTCCAGCGTGCGGATCTGCACCTCGAGCGGATCGCCGCCCGGGCCGACGACCGTCGTATGCAGCGACTGGTACATGTTGGGCTTGGGCATCGCGATGTAGTCTTTGAACCGGCCCGGCAGCGGCTTCCAGATCGAGTGCACGATGCCGAGCGCGCCGTAACAGTCTTTCACCGAGTCGACCACGATGCGTACCGCGGTGAGATCGTAGATCGTTGAGAAGTCGCGGCCCTTTTGCATCTTCTTGTGAATCGAGTAGAAGTGCTTGGGGCGGCCGTTGATCTCGGCGTGCAGGCCGATCGCTTCGAACTGACCTTTGAGTTCGTCGAGCACGCGTTGCACGGCGGCTTCGCGTTCGCCGCGTTTCTTCGCCACGCGTTCGCTGATGTCGTGATACGACTCGGGATCGAGATAGCGCAGCGCGAGATCTTCGAGATCCCACTTCATGCGCCAGATGCCCAGGCGATGCGCGATCGGGGCGTAGATCTCGATCGTCTCTTGCGCGATCGTCTGCTGCTTCGCCGGCGGCAGCGAACCCAGCGTGCGCATGTTGTGCAGCCGGTCGGCCAGCTTGATGATGATGACGCGGATGTCCTTAGCCATCGCTAGGAACATCTTGCGCAAGTTCTCGACCTGCGCGTCTTCTTTCGTTTGATAGGGGATGCGCGTGAGCTTCGTGACGCCGTCGACGAGTGAGGCGATCTCATCGCCGAAGCGCTCGGCAACCTCTTCGCTCGTAATGAGCGTATCTTCCACCACGTCGTGGAGCAACGCGGCGGCGATCGTCTGGCGATCCATTTCGAGGTCGGCCAGGATCGCGGCAACGGCGAGCGGGTGCTCGATGTACGATTCGCCCGAGGCCCGGCGCTGCTCGCGGTGGGCCGTCTCGGCGACCGCATAAACACTCTCGAGCCACGCGGGATCGAGCGATGGGTCGTATCGGCGAACGTTCTGGACGAGATCCGCAATAGTCATGCGCTTCTACGTCTTATAACACGCCGATGGCCGCATCAGGTTCCCTAATACGAGATGAACGAGGTGACGTCCACATTCGGGAGCGCCGCTCGGCCTTTCAGGGCCGCCAATTCGATCAAAACCCCCACGCCGGCGATATCCGCGCCGAGGCGCGCGAGCAGCCGCAAGGTTGCGGCCATCGTGCCGCCCGTGGCGAGCAAATCGTCGATCACGAGCACGCGCTTGCCCTTGCCCACGGCGTCGGCGTGAATCTCGAGCGTGTTGGTGCCGTACTCCAGCTCGTACTCTTCGGTGTATTTCTCACCGGGCAGTTTGCCGGGCTTGCGGACCGGGATAAACCCGGCCTTGAGCGCGTAGGCGACCGGGGCGCCGAGCATATAGCCGCGGGCCTCGATGCCGACCACGTAATCGATCTTCGAGCCACGGTACTTCTCAACGAAGAGATCGACCATGGCTTTGAAACCGTCCGGATCGGCTAAAAGCGGTGTGATGTCGCGGAAGAGGATCCCCGGAATAGGAAAATCGGGGATCGCACGGATCAAGGATTCGAGCTGCACGACCGGCCGTTCGCCTCGCCGGAACGGGAACCCCGCGACGCGCACGAATCGTTGTGCCTGCGAATGAGGACAAAAGTCGGAGCGTGGGCCTGGGCCGACGATCCGCTCCGGCGGTTTGCCGTTGCTGTGCCGGGCGCGATCGCGATAACGGCCGCGTTTTTCGCATTGGGCCGCTGCCAACCGGCAGACCAAACGCTCGCGGAACACGCTCCGGCAACGACCGTCGTACTCGAACGCGCCGCACCGACGCCGCCGCCGACGCCGGCTCCGCGGCCAACCCCGCCGCCGACACTACCTCCCGTCCCGCACGTCACGCTCGCGCCGATCCCGCAACGCGCCGCGCCGAAAGCCGTTGCCGCATCGGGCGGCGGGCACGCTGCGCCGCGCACCCTGCCGCATGTTGCACCGCTGCAAACCATTGCGGGCAGCGGCGGCGGGGCCGGACCCGGCACGGGCGAAGGCGAGGGCGCGGGCGACGCCGGGGGCACCGGCAACGGAACGGGCGGCACGGGCAGCGGCACCGTCAACGCCGACGTGCCCTGCGGCAGCGTGGATTTGATCCCGATTCAGTCGCCCGATCATAACGGGGCGCTGACATTCGAGCACATCCGTGCGACCGTGACGTTCGGCGATGGACACACGCAGAGCGAAGAATTTCCGTACCGCTGGAGTTACTCCGACCCCAACATCGATCCGTGGTCGCCGCGCAACATGCCCAATCCCGACTTCCCCGCGCACGTGCAGTTGCCGCCGCCCGGCGCCAACACCAGCCGCTATCCCGAGCTGATCCGCTACATTCTTGACCACACGCGCAGCGACGGCACGACAATACTGCAAGAGTGTCCCCGGCAGCGCTGAAACACATGCACCATGCCGCTGAGCGTCGACGTCGTCATCCCGGTGCACGGGCAGTGGGAACTGACGGAACGCTGCCTCGCAACGCTCGCGGCGCGCGATGCGTGCATTCGGCGCGTGATCGTCGTCGATGACAAATCGCCCGACGACAGCGCGGCCCGGCTGCGCGCGCGCAGCGATATCGTGCCGCTGATTCTCGAGCAGAACGTGGGCTTTGCGCGCGCTTGCAATGCCGGTGCACGCGCCGGGGATGCCGATGCGATCTTCTTCCTCAACAACGATACGCTCGTGCCGCCGGGCGCGATCGATCGGCTCGCTGCAACGCTCGAAGCGTCGGGCGCAGCGGCGATCGGGCCGAAGCTGCTGCACGGCGACGGCACGCTGCAAGTTGCGGGACTCGCGATGCTCGCAAACCAGACGCACTTCGAGCGGCTCTACGTCTACCTCGACGCCGATCTCCCGGAAGCGCAAATCGCCTACGAACCAATCGCGCTCAGCGGCGCGGCGGTGCTGGTGCTGCGCGCGGCGTTCGATGCGGTCGGCGCGTTCGAAGAAGCGTTCCTCAACGGTTCGGAAGACGTCGATCTGTGCCTGAAGCTGTGGGCGGCGGGATATCGCTGCCGTTACGAGCCGCGGGCGACGATCGTCCACCTCGAAGGCGCATCGCGCGGGAAAGCGATCGACAACGCGCCCAACGACCGCCTGCTGCAAGCGCGTTGGGCGCATCGCACGGCGGACGTGCCGCGTTTTCATGAACCGCTGGCGCCGCTGCTCGATCTGCGCTGGAAATCTGCGACGCCGCTCGAAACCGCGGTGAAGCGCTGTTTTCGCGCCGCCCTGGCCGAGCACGCCGGTGCGCGGGTGGTGGAGAACCAGCCCGGCGTTGCGCGAATCGCCGCCGTTCTCGACCGGCGTGCGCGACTCTCGATCGAGCATCGCGAGACCGGACCGACGTGCGACGTCGTATGGTGTGCGCCGGAAGACGCCGCCGATGCACTGGCGGTAAAGGCACGCGGCGCGCACCGCTACTGGGTGCCGTCGCGTCGCGCCGCCGCACTGCTGAACGCCGCCGGCATCGCGCGCGACATCACCTCGATTACACGTCCGGGCTTCCCGGTGCGCCCGAATCTACCGCCGCGGCCGATCGAGGGCGCCATCATCGTGGCTCGCGCGGCCGGCGCGGCGTCACGGCTCGCGCCATTGACCGCCGCGCTCACCGGCATTCCGCTCGAGCGCATCGTGACGGAACGCGCAGATGATGCCGCCGTGCGGCAAATCGGCAACGCCGCGCTCGTCGTGTTCGCCGATACGGGCGATCCGTGGGGATTGCTCGGCACCGCCGCGCTCGCCGGCGGCGCGCTCGTCGTGGCGTTCGCGGGCAGTCCGTTCCTCGAAACGTTACCGCCCGATGCGTGCGTCGTCGTCGACGACATCGCTGCGGCTGCCGACGCGCTGCGCGCGATCCACGACAATCCGGCGACCTTCCTCGAACGGGGCCCGCGCGCGGCGCGCGAACTCTCGCGCTTGAGCTCCGACCTTCACGCCGGCAGGCGCATCCGCGAGCTCGGCCGCGCGCTCGTGCACGGGGTCGCCGATCCGCACCGACTGGCGATGACGCCGGCGATCGCCGCAACGATGCACGATGGCTGACTACTACGACAACGCGCGCACCGCGCTGCTCGACCTCTTTCCGCGGGCGCCCACGCGGCTGCTCGACGTCGGTTGCGGCAGCGGCGCGACCGGAGCGGTGGCCAAAGAGCGCTGGCCCGGTGTGGAGACGATCGGCATCGAGATCGTTCCCGCAGCAGCGCAACGCGCGGCCGCACGGCTCGACCGCGTCATCACGGGTTCGGCGGAAACGCTCGACCTCGCCGCGGCGGGCGTGGCGGGCGTCGACGGCGTGCTGTTGCTCGACGTGCTCGAACATCTCGTCGATCCGTGGCGCTTCCTCGAACGCCTGCGTGCCGTGCTCGCTCCGGATGCGATGGTTGTCGCATCGATCCCGAACGTCGCCAACCTGTGGCTCCTCGAGGAGTTGGCCGCCGGTCGCTTCACTTACGCATCCGACGGCCTGCTCGATAAGACGCACCTGCGCTTCTTCACCCGGGCGTCGATTGCGTCGCTCTTCGACGGCGCGGGCTACGACATCACACGTTGGCAACGCATCACCGACGGACGCGTCGACGACGCCACCCGGCGGCGCATCCTTGGGGTTATGCTACCGGTACCACTTGCCGGCCGCGTCGCCGGGCGGCGCGTCACCNNACCCCGAGAAGTAGAGGAAGCAATCGATGAGTGAAGTTGAATTTGAAGATATTCCCGGTACGCTGCTGTTCGATGCGGAGCGTTCGCGCAAGGGTTATCATCTCAACATGTTCTGCATGTCGTTGATGAAGGAAGAGAACCGCGCCGCGTTTCGCGCCGACGAAGAAGGCTACAAGAAGCAGTTTCCGATGACGGCCGAGCAATCCAAAGCGATCACCGATCGCGATTGGAACAAGATGCTCGAACTCGGCGGCAACATCTACTTCACCTCAAAACTCGGCGCGTTCGACAGTCTCTCGTTCCAGCAGCTGGCGGCTAAGATGACCGGCTCGACGCAGCAAGAGTACGCCGACATGATGCTCCATGGCGGCCGGTCCGTCGAAGGCAACCGCAGTAAATCGGATTGGAAAAACCGTGGCTAAAATCGTCGCCGGAGTCGCGACCTCGCACGTGCCGGCCATCGGCGCGGCAATCGACAACGGCAAATCGGGCGAAGACTATTGGAAGCCGCTTTTCAAGGGCTTCGAGCCCTCGAAGAAGTGGATCGCCGAGTTGAATCCCGACGTGATCATCCTCGTCTACAACGATCACGCCTCCGCGTTCTCGCTCGAGATCATTCCGACGTTTGCGATCGGCTGCGCCGAATCGTTCGCGCCGGCCGACGAAGGCTGGGGAGCGCGTCCGGTACCGGTCGTTCAGGGCCATCCCGAACTTGCGTGGCACATCGCGCAGTCGACGATTCTCGATGAGTTCGACATGACGATCGTCAACAAGATGGATGTCGACCATGGGCTCACCGTGCCGCTCTCGCTGATGTACGGACAACCCGCGGCGTGGCCGTGCCCGGTCATTCCGCTCGCGGTCAACGTCGTGCAGTATCCGCCGCCGACCGGCCACCGCTGCTATATGCTGGGCAAAGCCATTCGCCGCGCCGTCGAGTCGTTCGACAAACCGTTGCGCGTCGCGATCTTCGGCACCGGCGGTATGTCGCATCAGCTGCAAGGTCCGCGCGCGGGCCTCATCAACAGCAAATTCGATAACGACTATCTCGAACGTTTCTCCAAAGATCCCGAATCGATCGTGCGCATCCCGCACATCGAGTACGTGCGCGAAGCCGGTTCGGAAGCGATCGAACTCGTGATGTGGCTGATCATGCGCGGCGCGATCGACGAACACGCCAAGGAAATCTATCGCTTCTATCACGTGCCGGCATCGAACACGGCCGTCGGCCATATGATTCTCGAAAACGTCTGATAAGGAATTCGCAACCAGTATGAAGATTGTTGTCGGCGGACAAGGCGCATTCGGCGTCAAGCATCTCGAAGGCATCGCCCGTATTCCGGGCATCGAAGTCGTGTCGCTTGCGGGCGGACGGCCTGAATCCACCAAAGCGGTCGCTGAAAAATTCGGCATCCCGCACTGGACGGGCGATCTCGCCGAGAGTCTCGCGCTGCCGGGCGTCGAGGCCGTGATCCTCGCAACGCCGACCCAGATGCACGCGGCGCAAGCCGAACAAGTGATGCGCGCCGGGAAGCACGTCGAAGTGGAGATCCCCGTCGCCGACTCACTGGCCGATGCGGAACGCCTGCTCAAGATTCAAAAGGAAATGGGCGTCATCGGTATGGCCGGTCACACGCGCCGCTTCAACCCGAGCCACCAGTACATCCACAACAAGATCAAGGCCGGCGAGCTGAAGATCTTGCAAATGGATGTACAGACGTACTTCTTCCGCCGTACCAACATGAACGCAGCGGGTCAAGCGCGGAGCTGGACCGACCATTTGCTCTGGCATCATGCCTGTCACACCGTCGACCTCTTCCAGTATCAGACCGGCGAGAAGGCGACGATCGCGCGCGCGATCGAAGGCCCGCACGATCCCAACCTCAAGATCGCGATGGACATGGGCATTCAGATGAAGGTGCCGAGCGGCGCGATCCTCACGCTTTCGCTCTCGTTCAATAACGACGGCCCATTCGGAACGTTCTTCCGTTACATCTGCGACAACGGCACGTACCTCGCATATTACGACGATCTCAGCGACGGCAAGGGCAACAAGATCGACCTCACCGGCGTCGCCGTCTCGATGGACGGCATCGAACTGCAAGATCGCGAGTTCTTCGCGGCGATCAAAGAAAAGCGCGAACCCAACTCGAGCTTCGCCCAGGTGCTGCCCGCAATGCAGTCGCTCGACCAGCTCGAACGCAGTCTGAAGGGCTAGTGGCCGACAGCCCGTACGGCATGCCGCCGTACGTGATCGAGCGCGTGATGTCGAAGCGCGGACGCCTCGCGGTGTTCGAACGTTTCGACCCGCGCAAGACGGCGCTGCTCGTGATCGACATGCAGTATTTCTATGTCGGCGAGATCCCCTCGGTGCTGGCGATCATCCCCAACATCAACCGCATCGCGAAGCGCATGCGCGAACTGGGCGGACTCGTCGTGTGGGTCGGCATGAGCGCCGGCAGCAACGGCGAGAGCCGCTGGCATGTGTATCACGATAACTTCTTCACCCCGGAACGCGGTGCCAACCACCGCGATCAACTCTCGCCCGGCCACCCCGCTCACGCGTTCCACGGCGACCTCGACATCGAACCGGACGATCCGGTCGTCTACAAATCGCGCTTCAGCCCGTTCATCGCCGGCGCATCGAATATCCAAGACGTGCTCAAACCCGCCGGAATCGAAAACCTGATCGTATGCGGCACCGCAACGAACATGTGCTGCGAGTCGGCTGCGCGCGATGCGATGATGCTCGACTACCGTGTGGTGATGGTCGCTGACGCAAACGGCGCGCGCTACGACGACGATCACATGGCCGGACTCACGTCGTTCTATCAAAGTTTCGGCGACGTCCGCACCACCGACGAGGTCATACACTCGCTATTAGCCTGAAGCGCATCGATCCGCTGACGGTCGTCGCCGTCGCGGCCCTGGTGAACGTGACGGCAACACTCGTCCACGAAGCGCTCGGGCATGGAGTCGCCGCCGCATTCTTCGGCGCGCATATCGTCCACGTCTCCAGCGTGGATCTCGCCTACGATGAACGCGGAGTCGGCGCGGTACCGAACCGCATCATTGCAGCAGCCGGCCCGCTCGCCAATCTGATCGCNNTATCGTGCTGGCCGATCGCATTCCGCTCGCTGCGCCGGTCGCGCGCTACGCCGCATGGCTCTTCGGTCACGTGAACCTTTTCGTCGCGGGCGGATACGCGCTGGCGCTCTCGTTCGCGAACTTCGGCGATATGCACGCGATCGTACGCGGCCTCGCGGCACCGGTCGCCTGGCAAATCGTGCTGACGCTGATCGGTGCCGCGATCTCGTTCTACGCGCTCTTCCACGGCGTACGCAGTCTCATGCCATTCCTCGGCGACCAGGCGGACCGCGTGCGGCGCTTCGTGCTACTGACATTGGTGCCATATCTGACGATGGCGTTCGTTGCGATCACGGCGGGAGCGCTCAATCCGGATAGCCCGATGCTGATCGTCATCTCGGCCGGTGCTTCATCACTCGGCGGCAATGCGTTCCTCGCCTGGATGCCGTACTGGCTGCGCGCCGGCCACGTTTGGCAGGCCGAGCCGCTTGGCGTTCCGCGCAGCCCGCTGGTCGTCGGTCTCGCCGTCGTCGCGCTACTGTTCGACTACATCGCGCTCGCGCCCGGATTCCCGCGCTAGCTCACGATTGCGCGTAAGGCCAGCGCGAGCACTTCACGCAAGCGCGCGATGCCGTCGTCGATGTCCGGAACCGGATCGGCGATCCATTCGCGGTTCTCGTTATAGTAGACGTCGAGCAACAGCCGCGCGCAGACGTGCGGTTCGAGTGACACATCGATGCGCCCGGCCGCTTGATTGCGCAGTATCAGTTCTGCGAGACGATCGTGGAGCACGTACACCGTGGGCGGAAGCGCTTTGCCGTCCTCTTCACCACCGTAGCGCGAACCGAACGTCTCGCGCACGGCGTGCCGCGAAAGGCGCGGGTCTGCCCCCCAAAACGCATAGCGCGGCCGGAAGACGTGCAAAAGCTGGTCGAGCAGCGGCGCATCCGCCGGAACGCCGGCGAACGCCGTCGTGCTGAGTTCCTCGAGCTGATCGCGGAACACCATGCGCAGCAACTCGCGCTTGTCGCGCGCGTAGACGAACAGCGTGCCGGTACCGACGCCGGCCCGGGCCGCAATCTCGCGCGTCGTCGCCGCCTCGAAGCCTTTCTCGCGAAAGACCTGGCGCGCCGCTTCTTCGATCCGCGCGCGCCGTTCGCGCTTGCTGCGTTCGCGCAGGCCGAGGATCGGCACCGGTGCGGCGGGCGAGGAGGGGCCCACAGGAGACCTTTCTTCGGCGGCGGAAATCCGAGTCGCGCTCAATTTTGAGCAATTACCATTTTCGCCTCCGCCAAGGAGCTTCCATGCCGA
>PLRU01000076.1 GCA_003164045.1 Candidatus Lustribacter telmatis
CACCGCCTCACGCAAGTGGCGCTTAACCTGCTCGACAACGCGCTGCGTCACACGCCGGCCGGGGGCACGGTCACGGTCGAGGTTGGCGGAGAGGGGCGCAACGCGCTGCTTCGCGTGCGGGATACCGGCCGCGGCATCCCCTATCACGACTTACCGCATATCTTCGAGCGGTTCTACGTCGTCGACCGTTCGCGCTCGCGCGAGCACGCCGGCACCGGGCTCGGACTTTCGATCGCCCGTCATCTTGTCGAAGCGCATGGCGGCACCTTAACGGCGCACTCGACCTACGGGCGCGGCGCCACTTTCATCTGCCGGTTGCCGCGCGTCGCCGTGGCCGCAGCGGAAGCGGATTCCGCCGAAGATTAAGACGGCTTAATGGCGCGCGTCGCCTTAATATGTCTTAATCTACGCATAATGGGACCTTCATCCGGGTGCCGGAGCATAACGAACGAACCACCATTTTGCGAACTGCTGGTGGTTCTCCATGCTATATGAGCCTGCGTCAACGCCCTTCGCGTGCTCACCAACGATAAGGAATCATTAATGCTCAAAACGTTCGTGTGCCGGTTTACGACTGCGAGTCTCGTGCTCGCATTGGCCGCGCCCGCGCTCGCCGCGACCCAATTGACCGGAGCCGGATCGAGCTTCGTGTATCCGTTCTTCGCCAAGGCGTTCTATCAGTACGGACAAGAAAACAAAGACGTCACCGTCAATTATCAGTCCATCGGTAGCGGCGGCGGTATCGAGCAATTTACGGCAAAGACCGTGGATTTCGGCGCGTCGGATGTACCGATGACCGCCGACGAGGTCAAGCGCGCGGGTGGCGAGGTCTTGCAGATCCCGGTCGCTCTCGGCGGCGAAGCCGTCATCTACAATTTGCCGAGCCTCAAAGGCGCGCTACGCCTCACCCGCGATGATATCGCGAACATTTACCTCGGCAAAATCGCGAAGTGGAACGACGCCCAGCTGAAAAAAGACAACCCGGGCGCAGACCTTCCCGATCTCGCAATCGTCCCCGTTAACCGCTCCGACGGCTCGGGTACCAACTATATCTTCACCGATTTCCTCAGCCATGTTTCGCCCGAATTCAAGACCAAAGTCGGCACGGGTAAGAGCGTGCAGTGGCCGGCGTCTGCGGCGGTAGGCGGCAAAGGAAATGAAGGCGTGGCCGGCGCCGTGAAGCAGACACCCGGCGCGATCGGATATGTCGAGCTCGCCTACGCCATCGAGAACAAATTGAGCCAATCGATGGTGCAGAACAAAGCCGGAAAATGGGCAGAATGTTCGCTCGATAACGTCAAGGCTGCCGCCGCGACAAAGCCTGACGTTTCGCCGACGAACTTTTCCATCGTAGATACGGCCGCAGCAACCGCGTGGCCGATCGCAGGCTACACGTGGGCATTCGTTTACCAGAACCCGACCGACAAAGCGCGGGCGAAGATTACCAAAGACGTGCTCGCTTGGGCGGTCACCAAAGCCCAACCGATTGCCGGAACGTTGAACTACGTTCCCTTGCCGGAAAACGTCCAACAGACTGCTCTGAAGACCTTGGCAAAGGTAAGCCTGTAACTTTCGCAATGATGAAGCGAGCCGTTTGCCCTCTGCAGGCAGGCGGCTCGTTCATTTTCGACCCGCTGATTTTGAACAACATAGGCAATTTGCAATGACCACCAACCCTCCGCAGAGGCCGAATCGATCTGCGGCGCAAGCCGATCGGATCTTCCTCTTTACGCTGTGGGCGGCGGTGGGGATTTTTGCCGCAACCATGATTGGGTTGATCATTCAACTCATCCACGGCTCGTGGCAATCGATCTTGACTTTTGGGCTGAAGTTCCTGGTAACGAGCACCTGGAACCCGGTCACGGGACAGTTCGGCGCCTTGCCGATGATCTACGGCACGATCGTCAGCAGCGCCATCGCAATCTTGCTCGCTTCGGTCATCGGAATCGCGTCGGCTACATTCCTCGCCGAATTCGCCCCGCGCCGAATCGCGCAGCCCCTCGCGTCCCTAATCGAACTCTTGGCGGCGGTCCCGAGCGTTGTTTATGGCCTCTGGGGCCTTTTCGTATTGGTCCCGCTTTTTCGCGCCTATATCGATCCGTTTTTACAAGCGCGACTCGGTTTTCTGCCGATTTTTTCCGGCCCGATCTATGGGATTGGGCTTCTGACGGCCGGTGTCATTCTTGCCATTATGATCCTGCCGACGGTGAGCGCGATTTCCCGCGACGTCATCACCGCCGTCGGTCGAGAGCAACGGGAAGCCGGCATGGCACTGGGTTCTACCAAGTGGGAGACGACGTGGCGCATCGTCTTGCCCGCGGCGCGCGCCGGTATCTTCGGTGCGTGCGTGCTGGCTCTGGGACGAGCGATTGGCGAGACGATTGCCACGACGATGGTCATCGGGAACAAAGCGACGATCGCCGCATCGCTCTTCGCACCGTCATATACGCTTTCGAGCGTCATTGCCAACGAGTTCACCGAGGCAACGAGCGACCTTTATATCAGTTCCCTCATTGAACTTGGGCTGCTGCTTTTCGTCCTGAGTTTTATTGTAAATGGCCTCGCGCGCTTGCTGGTCAATAGCGTGTTTAGCAAGTCCGAAGGCCGGTGATGCGGAACATCTTATGAGCGTGACGGATTTACGCGATGGCTCGAACAAGGCGGCGCGCTACGCTTGGAGCGCGGTCGGGGTCGGCTTTACGCTTCTGAGCATCGTCATCGCCGCCGGGGCGCTGGTCGCAATTCTCGGCTATGTTGCCGTTCAGGGCATATCGAGCGTGAACTGGGCCTTCGTTACCGAACTGCCGCGCCCGGTCGGCGTGACCGGCGGCGGCGTCGCCAACGGCATCGTCGGCAGCATCATTATCGTCGGCATCGCTACGCTGATCGCAGTCCCGATCGGCGTCCTTACGGGCGTGTATCTCGCATTGTTCGGACGGGGCGTCTTTGCGGAATCGCTGCGCCTGTTCTCCGATGTCCTTGCCGGTCTTCCGAGTATCGCCATCGGGCTCTTTGCGTACACGCTCTTCGTTGCGCCGTTTAAGCAATTCTCGGCTTTCTCGGCATCGATCGCGTTCGCCGTTATCATGCTGCCGCTTATCATACGCACGTCGGAGGAAGCGATCCGAAGCGTGCCGCGTACGGTTCGCGAAGCGGGTTTCGCACTAGGGCTCTCGCGCTACGCGACGACGATGAAAATCGTCGTCCCGGCAGCCCGGGGCGCCATCCTCACGGCAGTCCTGCTCGGCATTGCGCGAGTGACGGGAGAAACGGCGCCGCTGTTGTTCACTGCGTTCGGCAGCCAATTTTGGGAGATCAACCCATTCCATCCGATGGCGGAACTTTCGTTACAAGTGTTTACGTACGCGATTTCACCCTACGATGATTGGCATCGTCAGGCGTGGGCCGGTGCCCTGCTGCTCACGGTCGCCGTTTTCTTCATCAATCTTCTCGCGCGCTTTGCGCTGAGCTTTGGCAAACGATGAGTTTCCAAACGGAGCTGGACTCGTTCGATGTGCCCGAGGCGAAAGCGCAAGTCGAAGCGCGTTCGTTGTCCATCTATTATCGCGGGAAAAAGCTGGCGGTTTCGGACGTCAACGTCGCATTTCCGAGGAAAACGGTGACGGCGCTGATCGGTCCGTCGGGCGCGGGGAAGTCAACCTTGTTGCGCGCTCTCAATCGGATCCATGAATTGGCCGATGGGGCTTCCGTTGAGGGGGGAGTGCTCTTAGACGGAACGGACATCTATGGCCCCGGCGCGGATCCGGTGTTGGTGCGGCAGCGAATCGGTATGGTCTTTCAGCAGGCAACCCCCTTTCCGACCATGTCGATTTTAGATAATGTTACGGCCGGATTGCGGTTGCGCGGAGCGCTGGGGAACGGGCTCAAGCCAATCGAAATCGCAGAGAAAGCATTGCGTCAGGCCGCGTTGTGGGGTGAAGTGAAAGACGTCCTGCAGCGGAACGGTGGGTCCCTGTCCGGCGGTCAGCAGCAGCGCTTGTGCATCGCGCGAGCGCTCGCCGTTGAACCTGAGGTGCTGCTGCTTGATGAAGCCACGTCCGCGCTGGACCCGATTTCGACGCTGCAGATCGAAGAGCTGATTCGCCAACTGGTGGAGGAATACACGATCATCGCAGTGACCCACAACATGCAGCAAGCGGCGCGCGTCTCCGACTTCACCGCGTTTCTCTTAGGCGACGAACACGGCGTGGGGCGACTGATCGAGTTGGCACCGACAAATACGATTTTCACAAAGCCGGCGGACAAGCGCACGGAAGACTACATCACCGGACGGTTCGGCTGAGAATGGTTGCGCCTTCACTGTCTCTTTTCAGCGGCAATAAGATGGCCGCGGAAGACATGGACGTCTACTATGGTTCGTTTCATGCGATTAAGAACGCCAGCTTGGACATGCCCGATCGTGTCGTGACCGCGCTTATCGGCCCGTCCGGCTGCGGGAAATCCACGTTTCTGCGTGCCCTCAACCGCATGCACGACCTCACGCCCGGTGCGCGCGTTACCGGCAAGGTAACGTTAGACGGCAACGATATCTACGCTCGAGGCACGGACCCGATCGACATCCGTAGGCGAATCGGAATGGTGTTTCAGCGACCGAACCCGTTTGCAAAGACCATTTACGATAATGTCGTCTACGGACCGACGCTGTCGGGAGAACGAAACAAAGCAAAACTTGACGAAATTTGTGAGTACTCGCTGCGGCAAGCAGCCCTCTGGAACGAAGTCAAAGATCGGCTCAAAAATTCCGCGCTATCACTTTCCGGTGGTCAACAACAGCGCCTGTGCATCGCACGGGTGTTGGCGGTCAAGCCGGAAGTGATTCTGATGGATGAGCCGGCGTCGGCGCTCGATCCAATCGCCACCTCGAAAATCGAAGACCTCATCAGTGAATTGAAAAAAGAATTCACGGTCGTGATCGTGACGCACTCGATGCAGCAGGCGGCACGCGTGTCGGAATTTACGGCCTTTTTCCACCTGGGCGAGATCATCGAAGTGGGAACCACGAACCAAATCTTCACCAAACCGCTGGTCAAGCGGACCGAAGACTATATCACCGGCAGATTCGGTTAGGTCGTCACCATCAGGCGCAGGTCGTGGCGCTGGAACTGACGCTGGGCCGTTACGACCACCCGTTCGTTCGAGAGCGTTAGCTGTTTTGTGCGCACGACGACGTCGTACGTTCCCGGTTTGATCGCGTGGATGACGAACGCCCCGAACTTATCGGATTGGGACGCGTACGTTTGCGCGCCCGGGCCTCCGTAGAGCGGCGTTCCGGGCGGCGGTACGAAGGTTGCGGTTACCGCAGCATCAATCACGGGATGGCCGAGACGATCGGTGAGATAGCCGCCGATTGCGGACGCGGGTACGCCGTCGTGGGCTTCGTCTTCACCCGGGATGAAGGCGCGCAGGATGCGCTGTGTGTGGCCGGCGAGGACGCCGATACCGCGGAGCGTGAGCGAGAGTTCGCCGCGCGCAGAGATCACCAGGTCGAAGACGCCCTGCGGAAAGTCGGCACGGAACTCGCCCTTTGAGTCGACGTCGACCTGAACGATTCCGCCGCCGATCACGCACGTGACGCGCGCGTCCGAGAGCGGGACGCTCGAACGGCGGTCGACGAGGGTGCAGAAGAGCGTGCCGGGTTGCTCGGCGGTGGCGGGCATACCCGTCTATTCGGCATCGACCGTGCGGTTGCTCTGTGTTCTAAGTCGCAACGGAGCCCCGGCCTAGGCGGCGAGGCTCCAAGCGGCCCAGGCGCAACCGACGTAGACTTCCGGTACGGCGAGGTATTCGATGAGTTCGAACCCGTGGCTGCCGGCGGCCGCGTGCGCCGCGACCCAGTTCCGCACTTCGTGCGAGCCGTTGCCCGCGGTCCGGAGGGCCGCGTCGAGGTAATCCACGATCGCCGGTTCGCCGCCCGCCTCGAATGCCCGGATGCAGCCGGCATCAAAGGCCTCGTCGATCGCGCCCATCGTGGGCTCTCCGATTGAATGGCTGAGGCCGCCGGATGCCACGATTGCGATACGCGCGTCAACCGGGTATGAAGCGATCGCGCTCGCGAGCAAGTTGCCCCACGCGACGCAGCGCGCAACGGTCGGCATCGGCGGTTCGAGACTGTTGATGATGACCGGCACGATCGGCGGCAGGGGGTCGAGTTCCATACGCCAGAGCGGGATGCAGAAGCCGTGATCGAGTGCGAGCTGGTGCGACACCGACGGTTCGAAGCCGCTCGCGAGCGCGGTCTCGAGCAGATGCAGTGCAAATTGCGGTGCGCCCGCAAGGGTCGTGTGGCCGAAGGCTTTGAGAAACGGTTCGGGCGGCCCGAGATGCGTCGCCCCGACGCCGATGCACACGCTCGGCAGGTTGTTGATGAAGAAGTTCGACCAGTGATCGGGCGCGATTTCGATGATGATGTCGGCTTTAGCTGCGTTGACACGCGCGCCAAGGCGTTGGTAAGCCGATGTCAACTTTGCTTTGAGCGGCTCCTCAAAGAGATGCCAATCGCGCGCGATCAGGGGCGCGTGGCTCGCGGCGAACACGCCGGCGAGCTTAGCCACGGATCTTCTCGAGAAACTCGGCCTCCGGCATACCCGATGCCGTGCAGTAGTAGCGCAGCAAATACGGGTTGACGAGCGGAGCGATGGTCGCCACATCGTCGGCGAGCACCGCGGCCCGGATCTCCGGCTCGAGGGCGTAGCGATCGAGCACGGCCGCGCGGTCGGCGCGATATTCGGCTGCCGCCGGAGCACTTTGTAAATCGAAGAAGAGCTTACTGAGGACGTAGTCGGTGCGTTTCACGGGTTTTCCGGCGGCGTTTCCGGCACGTCGACGAGGAGCCGTTCGATATCGAGCGTGACCGGATAGGTGGTGATCGGGATCTTGCACGGGGGATTCAGCGGCTGCCCCGTGATGACGTCGAATTTTCCGAAATGCAGCGGGCACTGTACGACGCGGCCTTCGAGATAGCCGTCGGATAAGCGCGCGCGGCGGTGCGTGCAGATGTCGTCGGTTGCGTAGAAGTCGCCGTCGATGTTGTAGAGCGCGACCATTCGGCCGTCGAGTTCGACGTGCAGCATCGTCCCCGGCGGAACGTCGGCAGCGTCGGCCACGGAATAGATCATACCGGTTGCGCGACCGGCGCTTTCTCGCGGAGCAATTTTGCGGCGTCGGCTTCGAGCGCCGTTCCCACGAAGTAGTCGGGATTCATCGAGAGGTGCATCATGGCCGGATTCTCATACACGAATTCGCGGAAATTGCCTTCGTCCATCAACTGCGCGTCGACCAGGCTCCAGGCCTCGGAGAGAATGGTGGTTGCGTCCATCACGTCCCAGTGGCCGATGTCCGAACCGAACACCGGTTTGAGTTTGGCGCCGCACGGGTTGAGGCGGCGGTTGAAGGCGACCGACGTCATGCGGTCGTCGGCCTCGCAACCGAAGAAGAAGCGGTCGATGAAGAGGGCCTTGAGGTCGTTCACTTCGGTCATGCCGCACGGTTCGAACTCATCGAACGGGACCGGCCGGACGGTGCTCATTTCCCAGTTCTCGAACGTCGCGCTTTTGATCCGCTCGGCGGTGAGATACTCGTTGCCGTATTCGCCGAACAGGCGGCTCAGCAATTCGATGTCGAGCTTTGCGGGATCGAGATTGGCTTCCATATATTCGCGGTTGCGCTTTTCGAAATGTTCGACGATGTTATTGAGCAGCGTGAGCGCCCAGGCCGCGCCGCCTTCGAGAAAACCGAAACTCAGCGTCGGGAAGCGGCGCGTGACGCCGCCCATGAACAACGCGCGGCAAAAATACTCGGCGCCGGTCGCAAAACCGCCGAGGTGGTTGAAGACGTAGTTGGACGGCGAATTGCGGTACGCGTTGAAGATCGCCGCGGTGTGGCACACCGGCGTCACTTTTAGTTCGACGCACTTTGCCCAGAACGGATCGTAGTCGTGCGGCGGGTCGATGGCGATCGATTTGGTGAGGTACGGTGCCTTGTCGTGCGCGCCCGGAACCGGGCGGATGTGCTCGGTGCCGATCATGATCGCTTTGTGGCCCAGTTCGTTGACGGCGAACTCGAGTTCGGCGATCGCTTCTTCGGGCGTGAACGTGGGGATCAGCGCGACCGGGCGCACGCGGTCGGACACCTCGCGGAACATGTCGGCGTAGAGCATGTTGGTCGCGCGGCAAAAGGCCTGGCGGACCTCGTCGTCCTGAAAATACAGGCCCGGAATGCCGGCCGTGGTATAGAGGTGCGCGAAATCGAAGCCGAGGTCGTCCATGCGCGCGCGAAAAAGTTTCGGCAGCATCGCCATCGCGCGGTCGCTCGTGTGCGGACCCGACGGCACGCCCCACCAAAAGCCGCGGCTCGGCTGATTATATTGCTGAAAGGGTGCACATTTTCGATAGCGCTCGACGACGCTCGGCCCGGCCAGGTCTTTCAGAAAATCTTCGATCGCGAACCGCGCTTCGACGACGTGTGCGTCGCAGTCAATCACCGGGTGATCGAGCCGCGCGCGTACTTCGGATCCTGGGAAATCGGCAAACCCCGACATAGCATACCTCCGATCGGTTTTCTGGCTTCGAGGTGGATGAGCGTTGCTCATCGTACGGGCGCCTTATGAAGAGACTCGGTATGCTTCAGACGTCGGGGGCCGCGCTCGTTTCGATCGGCCTCGTGCCCAAGCCCGCGTTCGCCGCGCCCTCGGGGCCGTTCAAGATCGGTATCATTTGGTCGTACACTGGCGGCGGTCCGGCCGCCGGCCCCGAGCTCGATGCCGCGATGGCCGCCTTCCAGAAAGTGCACGGCGACACGGTCGCCGGCCGCAAGGTCGAGTTCGTTCGACGTGACGATACGGGCGTCAATCCCGAAGTCGCGCGGCGTATGGCGCAGGAGCTGGTGGTTCAAGAAAAGGTCGACATGATCGCCGGCATGATCTTCACTGCGAACTCGATGACTGTGGGCGATATCTCGAACCAATCGAAGACGCCGGTCATGCTGGTCAACTCCGTCGCCACGGGTCTGTTGCCGAAGTACCCGTACATGACGCGCTGGTCGTTCACCACGCTCGAACTCACCGACGTGCTCGGTAAGTGGGCCGCGAAGAACGGCTACAAATCGATCTATACGATGTATGCCGACAATCAATCCGGCGTCGATGCAAACGTCGGCTTCACGCGCGCATTCGAAGGCGCGGGCGGCAAGATTGTGGGCGTGAGCCCGATGCCGCTGACGGCAACCGATTTCTCGGCATACATTCAACGCGCGAAAGATGCGAAGCCCGACGGCTGCTTTATTTTCTTGCTCGCCGGCGGCGGCAGCGCGCAGTTCATCAAGCAGTACGATGCGGCCGGGTTGCAAAAGGCCGGGATCAAGATCTTGGCCACGGGCGACTTGGTGAGCGAAAACAATCTCCCGCAAATGGGCGACGCAGCGCTTGGCATCGTGTCGGCGTATCACTATTCGTCGGTGCACAACTCGGCGCTCAACCGGCAGTACCAGCAAGAGGCGAACGCGATAACGCACGGCAACCCGAACCCCAGCTTCGCGGGCTGCGCGATGTGGGACATTCTCACCGCGACCTACCGCGCGCTTGCCGCCCAAAAGGGCGACTGGGATCCCGACAAAACGATGGCGTTTCTCAAGACGTACAAGGCTGAGAGTCCGCGCGGCCCGATCGCAATCGACGGCGCGACGCGCGACATCATCCAGAACATCTACCTGCGCCGCGTCGAGAAACGTAACGGCGTGCTGGTTAATTCGGAATTTGCGACCTACCCGATGGTCGTCAGTCCCGAGAAGTGATGTAACGATCTCCCGGCGGCGCGCGTTTTAGCAGATATGACGAAGCGCGCTTTTGGTCTTGCGGCCGCCTTGTGGATCGCCGGTAGCGGGGTAGCGCTTGCCGACCCACCGGCGCTGCCCTCGATCCCGCCGCAGATTCAGAATAACCCCATCGTGCAGAGCGTGCTCAATGCGGTTGGAAATATTTTGTTGCAGACAACGAACGGCAATACGGCGCACGGAAAAGTAACGTACTTCCGGCGCTACGATCTGCAAGTCGAAACGGCGCCGAACGTCTTTCGCGACGTGCACTTGCACCAGGGAACGGTTATCAATCCCCGTGGCGCAACGATAACGCCGGGGATGACCGTGGATGTGAGCGGATCTGCGCAGAGCGATCACTCACTCAACGCAGACACGATCACAACGCACTAGGGTTCACGGAAAGTGAATCCTAGTGGTGGCTGTTGCCCATCATGTTGCCGTTGTGATAGGGGTCGCGCGCGACCGGATATTCACGTTCGGGAACGTAGGATTGGCGCATTTGACCGCCGCTGTGATGGCCGCGGTAGTACGTTGCTTCTTGTTGGGTGACGTAGTAGCGGTGATTATTGCGGACATAATACGGACGGTTGTTGCCGTCGTAGATGAGGGCGCCCACGATTGCTGCTGCGCCGGCGGCAATTAAGGCCGTCGACGTGGTGTCAGCCTTGGCCGCGGTCGGGATTCCACCGATCGAGCCGAGGACGAGCAGGCCACCGAGCGCGGGTAAAACGAGGGATGATATTTTCATGGCACGCCTGTTCCCATGGCAAGCTGTAATCTAACAAGCGAACCCTTCCTGATAGGACGCTGAGGTAAGGCAGGCGCCCGCTTAGTTCACCCGCTTCGTCTTACCAGCCCACTCGCGCTCGCGCAACACGTACTTCTGAATTTTTCCGGTCGAGGTTTTCGGCAGCGCGCCGAATTCGTAAGTCTTCGGTACTTTGAACGCCGCAAGGCGCTCGCGCGCGAACCGCTGCAGTTCGTCGGGCTCGACCGTGTGGCCGGGTTTGAGCGTCACGAACGCCTTTGGAACTTCGCCCCACCGTTCGCTTGGAATTGCAACGACCGCAACTTCCAACACCGCGTGATGTCCCATCAGGACTTTCTCGACTTGCTGCGTGGAGATGTTCTCACCGCCGCTGATGATGACGTCTTTGGCCCGGTCGGTGATTTCGAGATAGCCGTCGGCATGCATCACGGCGACGTCGCCGCTATGGAACCAGCCGCCGGTGAATGCCGCCTCCGTCGCCGCGGGATCGGCATAGTACCCTTTCATCACGTTGTTGCCGCGCATCACGATCTCACCCGGCGTTACGCCGTCGGCCGGAACGTCGTTCGATGCCGCGTCGACCACGCGCACGTCGCCCGCGCCGACCGTGATCATGGGCACGCCCTGACGGCTCTTGAGCCGAGCACGTTCGGGACTATCGCAGCGATCCCAGAGCGGTGACTGCCATGCCGATTCGGTGATCGGGCCGTACGTTTCCGTGAGGCCATACACGTGATAGAGCGTCGCGCCCAGCGCTTCGATCTGCGCGATCGTCGTGGGCGAGGGCGGTGCGCCGGCGGTACTGATGATGACGCGACGTGGAAACGCGACCGTATCGGGGGCGTTGACGAGTGCCACGAGCACCGTCGGCGCGGCGCAAAAATTCGTGACGCCGTCGGCGGCAATGGCGGCGTTGATGCCGGCGGCCTCGACGCGGCGCAACGTAACGTGCGTGGCTCCGGCTGCCGTCACGGCCCATGGAAAACACCAGCCGTTGCAGTGGAACATCGGCAGCGTCCAGAGATAGACGCTCTCCGGCCGCAAGTTCGCATGAAAGACCTCGGCCAGCGCGTTGAGATACGCGCCACGATACGTATACATCACGCCCTTTGGGCGTCCGGTCGTGCCGCTCGTATAGTTGATCGA
Source organism: Candidatus Lustribacter telmatis (assembly GCA_003164045.1). GTDB lineage: Bacteria > Vulcanimicrobiota > Vulcanimicrobiia > Vulcanimicrobiales > Vulcanimicrobiaceae > Lustribacter > Lustribacter telmatis. Next base: position 11,747 of record PLRU01000076.1, read on the forward strand.
GATCGTATCGTCTTCGTCCGGCGCATTCGGAACGAGTGCCCCCGGATTTGCGGTGGCGAGGAATTCTTCGTAGTCGCGCGCGTCGCCGCGCGCGCCGCCGAAGCGCACCTTTGGAACCGGAAACTCCAGCGCATCGACGAGCGGGTCGAGATCGGCGTCGTAGAGCAGGAGCGATGCGTCGCAATGCCCGAGCATGTAGTCGATCTCGGCGGGGGCAAGGCGCGTGTTCATCGCGCACAGGATGCCGCCCGCGAGCGGCACGGCAAAGGTTGCTTCGAGCGGCATGCGAGCATTGGGCGAAATGACGGCGACTCTCGCCCCGTCGCGGATTCCGGCTGCTTGGAGCGCCGCAGCAAGCCGGCGTACGCGATCGAGCAGCTCCACGTACGTGAAACGCCGCTCGCCGTCGATGACCGCACTCTTCTCGCGGTAAATCGCTGCGCTGCGTTCGAGAAACGTAAACGGATCGAGGGTCGTCGTGTGTACGGGCATCGGCCTGCGCCTTTGGCCCGGCAAGGCAAGATACCTCGGATGCCGGGAGACCGCCGCCGGAATACGCCCGGCTTGCGTGGACTGATCGGCGACGTTTTCGCGCGCTAAGCGAGTTTTCCGGAATTCGCTTCCAAGAGATCCCAGGCCGTCTGTCCGAACGTTGCCTTCCACTTGCGGTAAAAGCCGCTGGTTTGCAGCCGTGTTCGGAAGCTTTCGGTTTCGGCTTGATTGATCTTCATGCCGCGCCGCGCGAGCTGATCGGCGAGCGATGCATTACGCTCGGCGGTCGCGACGCGCTGCTGCAGGGCGTATCTTGTGAGGTTGCGTTCGACGATCGCGCGCACGTCCGCCGGTAAGGCGAGCCACGCGGTGTTGTTTCCGAGGAAATGATAGGCCGACCACATGTGGTTCGTCACGCTCAAGTAACGCTGAACTTCATAGAGATGTGCGCTGTCGATGATGGCGTAGGGGTTCTCTTCACCGTCGACGATTTTCGTTTGCAATGCGGTGTACGTTTCGTTGAAGTTGATCGGCGTCGGCGACGCGCCGAATGACTTGAACAGATCGACCCACAGGGCGCCGGCCGGCGTACGGATAGTGAAGTTGGCGAGATCGTCGGCCGAGCGGATCGGCTTCGTGTTCGAGGTGATCTGACGCATGCCGTTTTCCCACATTTTGGGATGCACGTAGAGACCTTTGGCGCCGATCTCTTTGCGGACGTAGTCTCCGAGCGCGCCGTCGAGGGCGCGAAACGCATCGGCGGAATCCTTGAACGCAAAACCGATGCCTTGAATCGCGGCAACCGGAACGACGCCTTGCAGAATGCCGCCGTCGAGCGTGAAGAACTGCACCGCGCCCGACCGCAGCTGCGTGAGCACGGCGGTATCGCCGCCGAGTTGGCTGTTCGGAAACATCTTCACATCGAGCCGGCCGCCCGTTTCGTCGCGCACGGCATTCCAGCACTGGCGCATCGAAACGTTCAGGGGATGATCGACGGTAAGGTTACTCGCGTAACGGTACGTCCACGTTGCGGCCCTCGCCGGTGCGCGCACGAATGCGATTGACGCCAACGCTGCGGCCGAACCGGTAACAAACCGGCGGCGTGTGAGATGTGAGCGCGTGTTCATCGCCATGCCTTCTCTTCATCGAGACGCAGCTACTGTGAGCTAACGCCGCCAATTTAAAAAAGGGGCTGACCGCTTGCTTCACCAAGGGCCTCCGCCTGCCGAACGAGAGGTGTTTTTATGCCGCGTTTGTTTTCGCTATATTCGGCCGTCCGTACGGTCGCTGCAGGCGCCCTGGCCGCCACGCTCGTCATAGCGGCGGTACCGCATCCGACGCGCGCCGCGGGAAACAGCATGCAGTTGCAGCACGTACGCGGCACGATCGGCTATCAAGCTGCGACGGACGGCACGGACTTCAAGCCGGTGTTCGGCAAATTGGATTTGCCGGGCGAGGATTTTGCGGTGACGCGCGCGCAATCGGCAGGCGTCATCGCGATGCCCGATTCATCGCTCGTGTCGCTCGGAGAAAATACGAACGTCAAAGTCGCCGCATTTGAAAATGCCGCTGCCGGACCGGGTTCGACCATCACCGTTAACGGCGGCGCGCTGCGGTTCGACATCAAACGTCCGCAGGGCGGCGTCGCGAACTATCGATTCGTCACGACGACGTCGGCCGTCGGCGTGCGCGGCACCGTCGGTTTGCTCTCATTCGTCAACGGGATCACGACCGTGGGATGTTTGGCGTGCGCGGCCGATAGCGTAACGGTCACCGCGGGCGGCCAAACCGTCGCGCTCGCAACGGGTCAGTTCATCACCGTATCGGCGGCCGGCGTCATCACGACGGGTGCGTTGACGACGGTGGTCGGCACGTTTACCGCGGCGGGCGTTCCGGTAAGCGCGCAGACGACGGCGGTCGCCGCCGGCCTGCCGTCGAGCGGCATCGCCGGCGTCAGCGCGGGCACAGCGACGACCGTTGGTGCGGCGGCTGCGGTTGCCGGTACAGCGATCGGCGTCGCCGCCAGTCAACCATCGCCGAAGCCGGCGGGGAATGGAAACTCCACCCCGTCACCGACGCCCTCCGGCGGTCAAGGCGGCAACATCAACCTCAACGGGGCGGTACGCACCACGCAGGCGCAAGCAGTCGTAACGCCCTCGCCTCCGGAGGCGCGTCCATTGCCGCCGCCCGCAGTGCCGGCCGTGCGGACTGGCCGATGAAACGCCTCGTTGCGGTTCCTCTGATGCTTGCGCTCGCCGCGTGCGGCGGCGGCGGGAGTGCTCCGGCCATGCACCAATCCGCCGGTTCGGGTGCGAACGGGACGATACAAAGCGGAACGCTCGGTTTGACGTTCGGCTCGCAAGCGGCCACATCGGCGACGACGCGCAGACCGAAGTTCGTCTCCCCAAATGCCGCGACGGCGATCGTTGCGATTAATAACGGAACGCCCGCGAGCTTCGACGTCAGCGCGGCGTCGCAGTACTGTCAAACCGTCAGCAGTGTGCGCACGTGCGCAATTCCGCTGACCGCTCCGGCCGGCTTGGACTCGATTAGCGTGACGCTGATGTCCGCATCGCCGGCCGTGATGCTCGGACAAGGCAGCAACTCGGTGACGGTCGTGATGGGCACGCCGTTCACCTTGGCCGTCGGCATCAATCCGGTCGTCGCCGGCGTCAACTCGTTCAATTTTTCGCCGAGTCCGTCGTTCCAATACATGACGACGTCCTCGATCGCGGGCACGGTCGTGTTCGCCGATCCGTCCGGAGCGCCGATCACGGGTTCGGGAAACGTGCCGAATTTCGCTCAACCGATCACCATCACGAGCAGCGATCCGCACATCACCTTTCCGGCCGGGGCGACGTTGACGACGCCGGGCCAATCGTTCACCGCGCACTACGACGGTTCGCCGCTCGTTGCGTCCAAGGTCACGATCACCGCGATGTCCGGAACGACCGTGGTCGCAACCGGCCCGGTGATTCTCCCCGGCCTGAACGTCACGCGCTTCAACCTCACCACGCTCGCGCTCTACGGTACGATCGATCCGACGCAGATCACGCTCGCGTCGGACGGCACGATCTGGTGGGGCGAAGCCGGCACGCACATGCTCGGCCGGATCAACCCCGCCATTGGAATCACGAGTCTCACGCATTTTGCCTCGGGCCTCGGCACGGGCCCGACCGGCATCACGATGGGCGGTGATGGAGCCATCTGGTACAGCGGCGGGTCAACGATCGGCCGCATCTCGCTCGTGGGCCTCGCGCCGGGGACCGGCCCGGCGACGATCACCGTCGGCGGAACGGTACAGCAGCTCGGGACCGATTCGCAAGGCAACGTATGGTTCGTCAACAGCGGCACGAGTCAGGTGTCGTACATCGACGCAGCGTACACCCCTCACGTTTTCTCGGTGCCGACGAGCGGCTCGCTCACGCAGATCTCCGGCCTGACACTAGGTGCCGATAACGCCATGTATTTCACCGAAAACGGGGGCGCGACGCGAAACGTCGCCCGGGTCACGACGCCGGCCAACGGCGTAGCCGGGACCGTTACGGAAACCGGCGTCGCGAACAGCGGCCCGACGATCTTTCCGTGGGACATTGCCGCCGGACCGGATGGGAATCTTTGGTTCGGCGAGTTCGCGAGCAACGGCGCGATGCAATTCTTCGGCAAGTTTCCGCCGGTCGCGAACCCGACGATCACCGAGTATTCCAACACGTTCGACCCCAATGCGTTCGCCAATCTCGTCACGATGGCAAGAGGCTTCGACGGCAATATGTGGATCGCCGAAGGCGGCGGTGCGCTGAGCATTCCGCCGGCCAACCCGACGATGCCGAACGTGCAGTTCTTCACCGATAACGGTCAGACGACGATGGTCAAATGCATCGGCGGACCGGATTCGAGCGGTTTGTCGAATCCGGGACAGATTTGGTGTACCGCCATCGGCGGGCCGCCGCTCGACCCGGGCTTTATCGCCACGACAGATTCGATCGTGACCTGGAAACCGCGCTAAGAACTACGGCGTCAGTGCGGCCGAACTGATCAAGTCTTTCCCCGGAACGGCGGCCTGCAGCGCCTTGTATTTCAGGGCGGCATCGAGCAGCGGGGCCATCGTCTTCGGGTCGAGCGTCTCGCCGAACGTTGCGCGGTTCATCTTGCTCAAGAGGTCGGGCGGGAACGGCGTGTACTTGCTGAGGATCTCGCCGGACTTGGCGTGATTCGCCGGGTTGTTCGCCCAAATCGCCGCTTCGTGAATGGCTTGCGCGAACTTGTGCGCGAGCGCCGGATTTTTGGCAACCCAGTCGGCGCTCGAATACCAGGCGTTGAGCTGCCACGTATTCCCGACGCTGGCGAAGTTGTTGGCGAGCACGCGGCAGCAGCTCTGCGTAGACGCAACCAGCGCCGGCTCGTTGATCACCGCGGCCGCGACGGTCCCGTGGTCGACGGCCGCAGCCATGTTCACGGGCGGAATTTCGATGAACTGCACCTTGTCGAGCGCCGCCCCGTCTTTTTCGAGCCAGGCGTTGGTGGCAATGCGCGACGGGCCTTCGGGCGAGATGAGCGCGACGGCTTTGCCTTCAAGATCTTTGCCGGTTTTGATCGGCGAATCTTTGGCGACGATCACCTCGGTCGTCGGCGCACTTGCGCGAAAGATGCCCGACGGAGCGAGCAGCACGATCGAAATGCCGCGCTGATGCGCGTTGGCGACGGAGACGATATCGCCCTCACCAACGTCGGCCGCACCGCCGGCAATTGCGGCTACGGCGGCGGCGCCGCCCCCTTTGCGCAGCAGCGTGATATCGGCGTGGATACCGTACTTCTTGAAAATGCCCAAGTCTTCGGCATAGAACGCTTCGGCATCGACGTCTTGGCCGGCATCGACGATGCGAATGGTGGTCAGGCCGGGGATATCCGCGCCCTGAACCGAGACCCCGCTGAAAACGATTGCGCCGGCAAGTAGAAGCGAGCGCCCACAGAAAGCCGATAATCCACGCATACGCGTGGACTACCGTTGCCGGGACACGCTTCCCTGGCGATTCGTTCTAGAGGCCGCCTACGCCGTTCGGTGAGCCCACGCCGCCAGGTCCGTTGTATCCGGGTCCCGCGGTGCAGAGATACGCCGGACTGCACGTGCCGTTGTTGCCGGAGAGAACCGGGTAGAACGGGCTCGCGTTCGCATAGGCCGAAGCTGCGCCGCTGATGCCGCTCGCATTTCCAGCGAGCGCGTACATCGCGGCGACGATCGGCGCGCCGACGCTCGTTCCGCCGTAGACGCCCCAACCGCGCTGACCCTGTGCGGCCGTCGCATTATACACGGCGACGCCGGTTTGCGGATCGCCCACCACCGCGACGTCGGCGACCGTGCGGCTCGCGCAACCGGTATCGTGTTGCCAGGCGGGTTTCGGGATGTACTCACTGCAGCCGCTACCCGTTGCCGACCACACCGATTCCGTCCAGCCGCGGGCGCTGCCGCGAACGAGCTTCGTTCCCCCAACAGCCGTTACGTAACGGGAACTTGCCGGAAACGTCGTGCCGAAGCCCGTGTCGCCCGAACTGACCGTCACTGCGACGCCGGCGTGATTGAAGTGTGTTTCGTCGACGGTTTCGCCGTCATATTCCGGGGCGTAATAACTGTTGCTGATCGCGTTCGCGCCGAGGGCGGCTGCCGCATCGACGCCGGCCGCAAGATCGCTGATCTGCGCCGAGTCGGCTTCAACCAGCACGATCTTACACGACGGACATACCGCGGACACCATCTCGATGTCGATCCCGGTTTCTTGCGGCCAACCCGCGAGTAGCGGCGGTAAGATGCTCGTCGAGCCGGACTGATTGACTTTGCGGAAGCATCCCGACGCCGACGTGCACGGCGCTAAGCCGAATGCGGCGCGATAGACGGCGAGGTCGCTCTCGGCCGTCGGATCGTCGCCGGCATCAACGACGGCAACGGTTTGTCCGTTACCGCCGCCGGGGATGTGATAGGCCGATTGCAGATCGGAGGGATGGAGCCCCGGCAACAACAACGCCGGCCAGCCGGCGTCCGGAATGACGGCGATCGACGTATTGAGCAGCGCGTTGCACTGTGCGGTTTTTGCCACGATCGATGTCAGCGCGCACACGGGCAATGCGTTGAGCAGCGCGGCAAGCAGATTGGTGACGCCGCCGCCGCCGGGTAATGCCAGCACGCCGTTGCCCGGCAACGCGAGAACGCCGCCGCCCGGAAGTGCGAGTACGCCGTTCCCGGGAAGTGCAAGGACGCCATTTCCCGGTAACGCCAGCACACCGTTTCCCGGCAGCGCGAGGGCGGAAGTCGACGTGCGCGATCCGTTTGCGGGCGCGCTCGTTGCCGGCAGAAGCGATCCGGCCGGCGGTATCGCACCGCCGGCGCAGCCGCTAAATGCCAAGGTCGCAGCCAGTGCGAGCGCGCGTCGAGTTAGCATGCTACGGCTCCATCGGTGAGTGCCGGTTTGTGATTTGCGCCGACGACGTCGATCAGTGCGGCGACGACATTGGGATCGAATTGGGTTCCCGCGCAGCGGCGCAGTTCGGTCATAGCACGGTCGGGCGAGAGCGGCGTGCGATAGGGCCGCCGGCCGATCATCGCGTTGAACGCGTCCGCCACGGTGACGATGCGGACGGCAATCGGAACGCGGGCGCGCTCGAGTCCATCCGGGTACCCGCGGCCGTCGAATCGCTCGTGGTGCGAGCGCACGATCGGCGCGAACTCGCGCAAGTGTTGGTTGTCACGCACGATATCGTGTCCGCTGACGACGTGGTCGCGCATGACGATCCATTCCGACTCGGTAAGCGGCCGCGCAGCCTGCAGAATCTCGGGCGGCGTCACCGACTTCCCCACATCGTGGATCAATCCACCGCGCGCTGCGAACGAGGCTTCGCTGCGCGTGAGCGAGAGCCGGTGCGCGATGCGCGCGCACCATGCAGAAACCGCGCGGCAGTGCTCGGCGGTCATCGGGTCGTTGTGCTCGACGCGTGCGACCAGGTCGGCAAGCAGCAGATCCAGCTCGTCGACCGTGTCGGTGCCTGCGGCGGCGCTTCGCGCGCGGAGACGCTCGACGAGCGACGTCAGCCGGCCGGCGAACGGTTTGAGGCCGCCCGCGCCCAACGTCTGGGTCAGCGTCGCGTCGACGGAGAGAAAGAGCTGGTGTACCGCGGGCGCGTCGGCGCGGGTGGCACACGTTTCTTCGGCCCACTCTGCCAACGCGGCGAGATCGCCATCCGCGGCGGCTTGGGCGCAGCGATCGATCAGTGAGTCGGTAAGAACGTCAAGCAGCAGGGTCGGCGCGCCGGCCGAAGTCGCGCCGGCAAGAAACCGCTCGCGGAGGGTCTGACGCGATGCAAGAATCAAGCCGGCTAATACGGGGTTCCTTCGGCCATCAACAAATGGCGAAACGGAGGCCTGCAATGTACGATCTCCCGGAAAACACCCTCATTCGGACTATAAAGGCTGCTTGGAAAGCAAGCAAGGGCGACAAATATCGCAGCGCGCGCCGGTTGTGTTAAGGGACCGTTTGCAAAGCCCGCGATGGGTACGCCGGGAGCGCTTCGATCATCGCGGCGATGCCGCCGAAATTACGCTCGCGAAGCGCATTTAACGCAGCTAAAACGGCAGAATGGTCTCGTTGCTCGTGCCAATGATTGTGTAAAGCTTCCGCCGCTTCGAAGAAAAGGCTTCCGGTTGAGTCACGATCGTCATGACGTAATGCTGCGTGCACTGTGACCCATGTCATACGCTCACCGAGCACGGAAAGTGCGATCAAAAGATAGGCCGCGGCTTGCGTGCCGTGTTTCCCGGCATGTCCGCCCGCGAGTTCGCGCTCGGCGGCGTGTGTGGCCTCAAGCGCATCGGCGCGCGATCCCGATGCCGCCGCGAAGAGTGCGATCTCGGCCCAGCGCAAGGCACGCCGGTCTGCCGAGACGAGACCATCGGCGCTCCGAGCCAAGAGTCGATGCGCGTGACCGAAATCACTACTCCAACTCGCACGCAGCGCCTGCGCCGGCAAGAGGGCAGCGTTGCTCTCCTCGGTCGTCTGCAGCAGCTCGGGCGCGTTGAGCGCGCGTTCGATGGTCCCCATCATCGCGCCGTTGCCGCGCTCGGCTTCGATGTAGTACACACCGAGCAGCGCCCACTGGCGGATATGCGTGTCGCCGGCCTTGAGCCCGTAGGCGGCACCCAATTCGAGTTGCGCGAGAGCGCGCTTCGGATCGAAATCCCACGCGTGCGCGATCTCGTAGAGAATGCTGTGCCCGCGCGCGGCGAGGTCGTAGAGGCCGTTCGGCACGGCGACGTCGAGCACGCGCTCGGCGTACGCGCGCGCTTGGGGAATGTCCGCGCAGCGTAGCGCTACGTACGCTGCCTGGTGATATGCGCGGGTTCGTACGGCGTCGGGCAAGTCCGAGCGCATGTGGGTCGTTGCCGCGGCGATCGCGACGCGCGCATCGTCGAAGCGGTCGACGAGCGCATATGCCGTTGCCAGCGTCGCGTAGAGCAGCGGCACGAATTCGTTGCCCGGCGGCGCGGTTTTGAGTGCCGGCTCGAGTACGTCGATTACGTCGATTCGGCCGCGACGAACCAGATCGAGTGCGTAGCGGTGGACGATACGCAGCCGGAGGTCGTCGTCGCCGGCCGTCGCCGCGATCGCCAGCTGAAACCACGCCTCGGCGGAATCGAAACGCGCGAAACGAGCGTCGCGAATTGCCTTGAGCAGCATCACGGCCGGTCCGCCGTCAAAGCCCTCGCGATCGAGCATCGCCACGGCGGCCTCGACACCGTCGGCAAAACCGCCGTCCATCAGCGCGACGCCGTGACGTGCGAGGATCCGGCTCACCGCGTCCGGTTCGTCCGCGCGCTGGTAGAACGTCAATGCGCTTCGGATGTCACCGTCGCGTTCGAACCCGGCGGCGGCGGCGGCGAGCGCGGCGCACTCGACATCCGGACCGCCGGTGCGCAAGCGTGCGAGGAGAAAATCGCGGAAGAGACTATCGAACGGCACGTCGGGAAAGATGGACGACATCACGAGTTCGGTCCGGCGTGGCTCGTCGATCGTTTCGAGCGTGCGCTGCGCGAGGTCGCGATAGATTTCGAACGGCGTTTCGCCGGCTACGGGCGAACCGGCGTCGCCAAGTGTGAGCGCTAGCGCGGTGGCGGAGGGCCATCCGTTCGTGCGCGCTACGATCGTTTCGAGCTGGAGTACGGTGAGCGCCGGAGCCGCTTGCGCGCCGAGCGAGATGATCTCATCGTGACCGAAGCGCAGCTCGGCTTCGTTGAGCGGCACATCGCAAATGCCATGGGCCAGCCACGACGCAACCGGAAGTGCCGACGCATCGCGTGTGGCGAGGAGCCAGCGAATCGGTTCGGGCGCGGCGTCGATGCTCGCGCGCACGAACTCCGGAACCTCGCTCGCGACCGCGTTGTGTAAGTCGTCGATGACGATGCGCAGCGATACCGCCTCGCGCAAATGTTCGCCGAGCCAACGCGCTAACTCGATCGCCGGTGAGGGCGATTGCATCGCCCGTTCGTGTGCGATGGCGAGCGAGAGGTGCGCGCCGGGAACCTTCGCTTCGAGGGCATCGGTAAGGCCGCGTAAGAACGCGAGCAGCGTGAGCGTATCCGGCGCGACGCGATAGAAGGCGTCGCCGCCCGCAAGATCGAGCGATTGACGCACTGCGACGCTCTTGCCGAACCCGGCCGGCGCGACGACGAGCGCGACGCGCCGATCCGCCGAGCGGCGAAGCCGGCCGGCGATCCGTTCGCGTTGGATGCGCCAGGGGTTCATGGCGTCGTCTATGCGGGGAGCATTACGGCACGCGGTGCGCGCAGACGATGGGTGCGGTGTTCGCCGGAAGCGTCTTCATCAACGCGGTTACGGCCTTGAAGCAGTCCGGGGCGCTGGGGTAGACCGCGCTGACGATGCGGCTGCCTTGCATCATGTAATAGCCCATTTTGCCGGGTGCGGGCGGCATGGGGATCGCTGCCGGTGCAGGCGAGGGCGTCGGCGCCGCAGCGAACGCGGGCGCTGCCGGCGCGGCGAAGGCGACGATGAGCGCGAGCAGAACGCGCTTGCTAATGTCCCGACCGGTTTTGGGAGCGGTGGTGCTAATCGGCATCATGTCCCTACTTCGCGCTTACGCCGCGTTCAACTTTCCGCTGACTGCTGATGAAACGTACTATTGGAGCTGGAGCCTCCACCCGGCGTTCGGCTACACCGACCATCCGCCGATGGTCGCTTGGTTGATCACCGCCGGCAACTGGCTCGGACACAGCTTCGGACTCGTGCGGCTGCCCTTCGTGATCGCCGAGGCCGTCGCGGCAATTGCGGTGGGCATGGCGGCCGCAATTATCGCCGGGAACGCGCGCGCAGGCGCGTTTGCCGCGGTCGTCTTAACGCTGATCCCGCAAACCAAGCTCGAGTTTGCGGAGTGCATTCCCGACGGCGCGTACGTGCTGTCGTGGTCGCTGGCGGTATGGGCCGCCGCTGCGCTCGCTCGGCGCGTATCGCCGCAAGCGATCGTGGCGCTCGGGTTCGCGCTTGCGGCGACGGTGTATTCGCGCACGTTCGGCTGGGCGCTCGTCTTCGGTGTGTTCGCGTGGGCGCTCACCGCGCGGCGCGATCTGCTACGGCCGGTTGCCGCTGCGTGCGCAATCGCCGTGGTGGCGTACATTCCGTTTCTCGCGTGGAACGCTTCGGTGGGTTGGGAGACGTTCGCGTTCGAGTTCGTGCATCGCCAGTCGATGACGACGTTCTCGATCGTCAAACTCGTCAACATCGACACGGTGCGCTTCCTGTTCTTCGGCGGTCTGATCGTGGTGCTCACCTGGCTCTTGGCGCTGCGGCGTTCGCCGCGGCTCTCGCTCGTTGCGTGGACGGCGCTGCCGCTACCGATTGCGCTCTTTCTCTTTTCGTTCGCGATGAAGACCGAGTCGTACTGGATCCTCGGTCCGGCGGCATCCCTCTCGATTGCCTGCGGCATTCGCCTTGCGCAAGCCGGCGCGGTGTGGCGGCGCGTTACGTTTGCCGTGCTCGGCATTTCAACGGCCTACGCCACTGCGACGGCCGTCTTTCTGGCCTTGCCCGAGCGGGCGCAAGCGGCGGCGTTTTCCGCGCAGCCGTCGCTGCGTTCGCAGTTCTCGTCGGGTGTGTACGCCTACCGCCCGCTGGCGGATGACTTGCGGGCCGATGCCGCGTCAGGAATCACGATCTACACCGACCGCTACGAGACGTCGGCTGAACTGCTCTGGTACGGCATTCCCTCGGATATCGTCGTGCATACGGGGCAACTCCCGCAGTGGATGCGCTGGTATCGCCCGGCCGAAGTTCCGCAGCACGCCGACCTCGTCACGTTTCGCACCCCATTCGGCGATGCGCTCGGTCTCGAGCAGAGCGTGCGCGCGGCGTACGTTCATGTCGGCACGCCGAAGATCTTGGACTATCGCTACGCGGGCGAACCCGAGGGTACGTTTTACGTGACGCGTCTGGACGATCCGCGACCAGACGCGCGCAACGTGTTGCCGGGGCTATAGTGGGTTACCAAATCTGACAGCGGTTCTTCCCGGTGCGCACCATCGCCGAGACGATCGGGCATGAGAACGCGCGCGCGAATTCCGGCATGTTTGCCAGTGCCCCGTTGATGCGGAACGGCCCGAGAGGATGCGGTTCGCTCGTTGCGCGCTGCTTTGCGTATTCCAAGCGGTCCTCTTCTGTTTGAAACGTCGCGAAGCCTAAGAAGAAGCGCTGTTCCGGCGTGAAGCCGTCGATCGTGCGGCGCGGCTTGCCGATTTGCGAGCGTTCGAACGCCCGATAGGCCAGGTTTGCTCCGCCGAGATCGGCGATGGCCTCGCCCAGTTCGAGCGGACCGTTCGCGTGCACGCCGTCGCCGATGACGAATTGGTCGAACTGATTGCTCACGCACGCAGCCCGGGCGTTGAAGTTCTTGGCGTCGGGCGCCGTCCACCAATCCGTGAGCGCGCCGTAGCCGTCAAAGTGCCGTCCGCTATCGTCGAATGCGTGCGTCATCTCGTGACCCATGATGATGCCGATCGCGCCGTAATTCGTGGCGTCGTCGAACATATCGCTAAAGAACGGCGTTTGCAGAATGCCGGCGTAGAACGTGATGTCGTTTGCTGCCGGGTTATAGCCGGCGTTCACGGTCGGCGACGGCGAGTTCCAGCGCGTGCGGTCGAGGGGCTTGCCGAGATCGTTGAGCCGGCGGCGAACCGCTGCGATCGCCGCGTTGACGCGATTCGCCGCATAGGTGTCGCGTCCGATCGTGACGTTACTGTAATCGCGTGGATGATCCGGATAGCCGACCTTGACGGCCATGAGATCGAGCTTCTGCACGGCGATCGCGCGGGTGTGCGGGCTCATCCACGGGAGCGTGGTGAGATCGTCGTGCAAGGTCTCTTTGACGGTGTCGATCATGGCAACGGCGCGTGCGCGCTGTTTCGGCGTGAAGTACTTCCGATCGTAGATGATGCCGACCGAGTCGCCCAGGTCGCGGGTGGCCGCATCCACGCACCGCTGCGCGCGCGGTCGTTGCTCGACCGTGCCGCTGAGCACGGTGCCGAAGAAGTGGAACGATTCGTCGTCGAACGGCTTCGCCAGCGTGGCCGCATCCGAACTAAGCACGTCCCAGCGCAGCATCGTTGCGATATCGGACGCGCTGCTGGTGGAAAGCGTTTGCGCGAGGGCCGGGAAGTAGGCGGGCTGTCCGACGTCGATCGTGCCGGTTGACGGTATGCGGCGAGCTGCGAGGTATGCCGAGAAATCGAAGCCCGGCAGCGACGCCGCCGCCTTCGCAATCGGCTCGACGTTGGTATTCGTAATCGGATCGCGCAGTTCGGTTGGGGTGCGCATGTTCTGCGCGAGCGTGGTTTCGAAGGCAAGAACGCTCTTGGCTTCAGTTGCGCTCAAGGTCGCGTCGTCGCCGGCTAGCGCGAACATTTTTGCGATGTGTTCGAGGTAGGAGGTGCGGATTTTTTCTTTCGCCGGGTCGACATAGTAGGATTTGTCGGGCAGCGTGAGCGGCGGCTGGTTCATGCTCAGAATTTCCGCCTTCGCGCTGCCGGCGGGATTCGGTTCCGAGCCGAGCGTGAAGAGCGAGCCGATGCCCATGTCGTGTAAGTGCGCAACTTCTACGGCCAGCGTCGCCGGCGTGACGGCCGCAGCACGCGCGAGTTCGGCAGCGATCGGCGTGATGCCGAGTTTGTCGATCGTGTCGGTGTCCATACATGCGGCGTAGTAGTCGCCCACTTGGCGTTCGCGCGCGTCGCCCGTCGCGGGCGACGCCGCCGCGGCTTCGATCAACGTGCGAAGCCGCGCGGTGTTCGTATCGCGCAACTCAAAGACGCGCCCCCAGAGCGGATAACGTGCGGGAATCGGGTTGGCCTTTAGCCACCCGCCGTCCGCAAACTGCGCAAAATCCTTACAGGGTTCGCACGTCGGATCGAGCTGCGAGAGATCGAGCCCGTGAGCGGCCGATGCGAGCGCCGCAGCCGAACCCGGCGCAACGATGGGCAGACTCGTAAACGGCGTTGCGGCTCCAACCAGCGGCGCGTGAAAAACGCGAGATGCAACGAGCGCAAAGCCGAGCAGAACGGCAACGCCCCAAACAACATAGCGAGCTTTAGCGAACGACATAGCTCGCACTACGGCGGCATCTATTCCGTTGCCTTGCCGAGAGTCACGGTGTAATACAATAGCAATCTTAGGGAAATCTAAGGGGCCATAAAATTTGCATTTCGCCGCAGGCAGTTGCAAAAACCTAACGGATAGGTTAAAAAATGAACGTCGCGAACGGTAGTTTGGGCATACTCATCGCTCAATGGAGGAAGCTGCACGAATGAGGGACACTGNNGATAAAATTGAGCCATTGGCTAAAGCGGCGCACTACGATTCCGTACGAAATGCACTTACGGTCGAGTTGAAGTCTGGCGCGACGTTTTCGTTACCGCGCAGAATGTTGCCGAAACCGTTCAGCGCCCGGCGAACGAACTTAGAACGCATTACGATCGATCCTCCGGGAGTCGGTATTTGGTTCGATTCGATTGATGAAGGTCTGTTGGTCGCCGGTCTGATCGATGCGTTAGTTGGGCTCGATTGGCTCCGCTATCGTGGAGCCGCGCTAGCCGGCTCCGTGCGCAGTGAGAAGAAGGCCGACGCGGCGCGACGCAACGGTGCTTCGGGTGGCCGTCCGCGAAAAGTGAGTGCCTAAGCGGTTATTTGGTGAGCGGCATTCCGGCAGGGGCGCTCAGTGGGATCCAGCCGGTGTGGTTTTGCGAATCCCAGCGGACGACGATGTCGTCCTTGAGGCCCACGCCGCGTTGATTGCCGCGGTAATCGTAGTAGCCGTCGATGCCGGCAAATCCGTGCAGCGCCAGGATGGCATCGCGTAGTTGCTGCGCGGTCGCGTCTTCCGGTAGCGTGCGCAGCATATGGACGAGAATCATTACCGGGTCCCATGTTACGGCGGCGCCGCCGTCGGGTTTGACGTTAGCGGCGCGATAGGCTTTGTACATCACGGCCATCGCGTCTTTGACCGGACCGTGGCCGATCGTTTCAAACGACGGCCAGCGCATCGAGTAGAGCAGCAGCTGGGGCGGAATGATATCGTTCCATTGGTTCATCGTGCCGTAGGTTTGATTCGCAAGGCTGACCACGATCGGCACGGTGATGCCGGTTTCCTTGATCGCGCGGAGTTCGGTTTGCACGGGTGCGCCGCTGCCCCAGGCAACGAGCACGTCGGGTTTGCTTTCGCGAATCTTGATCATCTGCGCGGCAACGCTGAGGTCGGCCGGCGCAAAGTGTTCCCAATCAGTCACTTGGTTGGCGCGGAATTCCGGCATCGCGAGTAGCTGCTGCATGACGGTATCGCCTTCTTGTCCGCTGGCGTCCGTCGTCGACATGATCGCGATGCGCTTCCAATTGTGCCACTTGAAGTAGTTGAAGAGCGCGTGCATGCCGTCGAGCGTCGCCGTGCCGCTGACGAAAACGTAACCCGCGACTTGCGGCGTGTACGACGGCGATGTGCAGTACATCACCGGGCCGTTCGCGGAAACGAGCGGCACGGTCGCCCGGCACGATGCCGCAAGCCCGCCTTGGATGATCGCGTTCACGTGCTTCGCGATCAATCCGGCGGTAAGCTGAACATCGACGGTCGGATTACTCTGATCGTCCTGCACCACGAAATGCACCGGCCGGCCGTGAATGCCGCCGCTCGCGTTGATCGTCTTTTCCTCGATGTGCAGCGTCTCGAGGTTTGCCTGCCCCACGAACGCGGCACCGCCGGTCAACGGCAGGATCACGTTGATCTCATACGGCGCGGGCTGAGCCGCCGCCGGAACCGGCGCCATGCCCAACAGAAGCACGAATGAGACGAACGCGTTACGGAAAACCTGCTTCATCAACCCTACACTTTCACAATGAGGTCGTGGGCATCCATTGCTTGCTTGATTGCGCCGGCACGTAGTGCCGCGTCGAGAACGGGCTGAATCAACGCGATGTCGAGCCGGTCGGTGAAAGTGGTACGGACGATCTTCGCCGCGTCGATGGGCGCCGGCGCATATTGCCGCATCACGGCCAGCGTCTCAGCGGGGTGGGTGTTGATCCAGGGGGCCGACTTTTCGATCGCCTGAACGAAACGGCGCACCGTCGGCATATTGGCTGCGATCCACGGCTTCTGAGCGAACCACAGGTTGATCGACCATTCGCTCGCGATCGCCGCGTAGGGACTGCCGATCACGCGGGTGTCGGAGCGCAGCGCTTCTTGTAACGGCGGACCCGAGATGAACGCGGCATCGACGCGATTCCGGAGGGCCGCACCCATGGCCGAGAACGATAGTTCGACAAAGTGCACCGCAGCGGGGTTCGCGCCGTTCTTTGTGAGCCACGCGGTCATCGCGGTTTGCGTGATGCCGCCGATCTCGATCAGCGCAACGGTCTTGCCTTCGAGGTCTTTTGCCGTTTGCACGGTTGACGTTTTGGCGACGACGAGCAACGCTTCGGGTTTCGCTTCTACGAACACGCCGGCCGGCGCGATGGCGGCGAACGGAATGCCTTTCTGAATCGCGTTGGTTAGCGTGATCGGGTTCGCGAGGCCGATGTCGAGCGCGTTGCCCGCCGCTGCCGCCACGATAGCGCCCGAGTTTGGCAGCGCGACGAGCGTTATCGGCAGATCGACTTGCTTGAAGAAGCCGGCGGAATCGGCGAAACCGGCTTCGCCGAACGCGTCGGTGTAGGCAAACGCGACGCGCAGCGGCGGAGCCGTTTGGGCGTCTGCGCGCATGCCGGCAAACGTCGCGGACGCAGCCGCCGCACCGCCGAGGGCGATTGCGCGGCCGCGCGTAACGCTGCGCATCAAGCGCTCGTGCGTCCCAGTTCGAAGTCGCCGCCGTCGCGCGGCGTAATCCCGATACCGCGATAGATCTTGCGAATGGCCTCATAGTCGGCTTCGCCGATCGGCCCCGTGCCCTCGATGTTCGGCCGCAGCAATCCGCCGTTGCCGCCGACGCACCACTGGTAATACTTCATGTGCGTCCACGGATGCGCGCCGCGCACCAGATACGGAGCCTGCAAATCGGCGAACGCGCGATAGGCGGGTTCGATCGTCCAATACAGCGCCCGCGCTTCGCGTTGCTTTCCCGCGCGCAGCAGTGTCATGAAGTCGACGACGTAGCGATGGTCGGGCGACTGCACCGCATCGGTGAGCCACTGACCGGTCCACGTAATCGGCACGCGTTCCGCCAGCACGGCCAGCATGGCCAAGTCGGCGCTGCCGACCAACAGCCGATCGCCCAAGCGTTCCGCGCATTCGAGCGCGGTCGTTGCGTCGAGCGTTTGGGTCAGCTTGACTGCCACCACGTTCGGCTCGTCGGCCAGCGCGCTCAGCACGTCAAGCGGGATGCCGGTCGGGTCGAAACGGCGCAGGGCCGGCGAGCGATACGCGTAGAGCGTGATCCCGAGTTTGGTCGAACGGATCAGGCGCTGGTATGCAGCCAGCAATTCCGCAGCGGTATCCGGCGCGGGGCGCACCGCAACGAGTGCGTGCGTAGCACCCGCTGCCTCGGCGTGCGCCAGTACATCGAGATTGCGTTCTTCGGATGCGCCGCCCGCGACGATGCTGATGCCGATGCGCCCGGCCGCTTCGTCGCACGCAGCGGTTATGAACCGCTTGTACTCATCGCCGACCGTCGATGGCGAACTGCAGAAGAGAGAGAAGTAGCCCTGCGCGATGCCGAGGCGAACGTCGTGGCGGATACCGGCTTCGTTGATGTCCGAGAAGTCGGGCGTGAACGAGGGCATAACGACGCCCTCGACACCACGGAAATGCTCGGCGGCCCAGGCCTTCGAGCGGACGGGAAGCGTCTGCGGAGTTGCGGCCATGGAACGCTCTTAGTCCGGCTGGACGTAAGTCCTGGCGACTACCCGAGCAGGCGTTCGCGCAGGCACACGGATCGATACATCGCGAATGAGCGTTGCGGACCCGGTCGGCGACATAGCCAAGTGGTAAGGCAAGAGCCAGCAAAGCTTAGATCGCGGTGTTCGACTCCCGCTGTCGCCTCAAGCGGACCCGGATTGAATCGCGAGGAACGTAATCGGCTGACGCTCGCCAAGGCCATTATGTGACCCTGACACGCTTGTCGACTCTCGCTACCATCGTGCTCCTCACACTGATGAGCATTTTGCTTTCGGGCATCGTCTATCCAGAGTGGCGGACGGCGCATGCCACCGCGAACGGGTTGGCGGCGATGGGCGTCCTCAATAAGGCCCTGGTAGCGGCAGAGAAGGTGTCGTTCGAGCGCGGTCCGTCAAACGGCGTGCTCGGCGACGGCGACCACCGCGATCCGGCGAAACTCGCGAAGCTCGTTCATGCGCGCGCCGTGAGCGATGCGGCGATGACCGCGCTCGACGAAGCAATAGCCGCAGCGCCGCAAACTCCGCAGACGCGCCGGGCTGCAGAAGTGCTGCGCCGCGCCCACGCGCAACTCGNNGCCGTCCACGCGATGTTCGACATCGTGCCGATCGTGATGTCGGCGGCAGAAGTGCTCTCGCGGGACGCCGGAGACAGCTATCCACAACTTGCCGATACGCTCGTTGCGGCCCGGCTCGCCGCCGAGTTGCGCGAATATGCGGGCCGGCTCGGCTCGCAGTTCACGGCCGCGTTGACGACGGGGAAGCCGCTCGCGCGACTTGAGGAACAGGGGGCGTGGGAGATGCGCGGCCGCGTCTATGAGCTGCGCAATCTCATCTCCGGCCGGGTTGTTGCGCCGGGCACCGATCCGCGCATCTTGGCCGCGAACCAAACGATGGACGCCCAATACTTCGGTGACGACCTCGCCTTCGTCGATTCCGTCGAGCGCGCGAGCGAACTGCACCGCCCCTACGGCATCGACACGGCGCAATTCGCTGCGCGGTACGTTCCGGCGATGGGCACGATCGTGACCCTGCGCGACGTGCTCGTTGCCAGCGCTGTCGAGAACGCGGCCGCCCGGCATGCGCGGGCCGTGCGCTACCTCATCGGCATCGTCGTATTCGGCTTGATAGCGCTCGGCCTCGTGTGCGCCGTACTCGTCGTCATGCGTCGCCGGGTGATCCGGCCGCTCGTCACAACCACGCGCGTGATCACCGGCATCGCCCGCGGCGAACTCGAGACGATCGTGCCGGTCGGCAATCGCCGCGACGAGATCTCCGCCGTTCTCGGTGCGGTCGAAACGCTGCGGCAGAACAGCGTCGAGAAGGCCGCGCTGGAAGTCGAACGCCAAGGCCTCATCGACGAGCTGCGCATCAGTTCGACGACCGACTTCCTCACCGGATTGACGAATCGCCGTGCGTTCGTCGAGAGTGCCCAAACGCAACTCGCGAGCGCGCGCCGCCACGGGTTGCCGCTCTCGCTGATCATGCTCGACATCGACAACTTTAAAGACGTGAACGACCGCTATGGTCACGACGCTGGGGACGTCGTCCTCATCGCACTCGCCGCCTTGGCCAAGGCGGAGTTCCGCGTCGGCGATATCGTCTGCCGCTACGGCGGCGAAGAGTTTGCGGTCCTTGCTCCGCATTGCGGCGGCGAGGCCGCGATGCTCATGACCGAGCGCGTTCGCGCAGCGATCGCCGAGATGCCGATCCCGTTATCCGACGGGCGCTCGATCTTAGTGACGGCGAGTTTCGGCATCGTCGTCGCGCCGGACGACGCGGACGTCGGCCTCGACGCCCTCGTGCACGCCGCAGACGAAGCCCTCTACCGCGCCAAAGCCGCCGGGCGCAACCGCGTCGTGCTCAGCGCCGGGGTGTCGCCGCTCCCCTCACCCTAGCGGACGCAGGTTCGCGGACGAGCGACGTGGGTATTTACGCGTCATGGATGCATCGCTGTTGAACCAAGGGGTCGCAGGCGGCCTCCGCCGCTATTGGTGGCTCTTCCTCATTCGGGGACTCTTCGGTCTGGCGCTGGGCGTCGTTGCGCTCGTGTTTCCAGGGGCGACGCTAGCCGTCGCCGTCATCTTCATCGGCGCGTATCTGATCGTCGATGGGGTCGTCACCGTTGCGAAGGCGGTCCAGGTGTTCCGCTCGGACGCGCACTGGTGGGTGCTGCTGCTCGAGGGTATCTTGAGTATCGCGGTCGGGCTTGCGATCTTCGCCTGGCCGGGCCTCAGCATCCTCAGTCTGGCGTTTCTGGTCGGCTACTGGGCGATCATTTCCGGCGTGCTTGCCATCGTGACCGCGGTGCGGCTGCGCAAGCACGTAGGCGGGGAATGGTTCTATCTGCTCTTCGGGATCGTGTCCGTGATTTTCGGCGGCTTCGTGTTGTTTGCGCCGACGGCGGGATTGGTTTACCTGGTCTTGATGATTAGCATCTACGGTTTCGTCATCGGCGTCACGATGATCGCGCTGGCCTTCCGCGCGCGCAGCCTGCCGGCCTAAACCGGAGAGCGGGCACTCCAGCAAAATCGATCGTACAAAGTCCCGTGACGTTGGACACAGTGGTGCCGCCCGCCGATGAAAGCGAACCACCTAGCATTCGCCTGCGTTGAGCGATTATCGCGCTGTTAGAACCCGTGCTTGTTAAGCGTAGTGGGCATAACAGTTCGCCTCACGCTTGAAATGTAAGGAGCATTCGTAATGAAGCGCTATCTATTTCTATTACTTGCAATCGTTATATGTTCTTCGGGTATCGCGTCGGCCTCAGGGACCCCCGGCATTGCTATTTACAAGCCCACATGGGGCGGAGACTCGCACGGGGGAATTATACGGCTAGCGATCCGCGTAACGCACTGCGAAGATCAGTCGTGTCACTATTGGATCGAAGTTTCGGATGGCCGCGGCGGCGGCATCAGAAAAGAAGGCGAGCACACCGGTTCTCCCAGCAGTTTTCATCCGATCTTTGGGGACGTGGGCAGAGATAGCCTGAAGCCGGGCGGCTACTATTATTATAAGGGCATCGTAGAGTACAGTGGCGGCAGAGTGGAGAGCCACTCCGAAAGCTTCCGCGGCTAGACCGCACACGTGCGGCCATGAACGTCCTGTGAAGGCGTGTGGCGCTACACCGTCACAACGCCTTCACACGCCGACCGTACGCTCCTTACCAATCTAGGTGGGAGGGCACAGTGAGCATCTTTTCTCGGATCCTCGTTGGGACCGACGGTTCGGAGGCCGCCGACGAGGCCGTTGACGTAGCGGCCAGACTCGCGTCCGAACACGACGGCGAACTCATTCTTTGTCATTTCGTTAATTGGATGCCGATGCTGGACACGACGGCTGTCGGGTCGTTTGTGGACCCAGCGCCGATCATGGCCGACCTCAGAGCACGGGGCGCGGAGTACCTCGACCGAGCGAGGCTGCGGGCGAATGCAGCGGGTGTCGTAGCGCAAAGCCGCCTTGTAGAAGGCGAGCCCGCGCCCGGCATCCTCGACCTTGCGCACGACGAAGGCTGCACACTGATTGCCGTGGCGACGCACGCCCGCTCGGGATTCGAACACTTCTTCGTCGGCAGCACAACGGAAGCCGTGCTGCGCGGAAGTTCGATCCCGGTGCTGACGATCCGGGCAGGCGCGAAGGCCTTGCGATCTGGACGGTGTTTCGAGCGCATCGTCGTCGGCATCGATGATTCAGAACCGTCGGATGCGGCGCTGGCTACCGTCCTCGATTTTCCGGCGGAGGATCGTCGTCACGTTCTGTTGTGTGGTGTAGCCGGTTCGGCGTTCGTCCTCGGTGGGCATGAGTATCAGCAGGCGGTGATCGACGAGTTCCGTGAGGATATCGAGCGCGTCATCGAAAAAGCGCTTACGACGGCCGGTACGAACGGCCGGTCGTTCGAGGTCCGCATTGTCGACGGCCGAGCGGCGCCGGCCTTGATTGCGACCGCGGAACATGAGAAAGCCGATCTGATCGTGGTCGGCAGTCACGGGCGGCGGGGATTACGGCGCCTGTTCATCGGCAGCGTTGCCGAAAGCGTCGTAGAGTCGGCGCCTATGCCGGTGCTCGTCGTGCGCGGATTGCAAAAGGTGAACGCTCATTCCACCGATTCTTCGCGCCCGTTAGCGACGACGCGCTCGTAGCGCGCCCCTCGATTTCAGGAGACAAGCAAAAATGTCGGATTTACAAGATTTCATCGCGGAAGAAAGCGGAATCACGCTTCACCGCCGGCGCGTTCTCAAGGCCTTCAGTCACGTGCCGGATAGTCCACTCATGGAAGTGCTCTTGAAAATGACGCGGCCGGCGCTGCGCACGGTGAAGCCCGATCCCGTGAAGCCGCAGCCCCAGTCCGCTGCGCCCACGATCGTGCGCAAGAGCATGGTCAATTACCGGCGCGAACTGCACGGCTATTCCGACTTGCCGGACGCGGATTCCAAGTGACGACACAACTCTCGTCGCGGAAGCACTACGCGAATTCGCCGATTGAAGAAGCCATCTGCGAGTTTGAATTTGCAGATGTAAGCGCTTGGAACGCCACCCTGCCCGCGCGCCTCTACGATGAGATGCGGTCGGTTTATCCCAACCTTCCGCAAGCGGTCTCGGCGGAAAACTCAACGCCCTCGGAACGCGCGCACGGACCGAAGATCCTCCTGTCGACGGCGGACGGCAAGTATCAAATTCGTTGCGGGGACAATGCGCTGAGCCTTCATGCGATCCGTCCCTACCCGGGTTGGGCGGACGTTTACGATCGCATCGGCCATGCGCTGCGAAACTTTCTGCAGACCGCAAAGCCGAAGTCGATCGCGCAAATAAACCTAAGCTACCGCAACCGGATCATGGTGCCCGCACAGTCGCTCCTGATGGGCGACTACTTTACGCTCGGCACTACGATCCCACATGGCCTTCCCAAGCGCTTCATATCGTTTGCGACCGCATTTCGCGCTGCCTACGATAACGATCCGCGAAGCGTCCTGTCGGTCTCCTTTTCAGCGTCGCCCCCGCAGCATGACGTTACGCTCGCCGTCGAGGCCAATATCGACGTGATGGCGTCGCGCATCCAACTCCACGAGCCGGCAGAATTGGATACAATTCTGGAGATCGTCCGAGACCTCAAAACCAAGGCCTACGACGCGTTCGAGAAGCTCATCACCGACCGCACCCGCAAACTCTACGGCAGATAGCGCCTGGGGGCACCCCCGTGATAGGGTCCGACTCGGTCCGTTGTAGAATCGGGGGCACGATGACCCTCGAGTACTTCGTGCGCGCGGTCCAGGACCAAATCCGCACGATCGAATGCCCGCAGCTCGTTGAGAGCACCGATGTCGAGGTGAACGAGGCGACCTTCCACTTCAAACGAGGTGACGCCGTGGTCACCGTAGACCACTCGGGGCAGATACGCGCATTCACGAACTTCGGCCCGAAGGTGGCCTGGCGAACCGATCCGCGCCCGATGGACCTCGCAAGTGCCCGACTTGTCGCAGAGTTCTTCGCAACGCGCGCCGGCGCAGCTAACGGTTAGTTCTGCGGTTCGAGCTTGATGATCGAGGATCCGTGATTGTTATTCGTCCAGAACGTCACCGGCGTCGTCGTGTTGTCGACGAAGACGCGCCGGATGTTCGTGGTGCGCGGGAGTAGATAGGCGATGGTCTTGCCCGTCTTCGGATTGATCCGGATGACGCGGTCGTTCCACATCGAACCGGCCCACAGCTCGCCGTTCTTATCCGCGAACGCGTCGTAAGGGTTGGTCCCCTTCGGCGTCGCGTATTCTTTGATGACTCCGGTGTGCGTGTCGAGCAATCCGACGTGGTCGCCGGCGTACTCGGCGAATACGATCTGATCGTCGCCGAAGACGCGACCGCGGCGCGGTGAGGAGTGCTTCGTCGGCGTGGGATACATCGTTATCGCACCGGTCACGGCGTCGACCTTCACGACCCCCGCACCGTCACCACCGAAGTCGAGCAGGTAGGCATTGTTAAGCGAGTCGGAGAGGATGCCGTAGGTTGCGATCGAGCGGTCGCGCGTCGGATCCTTGAGCGGCCCCATCGCCGTGTAGGTTCCGGTCTTCACGTCGAGTCGCAAGATCTGATGCTCGTCTTGATTGTTGGTCCAGACGTTGCCGTCGACATTCATGTTGTTGGGCATGACCATCGATTGTTGCGCGCCCTGGTGGTTCAATTCAGCCGGGAGCGGATACGACTTGAAGGCCGAGGTCTTCGGGTCGAACGCGGTCAGGCCGCCCTGGTACATCCCCGAAAGCCACAGTTCTCCGTCCTTGCTCGGCTCGATATCGAGGCCGCCCGTCGGATATCCGGGCTTCATCATAGGAACGCGATATTCGGTGACTTTGCCCGTCGCCGGGTCCATCTTGCCGAGGTACTGTTGACCGAAGTCCGAGTACCACACGATGCCGTTTTCCAAGAACACGTCGTGGGGTTCGATCGTCTCGCGCGGCAGCGCGTATTCCGTGTACACGACGTGGGTTGCCGCGCCCGTCGGACGCGGAGCGCCCTTGAGCGGATAGTTCCAATACGAGCGCCCGTGGAGGTTCACCGTCGCGAGGTATTCCGCTAACGGCCGGATCGTCTCGGCGCCGATGTTCGAGCCGACGATCATACGCTTCTGCGGAAGCACCGCCGTGCTTTGATTCACGTACGTGTTCATGCGCGGGATGATCGCCATGAACTCCCGAGCACTCCACGTCGAGTAAACGATGCGCTGCACGGTGTGGCAGCTATTGCAGGCGAGGAGTAACTTTTTTTGCGCATCGGTCCCGGGCATACTCGCAAGCCACTCGGCGTCGCTCAGCTGAAGCGCGATGTCGGGAACCTTGCGCAGCTTCAGATCGGCCGACGTCGTCGTGCCCGTCGATACGGTTGCCGTCGCCGGTGCACTCAGGTCGTACCCGACCGCGCGGGCATGCAGCTGATACGAGGCCGCCGGAAGCTTGGAGGCGGGAAACGAGTAGCGACCATGGTTGTCGGTGACGACACTGAC
>PLRU01000052.1 GCA_003164045.1 Candidatus Lustribacter telmatis
AACGTACGGCATCGCGTTCTACTACGTTTCGACGAACGTCGCACCCACCCAGCCGTCCTGCACCGGTAGCGCCGGGCTTCCCACTCCCACGCCGGTCCCAACTGCGACCCCGACGCCCCTGGCGCCGAATGCCATTGGATTGACTCCGCCGTCTCTCTCGGTGCCGTACGGAGGCTTCGGGACGATCGTTGTTCAGGCGGGGGACCAAATGGGGCCAAACCTACTCGACGTTTCGGCCAGTTGTGGGGAGGTCCAGACCACGTTTCCTGGCCAAATACCGGCGCCCACGACCGTGCTTTATTTAGGGCCTGGGTCAACCGGTGGCGGAGATATAACGTTTTATGCACCGACGGCGGCGAGTACGACGACCTGCATACTGACGTTCACGATACCCTACAATCCTCGCGGATACATTGTACCGGGGCCGTACACCGTGACGCTCACCGGCACACCGCAGACGCAGGCGCCGGTGGCCGCTTCGCCGGCGACCGTATCGCTGACGAGCACGACCGGGTCGTCGACATTCACGGCGTCGCAAACCGGTTTCACCGGCGCGTTTACGACGAACGGGACGACGGCGTGTAGCGGC
Organism: Candidatus Lustribacter telmatis; assembly: GCA_003164045.1. GTDB lineage: Bacteria > Vulcanimicrobiota > Vulcanimicrobiia > Vulcanimicrobiales > Vulcanimicrobiaceae > Lustribacter > Lustribacter telmatis. The sequence goes on from PLRU01000052.1 coordinate 590, forward strand.
GTTGCAACGGCGTCCGTCGGTACGACGAATACCGCCACCAACAGCGCGACGGTCACGGTGACGGGCGTGAGTCCGGGCGGCTCGTGCACGCTGACCGTGAGCGGCGCGAGCGGCAGCACACCGGCCACCGTCAAGATCAACGTGCCGATCACCGGCACGATAACGGGCAGTTAGGAGGCGCGACAGTGAAGAACATCGTCTCGGTCTTCATCGCTTCCGCGCTGGGCCTCGCATTCGCGGGTTGCGGTGGTGGCGGCTCCGGAGCACTATCGTCGCCGCAGCCATCGACCGCAAGTCACGGCGGATCGTCGAGCGCACAGAACGTCACGATCAACGTGAGCGTTCCGGGCCGGACGACGGCGGCGAAACGGCGCGCGGCCTACGTCGGTTTCGGCACGCAATCGATAACGGTCGGCGTCGTCGCGCAAGGTACGACGCCGGCGCCGCCGGCTGCGAGCACGACGGGCACGTGCAATATGACGACGCTGCAATGCTCCGCGTCGATCGCGGTGTTTGCCGGCAGCAACACGTTCACCGTGAACCTGTACGACGGGACCGGCGGCACGGGGAATCTGCTCTCGACGGGATCGTCGACGGTGACGATCAGTCCGACGAACGCAGCGGTCTCCATGACGTTCAACGGCGTTCCAAGCGCGGTAACGGTGAGTCCGTACATTTTCACCGGCGGCTACGGCGAAACGACGACGCTAGCGCTGGCGATTCTGGACGCCGACGGCAACTTGATCGTCGGGCCGGGACAGTTCTCCAATGCGAACGGGAATCTGCTCTCGATCACGCTGGCATCGTCGTCGACGCATGTGGCGCTCTCACAGACCACCTTCAGCACGCCGCCGGCGAATGGCATCGCTCCAACGACGTTCTCGGCGACGTACGACGGTACGGCGATCGCCTCGCCGGTGACCGTGACTGCGGCGATCGGTAGCGGCGCGGCGCAACCCGCCGGATCGTTGGTGATCGCGACGTCGCCGATGGGAATCGCATTGAGCTCGGGTATGCTGCCGCTTACGTCCGGCGGGACGGGAACGGTGCAACTCATCGATCCGGGGTTCACGGGAACGTTCACGGCGAACGCGGCGGCCTGCGCTGGAGCGGCGACGGCCAGTTCAACCGCGCCGACGGGCCCGTACGCGACGTTCACGGTGAGCGGCGTCTCGTCGACTGGCGGGCTGCCGTGCCCGATCATGTTCTCGGACGGCACGACCCCGAGCGTTCCCCTCCTGGTCACGGTGATGTAAACGAACGGTCGGCGGAGGGTGTACCCGTTGTCCATCGCTTGATGCCGGGAATAGAAAACGAAGCAGCGACTCGGAAATCTCGAGACGCGGGTCGAGAGCCTCGAAACGGAAGTTCAAACGGTTAAGACCGATCTCCGATCATTTCGCGGCGAATTCGAATTAAATAGTCAGCGACGTCTTCGGGCATTTACGTTCCGTCCAGCAGTAATTGACTGATCGTGCAGATCGCACCGGCAGGGTCCGCTACGACGGCGCGACGGAAAGGGGCGGCTGCGAATGGGGGCGCGATGACTGCACCGCCGTTCAGCGTGACGCGTTCGACGGCTGCATCGAGATCCTCGATCCAGAAATCGACCGACCAGTGATCCGCAGCGATGCTCGGGTCATGGATGGCCACCGCTACGACATCGCGCGGAACCGGCTGCTGCGCAAGACCACCAACGTAGCCCGGTAATCGAAACAAAGCTCCGCCCGCGAACGGCTCCGCGTTCCATCCGAACACCGCTTTGTAGAAGCTCTGCTCGCCCGGAAGATCGCGCGTCCGCAGCGTGCTCATAGCCCAAGCGCGGGGCTCGTTGATGCGCTGCGCACCGCTGCGGTCGCACGGTTCCCATAATCCGAACGACGCACCGGCCGGCCCCTCGACGATGGCGAGGCGTCCCGCCGGCCGCGCGTCCAGCGGCGCGACGATAATCTTGCCGCCGGCCGCGACCACGCGTCGCACGGACGTCTCGAGATCATCGACGCACATGTACGTCGTCCAAGCCGCTTCGGCGATTCCGCTCGCCGGCAGCGTTGCAACTCCCGCGACATCGTCGCCATCGAGCTGCGCAACAAAATACTCGCCGCCGTCGGGCATCGGCCCCGGACCGATGCCGTCCCATTCGAAAAGCGCCCGATAAAACGCCAGCGCCGCGCGCGGGTCGGGTTGCAACGTCTCCACCCAGCAGGGGACGCCGGGCGGATACGTTCTCTTCGCGGTCAGCTGCGCACCATTGCAACGGGTGCGACGCTGACCATCCAGCGCACGCCGAATTTGTCGCTCGTCATGCCGAACTTGCGCGCGAAGAACGTTTCCTCGAACGGCATCATGACGCTGCCGTCCTCGGCGAGTTTTTCAAAAATGCTCGCCGCGCGAGCTTCGTCGTCCACGTCGATCGCGATCGCGACGTTGCCGCCGATCGCGCTCTCGCGCCCGGGCGGCGCGTCCATTACGTCAACTTCTCCGAACGGCGTGCTCAGCCGGCCGTACAGAATCTTGTCTTCCCATCCCGGCGGCACGAATTCCGCTGCCGGCGAGCCGCCGAATCGCATGACGTTGAGGTCGCCGCCGAGCGCCGCCTGGTAATGCTCGAGTACGTCTGCTGCGTTACCGGCGAAGTTCAAGTTGGGTCGCATTTGCATGAGTCGTGTCCTTCCATTGGTTCTAGGTGGAAATGGGAAGTTGGGTCTCAAGATAGCGGTGCAAGTGCGCGATGCAGTCTGCAGCCACCGCCGGGTCGCCGTGCGCTTTCGCCAGAATGAACGCACCCTGAATCACGGCTTGGGTAAACAGTGCCATGCTCTCCGCGGTCCACTCCGCGCTCGGCGCATACGCGCGCTTCGCGGCCTCCAAATCTTGGGCGACGTCATCGGCATGAAGGCGAATGTGCGTATCGCAAGCGTCACGGATCAGCGGATGCGTTGCGTACGTCTCCCCAACCATCGTGCCGAGCAGGCACGTGAAGTCCGCGAAATTACCTTGCAATAACGCGGCTCGCAGATCGACGTACCGCAAGACCCGGTCGCGCGGATCGGGCTCATCCCGATAGGGTGCCGCGTCAAACAGCGCGGCCGCGCCGGCCGAGAAATACTCGGCAGCAGCCACCGCGAGAGCTTCTTTATCCGGAAAGTAGTGAAAGAAGCTGCCCTTGCTCAGGCCCGCTGCGCGGCAGATGTCATCGACGGTCGCAGCGCTGTACCCCTTGGTCCGGATGACCGTGAGGGCCGCATCGAGCAGCTTCGTCTTGCCGTCAGGCTTCGCCGAGACCGTCATACCGTAAACTCCATACCAACTAGTCGGTTTATCCTAGCGGCGAGCCGCAGCCTCTGTCAAGCCCCCCGCGTTTCATTGAACGAAAGCGAGTGTGCGGACATGTTCACGACGGACCTACACGGCAAAACCGCAGTTGTCTCGGGCTCGACCGCCGGCATCGGCTATGCGACGGCGTTCGCGCTCGGAGGCCTTGGTGCGCGTGTCGTCATCACGGGCCGCACCGCAGACCGTGTCGCGCGTGCGGTTCGGCAAGCAGCGGCTGCCGGCGCGAGCGACGTCATCGGCGTGCACGGCGATCTAACGACCGCAGCAGGGGTCGACAATCTTTTCAAAGCCGTGCCGGCAGCCGACATCCTGGTCAACAACCTCGGCATTTTCGAGCCGCGCGCGTTTGAAGACATCGACGACGCCGATTGGATGCGGTTTTTCGAGGCGAACGTGTTAAGCGGCGTACGGTTGTCGCGTGCGTATCTGCCCGGCATGCGCGCGCGCAATTGGGGCCGCGTGGTGTTTGTATCGAGTGAATCGGGCCTGCAAATACCCGTCGAAATGATTCACTACGGCGTAACAAAGACCGCGCAAATTGCACTCGCTCGCGGCCTCGCCGAGTCGGTTGCCGGAACCGGCATCACCGTCAACAGCGTGCTGCCGGGACCGACTCGCTCCGAGGGCGTCGGCACGTTCGTTGCGCAACTCGCGCAACAACAGGGCATCGACGAGGCCGAAATGGAGCGCCGGTTCTTTGAATCTGCGCGGCCGTCCTCACTGCTGAAGCGCTTTCTGACGACCGATGAAGTCGCGAACGCGATCGCCTACCTGTGCACGCCCGCCGCTTCGGGGACCACGGGTTCGGCCATGCGCGTCGATGGGGGAGTCGTGCGCGCCATCCCATAAGTCGCTACTCGATGGCCACCCCACAAACGGGAATCTTTGCGCTCGGCGATGCAGCGCACATCTACCTCGAATTCTCGGTGCCCCCGGGGACGGATGCCGAGCGTTTTGTCCGCGAGGTGGTTTCGATTCACGAGCCCCGCACCACGGTCGGCGGCGTCAACATCGTCATTGGCTTCCGGCCCGAACTCTGGCGCTCGGTCGCCCCGAATGATACCCCGGAAAAGCTCACGGGATTCAATGAGCCGCTCGCGGGCTCCGCGGGATACTCGATGCCGGCAACGCAGGCGGATCTGTGGCTATGGATCGCCGGAGCATCGTACGACGTCGTGTTCGACCTGGCTCGCGATGCGGTTGCGAAGCTGGCCCCGTATGCGAAAATCGAACGCGAACTCGACGGCTGGTCGTACCGGCACAGCCGCGATCTCACCGGCTTCGAAGACGGTACGGAAAACCCGGCACTCATGATTGCCCCCAGCGTTGCCACGATCCCCGACGGTGAACCGGGCGCCGCCGGAACGGTTCTACTCTACCAGCAATGGCAACATCAAACATCGGAGTGGGAAGCGCTTCCGGATGACGCGCAAGAGCGTGTCATGGGCCGGACCAAAGCCGACAGCACCGAGTTCGCGGAAGACGTCATGCCGGCCGACTCGCACGTGTCGCGTACGACAGTCGATGAGGATGGCGAGGAGCGTAAGATCTTCCGCCGCAACACCGCCTACGGGAACGTTACGACGCACGGAACGGTCTTCGTCGGCTTCAGCGCCGACCAGCAGCGCCTCGACCGCATGTTGCGCCGCATGGCCGGAGCCGAAGACGGCCTGCGCGACGCGCTGACGCGGTATACTACACCGTTAACCGGAGCCTATTACTTCGTTCCGTCACTGCAGGCGCTGCAACGCTTCGCGAACGTCGAGTAATGCGCGGCGCCGAGCGCGTCGCCGCGCTGGCCATCAGCTTCGTATCTTCGTTCGCGGTCGCGAACGCACAAAGCGCTACGCCCACAGGTCCGTGCGAACAACCCGGCAATATCGGCGCGATCGTCGACCGGCCCGGACTCGGCCGCCCGACCGCCGATAACGGCTCTCCGTGTGTTGTTCCCTCCTCGCAAGTCGTCGTTGAAGCCGGTTATCGCGCGCAGTCGACACCAGGCCAGAGCGGCTCGAGCACCCTCGACACGTATCCGCTCGTGCTGCTGCGCGCCGGCCTCGGTGGCCACGCGGAACTGATCGTGCAGCCTCCGGCAATTTCCACGCGCAGCGGCGCCGCACTCGGCGGCACGTTCGTACCGGCCCACGGCTTGCAAGACACCGGCGTTGGAGTAAAGTGGATGCTCGCCGATCGGCCGCGCTTCCAGGATGCGGTCGAGGCGTTCATCTCGGTGCCAACGGGTACGCCGCTCGGCACGACAGGCTTTTCCGCGGGCGCTCCAACGTACACGCTAACGTATACGGCTAGCTTCACGCTAACCGGAAATCTCAGCCTTTCCGTAACCCAAAACGCAATCGCGGGTGCTGCGCCACTCGATCCGGCGGGCGCAACGCGCTTCTTCTCCTATCAGCCCTCACTGACGATCGGCTACGCCTTCGCGCCGAATTTCACGCTGCTGGCCGGCGATCAAATCGCCGCGCCGCTCGCTCCAGGTGCGGGGACCGGCAATCGCGCGTTGATCGCGATCCAACGCGTCCTCTCGCCGGCAATCGTTCTCGACGTCGACTACGAAGTCAACGCGTTGCCGGCAGCCCCGGCATTCCGCCAACACGCCTTCGGGGCGGGAGTAGGCCTACAACTCTGATTGGAACATCGCGATCGCCTCGGCGAAGGCTTCGTCCGTCACCTTCGGATCCCAGCGCGCGCCGACGTCGCGCATGAACGCGTGCGCCGCATCATATAAGGAGATGCGGTAACGAATCGCCGTTGCGCCTAAGCCTGCGGCAACCACATCGCGGCCGGCAGCATCCGTATGCGGATCGGCGGTGCCGAACACGATTAGCAAGTATCCGCGAACCTGTTCGGCCAGTGCCAGCGATCCTGCGTCCGCATCCCCTGCGAGTTCGCCATCATGCAAACCCGTCGGATAGAAGCACGCCGTCGCTTTGACGGCCGGCGAAAGCCCTGCTCGAAACGCGAGGTGTCCGCCGAGGCAGAACCCCACGGCGCCGATCGCGCCGGGAACAACGCGCGCGTCGTTCTTGAGGAACGCGATCAGCACGGTGATGTCTTCGTCGAAATCGCGTACGCGCATACGCTTCGCGTCGCCCATGCCGCGATCGCGGCCCGGATCGTCAAACGCGATCGCCGTTCCGGGCGCCTCAAAACGCCAATAGATCTCGGGTGCGGCCACGACGAAACCGTAACTTGCGAAACGCATCGCCATGCGCTGCGTCGACTCGGTCATTTGAAAGATATCGGAATAAAACGCCAGCGCGGGATACGGGCGATCGTCGTCGGGCCGCGCGATGAACGTGCGCATGACGCCCCCCTCGCGTGGCAGGTCGACTGTCTCGATACGAACGCGCATTAGCCTTCTTCTGCCCTGTTGCAGGACTGTTTGCGCTCTCTAGATGAGAGGCGATCTGTTCTTCTCGCGCAGTTAGCGAGACGTACGACTATATCCGGCTTGTGGATCAACGAACATGACTGCACAAAAGTACGGCTACTCCGGCAAGACCTCACCGATCAGGGCATACGCGATTTGGTGCTGCCCACCGGCTTCGTCGACGTGAAAGTCGCGGCCGTCGATGAGAATTGGTCGGCGCTGAAGTTTCTCAGGAGGACGCGCTCCGTTCAAAAGGAGAAACCTCCGCGATGAAGCCTTCCGTTACGATCATGTCGATCGCCGACATCGAACTCTTTCAGACCGGAATCGGCCGCGAAGGCCGCATGGCGGTGAAACAGTTTCCGCTCGAGACCGGCGTTCCGGGCGTCGATATGGAGTTCTCGTGGAATTCCTACGAAAAAGGCTACGGTACGCCGCGCCACAGGCACACCTTCGATCAATTTCGCTTCGCCCTCGAAGGCGACCGTGAAATCAAGGACGGGTATCTGAAGCCGGGCGACTTCGGCTTCTACCCTGAGGGCGTTTCGTACGGGCCGCAACTGCAAACGGAACCGAGTACCGGACTCGGTCTGCAGTTTCAAGGCGCAGCCGGCATTCCGTATTTGCGGCACGACGATCTAAACAAAGCGGCGACCGCGCTAAAGGCGGAGGGCGGTACGTTCGCGGGCGGCGTTTACACGCGCGTACTTCCCGATGGCAAAAAGATCACCAAAGACGGCCACGCCGCTTGCTTTGAATATCTCACCGGCAAGAAGATTGAATTCCCCAAGCCGCGCTTCGCGGCGCCGATCGTCATGCATTCGGCGGCGGCGCAGTGGACGCCCGACCGCAATCTTCGCGGCGTCGAACACAAGCACTTGGGATCATTCGGCGTGCGCCGCTCGGGCGGACGCTTCACCCGGCTCAAGCCCGGCGCTACGCTCCCCGCGCACGTACAGGAAGACGCGGAGATCCGTTATCTGATCCACGGCTCGATAACCTATGATGGAAAGACGTGGCAAGGCGGCGAGACCGCCGACCAGGGCACGTATATGTGGATTCAGGCCGGCGCCGAGGTGCTCGAAATCGGATCGCCCGACGGCGGCTCGTTCTTCGTCATCGAGCTTCCGATGCTCGCCGACATCGCCGTCGAACAAGCGCTGGCGCGCGAGCTACAGCCCGCCTAAAAGCCCTTCGTCACCAGATCGGATGCTTTGACGGCGGTGGAAAGCATGCCGGTCTGCAAACCGGCGTCAAGAATCGGTTGAATGAGCCGCGGATCGAGCGCGGAGTCGGTATACGTAGCGCGTCGCATCGTGCGAAAAACCGCGGGATCGCCCTTCGCGTATTTTGCTAAAATTGCAGCCGACTCGTCGCGGTGACCGTTCGCCCAGCGGCCGGCTTCGTAAATCGCGTCGGCAAAGCGGCGAGCGAGATCGGGATTCGCCTTGAGCCAATCGGTGCGCGCGATCCAGAGGCCGATGAAAAAGCGCGGGGCGACCGCGGCAAACGGATCGCCGAAGATGCGCGCGTCATTCTGCAGCGACTGCGTCATGATGGGCTCGGGCGGCGTCGCGGCATCGATGCGGCCTTGCGCGAGCGCACCCAGCATCACCGTCGGCGGGTTAACCTCAACGAACTTCACCTTGGTGGGATCGGCGCCGTTCTTCTGCAGCCAGATCGCCGTTGCAGCTTGCAACTGATCGCCAAGCCCCGGCAAGCCGATCGTCTTCCCTTCGAGATCCTTGGGCGTGCGCAAGGGTGAGTTTTTCGGCACAACGAGCAGCGTCGCGGGCGAGGCTGCCGTATAGAGTCCGCCCCCGGCGAAGGTGGAGATGGGTATGCCCTTCACGTACGCTTGCGCGATCGAGACGGGGTTCGCAACACCGATATCCACGCCGTTGCCTGCAACGGCCGCGAGTGCGACCGCACCGGCGTTGTTCACAACGAACTCGACGCTGATCCCGTGCTTCGCAAAAAACCCCAAGTCTTGTGCGTAGTAGGCTTCCCCGTACGAGTCGGTCGGAAAGCAGGCTAGGCGCAACACCGGCGCCGTCTGAGCGTACGCCGGCAACGCGGCAGCTAGCAGCAACGCCGCTAGGGCAGCGGCGCGACAAACGCGTTTCATCTAGTGATACTTGCGAGCGACTTTGACGACCACATCGTAGAGCTGCTTCACTTGCGGCTTGTCGCTAAGAACATCGGCGGCGACGTGCGATTCAAGATCGTGCACGGCTTTCAACTGCGCCGGGGTGAAATCGGCCATCACCCCGCCGGCCGCGACCCACGCCGCGCTCGATGATTTTATAAACGCGACCGTATAAGGAAAGATGTCATGGCTCACGGCGCGGCCATCATCAACGACGATGCGCTGCAAGTCGGCCGGCAGGGTCTGATACCATTCTTTGGACACCACAACGACCACCGCCAGAATCGACATGTTTATCGGCGCGAAGTACTTCGCCGTATCGTAGTATTTCAAGGCGGTCGTTGTGGTGATGCCGGAAACCGTTCCGTCGATCGCGCCCTGCTGCAGTGCGGGCATCACTTGATCGAGCGGCATCGGGACGCCCGTTACCCCTAAACTCTTCATGAGCGCCTCTTGCATCGCGCCGCCGTAGTCGCGAATCTTCATGCCTTTGAGATCGGTGACGTCGCGCACCGGGCGACGCGTGTTCACGCCGTTGTCGGCGTAATAGTAGAGGCCGATCCCCTTGAGGCCCTTGGCTTCGCCGAGCGCGAGAAACGGAACGTTGAGTTCCGGGTCCTCGAGCGTTCGCTGCGCTTGTTCGGGCGATTCGAACAGCGCCGGCGCACCGAGGACTTGGTAGCGCGGATCGACGCCGGCAAAAAACTCGGCCGGTCCGGCGTAGCCTTGAATCGAGCCGAATTGCGTATCTTCGATCATACGCGGAATCGAACCCAACTGGCTCGCGGGATAGATCTGCACTTCGATACGGCCCTTCGAATCGCGCTCGACCGCCGTTTTGTAGCGCTTTAACCATTCATGCTGCTGGTCGTTGACCGTCGCGATCCCCATTTTCATGACGATCGTTGCCGCCGCTGCCGGCGAGTGCAGGGTCGCCACGGAACCCGCCGCAATCGTTAGCGCGCAGAACAGCGGAGCGAATCGCTCCTTTACCTTAAGCATGGATTGCCTCCGTTGGTAAACAAGTGGCCGCGATGAAGACGTTACTGCTCCTTGCGCTCTCGTCCTTGCTGGTGACGCCCGCCGGAGCGCAAACCACGGCTGCGCCTTCAACTTTCATCACGCTGGGAACGATGGCCGGACCGATCCCGAGTGCCGTACGCTCGCAGCCGGCGAACCTTCTGCTAACGGGCGATCAGGCGATTCTTATCGACGCCGGTGACGGCGCTGCCGAGCAGTTGGCCAAGGCGGGCGTCGCGCTGACGCGGATTCATACGATTTTTCTGAGTCACATGCACTTCGATCATATCGGCGGACTCTTCGCAGTGCTCGGAATGCGTTTTCAGATCAACAGTCCCGGAGTCGTAACGGTCTATGGTCCGCCCGGCACGAAGCGCTTGGTCGATGGACTCGTTGCAGCGTCGCAACCGTTTGCAGAAAGCGGCGCCGGCATTCCAGGGCAGATCCTCCGGCATCCTGAGGACAGTGTTGCGGTCGTCGAAATAACCGGCGGCCAAACGGTCACCGTCGGCAACGTGCGGGTCACCGCAACAACGAATACGCATTACAGCTACCCCGAAGGAAGCGCCGATGCTGCCCGCTTTCAGTCGCTGTCATTTCGTTTCGATCTGCCCGGCCGGTCGATCGTGTATACGGGCGATACCGGGCCGAGCGTGAACGTCGAACGCCTGGCGCGCGGCGCCGACCTGCTGGTATGTGAAGTGATCGATCCCGATGCCGCGATCGCGAGCATCTTGCGCGTCACACCGAATATCCCGCCGCCGGCACTTGCGATCATCCGGCAGCATATGACCGAGCAGCACCTTACGCCCGACCAGGTCGGCAAGTTGGCCCGCGCCGCCGGGGTAGGGGAGCTCGTGCTCACGCATAACGCTCTTCGGGACGATGGCGCCGAACAGGCGAAGGCCACGATCGCGCAAGCCTATTCGGGCACCGTCGCCATCGCCCACGATCTCGATCGCTTTTAGGACACGCTACGATGAACGACCACGAAGATCACGACCACGGCTCGGAACTCGGCGAGATGCAGCTGCGCGTGCGCGCACTCGAAACGATCCTCATCGAAAAACGCTACGTCGATCCGGCCGCACTCGACGAGATCGTCGAAACGTTCCAAACGCGCATCGGCCCGCGTATCGGCGGCCGAATCGTTGCGCGTGCGTGGAGCGATCCGGACTTCAAACGGCGCTTACTCGAAGACGCGACGGCCGCCGTCAATGCCGAAGGACACGCGAGCCCGGTCGGCAGCCACCTCATCGCGGTTGAGAATACACCGGGGGTCCATAACATGGTGGTCTGCACGCTTTGCTCGTGCTATCCGTGGGAAGTGCTGGGACTTCCGCCGGTGTGGTACAAGTCGGCACCGTATCGTTCGCGCGCCGTCCGCAATCCGAAGGGGGTGCTCGCCGATTTCGGTGTCACGCTGCCGCCCGATACGGCAATCCGCGTATGGGACTCGACGGCCGAGACGCGCTTCATCGTGCTGCCGATGCGGCCGGCGGGCACGGATCGTTTCAGCGAGGACCAACTCGCTGCGCTCGTTACGCGCGATAGCATGATCGGAACGGGCGTCGCACTACAGCCCGAGGATGTAGCGCAATGAACTCCATCCACGATATGGGCGGCATGGACGGTTTCGGCGCTGTTCGCGCGGAACCGGACGAACCTGCCTTTCACGCGCCGTGGGAAGGACGCGTGCTCGCGATGCAGCGCGCGATGGGCTATGCTCGTCTTTGGACGATCGATCAATCGCGCGCCTCAATCGAGATGCTGGATCCGGCTCTGTATCTCACGGCTTCCTACTACAAAAAGTGGTTCCTCGCGCTCGAACATCGTCTCCGTATGCACGGGTTGATCGGTCCCGATGAGCTAGCCGCCGGCAAGTCGTTGCGCCCGGGCGTGCAGCTCGAACGCACGCTCTCCGCGGCCGATGCAGGCGCAATGAAACGCGGAGAGTTTGCGCGTCCGGCTACGGCCCAACCGCAATTCCGACCGGGCGATCGCGTGCGCACGCGCAACCTCAACCCCGCGACGCACACGCGCTTGCCGCGCTATGCGCGCGACAAGGTCGGTACGGTTGAGGCGAATCGGGGCTGCCACGTCTATCCCGATACCGCCGCAATTGATGCGGGTGAAAACCCGCGGTGGCTCTATACCGTCACGTTCGCGGCGTCGGAACTATGGGGCGATGACGCCGATCCGGCCATCACGGTTTCGATTGAAGCGTTCGAACCATATCTGATGCCGGGATGAACGAACCGCCGGCGGACCTCATCGCCTTCCCGCGCGATACCGATGGTCCGGTGTTCCGCGAACCGTGGGAGGCACAGGCGTTTGCGATGACGCTGGCGCTCTACGATCGCGGAATCTTCACCTGGCCGCAGTGGGCGGCGATTCTCGCCGACGAAATCAAACGCGCCCAAGCCGCAGGCGATCCCGACACGGGCGAAACGTTTTACCGGCATTGGCAAAGTGCGCTGGAGCGCATCGTCGCCGAAAACGGCCTCACCGATCGCGAATCGCTGGCACGCTACCACGATGCATGGGACCACGCCGCCGACCGGACGCCGCACGGCTCACCGATCGAACTCAAACCTGAGGATTTCGTAAACTAGCACGCGCTTGGGCCGGCACGCGATTGGGTATCGCTCAGCACGCGCGCGCGATTCCTAAGAGAGGCCGGCCGCCGGTGCTGAGAATTCCCTTCTATCTTCTGCTCGGACTCCTATTGCTGCTCATCGGCGTCGCCGCAGGCTGCGGCGGTGGCGGCGGTGGTTCATCGCCGGGCGCGCCGGCGCCGATCGTTTCTAACGTCATCGCCTCGCCCACCCCGACGCCGCTCGTGAACGGCACGCCGAACACCCTCACGGTCGTGGATTATTTCACGGGCGCTCAAATCAGCGGCGCCGTGGTGAAGATCGACGCGGCTCCCGTAGCAAGCGCCGGCGGCGTCTATTCCACGGCCGTTGCAGCCGGATTGCACGCGCTACAGATAACGGCGAGCGGCTACGCGACGTTCAATGGAGCGATTCAATCACCGGGCGGCGCGTCGATCCGCACGATCAAAGCGTTCCCCGTTACGTCCGCCATGAGCGCGTGGCTCGCGCAAGTCAACGCCGACCGCGCATCTAACGGCGGGAATCCGGTGCAACTCGACGACATGCTGTCGATCGCCGCTTACGATCATGCGGCCGACATGGGCACCCAAGGCTACGTCGCGCATTGGGACCCGCACGGCTTTGCGCCGACAACACGCTCCGTACTGCTGGGCTCGATGCTCCTTGCCGCAGAAAATATCGCCAGCGGCTACAGCAACTGGACGGCTGCCGAACAAGCGTTCATGTCCGAAAAGGCTAACCTTCCGCATCAAAACGTGTCCGACTGCCCGACCGACGATGCCGCCGCAGGACACTATTGCAACATCACCTGGCCGAGCCACAATTGGGTTGGACTCGCGATCGTCGACGTTCCCGGATCGCCGTCGAATCTCTACTACGATCAGGAGTTCGGTGACTTCTATGCGATGTACGATACGTCGGTAGTAGCGCCCGAGCCCGCGATCGGTACGCAGGCTGCCCTGCTCATGACGAGCGGCGTCAACGGACTCTATCTCGGAACGATGCCGGCACCCACTCCGATCTCCATTGCAACGCTCAACAGCGATCCAACCTGCGCCTCGCTCTGTCCGGCCGGTGACCAGACGTACACGAGCACGCAATCGTTCGTGGCCTCCGGCAACTCGTATCCGCTGAACCTTACGCAAAACCAAATCTACGAAGCGTTAGCCGGACCGCAAGCGGGCGCGAACCTCTTCGCCGGCTTCTCGGCCTACGCGATTTTCTGGCCCGGCGGCACCGTGCTGCCCACGCAGTACGCCAATGCCGGCATAAACGTGCAAACGCAAGACGTCAGCCGGCAAGCGCCCGCGAGCGAGCACGGTTCGGTGGTTCCGAACTCCGCCCGCCCGAGGGGGCGTTAGCCCCGCCGGGGCACGATAACTTCGAGGGCTGCGGCGCGCACCAGGTCTTCGGCCGTGCTTTCCAGCTTGCGCGCAACGACCTCCGGGTCCGTGCGATTTGTTGCGGCAAGTCCGCACCAGGCATTTCGTCCGGCCTGCTTTGCCATGTAGAGCGCGTGATCGGCAAGGCGGACGACTTGAAACCAGCTCACGGCGTCCGGTGAGGACGGCACGAACGGAAACGTCGCAAAGCCGACGGAGACGCTGATGCTCATCGATTGCTCGCCACCCAGTGAAAACGGCCGGTTCGCGACGACGTCGCGAATACGTTCGGCAATCATCGCCGCGTCACTGCGGCGACTATCGCGCGCGACGGTCAAGAACTCATCGCCACCCCAGCGCACGACGAAATCTGAATCGCGAAACACTTCCTGCAAGCGTTCGCGCATCTGCATGAGCACCTGGTCGCCGGCATAATGTCCGAAGCGATCGTTGACGGTCTTGAAATGGTCGAGGTCGACCAGAAAGAACAGCATATCCGCTTCTTGCGGCGGTTCGATCGTTTGATCGGCGCGCCAATCTTCATAGCGGCGCAGCGTCAGCGCGATGTCGGCCTCGAGATGCTGGGCGAGGAAACGGCGATTGCGCAGTCCGGTCAACGGGTCGCTCAAGCTCAATTCTTGCAGCCGCGCGTTGGCATCCGAGAGCTCGTGCGTGCGTTCGGTGACCACCGTTTCCAGCTCGCGCTGACGGCGATGCAGCACGGCCGTTCGCAGGCTATGCGCTCCATACGCAGCCAAAATCAGAAGCAGCGCGATGAGAACGCGGAACCACCACGTCTCGTACCAAGCGGGTAACGCGCGAACGCCCAGGCGCAGGATGTGATTGCTCCAGACGCCGAGCCGGTTCGTGCCGCGCACTTCCAGCGTATAGTCACCCGGCGCGAGGTGCGTGTAGGCCGCAACCCGATGGCGCGAATCGGCATCGATCCAATCCCGGTCGTAGCCGTCGAGTTTGTAGGCATAGCGCAGTGAATCCGGCGCCGAGTAGTCGAGGGCCGCGAATTCGGCGCTGATGTCGCGCGCGTCCGGCGGCAGTTCGATCGTCGCGTCGCCCCGGTTGACGTTCCACGCCGGCGCGTTCCGCCGCCCGAGGCCAAGCACCGACACGACGACCGGTGGCGCATAGGTCCAGTCCGAAGACGCATCCGGGGCGATCATCGTAATGCCGTCCAAGCCGCCGAAGAAAATCGTTCCGTCTGCCGCCTGACTCACGGTGCCGGCCCAAAATGCGCTTTCCGAAACGCCGTCGGCTAGGCCGAGAGCGCGCGCATGCAGCGTGTCCGGGTCGATCAGCGCGATGCCTTTGTCCGTACTCGCCCAAATACGTCCGCGGGCGTCTTCGGCGAGCGCATCGACGTTTTCATGCGGCAGGCCGTCGGCGAGGCCGATGCGCCGAAAGTGCGTCGTTCCTTCGCGGTCTTCTTGCAGCACGTCGAGCGGACCACCGTTGGCGCCGGCCCACATGCGGCCCCGGCGATCTTCGAGCAGCGCAGCCATGCCGCCGGGTCCGATCGAGTTCGGATTGCCGGGCGTGGAAACGAAGCGCTCCATCCGGCCGTCGGGATCGAGCCGATTGAGACCGTTTTCCGTCCCGATCCAAATGCGTCCGCGCCGATCGCGATAGAGCACGCGCACCTGATTGTTTGAGAGCGGCGCCACGCCGCCGCGCGGATATGCCGTCACGGTCGTCGCGTCGACATCGTAGGCGACGAGTCCGGCGCTTCCGCCAACCCAAAGCTGCTTGCCGTTCTCGAGCAGCGCATAGATACTCGACGTTGCGAGAGGACTCGGCAACTCGGGACACCGCGCCTCGGTGCGACCCGCGCGCAAACGGCACAGGCCACCCGTCGTGCCGATCCATAGCGTTCCGTCAGCGCCCGGTAAGAGCGTTTGCACGGCGTCATGATTGGGCACCGTCGATGTGCTCAGATGCGATGTCTGCGGATCGAACTGCGCGAGATGGCCGAGAAAACCACCGACCCAGAGCGTGTCGCCCGCAACCGCTAGTGCGGGCGCCCCCTGGTCGCCGAAACCGATCTCCGGTCGCGTTGCGGATACTTCGTACAGACCGCGGCTCGCGGGATTGTACTGCAGCAGACCGCCGACATGATTCGCCAGCCACACCAAGCCGGAGCGATCGTGCAAGAAACCCACCACGCGTCCGCCGCTCAATCCGCCCGGATTCTTCACGTCGCTCGCAACGCGGCGCACCTGGCCCGTCGCCGCATCGACGATGGAGAGTGCCGAATCGGTTCCCGCCCAAATGACGCCGGATTCCATCTCGGTAATCGCCCACTGCTGGCCCGGCGCTAGGCTCTGCGCGTCATCGGCCGACGACCGCAGCACGTGCGCACGGCGGCGCGCCGGATCGAGCTCGAACAGCGTATTTACCGAGCCGGCCCACAAGCGGCCGGCGCGATCCTCGTAGAGGCTGTAGACCGTCGGCTTCGGCCGTGCCGCCGCGTCTAATGCAAACTCGCGAAATTGCGTCGCACGCGCGGTTCGATAGTAGAGTCCGCTTTGCGTGCCGGCCCAGAGTGTGCCCGCCCGATCGATGAGCAAGCTCCAAACCACGGGTTGTTCGCCGCGCACTGCCAAGGTGACGGGTTCGAAGGCTCCGGCGCGTGGATCGAATCGTCCGAGACCGCCGTCGCCGCCGACCCACAGACGACCGTCCGCGGTTGCCGCGAGCGCATCCACCGACGCACTGCGCGGACCTTTGCGGCCCGCGCGATCGGGGCGCCACGTGCGAAACGTTTCCGTCGTCTCATCGAAACGAACGAGGCCGTCCGACGACGATCCGATCCACAAGCCCCCGTTCGCATCGGGCAGGATCGTGCGAAGGTAGCCGTCGGGGAGCGCCGTGGCGTCGCCCGGATCCGGCAAAAAGCTGCGAAAATGATAGCCATCGAAGCGCGCTAGGCCACCCTGCGTACCAACCCAGAGAAATCCGGCACTATCTTGCGCCAGCGACATCACGGCTGCTTCCGGCAGCTCACGCGAAGGCGTATGGACGAATACCGGTTCGGCGAGATTCTGCCAGGGCGTCGCCGCTTCTGCCGGCAACCCGAACACGAAGAGGCCTAACAGTAGAAAGGCAGCAAAGCGCACCACGTAGATGCATACCTACACACCACTCCATCGCGCGACCTTCCTTGCAGGCGCCGCTGCAGCGATCGGTTCGCTGCCGCTGGCCGCGCGCGCGGCCGGAACGGTGGTCAACGCGGGAACGATTCCGTCCGACGTTAGCGGCGTGCTTGTGTACGGTATCGACCGCGGCGCGTTCAAGAGTGCGGGCCTCGACGTCGCCTTGACGTCGCTGACCAGCGGCCCGGTTGTGGCGAACGCCGTGGCCGGCGGCTCCCTCGATGTCGGCGCCGCCAACGTCGGTTCGCTCTGCGTCGCGCGATCGCGCGGTGTGCCGTTCAAGATCTTTGCACCGGCCGGCATCGCCGACGAAACCGCTACCGGCGACATCATCGCCGTCCTAAAAGATTCCCCGATCAAGACGGCCTCGGACCTCACCGGAAAGACGGTCGGTATCGTTGCGCTCAAAACGATGCAGCATGCCGCCGTGCTGGCATGGCTCGATAAGCACGGCACCGACTCAAAGAGCGTGAAGTTCATCGAAGTGCCCTTCCCCGAGATGGGCGCGGCCATGGACACGCATCGCGTGGATGCTGCCCTCCCGACGGAACCGTTCACGACTTCCCTGCGCTCGCGCGTTCGCTCGCTCGGTGGACAATGGGAGGCGATGAAGATGCCGTTTCCGATCTTCGCCTTTTTTGCGACCGAGTCGTGGCTTGCGGCGCACGGCGATACGGCGGTGGCATTTGCCAACGTCATCCGCCAAACGGCCGTGTGGGCAAACGGCCACCGCAAAGAAACGGCGTTGATGCTGGCCAAATTCGCGAACCTCGAACCGCAGCTCGCCGCGACGATGGGCCGCAGCACCTACGGCACGGCGGTCGATCCGGCCACGATCGGGCAAATCATCGACATTCAAGTGAAGTACGGGATGATGACGACGCCGATCGATCCCGTCGATCTCATTTGGAAGGGGCCGCGCGCATGAGCGTCGTCGAAACGTTTGCCACGAATGCGATCAAATACGGCACGCGCGCGAAATTCGGGATCATGCTGCCGTCGGTCAATGCGATCGCCGAGCCGCAGATCACCGCAATGCTGCCCGCCGGGGTCTCGCTTCACACGACGCGGCTGCGGCTCGTCGGCGGTGGAAACCAGATTGCGATGCTCGAGCACCTCGAAGATGCAACCCAGCTGCTCGCCGACGCGCAGGTCGACCGGATCATGTTCCATTGCACGGCCGTCTCGATGTGGTCGCCCGAGATCGTCGGCGAAATTCGCAGCCGCATCGCGACCGTGACGGATATTCCCGTGGTCGTGACCTCCGATGCGGTGGTTTCGGCATTGGACGCTTTCGGCGCGCGCAAGATCGTGCTGTTGACGCCCTATCTCCAAGACATCAACGATCGGGAAGTCCGTTTCCTTGCGCATCACGGCATTACGGTCTTGCGCGAACGCGGCTTGGGAATTCCCAGCGGCATCGGCATGTCCAACGTTACGGCCGAACGCTGGTACGACGAAGCGCTGGCCATGCGCGATCCCGAGGCCGACGCGTATTTCCTGAGCTGCACGACGATTCGCAGCGCCGACGTGATCGAGGCGCTCGAACACGCTCTGGGACGGCCGGTCTTTACGAGCAATCAGGTCGCCGCCTGGCGGGTACTGCGCGACGCCGGAATCGGCGATGCGGTCGCGGGCTTCGGCCGGCTCTTGCGGGAATACTAGCGGTCAGCCGAACGTCAACCGCGCCATCACGATAACGATGGCCACCTGCATCACACCCTGCACCGCTGCGTTGATGATGTTGTAGCGATTGAGCCCGGTGATNNGCCCAAGATCGTCATGAGCGTGATCAGCACGAGCGCCGCGATAATCCAAGGAAACTGAGCATTCCCCGGAACCGTCATACCGAGCCACGACGCGAGAAACCAGCCGGCCGTACCCGTCGTGAGCGAAACGGCGGGGAAGTAGAGCAAGGTGCGCGGGACCAAATAGGCGATCACCGCCGTCCGCTGCGGGATTTCGAGCCGCCGCATCACGGGCCCGAGGATGAAGCCCAAGAAAATGTCCGCGCCCGTCCACAGGATCCCGGAGAGAACGTGAATCCAGTTCAGCAGCCGGACGTCGTGCCGGGCTAGGGCCACGAGCATGATGAGCGGAAAGGCGAGCGCCCACCACGTCAATTGACGCTGGAGCGGTTCAGGCTTCTCCCGGACAGCGACGGCGACGGCCATGCGACGTTTTTCGCTGGCATCGCGCGCGATGCTTCTATGCCACGATTGGGCGATTCCGTGTGTTATGCGAGGGCACATGACCGCTCTCTCTATACTCGACCTTGTCCGCGTCACCGAAGCGACGACTGCCCGCGAAGCGATGGATAACGCCCGCGATTTGGCGGCCCATGCCGAGACCCTCGGCTACACGCGTTTCTGGGTCGCCGAACATCACAACATGCGCGGCATTGCGAGTGCTGCGACCTCCATCGTCATCGCCCATATCGCCGCGGGCACGAAGACGATCCGCGTCGGCGCGGGCGGGATCATGTTGCCCAATCACTCACCGCTGGTGATCGCCGAGCAATTCGGTACGTTAGCGACGCTCTTCGGCAACCGCATCGATCTGGGTCTCGGACGTGCGCCGGGAACGGATCAACTTGCGATGCAAGCGCTGCGCCGCGATCCGGCAAGCTCCGAGTACTTCCCGCAAGACGTACTCGAACTTCAGGCGCTGCTCGCCGCACCGCAACCGGGGCAGCGCGTCGTGGCCGTTCCCGGCGCCGGCACCGAGGTTCCACTCTGGATTCTCGGCTCGAGCACGTTCGGCGCGCGGCTCGCTGCCGAGCTTGGTTTGCCGTACGCCTTCGCCTCGCATTTCGCCCCGGATCAACTCGACGAAGCGTTGCGCATGTACCGGACGTTCTTCAAGCCCTCAAAACAACTCGCGCAGCCACACGCGATGGTCGGCGTGAACATCATTGCCGCCGAGACCGATGCCGAAGCGCGGCGTCTCGCAACGACGCAGCAGATGTCGTCGACGAACATGATCCGGAATTCACGCGGCTTGAGCAAGGCGCCGATCGACGACATCGAGACCTACTGGACGCCGCTAGAAAAAGTCCAAGTCTTGCGCAAGCTCGCGTGTTCGGTAATCGGCTCGCCGGAAACGGTCCGCTCCGGCATCGATGCCCTCGTGGAGCGCACCCAGGCGGATGAACTGATGATCGTCTCCGATGTCTTCGAGCACGCCGCGCGCCGGCGGTCCTACGAGCTTATCGCGACTGCGATGGCTGCACGCGAACCGCAACCGGCAATCTAGCCGCGCTTGCGGTGAGGTGCGCGACCACCTCGTCGATGCCGAGAACGTCGGCGTACTTCTGATGCATGTCGAAGAGGTTGATGGCGTGCGAGGCTTCGTGGCGGTCGAACACGCACTCCTCGACGACGGTCATCTTGAAGCGATAACTTCTGCCGTCGACGCAGGTCGCGCGCACGCAGCCGCTGGTCACTTCGCCCACCAGAATGATCCCATCGACATGTAGGTCGTGCAAGTGCGACATGAGCAACGTGCCGTGAAATGCGCTCGGCGCCGCCTTGCGAATGACGGCTTCGCCCGGAATCGGCGCGACGTCGTCAACGATGTCGTAGCGGTGCGCGAGAACGTCCCGCTTTACCGCATCCGACGCGTACGCCGCCGTCTGCCGCTTGCCGCGCTGCGACCAACCGGCGACGCCGGAATCTTGCGGATCGAGCGCCGTCACGTGCACGACGGGTAACGCCGCTTCGCGCGCCGCGCGCAACATGCGGGTGAGGTGCGGCAACGCGTCCCACGCTTGCGGTCCGCACGTACTCGGCCACTCTTCAATCGCGTCGGCGACCGAGGCCGGCCGGCGATCGCCGAAGACCCACCGATACAGGTCGATCAAGACGAGCGCAGGCCGTTCGCCATAACCCCAGACCTGATGGGGCCGTTCGACCAGCGACGCCTTGTCGCTCGCGGTCAAGAACCCATCCCACACGCGCACGGCCATCTACTTGCCGCCGGGCGACCAGATCAAGTCGCTCGCGTTCATCTTCTTGTCCAGTTGCTGAAATTGAAATGCGGCGTCGAGCGCCGGCTGGATGTGCCCGGCTTCGAGATCGGTCGAATGTACCACGCGGATCATCCCGCCGATCACCTTCGGATCTGCCTTGGCATACTTTGCCAAGATCAGCGCCGACTCGTCGTGGTGGGTGTTAGCCCACTTCGCAGCGGCGTAGATCGCACCGGTAAAGCGCTTTACCGCGTCGGGATGCGCCTGCGCCCACGCGCGCGTCGTGGCCCACACGCCGATGTTGAATTCGGGGGCGATCGAGTCGAACGGCTTCGCAAAGAGCCGGTCGTCGCCGTTGCGCGCCGTCGTTTGCCATGGTTCGGCCAACATCGCCGCATCGATGCGGCCGGCCGGCAGCGCCGCGATCATCTCCGGATAGCCGAGTTCGATCATCCGGACTTTTTTGTAGTCGGCGCCGTTATCGGTCATCCACTTCTTCAGCGCTATCGTCGATTGGTCGTTCAACGCGGCGACCGCGAGCGTCTTGCCTTCGAGATCGTGCGCCGTACGCAATGGTGACGACTTCGTTACGCAGATCGCCGTCGATGGCGCTTTCGTCGTATACATGCCGGCGCCGGCAATGACCGTCAGCGGAAGGCCGCGCGCGATCGCGGTCGCGATTTGCACGGTGTTCGAAACACCGATGTCGCCGCTGCCCCCGGCCAGCGCCGTCGCGGTTACGCCGCCGTTGGCTAACGTCGTTATCTCAACGTCCAGTCCCCCGGCCTTGAAGAGTCCGAGATCTTGCGCGTAGTACGCCTGCGCGTAGAGATCGATCGGCACCGCCAGAACATGCACCGTATTCGCGTCGTCAGCCCGTGCGGGCGGCGTTGCCGCGAGCATTCCGGCAATGGCCAACAGCAAGAGACGGCGCAAAAGCAGCATATTTCGCGTTTGCGCGTTTGCGCCGGGAATCCTATTCTGCCGGCCCCAAGGTAGCGGCATGCTGATTCGCCGTGCCACATCGGACGACGCCGAGCTCTTGGCAACCCACCGCGCCGCCGTCTGGATCGAGGTCGGCGACTGGGCGCGCGCAGATTTGGAACCGCAGGTTGCCGTCTGGACGGCGTTTTTCTCCGGCGCTCTGCGCAACGGGACGTACGTTGGCTTCATCGCCGAGCGCGATGGACGTGTCGCCGGCAGCGGTGCGGTACTCATACACGCGAGCATTCCGCGCCCCGGCTTCGCGTCCGATCGCGCCGGTCGCGTGCAATCCGTCTACGTCGATCCGAACGCGCGCCACCAGGGCGTCGCTCGCGCGATCATGCAATACATTCTGGATTTCGCGCGCTCTGCTCAATTGATCTCACTTTCGCTTCATCCGTCCGATCCGGCGCGCTCGCTCTACGCCGCGCTCGGCTTCGAAGCGGCCGATGAAATGACGCTGCGGCTGGCGCCCGGCTAGCCTCCTTACTGGGAATTTCGCCTTTTCGTCACTAATGCGAGACGGCGATGCGGATAAAAGTGTTTGGCAGCGGACCGATCTATGACGAGACGCGCGCGATCTGCGAGCGCCGTGGGCACGCCATCGTCGAGGAGCGGCCGTACGATCTCATCGTCCTGGCCAATGTCTTGCGCATCCTGAAAGCGCCGGAGATTGCGGAGGCCGGCCTCGGCGTGCTGTGTTTCCATCCGAGCATGCTGCCGCGCCATCGCGGCGGCGACGCCGTCTATTGGACCTTCAAGATGGGCGATACCGAAAGCGGCATCACCTGGTTTTGGGTCGACGAGGGCATCGATACCGGCCCGATCGCGATCCAGGAGTCCGTTCCGCTCCCCGCCGACAGTTCGCCCTCGAAGCTGTACTTCGAAACGCTCGTGCCCCTCGGCGCGCGCTTATTTGATGCGTTGCTGGCCCAACTCGAGCGCGGCGAGCGCCCGAGCACGGTGCAAGACGAATCGCGTGCGACGTTTGAATTGCGCCGTCCGCCGAAGCCGAAAGAGACGGCCTGAGCGTCAGCCCTGCCAAATGAGGTCGGCGGCGGCGACCGGCTGCATGCCGCCGTACTTCACGGCCAAGTCGAGCACCGGCTGTAGCAGGGCCACATCCGCCTTCGTCTCGCCGTATTGCGAGCGCACCATCTTTCCGGCGACTTCCGGCGCAATCTTGGTGTACTTGAGGATGATCGCTTGCGTATCGGCGTGATTGGCATTTGCCCAGCGCGCGATCTTCTGCATCACGACTTGCAGGCGCTTCGCCGTCTCGGCATTTTTTGCAAGCCAACTCGTGGTTGAGAACCAGCCCGTAACCATATAGTGTTTGCCGACGGATTCCGAGGCATTGCCGATGATGCGCGCTTGCGTCAACGCACCGGTCGTGAACGGCTCCGCCGAAATCGCTGCCGCGACGCGTCCCGTTTCCAGGGCAACGCCCATTTCCGAAAACGGGATCTCGATGAGCTTCACCGACTTCACGTCGCCACCGTTCTGGTCGATCCAGGCCTGCATTTCGTACTGGGTGAGATCGCGCAGACCGTTCACCGCGACGACCTGCCCGTTGAGATCGGCGGCCGTCTTGACGGTTGAATTCTTGCCGGCCAATATCACGTTGGTGAGCGCGGGTGCGTTATAGATCAACGCGGGCGCGATCACGCGAAATTCAAGACCGCGTAGATGCGCTTGAGCGAGCGGGATCACGCTGCCGTAGCCGATCTCCAGCGCACCGCCGGCTACGGCCGAAGCGAGTTGCGCCGTGTTGTTCATCACGGTGATGTTGACGTTGAAGTTCGCGTCTTTGAAAAAATTATGATCGGCGCCGTAAAACGGTTCGGCCGAACCGTCGGCGCCCATCGTGCCCAACTGCAACGCTGTGGGGTCGGCCCCGCGCGCCATGCGCGGCAAACCCAAGGTCGATGCGGCGGCGAGCGCGGCAAGCGTCGTACGGCGGTTCATGAGCGGCACTCGGCGCCCGCGGACGAAAAGTCCTCCGCGAACCCTAGGACGCGACGAGTGCGAGCGCGGCGCGGCCGTTCGGCCCGTACGGGTTCCCCAGCGACTCTTCCATTTCGAAATGGTTGTAGCTCGGCGCCTCCACGAGCTGCACCGGTTT
Organism: Candidatus Lustribacter telmatis; assembly: GCA_003164045.1. Taxonomy (GTDB): domain Bacteria; phylum Vulcanimicrobiota; class Vulcanimicrobiia; order Vulcanimicrobiales; family Vulcanimicrobiaceae; genus Lustribacter; species Lustribacter telmatis. The sequence continues at coordinate 24,729 of PLRU01000052.1, forward strand.
GCCCGCGGCCTTCACCGCGGCGGCGAACTCACGATTTTGACGCTGGAATTCCGGCGTTTCGTTCGTCCCGTAGGTGACGGTAATGGGCGCGTGGAGGCGATCGATATGTCGCTGCGAGCTTAGCGCGTCGATCGTCGCCATATCGAACGTCACGTACTCGCGCCGCGACGATAGACTCACCGGGACGAGGTCGTACATCCCGCTCATCAGCACGGCGCCTTTGATGAAATCGGGTGGAATGCCGCGCATCGACGACCAGTCGCTGGTGACCGCGACCCCGCAAAGATGACCGCCCGACGAGTGGCCGCCGACGTAAAACCGCTTTTGATCGCCGCCGTAGCTTGCGGCGTTGATGTACGCCCAGGCGATCGCTCGCCGGACTTGGTCGGCCATCACGTTGAGATTGCCGCCAACTTTCGTGACCGCCGAGAAATCCGGCAGCACGAGCGTCGCACCGGCCGCAAGGAACGGTTCTGCATACACGGCGTATTCGCGCGCGCTCCCGGCGCGCCACGCACCGCCGTGAACGAACACGAACACCGGTGCACCGCGGCGCTTCGCGCGATGAATGTCGAGTTTCTCGACATCGGCCGGTCCGTAAGCAACGGTCGTGGGCTCACCGAGGCGGGCAAGAACGAGCTTCGAATTTGCCGTGCGGCGTGCTTGAATTTGCGCGTTGAGCGGGGCGTAGGCATTTTGATCGTACGCCGCGTCCAGTTCGACTTGGTCGTAGTTTGCATACACTCTCGGACCGGCCACATGCGCGGGCGGCCCAATTTGGCACGAATCGGCCGCAAGAGCCGGTCGCGCGCCGGCCGCTGCGCCGGCGACGGCCAATGCGCCGAGCATCGAAGATCGTTTCATCATTCCATCTCAATCAACGCGCAAGCGTGTCCCTTTTTCAATTTGTCCATTGACGCCGCGGACGCCCTCGCATACGCTGGTCCCGCAATGGACGTCTCCGATTTCCCCCGGGGGCGACGTTGCCGTGAATAAGAGGGACTCCATGAAGCATCGCTATTTCTCTACGATCGCGCTCGTCGCCGTGCTGATACTGGCCGGTTCGTTGCGCGGTTCCGCCCAAACCACCGGAACGCCGTACGAACTGACCGCAATCCTGCCGCTCACCGGCGCGTTCGCGTTTTTCGGACAAGCTTCGCAGAAGACGATGAGCCTGGTTGCCGATCGCGTCAATGCCACGGGCGGCATCCACGGCCGGCCCGTGCACATGACGTTTCTCGACGATCAGTCGAGCCCGCAGCTCGACGTGCAATATGCCAACGGGTTGATCGCAAAGAAAACCGCGGTGATCCTCGGGCCCGCCGTCACGGCCACGTGCGCCGCCGTCGCGCCGCTCGTCCGGGCCGCGGGCCCACTGATGTTCTGCATCTCCCCGTACATCGATACCGGCAGCTACGTCTACGTCACGGCTGGAACGGCCCTCGACAACGCGATCGTCGTGTTACGCTATTACCGCGAACACGGCTATAAGCGTTTCGCAATGCTCAACTCGACCGATGCCAGCGGCGCCGCACTCGATAAGGCGTTCGAAGACGCGTTCGCCTTACCGGAATTCTCGAGCCTCAACCTCATCGCGCACCAGCACTTCTCGCCCGCCGACCAAAGCGTGGCCGCGCAAATGGCCGTCATCAAAGCGTCGGGACCGCAAGTCTTGATCTCGTGGACCGTGGGCAGCCCGTTCTCGACCGTCATCCGCGGCATACACGACAGCGGCCTCGACGTGCCGGTGTGCGCCAACGGCGCGAACATGACGATCGCCCAGATCTCGCAACTCGCCAGCATCGCCCCGAAGGAGCTCGACTTCCTCACCATTCCGGCCGCGGTGCGGGGTTCGGCGGTCGAGCCGCGCATCGCCAAAGTACAGCGCGACCTCAACGCCATGTTCGAGAAGGTCGGACTCAAGGTCGACGGCGGTTATGCCAACGGCTACGACATGACGATCCTCGTCATGGACGCGCTACGCAACACGCCGCCCGATCCGACCGCCGCCCAGATGCAGACGTACTTCTCGCATTTGCACGACTTTGCCGGCGCCAACGCGATCTATGACTTCCGTTCGGGCCAGCGCGGTTCCGGACAGAACGGATTCGAACTGGCCCGCTTTAACGCGAGTAAGAACGACTTCGAACCGATCAGCAAACCCGGCGGCGTACCGCTCTAGACGGAGCTAGTTGCGCGAAGCGCGCGAAACGGCGGTGGTGAGGGCGATCTCGACCAAGCCACCGTTCGGGAGCGCGGGGATCGCCTTGAGGCGGACCCAGTTGCTGTCAACGCGCTGCAGTAAGCCAACTTGGCGGCTGCCGTCGATCATCGTGACCTGGACGATATTTCCGTTCCACGGTTCGAGATGTTCGACGCTCAGGGGACGCGTTACGGTTGACATACGCGTATTGTTCGGCAGGACTCTCCTACCGCCTGTATTGGGTGTAGATCAGTTCTTGCGCGGGATACGGCGCATCGATGACCTTGTAGTGCGCCACGATGTCGATCGAAGGCTGCACGATCTGCGGCGTCAGGACTTCCGCGAAACGCGCCCGGACAACTTGGCGCGCCACTTGTGGATCGAGCTTGATATACTTGACGAGGATCGGCAGCGATTGCGCCGGATTGCGATTCGCCCAGAGCGCGGTCTCCCGCATTGCCGCCGCGAAGCGCCGGACGAGATCCGGATGCGCATCGGCCCAGGCCGTCGTAGCGAACCAGCCGGCGATCATGAAGCCGTCGCCGATCGCATCGTAGGCATTGGCAAAGACGCGGCAGGTCGCGCGCGCCTCGCTGATCTGCGGTTCCGGCATCATTCCGGCATCGATGCGGTTCTTCTCGATCGCCACGGCCATCTCGTCGGCCGGCATTTCGACGAAACGCAGCGATGAGGCATCGCCGCCGTTCTGATCCACCCAGGCCAGCGGCGCAAACTGCGCGATGTTCTTGAGCGCGTTCGCGCCGATCGTCTTGCCGTTGAGATCGCGCGCGGTGCGCATCGGCGAGTCCTTGCGCACCATCAACACGGACGTCGGCGCGCTGCTTGCGTAGATCGACGCGGGCGCAACGAACGTGAACGGCAAGCCGCGCTTATGCGCCGCGGCGATCGAAATCGTATTTGAAAACCCGATATCGAGCGCGCCGCCGGCCACCGCCGCCGCGATCGCGGGTCCACTCTGCTGTGTGTCGAGGTGGACGTTGAGTCCGGCTTTCGCGAAAAAGCCCATATCGATGCCGTAGAACGCCTCCGAACCCGCATCGGAGGGGAGCGTGGCGACGCGCAGCACCGCCGGCTCTTGCGCGATCGCCGGCGTTCCGGCCGCAAGCGCGCTCGCCGCCAGAGCGATGAGCGCTTCCCTTCGCCGAATCATCGCACTGCGGCGATGAGAATTTCGCTCGCCCCCTGCGCGACTGCGACGTCGCGTGGAAGCGTAAAGTCGCCCGGCCGCACGCCGTAGGCCTTCGGCTTCCGCGCTTCCGGCGGTTCGACGCCGGCTCGGAGCGCCTTGGCCGCCGCGAGCAGACGCTTGCGCAAGGCGATGATCGCGCGATCGGAACTCACCAAGTACTCGCGGCTGCGATCGAGACGCGGGCCGCCGCCTTGATCTTGGCTAACCGCGAGGTCTTGGGCGACGATCGAGCGGATCCCGGTGAACGTCTCGGTCCGTTGGCGATCGCGATCGATATTGTAGTCGTTGGCGGCATTCTCCACCATCGAGAACGTGCCGGGGACCATTTCCGGGACCGTCACGCCGCCATCGAACATCGCGCGCTCGGCCTCAGTGAGGGCGCGTTCCGGATGCGCGAAATAGCGGAACAGTATCGACGTTTCGTCGTCGACGGGGACGCGGATTTGAGCGAGGATCGGGTTACCCGGAATCGCCGCGATCAGCGTCGCGTACGGCATGAGATACTGATTGACGCGCCAGTGAAACCGATCCGGTCCGGCCGAACGCTGTGCTGAAAACATCAGCCCATAATCGGTCTCGTCGATGAACCAGCGCGGTGTCTTATCCGCAAACGTATACGGCGTCGAGCGGCTGCCCTCGAGCGGCCGGCTCCCCAATCCGCTGTGAAGAAACGCCACGTGACTCGAGTCGATGTCGCCCTCTTGGAATTGCAGCCAGTTGCCGCGGGCAACGATCTTCGTGACGTGCCGCCCGGCCGGATCCGATCCGAACGACTCGATCGCCGGAAATTCCGGTTTCATCGCAGCCGGTCCGAGGTAGGCGAAAATGAGGCCGCCGCGTTCGAGCGTCGGATAGGCGCGCGTTTGCACGCGATCCTTGAGCGTAACGCCTTCCGGACAGTTAGGCAGATCCGTGCACTCCCCGGTCACGTCGAATTTCCAGCCGTGATAGACACAGCGCAATCCGTTTTCTTCGTTACGGCCCCAGAAGAGGTTTGCGCGCCGGTGCGGACAGTACGCGTCGAGTAATCCCACCCGGCCGTCGCTCGCGCGGAATGCGACGAGCTTCTCGCCGAGCACGTCGGCGCGTACCGGCGGCCCGTCGGCTGCCGGGAGTTCCGATGCCAACATCACCGGTGTCCAAAAGCGCCGGAACAGATCGCCCATCGGCGTCCCCGCTCCGACCCGGGTGAGGAATTCGTTCTCTTCTTCAGTCAGCATGTTAGATGTGCCGCGCTCCCGAGCGTAGTAGACCGCCCCATGAATCGACGTTTTGGAGCGCTCGCGCTTGCAGCCCTCTCCTTCGCGGCGGCCGGGCTTGCAATCGGCACGGCGCGCGCCGATGCGCCGCCGCTCAAGATCGGCTTCATCACGAGCTACTCGGGATCGACTGCCGCAGCGTCGCGCGTCGCCGACGCGGCAATCCGGGCTTTCATCGCACAGCACGGCGACACGGTCGCCGGGCGCAAAGTTGAGATCATTCGGCGCGACGACACCGGCCCGCAGCCCGAAGTCGCACGCCGCCAGGCCCAAGAGCTCGTGGTCGGCGACAAGGTTGACTTCCTCGCGGGGATCATCTACTCGCCCAACGCCGTTGCCGTCGGGGCAGTATCGGCGCAATCCAAAACGCCGTTCCTCGTCATGAACGCAACGCAATCGAAGCTCACCCACGCCGATCCGTACATGGCGCGATTTAGCTTGACGCTGCCGCAGCTCGCCGGTCCGATGGCCAAGTGGGCGCTTCAAAACGGGCTCAAATCGGCGTTCGTGATCTATCTCGATTACGCGCCCGGCATCGATGCAGGCGCCGGCTTCACCCAAGAGTACACCGCCGAGGGCGGTAAGATCGCGGGCGAGGTCAAAGTGCCGCTGCAAAATCCCGACTTCTCCGCCTACGTGCAGCGGATCAAGGACGCGAAGCCGCAAGCGGTATTTGCCTTCGTCAATGCCAACGGCGGCGGCGGCCCGTTCCTCAAAGCATTCTACGACGCGGGCTTGGCGAAAGCCGGCGTGAAAATTCTCGCTACGCCCGACCTGGTACTCGAGAGCTTCCTGCCGACGTACGGCGACATGGCCGACGGCATCATCAGCACGGGCAACTACTCGGCCAACCATCAATCGAAGCTCAACGATGCGTTCGTCAGCGCCGTCTTGAAAGAAGACAAGGGCGAAGCGCCGCCCGACTACAACAGCGTCGCGATCTACGACATCATGCACGCCATCTATAACGTCACCGAAGCGCAAAAAGGCAATCTCGATCCCGATCGCACGATGCAGCTGCTGCGCGGCATGTCCTTCGAAAGCCCGCGCGGGCCGCTCGAGATCGGCAAAGAGTCGCGCGACATCGTGCAGACCGTCTACATCCGGCGCACCGAAAAGCGCAACGGCCAATACGTGAACGTCGAGATCGCGTCATACCCGCGTTCGGTGGACCCACTCGACAAATAAACTGAGTTATATCAAGTAGCGGAGCGCGCGGCGATCATGTCGCGCACGGCGCCGATGACGGCGTCGAAGGCCGGCCGGCGGTATGCATAGAGGTCGCCCGCCGGCGGATACACGGCCATAGTGGCGTTGGCCTCGAATACGACGACGTTGCCCGCCGCATCGATTCCGAAATCGATGCCGCCATAATCGAGATCGAGCATGCGCGCGATTTCTTCGAGTGCGGCCATTGCGGGCACGCCGAGTATGCCGCGCATGCCGGCGAGGAACCGCCCTTCTTCCGCGCGATGATCGCTTCGTTCGGCCATATCGGCCGAGAAGTAATGCACTTTCCAAGCGTTTGAAATCGCAAGGTGCACGGGGTAGACGCGGCCGTCGATGAAGAGGACGCGATACTTTCGCACGCAGCCGTCCGCATCGCGCGTATCGACGAACTCAATCGCGAACAACTCGTCACCGGGCACGCGCGCGAGCGCATCGGCGAGCGCATCCGGTTCGTCCGCGCGTTCGAAATGGCGCCCCGCTTGATACCCCGGCGCGCGTACCATCAAGGGAAACTTCCAACCGCGCTCCGTCATGTTTGCAGCCGTAATCGCATTTCGAGCAAAGCGCTCGGTGCGCGGCACAACGACGCCGGGAATCTGCCCCAGACGTTCGGCCGTCTCGTCGCGCGCCGTCGCCAGCACGCGTTCCGGAGCGTTGATGACCCGCGCTCGCGTGACGTCGAGCAACGGCCGCGCGCGCTCGAGTGACTTTCGGCAGCGGTCGGCATCGCCGATGCCGTTAAACACGACGTCGTGCGCCGGCAGGGTCATACCGCTGCGGAACCCTTCCGGCACGAACATCGTCGTCTGCATGATGCGGTCATCGAGAAAGGGGTGCGTGACGATGTCTCCGCCGCGCGCCGAGACGAGCAGCAGCACGCGCAGCGGTGTAGCCGTGCCGGTGTACGGCAGCGTCCACGCGGCGCGCTTCTCGAACGCGCGCTCCAATTGCCGCTCGGCGCGCAACGGGTCACCGATCCGTTCGTACAGCAACGCGAGACCGTGATGCGCCGCGAAGAAGTCCGGATCGAGCCCCAGGGCCGCGATGAACTGGGCTTCGGCGCTCGCGACTTCGCCCTGCTCGAGCAACGCTTGACCGAGGTTTACGTGCGCGATCGTTGCGATCGGATGGTGGGTAAGGGCTTGCGTGAACAATGCGCGCGCGTTCGCCGTGTCGCCGCGCTGACTCACCATCAAGCCAAGATTGGTCAGCGCGCCGAGATGCCGCGGATCGTACTGCAATACCGAGAGATAGGCCTGCGATGCGGCTTCGTCCCAGCCGAGGTCTTCGAGGCAGCATGCGCGTTCGAAGAGCACCTCGATCGCCTGTGGAGATTGCTCCAACCGCCGTTCGATCTCGGCGAGGTGTCCATCATCGCTATAGTGCCGGGAAGCAATCCGCATCCATTGCTACGTTGCCATGCCAGCTATAGGAACGGCTGGGAGGTGAGCGCGGCCTCCCGGCAGGACACCGCTGGCGTGAAAGCTTTCCGACGACTCGCTTTGGCGCTGGTTGCTGCCGCTTTGGCCTTTGGCGCCCCGGCGGCCGGGCGCGCGGCCGATGCTCCGCTCGCCGTGATCAACCTGATCAACCTTCCGTCCGACAACGCGGCGGAGGTCTACTATGCACTGGAGCTCGGCTACTTCAAAGATGCCGGCCTCGACGTGCGCATCACGCCGATGACGAACAGCGGCGCGGTCATCGCGGCGATCGCCGGCGGCGGCGGCGATATCGGCAACTCCGTGGTTGGATCGGTGGCCGACGCGCGGGGCAAGGGGATTCCGGTGCTCTTCATTGCGCCGGCCGGACTCGCTGATGCGTCGTCGCCGACGGCGGCTCTCGTGACGGCAAAGGACTCGCCGATCAAGCAGGCCGCCGACCTCACCGGCAAAACGGTCGCCGTCAGCGGCCTCAACGATCTCGCGTACTTTGCGACGCGTGCATGGATCGATGCACACGGCGGCAATTCTTCCGCCGTGAAGTACCTGGAACTCCCATTCCCCACGATGGCCGCAGCCGTCACGTCGCACCGCGTCGATGCGGCGTACATCGTCGAGCCGTTTTACGCCGTAAACGAGAGCACACTGCACCTCTTGGCGCGCGCATCGGAAGCCGTTTCCATGAAGTATATGGCGACCGGTTGGATCGCAAGCGAGTCATGGCTGCAGACGCATGCCGATCTCGCGCTGCGCTTCGGGACGGCGATCCATCGCACGGCCCTTTGGGCCAACGCCCATCACAAAGAATCCGCCGCGATTTTGCTGAAGTACATCAAGATCGATCCGGCGATCGCGGAGCGGATGAACCGCGTACCGTATGCGGTCGCACTCGAGCCGCGTCTTCTGCAGCCTGCGATCGACGCTGCGGCAAAGTATACGGGTCAAGCTCCCATTTCCGCTAACTCGCTCATTTGGGCGCCGGCGAAGTAACCGCAAAGGATTCTCAACGTGAACCTATTCCGACGTCTTACGTTCGCATTGCTGGCGACGGTGCTCGCCTTCGGCGTCACGCCGGCGAGCCGGGCGGCGGACGCTCCACTCGCGGTCATCAACCTGATCAACCTGCCGGCGGATAATTCGGCCGAAGTCTACTACGCGCAAGAGCTCGGCTTCTTCAAAGACGTCGGCCTCGACGTGCGCATCACGCCGATGACGAACAGCGGCGCGATTATCGCTGCGCTTGCGGGCGGCGGCGGCGACATCGGCAATGCGGTCGTTGGTTCGGTGGCCGATGCGCGCGGCAAAGGCATTCCGATCCTCTATATCGCTCCGGCCGGACTCTACGACGCGAAATCGCCCACCGCAGCACTCTCCGTGCTCAAGGATTCACCGATACACAAGGCCGCCGACCTCACCGGAAAAGTCGTCGCCGTCAGCGGACTCAACGACCTGACGTACTTCGCAACGCGGGCGTGGATCGATAAACACGGCGGCAACTCGGCCGCCGTGAAGTACATCGAATTGCCGTTCCCGGCGATGGCCGCCGCCGTGCTGCAAAAGCGCGTCGATGCCGCCTACATCATCGAGCCGTTCTTTACCGCCGCTTCCGGCGACTTGCGCATCTTGGCCCGCGCGGCCGAGAGCGTCGCGCCGCGGTACCAAGCTACCGGCTGGATTGCAAACGAATCGTGGCTCGCCTCGCACGCCGATCTCGCGTTGAAATTCGCGGCGGCGATCCACCGCACGGCTATTTGGGCCAACGCGCATCAAAAAGAATCCGCTTTGATTCTCGTCAAATACCTCAAGCTCGACCCGGCAATCGTGGAGAAAATGAAGCGCGTTCCGTACGCCGTGACGCTCGAAACGCGCTTAGTGCAACCACCGATCGATACGGCCGCGAAGTACACGGGTCAAGCGCCGGTTGCGGCCAACAGCCTGCTCTGGGCGCCGGGAAAATAGGCGCCTAGAACTTCAACCCGACGCCCAAGAACAACGCGTTGTGCGTCGCGTCCGACGGCGCGGCCGACGTGATGTCCGCGCGGTCGCCGACGTCGGAGAGGTCCAAGTAGAGCGGCGTTTTCGGAATGCTGAACGTCGCGCCGAGCCGGTAGGTGTAGACGCGATACGAGACGGTGAACGGGTAGCCCGAGAAGCCGCCGAGCGCGGCCGTCGCCGGCGCCGTATACTTCCCACCGGCGTTAAAGAACAGCCAGAAGTTTCCGTAGAGCGAAAAGGCACGGTCGACGTCGGGCAGTTTGTCGATGCCGAAGCCGAGACCGCCCTCGCTCGGGTAGCCCGGCGCATTCGTGCCGCGGAACAGGTAGCCGACGCCGACATAATAGCGTTCGACCGGAGCGATCTTCGTGCTGAAGCCGATTTGCGTCGTCGTGTCCGAGGCGTTGAACGCGTTGACGTAGTTTACCGGACCGGGGGTAAACACGCGGTTGTAGGTTTGAAAGCCGATCGGCGTCACGCAGCCCGGGTCGCCCGGCGTACACGCGAACGTAATGCCGTTTGCCGTTGTACCCAACGCCTGGTGCGAATAGTTGTAGGAGCGGAAGTCGATTTGCGCCACCCAATTGTGGCCGAGCACCGGCACCTCCGCCGCCGCGCGAATGCCGAAAGCGCCCGTCGACGTCCCAGGAGCGAGCTCGTTGTACGTTTTGCCCGACACGGCGCCGTCGATATTGAGGAAGTGCTCCGGCGCCGCCGGCGTGGGCGAATCGTCGGCAACGGCGGCTAACGGTGCGGCCGCCAGCAGCAATCCCAGGCAAAAAAACGCGATCTTATACATCGACGGTCTCCTAAACAAGCGTCTAGTTGCCTTCGCTACCGAGCCGGAACCCCCCGGCTGACCGCCTAAGAAGGCCGCGATGCTCATTACGTCGCCAGCCGACTGGCGGGCCGCCGATTTAGCCGCGGACACGGACTGGATCGCGCGCTTCACCTCCACCGACTGCGCCGAGATCGATGCCGCGCTGCGCACGGCGCAGGCCCGCGGCGCAACCCTCGAAGCGCTAACCCGTGAGGACTTCCCGCTGCCCAACGTGGCCGCTCGCATCGCCGGCGTGCGCGATCAGATCGAGAACGGACGCGGAATCTGCGTCTTGCGCGGCTTGCCGACCGGTCCGTACACCAAAGATGAGTTGCGCCTGATCTACTGGGGCCTCGGGCGGCACATCGGGACGGCGGTTTCGCAGAGCAAAGACGGAGATCTCCTTGGCGACGTGCGCAATTTCGGCGCCGACGTGTTTGGGGCCGAGGGCCGCGGCTACAAGAGCAAACAGCAACTCTCGTTTCATACCGACTCGTGCGACGTCGTTGCGCTCATGGTGCTGCGCGTCGCGATGTCGGGCGGCATCAGCATGATCGCAAGCTCCGTCGCCGTGCACAACGAGATGGTACGGCGGCGGCCCGATCTTGTTGCGGCGCTCTACGAGCCCGTCGCCTGGAGTTGGCAGGGGCAAGAGCCGCCGGGCGAACCCGGCTGGTATATGCAACCGGTATTCAACTTTTTCAACGGCAAGTTCTCGTGCCGTTACGTGCGCGCGCACATTCGTAACGGCGAGCGCTTCAGCGATGCGCCGCGCCTGACGGAGGCCCAGGTTGAAGCGCTGGACCTGCTCGATGAGATCGCCTGGCGTGAGGACGTGCACCTCTCGATGCATTTCGAACCGGGGGACATCCAGATCTTGTGCAACCACACCTGCATGCACTCGCGCACGGCATTTGAGGATTACCCCGAAGACGACCGCCGCCGGCATCTGTTGCGCATGTGGCTAGCCGTGCCGAACAGCCGCGCGCTCAGTCCGCTGATGTCGACGATCTACCAGGATACCTCACCCGGCGCCGTGCGCGGCGGCTTCCCCTCGCGCAGCGGCGCGCATCACTACCAAACGCTCGGCGCGCTGGCGGACTGATGCAGTATCTCCGGCACGACGTCGATGGTCCCGAACGCGCCTACCCGATCGAGGGGTACTGCGCGCCGCAGTTTGCCGAAGTCGCGCAGCGCTTCGCCGATAATTTTTCCGCCGGGCTTGAAGTTGGAGCGAGCCTCGCCGTAACGCATCGCGGTCTGCTCGTCGTCGACCTTTGGGGCGGCTACGCCGATGCGACGTTTACGCGCCGCTGGCGTCACGATACGATCGTAACGATGATGTCGGTTTCAAAGGCGATCTCCGCGATCGTCCTCTTTTTGCTCGTCGAACGCGAACTCATCGATCCGCAAGCGCCGGTCGCGCGATATTGGCCCGAGTTCGCCGCCGGCGGCAAATCCGATCTCTCGCTCGGTCACGTGCTCGATCACCGCGCCGGCTTGCCCTGGATTTCCGAGACGCTGCCGCGCGGTGCGGCCTACGATGCGCGCGCCATGGCGGCGGCGCTGGCGCGTCAGGCTCCGCTGTTCCGGCCCGGCGACGACCCGGCATATCACGTGCTCACGCAAGGTTACATCATCGCCGAGATCGTGCGGCGCGTAACGGGTGAGTCGCTCGGAACCTTCTTCCGGCGTGAAATCGCCGAACCGCTGCACATCGATTACCACATCGGGCTCGGACCGAGCGAACTCGCGCGGTGCGCCGATTTCATTTTGCCGCCCGAAGCCGGTATACGCAAAGGGCTCGAACATCCCGACACGCCCGACGGCATGTACTGGAAAGAGCTTGCCGAGGGTGAGGACTTCAACTCGACGGCCTTCCGGACCGCAGAAATCCCGTCGGCGAACGGACACGGCAACGCGCGCGCCGTAGCGCTGCTTTACGGCAGCCTCGCGGGCGTGCTGCTGCCCGAAACGATCGAGCAGTTACGGGCCGAGCGCCACCACATCGTCGATCGTATCCGGCCGCGGCACTATCATCAAGCATCGGGCGTCGTGCGCAACTCGCCGCCGGTTGCCTACATGGGTCCCAATCCGGGAGCGTTCGGGCATCAAGGCGCGGGCGGAGCGATCGGTTTCGGCGATCCGGAAAATGCGATCGGATTCGGCTACGGCATGAACCTCTATGCACCCAGCGGCGAAGCGGAACGGCGCGCGCCGCTGATCGACGCAACCTACGCAGCGCTGAACGAACGGTGATGACCGTCATCAGCAACGCCGATGCCGTCGTGCTCAAGTCGTGGCCGAAGGAACTGCACTTCGAACGCGGCGGGGTGCATCGTTTGGGCCTGCTGCTCAAGCGTCTCGGCGCACGCCGCGCGCTCGTGATTACCGGCAAAACCATCGCCGGCGGCAGCATCGGTGCCGACGTGCGCGCGGCGCTCGGCGGCGGGTTGGCGGCGCTGTACGACGGCGTTCTGCCGCACACGCCGTTGGCCACGGTCGAAGCGGCGGCGGAACTCTACGCGAACAGCGGCGCGGATGCGTTGATCAGCGTGGGCGGCGGCAGTGCGACCGATACCGCCAAAGCCGTCGCCGTTCGTTTGGCCGGCGACGTGAACGCGTTCCGGCTCGATCTCGGCGCACCGCGCAGGGCGCTGCCCGCCTCAACGCCGCCGCACCTTGCGGTGCCGACGATCACGGGCGCCGGCAACGTGCTGCTGCCGACGGCGGGCATCCTCGATCCGGCAACGCGCGTGAAGATGCTCTTCGACGATACGCTGCTGATCCCGCAATTGAGCCTGCTCGATGCCAAACTGCTCGTGCACTGCGGACCCGAGCTGACCTCGGTAACCGGCATCCGTTCGATCGTCGGCTGCGTTGAAGCGCTGATTTCGCGCCGCCGCAATCCGTTTTCCACCACGCTGGCGCTCGAGGCGATCCGCTTGATGCGCGAATCGCTCGCCCAGACCGCGCGGGATCCACGCGACGTCGATGCGCGCGAACGGTCGCTTTATTCGGCGGTGATGGGGACGATCGCGACGGGTAACGCCGGCGTAACCGGCGCGCACGCGTTCGGTCTGATCGCCGGGGGCCGCTATGGCTCCGCGCACGGCGTGCCGCACGCGATCGTGCTGCCTGCAGTCATGCGCGCATTCTCGCCCGTCCTCGCGCCGCATGCCGCCGCGCTGAACCTTGCTCTCGCCGCCGACGCGCAACCGGCGGCGGATGCGTTCGAGCGGCTCGTACGGGAGGCGGGGATGGCCACGCGTCTGCGCGACATCGGCATTCCGCGCGCCGATCTAGCGGATCTCGCCGCCCAAACGGCGACGCTGCCGATGATGCAGAACGCTCCCCGGGCCGTCGATGCGGCCGAGATTCACTCATGGCTCGAAGCCGTCTGGTAAGAAAGCGAGGCCCGGAATGTTGAAGCGATGGTTGGCGGCGGCGGCGGCGGTTCTCGCGATCGCCGGTGGAACGGTGCGCCTCGCCTCGGCCGACGATCACATCCGCGTATCGAACGCCGCGCCCGCATCGGCATTCTTTGCCGCGCTCTACCTCGGCATCGACAAGGGCATTTTCAAGAAGTATCAGCTCGACGTCGAGCCGATCGACATCTTCGGCCCCGCCAAGTCGCAAGAGGCCATGACCGCCGGTAGCGTGGATTTCGAATTGGGATCCGGCAGCGAACTCATTTACGTGGCCAAAGGCGTGAAAGAACTCGCGGTCGCCTCGATCGTCGGGCCGCCGACGTTGGTCGATCTCGTCGTACGCAAGGATGGTCCGATCAAAACGGTGGCCGATCTCAAAGGCAAGACGATCAGCATCATCTCGGTCGGATCGCTGACCGAGTGGCTCGCCCGCGAACTCTCGCGACGCCAAGGCTGGGGCAGCGACGGCATCAAGGTGCAAGCCGTCGGCTCGGCCGCAGCGCAGAGCGCGATGCTGCAAACGGGCCAAGTCGATGCCTCGATCATCGAAATCTCATCAGCGCGCATTCTCGCCGATAAGGGCGAAGCGCGCCGCCTCATTTCAGGGCGCGATATCGCACCGAACTTTATAACGCACGCGATTTACGCGAGCAAAGCGATGATCGATACCAAACCCGATGTCGTCAAACGTTTCCTCGCCGCTTGGTTCGAAACGCAAACGTATATGAAGACGCATAAGGCCGACGGCGTCGCGATCATCGTGAAGCGCCTGCAGATTCCGGATGCGGTCGCGGCTTCGGACTACGATACGCTGATGCCCGATTTCTCCAAAGACGGCAAGTTCTCGCCGGCCGCCCTCAAGGTGCTATCGCAATCGTTCGTGCAAATGGGCACGCTGCCGAGCGAACCGGATATGTCGAAACTCTATACCGAAGCGTTTCTGCCGCCCCCGGGCAAGTAGCGCGCGATGCAGGGCATCAGCATTCGCGGCGTCTCGCAGGCGTTCGGTGCGGCCGGCGACGCGCGTCGCGTCGTTGCGCTTGAAGATGCGACCCTCGATATTCCGGCCGGCGAACTCGTGTGCCTGATCGGGCCCAGCGGTTGCGGAAAGAGCTCGCTGCTCGACATCATCGCGGGACTCGCGAAGCCCGTCGCCGGCAGCGTGACGATCGACGGCGAGCCGGTGCGCGGACCGCTGCCCAAACGCGTGGGCTTCGTGTTTCAGGAAAACGCGCTCTTTCCGTGGCTCAGCGTCTACGACAACATCGTGGCCGGACTGACGTTTCAGGGTGTGCCGAAAGACGAACGCCGCGGACGCGCGGACGAGGCGCTTGCCGCCGTCGGCCTGGAGGCGTTCCGGAATCACTACCCGCGCCAACTTTCCGGCGGTATGAAGCAACGCGCGCAGCTCGCGCGGGCGTTGAGCTTGCAAACCGAAATCTTGTTGATGGACGAGCCGTTTGCCGCGCTCGACGAGCAGACGCGGCTCGTGCTCGGCGAAGACCTCTCCGTCCAGCTGGCCAAGACGCGCAAGACGATCGTTTTCGTGACGCATAGCTTGGTCGAAGCCGTGTTTCTAGCCGACCGCATCGCGGTGTTCACGGCGAGGCCGGGCCGGATCAAGACGATCCTTACCGTCGATGAGCCGCATCCGCGTGCGCCGGGCTTTATGACGTCGGCAAAATTAACCGGCTTGCGCAACGCGCTCTACGAACTCTTACACGACGAAGTGCGTCGCGCGATGGAGACGGGAGCGGGGGTCTGACGCTCTCGCGCAGCACGCGCCAACGGCTCGTGCAGATCGCCTGCATCGCCGTGGTGTTCGGCGGCTGGCAGATCGGCAGCACGACGGGCGCTCTCGATCCGTTGATTCTGCCGCCGCTCTCGGCAATCGCCGTGCAACTCGGTGCCGTCCTTCGCGCGGGATCGGCGTGGGCGGCAGCCGGCGTCACGCTGGCCGAACTCGCACTTGCGTTCGCGCTCGCGGCCGCCGCCGGTTTGCTCGCAGGCTTCGCCATCAGCCGGTCAGCGTTTGTCGTGCGCGTGTTCGACCCGCTGATCGCCGGGTTGTATGCCGTACCGACGATCCTGCTCTTCCCACTCTACCTGCTCTTCTTCGGCATCGGACCGCCGTCAAAAATCGCCCTCGGTACGACGATGGCGTTCTTCCCCATCGTGCTCAGCACGATCGCGGGCTTCTCGCAAGTGAAGCGGGTTCACATCGCGGCCGCGCAATCGATGGGCGCATCGGCGCCGCAGCTCTTCTGGCACGTGCTCGTCCCCGACGCCTTTCCGGTCGTCATCGCAGGCTTGCGCATGGGCCTCGTGCTCGGATTTCTGGCGATTCTCGGCGGCGAAACGATCACGTCGAACGCCGGCCTCGGCCACGAAATCGTCACGATGGCCGAAAGCCTCGAACCGGCGAAGATGTTCGCATACATCGTCGTGGCCGTCGCCCTCGCTTCGGTCCTCAACGCGCTGACATCGTATGTTGAGATGCGCGGACGGCGGCACGAGAGCGCATGAAACGCCATCCGTACGCCGTCCGTCTGGGTGTCATCGCCCTCCTCCTGATCGTCTGGGAAGTACTCGCACGCCGTTTCGGCAACCCGCTCTTCGTCGCGCCCCCGTCGGCGACGCTCGCGGCGACGGCGGCGCTCTTGAACGATCCGGCCGTCGTACAAGCGCTGCTTGCAGCACTGGGCGAGATTGCCGTCGCCTTTGCGATCGCGGTTGCGGCCGGTGTGCTCATCGCGCTGCCGCTCGGGCTGAGTTCGTTCTGGCGCGGTGCGATGCTGCCGCTCATCCTCGGCCTCTACGCAATCCCGCAGGTAACGGTGCTGCCGCTCTTCGTGCGCATCTTCGGCCTCGGACCGCCGACGAAGATTGCGTTCGGCGTGACGCACGGCATCTTCGTCGTTATCCTCACCGTCGTCGCGGCCGTGCGAACGGTCGACCCGATCCTCTTGCGCGCCGCCGCTTCGCTCGGCGCCACGCGCCGCCAGGTGATCTTCGATATCGTGTTGCCGAGCCTCGTTCCCAGCCTCTTCACCGGCATGCGGCTGGCGATGAGCGGCGTCTTACTCGGCGTCCTGCTTGCGGAGCTGTACGTATCGACAACCGGCATCGGCTTCTTCACCCAAGCGTTCACCAACGCGTTCGCACCGGCCAAGCTCTTCGGCCTCATCCTGTTGCTTGCGGCAATCGCCATCGCACTCAACGAAGCGATGCGCGTGGCCGAGCGGCGTTTGGGCCGCTGGCGCGAAAACACGGCGTGATGCAGATCGATCTGAACGGCAAGACCGCACTCGTCACCGGCGGCGCAAGCGGCATCGGGCGCGCGTGCGCTATCCTCCTCGCTGCGAACGGGGCGCGCGTCGCCGTCGCCGACCGCAACACCGGCGGGTCAGCCGCCGTGCAATGCGAGATCGGAGCGAGCGCTATCGCGATCGCCGTCGACATCGGCGAATCAGCGTCGGTCGATGAAATGGTCGCGCAAACGATGGCGGCGTTCGGCCACATCGACATCCTCGTGCAT
Organism: Candidatus Lustribacter telmatis; assembly: GCA_003164045.1. Classification (GTDB taxonomy): domain Bacteria; phylum Vulcanimicrobiota; class Vulcanimicrobiia; order Vulcanimicrobiales; family Vulcanimicrobiaceae; genus Lustribacter; species Lustribacter telmatis. The sequence continues at coordinate 41,854 of PLRU01000052.1, forward strand.
TGCGCCGGAGTGTCACCGCGCCGCGCCGTCGTCGACATGAGCGATGAAGATTGGCGCGGCGTTATGGCCGTCAACCTCGACGGCACCATGTTTACCACGCGCGCGGTCGCCCGCGTGATGATTCCGGCCGCGACCGGAACGATGATTCTCATCGCGTCCGACCGCGGACTCTTAGGGCAAGCCAACAAGTCCGCGTACGCGGCCTCAAAAGGCGGCGTCATCGCCTTCAACCGGAGCCTAGCGCTGGAACTCGCGCCGCACGGCATCACCGTCAACGCCATCAACCCGGGCACGACGGACACGCCGCTCGTGCGCGCGCAGATGCCGCCCGAGTTATGGGAATCGCGACTGAAGACCGACCCGCTCGGCAAGATGAGCATGCCCGAAGACATCGCCGAGATGGTGCTGTTCCTAGCCGGCGCGGGCGGCCGTTTCATGACGGGTCAGCTGGTCACGACCCGCATGCGCTTCGGCTAGGGTGCGATCAGTTTCGCCGGATCGATCGGGTTGTTGATCATCTTCATCTGCCGCGCCATGTCGACGTAGAACTGCAAATCGCTCGGCGCGATCGCGAGGCTATACGTCGGGAACCGCGGCGAGCTGAAGTGCAGGTATTTGTTTTCGATGTCGCGCGCGCTATCGGGGTTCTTCTTGATGTAGTCGATCGCTTCGGCCAGCGCCGCGCGGTACGCCTTGACGCCGTCCGGATGCTCTTTGGCCCACGCACCCGTGGACGCCCAGAACGTCGATATGCTGTTGGGGTTTACATCGGTGTAGAAGTTTGCCGCGTTTTCCCCGACGCCGCTGGCGATGATGCGCGAGCGCACCGGCTCCATCACGACGACCGCATCGACGGTGCCGCCGCGCAGCACGTCGCCCATTTGCGCGACCGGAATCTCCACGATCGTCAGTTGATCGGGCGACACTTTGCGCTCGGTGAGCCAGCGGCGGAACATCGTGTCGTTGCCGGTTCCAAAACCCGGCACGCCCACTTTCTTGCCCTTGAGGTCGGCGGCCGAATGGATCCCGGAACCCGTTCGCGCAACGAGCGTGTTCGTTTCGTTGCCGCGAACGACGCGCGTGTTCCCCGCAATGATGATCAGGTCGAGACCGTTGTCGGCCGCCGAGAGCAGACTTGGCGGCGAGTTGAAGCCGATCTGAATCGAGTTCGAGAGCAGCGCCGCCGGAACGTTCGACGGGCCCGCTATGGCGACGAGCGTCACGTCGAGCCCGTGTTTGTCGAGATAGCCGCGATCCTTGGCGACGAACACCGGGAGAACTTCCGCACCGATGCCGTAGCCGACGGTGATCTTCAGCGGATCCGCCGCGCCGGCCGGGCCGGCGCATACGAACAGCGCTGCAGTGAAAGCAATGCAAAGTGCGGCGATCCGTTTCATAGGCTTCGACTTTCGCGCCGCGAACGGGTCCACCCCGCACGACCTCGGGGAGGGGCTAATGGAACTAACGGGCATTCGCGGCGCGGTAGCGATCGTAACGGGCGCAGCCGGCGGTATCGGTGAGGCCGTCGCACGCGCGCTGGGCGCATCCGGCGCGCGGGTTGCGGTAACCGACATCGAGGGCGGCAAAGCCGATATTCTCGCGGATGCGATGCGCGCGACGGGCGCGGATGCAACGGCCTGGGCCCTCGACGTGACGCGTTCCGATCAGGTCGAGCGCGTCGTCGGAGAAATCGAAGAGCGTCTCGGACCGGTCGCTCATCTCGTCAACGTCGCGGGGATCGTTCCACGCGGACCGATGCTCGAACTCACCGACGATGGCTGGGATCACGTGTTCGGGATCAACGCGCGCGGCGTGTTCTTTTGCTTGCGGGCAGTCGGACGGCGCATGCTCGAACGCCGCAAAGGCGCGATCGTGACGATCGGCTCGCAAGGTGCGATCTTGGTGCGCACGAGCCTCGCCGCCTACGGCGCCTCCAAAGCTGCGGCATCCTCGCTGACCAAATGCTTCGGCCTCGAACTGGCGCCGTATGGAATCCGCTGCAACGTCGTGCATCCCGGCGTCACATCGACGCCGCCGGCGCTCGAGCGATTCGGCGGCGACGAAGCGCGCTTTCACGCCCACCATGCCGCCGGTGATCCGGCGATCTTCCGCGCACCGATTCCGCTGGGCAAAGCCGGACGGCCCGAGGACACCGCATCGACGGTGCTCTTTCTTCTATCCGACCAAGCCGGTCACATCACGATGGAAGACATCGTCGTCGATGGTGGAGCAACGATGATCGCCTAGCGGTTTCGGCCGCACGGTTATTCGGTGCTCGCCCAGCCCGTGATCTCGTTGTCGGGATCGTTCTGCTTGAGAAATGCGTCGATCACGTCGCGCAGATCGAGCAGGGCGGCTTGCACCGTGGTAGCACCGTCTTCGGCGAGATTATTGGGATGGACGCGGTCGGCCGAAGCGATCAATACGGCGCGCAATTCGAGCGCACTCTCGACGATGCGCTCGATCGATGATTCGCTGTTATCCATGGCCACGTCATACCCGCGAACGCACCCGTTCAAGCAAGTCGCGGCCTGCTTGCGCGCTAGGACGCGCGGCCCGCGCCCGAAAAATGCAGTGACGTGAAATCGCCGATCCCCGGGCTATTTGGCGCGCTGTGCATCACCGCTATTGCGGCGAGTGCAGCCCCCGCGCCGGCGCCGAAACTCAGCCACTTTCAGCAGCAATTGCTCGAGCGCTTCAAGAACTCGGCGCCGGCGGATGAGTACTTCGGCCGGGCCAAAATAAGCTATCTCGGCATGAACAACACGTTCCGCGATTCGGCGATTTCATCCGGCGATCACACGACGGACCCCGGCATCATCAACAGAGTGGCCTTCGCCGAAGAAGCGCTCGACGCATGGGCCAATAAATATCCGCGCGACCCGCAACTTGCCAGGACGTACTTCCTAGCGACGCAAGTCGAGCGGAAGATCTGGGTCAAAGCGAATCAAGATCGCGCGTGGATCTATCTCAACCGGCTCGTGCAACAATTCCCGGCGACATATTTTGGGAAACTGCTCAAGCGCGATCTCGCGATCGGTTTCACCGAGCACTATTATGCGCCGGCGCTGCCGTGTGCGACGCCGGTGCCGTCGCCCGCGCCCACGGATCCGCCGAGTGCGGCCGCCGATGCGCTCGCAACCGATGCGCCGTCGCCGCCGCCGACGGCGGACCCGAGTCCAACACCGTCACCGGGCCCCGTAGAAACAACGATCGCGAAGGGATTGCGCGTTCAGATCATTCCGCAAGCCTGCGTGCCGCCGCCGACTCCAACGCCGTCGCCGACACCAACACCAACGATCGTTCCGGAAGCTACGCCATCAGCAAGCGCGGCGCCGCTGGACACCGCGGCGCCGGTTACCGCACCGACCTAATCCGTCAGCCGCGACCGGCGAAATACCGCTTGTCGTCTTCTTCGAGGACATCGAGCCCGATGATCAGGTCGGGCCGCTCGCCGAGCCATGGGTAGATCTCCAGCGCGGCGACGCGGTCGCCACCGCGCGGTTGGCGCGTTTTCGCCCAGCCGTTCCACTCATCGATCTTCGCTTGGGTGGAATTGGCGCGCACGAACGCAGCGACGTCGGCGTCCGCATCGGCGGCTGCAACCGCCAGCGTAAACGCTTCCACGGTGATACCGAGTTTCTCGAGCATCATCTGCGTGAATCCTGGAATGTTATATGGACCGGGATCGCCGCCCGGCAGTGTGGCGCACACCTTGTCGATCGAGCGCGGCAAAAACACGATACCGTCGAGCTCCGCCTGGGGCTTCCGCGGCGGCTTGTTGGAAAGATTCATCGGCTTCATCCCAGCCCAACTTCATGAAAGGAATTTCCAGCACCCGCACGCTAGGCCGCAAACATGAATCGCGCTTTTCGTATTGCCGCTTCGACGCTTGGCGTTGCCCTCGCCGTGTCGCTGGGCGCCGCCCGCGCGGCTGACGGACCATCGGTTACGGCTCAAACGACGGCCGGCACCGTTGCGGGGACGGGCGGCGACGTCCGTTCGTTCAAGGGAATCCCGTTTGCGGCCGCACCGGTCGGTCCGCTGCGCTGGAAAGCGCCGCAGCCGGCCGTGCCGTGGAGCGGCGTGCGCGATGCCACCGCCTTCGGACCCGAATGCGCGCAACCCGCACCGCCCGGAACGCCTACGAGCGAAGATTGCCTTACGCTCAACGTGTGGACGCCGGCCGGCGCCGGGGCGCACCTGCCGGTGATGGTGTGGATCTATGGCGGCGGCTACGCGGTCGGCGCCACGAACTATCCGGTATACGACGGCACCTCGCTCGCGCGCCACGGCGTCGTGATCGTTACCGTGAACTATCGCCTCAATGTTTTCGGCTTTCTCGCGCACCCGGCACTGACGGCCGAATCACCCGAACGCACGTCGGGCAACTACGGCATCCTCGATCAGGTCGCAGCGCTGCAGTGGGTGCAAGCAAATGCTGCCGCTTTTGGCGGCGACCCGCGCAACGTAACGATCTTCGGTGAATCGGCCGGCGCCGGCTCCGTATCCGCCCTGATGACCATGCCGCGCGCGCGCAATTTATTCGTGCGCGCGATCATGGGCAGCGCGCCCGTGTTCCGTCCCGAAATCGGTTTGCCGGCCGCGGAGCGTGCCGGTGTAACGCTGGCTGCCGGTGCGACGCTCGCCAACCTGCGCGCGATGTCCACGGCAGATCTGATCAAGCGCATTCCGGCGCTCGATCCCGACACGCGCACGGACTTGCCGATCGTCCTCGGACCGATCGCCGATAACGTGGTGCTGCCCGACGAACGCGCGACCTATGCCGCCGGCAACGAAGCGATCGTCCCGATCATCGTCGGCAACAACGTCAACGAAGGCTCGTTCTTCGCGCGCGGCGTGCCGGTGAAAACGCTGGCGATGTATGACGCAGCGCTGCAAAAACGGTTCGGCATAGCTGCCATGCAAGCGCGTTTATTCTACCCCGCGAGCGACGATCCGGGCGCGCTCGCCGCCGAGTCGACGATCGTCGGCGACATGGACATCAACACCGGCGTGCGGAAAATGGCGATCGCGATGGCAAAGCGCGAGCAGCCCGTCTACCGCTATCTCTTCACCCGCGCCCGGGCAGGCAAACTGCCGGGGCACACCGATGAGTTACCCTACGTGTTCGGTACGCCCACGGTCAACGGGCTGGGCCTTCCGGGCCCCGCGTTCGATGCGACCGACAAGCAGCTCTCCGAGACGATGGAAACGATGTGGACGCAGTTCGCGAAGACGGGCAATCCGAATCCGCCCGGCACGAACGCGTGGCCGGCCTACACCGTTGCCGGAGATACATTCATTATCTTCGGAGATACCCTCTCAACCGGAAACGGGTTTCGCACCGCGCAGCTCGATTTTCTCGACCAAACCGTGGGGCGGTAACGGGGAGCGGGCCGTTCGCGTCATAAGAGGGGGACGATGACGACCACGACGGCGGGTGTTCATCGTCAGCTGACGGCTGAATCGGAAGCCGCGATCGATAGCGTGCGCATCTTCAGCGCGTTTACGATCACGGCCACGTTTTGGCTGTTGCTCACGACCGCTGTCGGCCTGCTCCTCAGCTTCAAGTTCACCTATCCCGACCTCGCCGCGAATCCGCTGCTCTCGTTCGGGCGGCTGCGCGCGATTCATACCAACGGCACGTTTTACGGTTGGGCATCGGTCGCGCTGACCGGGCTCGCATTCTACGTGGCCGCGCGAACGTCAGGCGTGCAACTGCAGCAGCGCAAATTGGCGTGGGCGGCGCTCTGGTGTTTCAACCTCGCCGCCGCGCTCGGCACGATCACGCTCGACCTCGGCATCAGCAACGGCAGCCAAGAATATCGCGAGTGGGTGTGGTGGGTCGCCTGCATCTTCTTACTGGCGGTCGTGCTTAGCGGCATCGTGACCGTGGCAACCGTGATGGCGCGCACCGGCCAAGACATCTATATCTCGAACTGGTACACGATCGGCGCCTTCATCTTCACCACGATCCTCGGCATAACGGCGGCGATTCCGTTCTATCAGTACGGCCTGGGCGAAGTGGCCGTGCAAGGGTTCTACATGCACAACGCGGTGGGCATGTGGTTTACGTTTCTCGCGCTCGGCATGACGTATTACGCGTTGCCGAAGCTGTTGAACCGGCCGATCTATTCCTACGCCCTCGGCGTGCTCGGGTTCTGGACGAACCTCGTCTTCTACCCGATCATCGGCGCGCATCATTACGAGTTCTCCCCGCTGCCGTGGTGGTTCCAGACGCTCGCGATCGTGTTCAGCGTGGGCATGCTCGTGCCCGTGTGGGCCGGCTCCGGCAACTTCTTCCTCACGATGAGGGGCCGCTGGGCGATCATCCGCCGCTCGTACGCACTGCCGTTCTTTTTCGTCGGTATCCTGTACTATTTCATCGGCTCGACGCAAGGCACGCTCGAGGCATTTCGCAGCCTGCAAGCGCTCTGGCACATGACCAACTTTACGGTCGGCCACTCGCACTTGACGATGTACGGCTTCATCACGTTCCTCACGTGGGGCGGCATCTACGCGCTGCTGCCGATGGCAACCGGCAAACGGCCCGCCCTTCTCCTCGTGGGGCTGCACTTCTGGATGGCGTTCTTGGGCGTGACGATCTACGTGATCGTCTTATCGATCGCCGGTACGGTGCAAGGTATCACCTGGGCCAACGGAGATCCGTTCATCGCATCGGTTGAAGCAGCGGCGCCCTACTGGAGCGCGCGCGCGATATCGGGAACGATGATGCTTATCGCCCACGTGATTTTTGCGGTGAACGTCTGGAAAATGACCGCCGGCCGCGCGGAACCCGAGCCCGTATAATGCGCAAGGGCATGGATCACGTGGGCGTGCTCGTTTTCAGCGCAGCGGCGATATACGCGACGCTCGCGATCCTGATCGGCGTGATCCCGGGTACCGTCCTCTCAAAGTCACCGGCCGGCCGGGGCGTCGTGCCTCTGGATGCAGCCCAAGCACGCGGGCGCGCGGTGTACGTCGGCGAGGGCTGTTCGTATTGCCACACGCAATTCGTGCGCCCGCTCGCGCAGGATCGCGTCTGGGGCCGTGCGTCGGTGGCCGGCGACTACACCTACTCCACGCCGCAACTGCTCGGAACGGAGCGCACGGGGCCTGACCTCTCGAACATCGGCGTGCGCCAACCGAGTGACGTATGGCACTCGATTCACCTCTATCAGCCGCGATCGCTCGTCACCGGTTCGATCATGCCGCCGTATCCCTGGCTCTTCGTGGTGAAAGACAAGGCCGATCCGGGCGATGTCGTCGTCAACGTGCCGGCCGCCTACGCGCCGCCGGGGAAAGTGATCGTCGCAACGGCCGACGAGCAAGATCTCGTTGCCTATCTCGTGTCACTCAAACAAGCGGCGCTGCCGTCGCCCGCGCCGTGAACGAAATGCAGATGGGTCCGCCGGCCGGCGGCGACTTGCTCGGCACGATCGTCGTGATCGCCGGCGCGATCGCAACGCTGTACACGTTCGTGGTGGCCGTGCGCACCACGTTCCGGCCCGGCGAGACCGACGGCGCGCATCCGAAGCTGCTGATCTTCAAGGACGACCGGTAGTGGACGCGCCGCACGCGACCGCCGGCAGCGATGCCGTGGCTGAAATCACGCTTACGATGGACGACGAGACCACGCCGTTCGCCACGTACCGGCCGCCTGCAGTGTGTACGCTCGATACGACATCGCTTCCGGATGGTCCGCACGTTTTGCACGTACGCGCGCGCGACGGCCTCGGTTTGGTCGGCGTCCGCTCGATTCCGTTTCAGGTACAGAACGGGCCGGGCATCACTATCACGGGTTTGCGCGCGCACGAGCGCGTCAGCGGCAGCGTCACGATCGACCTCAACGCGTTTAGCGCAAGCGAACCGTTCGATCCGGTGCGGGCCGAGTCGAGCGGGCCGATTCCCGTCTGGACGTGGGTGATGATCGCGCTCATCTCCGCCTGGGCCGGCTGGTATGGCTTGACGCAATTTCAAGAACCCGCCGCGTTCGCCCTGAGCGCCGCGAAAGATCCCGTGGCCGCGGCCAATGCGCCGATGCGAACCACCAAAAGCGTACACGATAGCGGAGGAGGCACGGTCGCGGGCTTCGATTACGCAGCGTCCGGAGCCAACCTCTACACTGCCAACTGCTCCGCGTGTCACGGCGCAACGGGGGCCGGCGTTCCCGGCGCGTTCCCGCCGCTGGCCGCCGATCCAGTCGTCGACGCCGCGGATCCGAAAACGCAGATCGGCATCGTGCTGCACGGTCTTCACGGTGCGAAGATCAAAGGCACTCCGTATGTGAGCCAGATGCCGCCGTTCGCGCAGTTGAGCGACAACGATATCGCCGCGATCATCGATCACGAGCGCACGTCGTGGGGAAACGCCGCACCGATCGTCAATCCGGATGACGTGAAACGCGCTCGATGACGGAATGAAACCCGTCCCCCAAGGCCGCTCGTTCATCAGCGTCTGCCGCAACGGCCTCGAGTACTGCGCGAAAAACGTCGGTCCGGGTATCATCACCGGCGCTGCCGACGACGATCCGTCCGGAATCGCCACCTACTCGATTGCCGGTGCGAGTCTCGGCTACGGGCTGCTCTGGGTCGCGTTGATCACGGTTCCGATGATGATCGCGGTCCAAGAAGCATGCGCGCGCATCGGCATGGTCACCGGCACGGGGCTCATCGCCGCGATGCGCCGCGTGATGCCGATATGGATGCTGCGCACGCTCGTCGTGCTCGTCGTTGCGGCTAATACGCTCAACATTGCCGCCGACATCGCCGGCATGTCGTCGTCGGCCGAACTGGTGACGCGGATTCCGTCGGGCGTTTGGGCCGTGGCCTTCGGCCTGTTGCTGATCTTCGTCGAGGTGTTTTCATCGTACCGGCTCTTTGCGAATATCGTGAAGTGGCTCTGCCTCACGCTCTTCGCGTACGTCATCAGCGCGTTCGTCGTGGGGGTGAATTGGCTCGAGGCGCTGCGACACACCGTCTTACCGGAGATTCGTCTCGACAAGATGTGGATGGCCACGTTCGTGGGCTTTCTCGGAACGACGATCACGCCGTACCTGTTCGTGTGGCAGGCTGCACTCGAAGTCGAGGAAGATCGTTCGATTGGCCGCGTTACCGTCCATCAGCGGCGCGGCGCGACCAAAGCGGAGATTTCACGCGCCCGTTCCGACGTCGTCACAGGCATGCTCTACTCCAACATCATCAGCTGGTTTATCGTCCTGATCAGCGCGGCGACGCTCTTCCGCCAGCACATCACGATCAACAGCGTTGCCGATGCAGCGCGCGCGTTGCGGCCCCTCGCGGGACCGTGGGCGGAACTGCTCTTTGCACTCGGCGTCGTCGGCGCCGGTTTGCTTGCGGTACCGGTGCTGGCCGGATCGTCGGCGTTCACGCTCGCCGAAGCATTCGACTGGACCGGGAGCCTCGATGCCAAGCCGCGTTCCGCCGTTCCGTTTTACACCGTCATCGCGCTCGGGATCGCGCTCGGCGTGCTCGCCGACATCCTGCGCCTCGATGCCGTCTGGGCGCTCTTTGTGTCCGCCGTCGTGAACGGTTTCGTTGCGATCCCGCTGCTTATCGGCGTGCTCCTGACGTCGAACCGGAAAGACCTCATGGGCAAATGGACCAACGGCCGCGCCTCGCGCATTTGGCTCATCATCACGATCGTGCTCATGACGATCGCCGCAATCGGCGTCGTCGTGACCGCGTAGCGATGGCCGAAGAAATACCGGCGCGGCTCGGCATCGACGCGGTCGTCGTGGGCGTGTGCGACGAGCGGCCGCAGGTGCTCACGTTTGCAACCGATGGACGCCCGCGATTGCCCAGCGGCGCCTTCGCACCGGCGCTCGACCGCACGCTCGAACTCGCCGCACGCCGCGTGTTAAGCGATCAGGCGGGCTTGCGCGAAGGCTATCTCGAGCAGCTCTACACGTTCGGCGATCGTCATCGCGATCCGCGCGAAGTCGCGGGCGGCCCGCGTTTCGTAAGCGTCGGGTACTTGGCCCTGACGGGCATCGACGACGTCAATTGCGCAGCGCTGGGCGGCGCCTGGCACGATTGGTATCGCTTCTTCCCTTGGGAGGATGCGCGTGGCAGCCGGCCCGAGATCCTCGATCGCATAATCGTTCCGTTGCTTCGCCGCTGGACGGCTGCCGCGCGCGACGACGCAGGACGCGCCTTTCGCGCGCGCGTTGCGTTCGGTCTCGACGGCGCGCCGTGGAACAACGAAGCGGTGCTCGAGCGCTACGAGTGTCTCTACGAACTCAGCACGACGTCCGGGGGCGCCGACGCGATCGCGACGCTGGGCGAAGCGATGGACCTCGATCACCGGCGCATCCTCGCGACCGCAATCGGCCGCCTGCGCGGCAAGATCAAGTATCGTCCCGTCGTGTTCGAACTTATCGGCGAAGCGTTCACGCTCTCCGAACTGCAAAGCACGGTCGAAGCCCTGGCCGGCATGGAACTCCACGCACCCAACTTCCGGCGCCTCGTCGCCGAGAGCGGCATCGTGGAGCGAACCGGCGCGCAACGGCGCACATCCGGCCGGCCCGCGGAAACTTACCGTTTCCGCCCGGATGTGCTGGCCGAGCGCCCCGACCCGGGAATCGGCATCCGGTAAGGCACGCTGGACGATTGGGTACACCCCAAACATGAGCATACGAGACGAGAGCGGCACAAAACCGCAGACCAAGGCAGACGAACCGATCGGCGAAATCGCCGCAGCCATCGCGCGTGAACCCAAAGCGCCCAAGCTTGACGCGCCGGCGACCAAGCCCACGGTCGCGCCCATTGGCGAGATCGAAAGCGCGATCGAGCGCTCGGGAGGCAAATAACGACAAAAGTCGCCGTAATTTCTTTTTCTCAGTATTAGAATAAGGGTCGCTAGCCCCCGAAAGTCGACCCATGCTCGATCTGCTCACCCCCGTAGAGTGGGATATCTTCGCCCCCACGATCGACGCGATCAACCGCCTCAANNTTCCACGGCGTCGCCGACATCGTCGGCGATTCACTCCAACTCGCCCGCGAAGCAGCCCGCGTCGACGCCGACGTGATCGTCGTCTGTGGCGTTCACTTCATGGGCGAGACGGCGAAGATCCTCAACCCGACGCGCACCGTGATCGTGCCCGATGCCCGGGCCGGCTGTTCGCTCGCCGAATCGATCACCGCCGCCGACGTGCGCGCGTTGCGCGAACGCTACCCCGGCGTACCGGTCGTGACGTACGTGAACACGAGCGCAGCGGTCAAGGCGGAATCGGACATCTGCTGCACGTCGTCAAACGCGGTCGCCGTCGTCGAATCGCTCGGCGTGCCACGCGTGCTTCTTCTGCCGGATGAGTTTCTAGCGAACTACGTGGCGTCGAACACCAAGGTAGAGATCATTCCCTGGCACGGCCACTGCGAAGTGCACGAGCGCTTTCGCGCGATCGACGTGGAGCAACTACGCGAAGGCGATGACGGCGTCGTCGTGATCGCGCATCCCGAGTGCCCGCCCGACGTCATCGCCGCTGCAGATTTCGCCGGCTCGACTGCGGCGATGATCGATTTCGTTCGCGATCATCAGGATCGCCGCGTCGTGATGCTCACCGAGTGTTCGATGAGCGACAACGTCGCCGTCAATTTTCCCAACGTCGAATTCGTGCGCCCGTGTAACCTCTGCCCGCATATGAAACGCACCACCTTGCCCAAGATTCTGTGTTCGCTCGAAACGCTTCAAGATGAGGTCCTCGTCGATGAACCAATACGCATCCGCGCACGACGCGCGCTCGAAGCGATGATCGCGCTATGATCCCGCTGCTCTACGAACCGTTTCTGCGCGAAGCGCTGCGCGAAGATCTCGGCCGCGCCGGCGATATCACGACGGACGCCATCGTGCCGGCCACGCTACTCGGCCACGCCGACGCGGTCGGCCGGGCGGCGGGAATCGTCTCCGGTCTCGAGCCGTTCGCGCGCACGTTCACCCTGGTCGACGAACGCGTCTCGGTACTCTTTCACGCCGCCGACGGCGACCGCATCGAACCGGGCACACCGATCGCGCGCGTCAGCGGACCGCTGCGCGCCATCCTGGCCGCCGAGCGCACCGCGCTCAATCTTCTTGGCCACCTATCCGGTGTGGCTACGGCAACGGATCGCCTCGTGCAAGCCGTCGCGGGTACACCGGCCGCTATCATCGACACCCGCAAGACCACACCCGGTATGCGCGCCCTTGAAAAGGCGGCCGTCCGGCACGGCGGCGGTCACAATCACCGCTTCGGCTTAGACGATGCGATCCTCATCAAAGACAACCACGTCGCGATTGCCGGCGGCATCCGTCCGGCCATCGAAGCCGCGCGCGCCTACGCCGGTCACCTCGTGAAGATCGAAGTGGAAGTCGATTCGCTCGAACAGCTCGATGAAGCGCTGGCCGCGCACGCCGACATCATTCTGCTGGACAACTTCTCGATCGATCAAACCCGCGCCGCGGTCCTCCGCACGGCCGGCCGCGCATTGCTCGAGTCATCCGGCCGCATCGATGAATCCAGCGTGCGTGCCGTCGCCGAAACCGGGGTGGATTTGATCTCAAGCGGCGCCCTAACGCATAGCGTGCGCGTCCTCGATGTCGGCCTGGACATCGCAACGTTAAGTAAGGTTGTCCTTAGGGCATAGCGAACACTGCACGTCCCGCGTCAGGCCGACCAGAGCGAAGCGATCGCGTACGGGCGTGCGCTCGAGCGGCTGCGCGGGCATTGCCGACCGCCGACCTGGCCGCTGAAATGAGCGCCGGCGCCCGCCTCGGTGAAGGCGAAGCCGTCAGCGCAGCGTTAGGGTAACCCGAACGCTTTGAGCAGCACGCGTTTGTTGCGCCGGCCATCGAACTCACCGTAGTGTACGCGTTCCCACGGCCCGAGGTCGAGCTTACCGTTCGTAACCGGCACGAGCACCTGATGACCTAAGATCATCCGCTTGAGGTGCGCGTCGGCATTGTCCTCGCCGGTAAGGTGGTGCTGGTAGTCTTGCCCGAATGGCGCGAGCTCTTCGAGCCACTTCATGATATCGGCATAGAGCCCGCTCTCATGGTCGTTGACGAAAATGCTCGACGTAACGTGCATCGTGCTCACCAGAACGAACCCTTCGCGCAGATTCCCCTTTGCCCGAACGCGCTCGACCTCGTCCGTGATGTCGCGGATCTCGTAGCGCTCTTTGGTGTTGATCGTGAGGTAGTCGGTAAAGCTCGTCATGGTTGTCCGGGCATATGCCAGTTTATTGGCATAACCCTATCGAGGAATATCAGGCGGGTCTTTGGCGGCGCGATACTACGCGTGAAATGGCTCTCTTACGACCCTCTGTTCTAGCGGCGGAGGCTTCCGCGTCGTCCGAGGTCCCGGCACCCGTCGCGCGCGCGGTCGATGCGAGCTTGCGCCGGGCCATTGCCGCTCGCGCCAGCGATCTGCACGTCGAGCCGGCCACCGACGGAGCCGGGCGAACGCGCCTGCGCATCGACGGCCTCTTACGCCCGGGCGAACCACTCGGCCGCGATTTGTTCGCGCCCTTCGTGAGCCGCATAAAATTGCTGGCCGGCTTAGACATATCCAATCGGCGCTTGCCCCAAGATGGGCGGTACTCCGTCGTGGTCGACGGCCGGCGCGTCGATGCGCGCGTCTCGTCGATTCCGACGATCGACGGCGAGAAGCTTGTCATTCGGCTGCTCGACCACCACGTAACGCTGCCGCAACTCGATGCACTCGGCATGGATACGGATGCAATCGCTTCGTATCGCCGCGTCGCGCACGCGCCGTGGGGCTTTGTCGTCGTCAGCGGGCCCACAGGTAGCGGGAAAACCACGACGCTGTACGCATCGATCGCCGAACTCGATCGGAGTTCGCGCAACGTGTGCACCGTCGAAGATCCGATTGAAAATCGAATGGCAGAGACGTCGCAGCTTCAAGTGAACGTTCGGGCGGGCCTGACGTTTCCCGTAGCGCTCCGCTCGTTCGTGCGCCAGGACCCCGACGTCATCATGATCGGCGAAATGCGAGATTCCGAAACCGCTGCCGTCGGCGTTTCGGCAGCCCTCGCCGGGCAAACCGTGTTCGCGACCGTGCATAGCAACGATGCACCGCGCACGATCGATCGGCTGATCGAATTGGGCGTCGAACGGCACTCGCTGGCCGCAGCGCTCACGGCGGTGGTGGCGCAACGGCTCGTGCGCAAACTTTGCACGGCCTGCCGCGAATCCGAACCCGTTCCGGCGCACCTGCGTTCCACGTTCTCACCGGCGATCGCAAAATGGTTCGTCGCGTCGGCCTGCCACGTGTGCGACGGAACCGGATATTCCGGCCGTACCGGCGTCTTCGAGGTACTGGAAGTCGACGACGCAATCCGGGAATCCATCGCGTCCGGCGTTTCGAGCGCCACGCTGGCGCACATCGCCGCGGAACGCGGCCATCGTTCGCTCTATGCCGACGCCGCCGCCAAAATCGTCGCCGGCACCACCAGTTTCACCGAGATCGAACGCGTCGTCGGATGGTGGGTGCGATGAGCGTGGATGTCGTCCGGCTGGTCGAGCTCATCACGCTCGCACGAGGACGCGGCGCCACCGATCTGCACGCGGGTGCGGGCGACGCGCCCACGCTGCGCATCAACGGCCGCGTGACGACGCTCGATGTACCGGCCCTCGGAGGGGAGACGCTGGAATCATTTCTTGCGAGCGTGCTAACCGCGGAGCTCCGGCAACGCTGGAAACTGACCGGCGCGGTCGATGTCGCGCGGCGCGAAGGAGCCGGCGCCCCGTACCGGCTGCACGCATATGCAACGATGAGCGGCCTCCGGCTCGCGTTTCGCTTTCTCGCGGCCGAAATTCCGGAGCTCGACTCACTTGCATTACCGGCGATCGTAAGCACGTTCGTAACGCGGACGACCGGCCTAATCGTCTTTACTGGACCCACCGGCAGCGGCAAGACCACGGCGCTTGCCGCACTGCTCGATCGACTCAATCGCACAGCCGAGCGCGTCGTCGTAACCATCGAGGATCCCGTCGAATACGTCCACGCCTCCATCCGGTCGGTCATCGCACATTGCGAAATCGGCCGCGATGCCGCCGGCTATGCGAACGCGATCCATGGCTTTATGCGGGCAGATCCGGATGTGATTCTCGTTGGGGAAATGCGCGATCGCACGACGATGGAGTCGGTCCTCTCGGCGGCCGAAACCGGTCACCTCGTTCTCTCAACGCTGCACACGATCGATGCCGCACAAACCGTCGATCGCATCATCGATGCATTTTCAAGCGACGGGCAGAGTCAGGTCCGTACGCAACTCGCCTCCACGCTGCTGGCCATCGTTTCACTCCGGCTCGTGCCGCGCAAGAACGGTGACGGACGAGTTGCGGCAAGCGAAATTCTCATCGGCACGGACGCCGTACGTGCGATGATCCGCGAAGGCAAGACCCACCAATTACGCAACGCAATTAGCACGGGTCGCGCCGCCGGGATGCGGACGCTCGAAACGTCGCTATCCGACTTGGTCGTTCGCGGAACGATTTCGATCGACACCGCGCGCCAGGCGGCAAACCGGCCGGGCGAAGTTCGCGACCTCGAGCGCGTCGCCGGCTGATGGACTTCCGCTATACCGCGCGCACCGCCGGGGGCGCCGTTCTACGGGGCTGGATACATGCCACCGACGCCGATGCTGCCGTCGCAGGCCTGCGACGTCGCGCGCTATTCGTCACCGCCGTCGAGCCGAAACGTCCCTGGAATCGCGAACTCCGCTGGCCGCGAGGCGGACCGGGTACCGGCCGCGCTCGCGTCGCCTTCTTCCGTTCGTTTGCGACGCTGGTACGTTCCGGCGTTCCAATGCGCCGCGGCCTCGATGTAGCCATCGAACGCTGTCAGAGCCCGGCGTTCACCACGGCTCTGCGGGGCGTTTTGGCTGACATCGAACGCGGCGATCCGCTCAGCACGGCGTTTGCGCGGCGCCCCCGCGTTTTTGCGCCGCTCATCGTCGCGATGGTCGCCGCCGGTGAAGCGGGCGGCATCCTCGACGACGTGCTCGAGCGAATCGCGGCCTTTCTCGAACGCGACTACGCGTTGCGCAAGAGCGTGGTTGCAGCGCTCGCGTATCCAGCGACCGTGCTCGGCGCCTCGCTCGCGCTCGTGACCTTTCTCATCGTCCGCGTCGTGCCGATGTTCTCAACGCTGTTCGCGTCGTTTCACGTCCCGTTGCCGCTTTCTACCCGCGTCCTGATCGCTATCGGCGATGTAGCCTCGCAACCCTCATCGCCGGCGATTGCTATGAGCGTAGCGGCGTGCATCGCCGCCGGCGCCGTGGCGACCGTCCGTACGCGCGCGGGACGGCTCGCGTTCGATCGATTTCGTCTAAACGTTCCGGTAGTCGGCGCGCTCTTGCGCAAGACGATCGTGGCTCGGTTCGCACGGATGCTAGGTACGCTCGTTCACTCCGGTATCGAACTGAGCGCCGCCCTGGAAGTGGTGCTTCCCGTAACCGGCAGTCCGGTTCATGCCGCGGCGCTCTCCGGCGTGGCGATCGCGCTACGCGAAGGTGAGGCGCTCACTCCCCCACTCGCGGCAACCGGAATCTTCGACCCGATGCTGATCGCCCTCGTCGGCGTCGGCGAGGAGACGGGGATGCTCGACGTACTGCTTCCCAAAGCCGCCGAATATTTCGAATCCGACGTCGCCGCCGCAATCGCTACCCTCGGTGCGGTCATCGAGCCTGCCCTTATCGGCGTACTCGGCGTGATCGTCGGCCTTATCGTTTACTCCGTCTTCATTCCGCTCTACAGCTTGATCGGCAGTGTGTCACAATGAACGACCGCCAAATGGCCATCGATGCCTATCTCAGCGACCGCTCGCGCGAAAACCGCGACGCACTGATAGCGGCCCACATGTACCTCTGCAAACGCGCAGCACGCAAGTTTAGGCGGCCGTCCAGCGATCCCGCCGACTTGGAGCAAGTCGCAGCGATCGGGCTGATAAAGGCAACAAATTCCTTCGTCGTCGAACGCACGACGCCGTTCGAAGCATATGTCTGGATCGTCATCGTTGGCGAACTCATGCACTACATTCGCGACTGCGAACACGCCATTCGTATTCCGCGCTGGCTCCGTTCGATCGACCGCCGCTATGTGGCCGCTTGGGAGGCGATCGCGGCGCAACAACACGCCGAGCCGACCCCACTACAACTCTCACGCGCGCTTGACGTGAGCCTCGCCGTCCTCGCGCAGCTGCAAAGCTTGCGCCGGGGCCACTCGAGCGAAGGCGAACTCCGCGATGGCCGATTCGACGCGCTGCACATACCGGCTCGCGGTCCCTCGCTCGACGACCGCCTCACGCTCAATATCGCAGTAGATCAACTTCACGAGCGCGAGCGCGCCATCGTGCTCGGCACCTTCGGCGCCGGCCTCTCACAAGCAGAAGTTGCGCGCATGCTCGGCCTCTCGCAAAGCCAGGTCTCCAAGCTCCTCTCCCGCGCTCTCGGGAAGCTCTCGAAGAACGTCGCGTAATTCTCTTCAGAATCTTGACGAGAGTGACCAGCGACGTGTATATTATTGTGTACACATGACCATTGAATCGAAGATAGCGCGATATGGTAACAGCCTAACGGTTCGGCTCCCGATCGGAATCGCGCGCGATCTCGATCTTCGAGATGGCGACCGGGTCACGCTTCGTACCGTCGATGACGGCGTGATCATCGAGCGGCCAAAACGTAGTCGCCTTGCGGCCAGATTAGCCACTGTTTTTGAACGCGAAACCGAAGCCGGCGCAGGCCGCGCGGTCGGTTCCGAGTTACTTGATTGAAGGTTCCGGACCGCGGCGACATCGTCGTATTGGACTTCGACCCGCAAACGGGCACGGAACAGATGAAGCGACGGCCGGCTCTCGTCCTCTCGCCGGCGGCATTCAATGACGTTTTTGGCTTAGCGTTCGTCGCACCGGTCACGACAAAACCGAAGGGACACGCTTTCGAAGTGCCTTTACCATCGGACGGAACCGTCAAAGGCGTCGTGATGATGCATCAGTTGAAATCCTTCGATTGGCGCGCACGGCGCGCGCGAGTCGTCGGCAAGGTATCCTCAAAGATTCTTGCCTCGGCTACGGAAATCGTAAAGGATATCATCGAAGCATAATTCCGTTACTTGCGGGCACTATTGCGATCACAATTACTGGCCGGTTTGGAGGTATGCGATCGTGCAGCGCGCTGGGGAACGGGGTTTTACGCTCATCGAGTTGATGATCGTCGTTGCGATCATCGCGATTCTCGCCGGCATCCTGATTCCTAACTTCGTGAACGCACGAGCGCAGGCGCAAACCTCGGCTTGCGAGTCGAACCTGCGGTCGATCGCTACCGCTCTCGAACTCGTCTATGCCGACGAACAAACCTACGAACCCAACGGACAAGCGAACTTTAACGCCGATCCGGCCGACTTCACAAACGCGGCCGGCACCGTCTATCTCAACAATACACCAAAGGATGCGGCGGCGCAGGATCTCACGCAATTTTACACGGTGAAGGTCACGCCGCAGAGCGGCGGCGCCCCGCCATCCTACGTCATCACGTGTCCCGGCACGCACGTTGGATCGACGCTGGCAAAACTGCAGAAGGCGGGAACCACCGACGGCTCAGTGTGCGGACCGGCGTGCACCTCGACGACGATCACGTATACGTCCGGCACCGGCATGCAGGCGCAATGATCGATCCCGTTGCGTTGAGCGTCGATGCGATCGTCCGCGGCGACGCAGCGCGGCTGCCGGTCGTCGCGCTTGCTGGAGTCGTCACCAGCCTCGGTCCGTGCGTTGCCCCGCGATATGTCGCCGTTGCCGCACTCTTGGGTGAGGAGCGCCGCGCGTTAACCGTCGCTACCTTCGTGGGCGGCATGCTCGCGGCATACACGGCGCTCGGCTTCGGCACCGGGCTACTCGGGCAACTTACCGGCCACGCTTCCGTGGTGTACGCCGTTCTCGCGGCGGCGCTCGGCACCGGGGGTCTCGCAACACTGTTGCAAACTTCGCGCTGCAATCACTCGCGGCAAACGAGGCCACGGGCGAGCGAGCGGCCGCGCCGCTTGAGTGCCGTTTTCAGCTTGGGCGCGGCCTCGGCATTCGTCGTATCCCCTTGCTGCACGCCGGTTGTGGCCGCCGTCCTAGGCATGACCGCGCTCGATGGAAACCCGCTCTCACGAGCGGCGTTGCTCGGAGCATTCGCACTGGGGCATGCCGCACCGCTCTTTGTGGTGGGATCGCTGGGGGCTTTCTGCGCACGGACGTTTCGCACGTGGAATGCAACGCCGGCTCCGTCAGTCGTTTCGGGAACGCTGATGCTCGGTCTTGGCGCCTATTATGGATTAATGGTATGACACGTTCGCGGCGTCTCACGTTAGCCTGTGGAGCCTTAGCGTTTGCGTTCTTCCTCTTCCACGATCAACTTGCGGCGGCCGTTGTAACCCGGGGCGATGACGCGCTACGAACCGGCGACGTCGCTACCGCGATCCGGCTCTACGTACGCGCAACGCAACTCGATGCGGGATCCTCCATCGCCGCCGACCGGCTAGCGTTCCATCTGGCGCTACAACACGATCGCTCGAGCGCGCATATTGCCATTGACGTCGCGACTCGCGCGCTGCGCGCAGCCCCCGAGCCGGCGTTGTTTGCCGATCGCGCGTTTGCCGAACTGCAGCTACACGCGTGGCGCAGGGCCGAGCGCGATTTCGACCGTGCGGGCCGGCTCGCGCGCGACGCGCGCTACGAACACTTTGCTGCGCGAATGGCCCTCCGCTCCGGTGATCGCGACGCGGCGAAGCGGTACGCGCGGCTCGCGCTCGCCGACGATCCCGCGTTCGCCCCCGCCCGAGCGCTGTTGCGGTACCTGTCATGAACGCCGTGATCGCCGGCTGCGCCGCTGCCGCGGCTACGCTCTTGTGCTGGAGGGTCGCCGCCGGCGCGGCTGAGAGGCGCCGCTTAACGATCGGCTCGCTCCCACCCGTTCTGCCCACGATCGTTGCCGCAGCGGCAACCGCTGCGGCTCTTGGCGGAGCGCATGCGCCGGCAATAGCCGCGAGCGCCGGCGCCGCCGTTGCGGGCGTCGTAGATGCGCGAACGGGATCGATTTTCGATCCGCTCACAGCGACGATCCTCGCTGCTTCGCTGGCGTTGGCTGCAATCGACGGTTCGGTTGCGTCGGGCATCGCCGGGGCCGGCGGAATCGGCGGCGTGCTGCTTTTCTTGCACGCACTCAGCGGCGGTCGCGGCTTGGGTTTCGGCGATGTGAAGCTAGGCGCCGGACTCGGCATGGCACTCGGTTTTTCAACCGGCGTCACCGCGATCGCGCTCGCGTTCGTATTCGGCGGCGTCTACGGCAGTTGGCTGCTTGCGACGAAACGCGCGACCGCCGGCACGTCCGTACGCTTCGCTCCGTTCATCGCCGGCGGCACGTTCGTGGCACTCCTCGTGCCGATCGGTTTTCGCGCGTGAACGCGCGCAGAGCGAGCCTACCGCTGGGTGTCGATGTCGGGCGCCGGCGCGTGCGCATTGCACGGATGGAACGGGATTCAAACGGCCGCGCAAGACTGATCGCAGTTGCCGCGTGCGATCATGATGGCGATCCGCTCGAAGCGCTGCTGGCAGCGCTGGACGAATTGAATACCGCCGAACGCCGATGCGTGCTGGCGCTAGCCGCACCCGATGCCGTGCTCTGCAGTGCCGATTTTCCGGCGATGTCCCGTTGGGAACGCGTGAACGCCGCACGATTCGAAGCGGCGCGCTTCATCGACTATGCTGTCGCTGAAGCCGCCGTCTCCCTGGTGCCGACAACCGTGCAGCAGCGATGGGCCATTGGCATCGCGCGCCGGTCGGCACTAGCTGCTGCATCGATCAACGCCAAGCGGGCCGGACTGCATCCGTTGGCCATCGACGACGCCGCTTTCGCCCTGCAGCGCGCGCAGCCGGAAGCAGATGCCGTCATCGATATCGGCAGCGAGACGACGCGCCTTACGATCTTCGGCGGAACGATTCCCTACGTCGTCTGCATTCCGATCGGCGGGGAACGATTGACTGAGGGAATCGCGCACTCACTCGGCGTCGATACCGCCGCGGCCGAGGAACGCAAGCGGCGTATCGGATTCGGCGGAGCCGGAGAGGCTCAGCGCGACGTATTGATTTCCGCGCTCGGCGAAGGTTTTGCCGAGGCGCGCACGGGCGGCTATACCGGCATACGCCACGTCGTTCTTTGCGGAAACGGAAGCCGCGTTCCCGGTATGGATGCGGCAATCGAACGCGCCACCGGGTACGCCGTCCGCCCGGCTACGCTGCCGCCGGAGCTCTCCGATACGCTACCGCCCGACGTTCTTCGCGCCGCCGCTCCCGATTGGTCGGTGGCTTACGGCTTAAGTCTCTGGAGCATCGCATCATGAACCGCTTCAACTACCAGCAATCTCCGTTCGAGCGCCACTTCGGAGACGCGCCCATAGGCATGTTGGCCGATCGACTGCGCTTACCGATGGCCGTCATCGGAGCCGCGGTGCTCGCGCTCGCAGCGACGTGGTCGTTCGAAACGCATCGTGTCGCGGATCTCGATGCCGAACTCGCGGCGCTGCAGCTACGGGTCGAAGCTGCGAGCGGCCTTCGTGTTCGCGCCGAACGTCTCACGGCTCGTGTGGCACGACTGCGAGCTGCGAGCGCCGGCATCGACGCGGCGCACCGCGAGGCGCTCGCGGCGACCAACACGATCGCCCAGATCGGCAACGGGATGCCGGAGCAGACGTGGCTTACGGGCGTCGGTGCGGCCGCCGCAGGCACCTGGACGATCGATGGACGTTCGACCCGCGTCGATCAGATCGGTACAATGCTCCGCCGAATTCAGAGCATCGACAAGACGGCTTCGACACGCCTCGTGTCGATCGCCGCTACCGGGCGCACGGGACGAATTCTTGATTTTGTCATCGGCTGGGATCGCCGGCCATGAGCTTCGATCTTCTGCGCCCCAGCCTGTTTGCTGCGGTCCTCATCGCGCTCGGCGGATATATCTACGTGTATCGCCCGCTGGAGACCACAGTGGCCGATCGCTACGCTCAACTCGACGCGTCGCGAGCGACGCTCGTACGAAGCCTCGAACTCGCCCGCCGCATTCCGGCACTTGCGCGGGAGCGCACGGCACTGGAGGGGCGCTTCGCACGCGTACACGTTCGCGACCGGCAAGCCGCAATGGTCGAACGCTTCTTGCGCGCCGTAGCCGAAATTGCAGCGCGTGACGGCGTTGCGGTAGAGAGCGTTGCCTCCGACGCACCGCCGACCTACACCGCAGCTCGTACCGTTCGGGGAGCGCCCTTTGACGAGCTGCCGCTCGATCTCACCCTGCGCGGGCACTACCGCGACGTGATCCACGCCATCCGCGAAGTGAACGACGGGGATGTGGCCGCGCGCATCACCCTCGCGTCGTTGCGCGATGCCGATCGGCGTCCGGGCGAACGTCCCCAGCTCAACGCCGCATTCCACGTCCGGCTACTGCAAGAGGCCGATGAATCAACGACCAATGACACTCGCCCGCACTAAACGTCCGCTCGTCGTCGGCGCCGCGATCCTGTGTTTCGCTGCAGCCGGCGTTTTGACTCCGAGCGATGTGCGCTCGCAGCTTGACGGAGCCCGGCCCGAAACCCATATCGAGCCGGCGACGCTCTCGAGCCCGCCGCTTGTGCCGGTGCTCCCATCCGGCGACGCCTTTGCGCCGCGAGTTGCCGTCGATGACGATTCGCGACCGGCGTTGCCCAAGATGCTGCCCCCGAGCATGCCGCGGTTGCCCGCGGCGGCCGTTGCGGCACGTGGTGTCCCGATGTCCGTGACGCGTGTTCTCGCGATCGCAACGGGATCGCATCCCACGGCAATCGTCGAGGACGGCGGATCGGAACGTCTCGTCACGATCGGCGATCCGCTCGACGGTTCGGAGATTGCAGCAATGCAAGACGATAGCATCCAACTCAAAAACGGACGGCGCTTGTCGCTCGAGCCGGCGGGTCACGCACCGTGACGCATCGTTTCCTTGCTGCGTTGCTGCTCTTTGGGCTCGCCTCGTCACGCGTCGGCGCCAACGTGCCCATATCGATCGACGCCCGCAATACCGACCTCAGCGACGTCATCGGCTTGATCGCGCGACAATCCGGGCTGAACATCGTCGCCGACGCGTCGGTCAAACCCCGGCGCATTACGTTTCGCCTCCGCGACGTCGACTCCGATACGGCGCTCGCCACGCTTGCACAAGCGTACGACTTGCAGACGCACCGCAGCGGAAATATCGTCCTGGTCGGCGATGCAGCAACAATGAACCGCCGCTACGGCGGAGTAGTTAATTCAACGGCGATCGCACTGCGCAACGCAAAGCCATCGGATGCCGTCAAGGCCCTCAAGGGAACGGTCCCTGACGCAACCATGGTCGCGGACGATCGCTCTAACACCGTCGTCGTAACCGGCAGCCCGGAATCGCAAACAACTGCGCGAGCACTCCTCGGTAGCATCGATGGCCCCGGCCGTCAGGTGATGTTTGAAGTGCGCGTGACCGACGTCAAACCGCTCGATAACAATTCGAATGTCGGCATTCAATTCGGCGGCACGGGCTTCGGAGCGGGAGCGGTCGCGCAATTTCCCTTTGCACTGACGAAGAGCACGATCGCGATCAACGCCCAGATCAACGCGCTCGTGCAGAACGGTCACGCGCAGATCCTCGCGACGCCGCGCATCGCGACGCTGAACAATCGGGAAGCGACGTTACTCGTCGGAGAGAGCTACCCGATCGTGACGGTCAATCAACAGACGGGCTTTCCAACCGTGAGCAATGTGAACGTCGGCGTGCAGCTGCGCGTAACGCCGACGATCGGCGATGACGGCGGCATTACCGCAGAATTTCATCCGGAATATTCTGAGATTATCGGCTTCAATGCAAGCTTCCCGATCATCGCCAACCGCAAGGTCGATGCCGTTCTGCGGGTGCGCGATGGGGAGACGATCGTGCTGGGCGGCCTCTTCGAGGACACCTCGTCGGAAACGATCTCCAAACTGCCCTTTCTTGGGGATATCCCAATCCTCGGGCAGTTCTTCAGAAACAAGGCGACCGCACGCCAGCGTGACGAGGTCGTTTTCCTCATTACCCCTCATATTCTCGAGCCGGACGGGCCTCAAAGCGGCAATTGACGCTCACTATCCGCTGCTTTCTGTCCAAAAAGAGACACGGACGGCGACTTATGTGGTATGGTGGGTGAGTCGAATCAACCGGAGCGCCGGGCGATCGATATCAAACAGAGTCTGAGTGGTCGTGTTGCGTTGTCTGCAAACCCAGGAATGACGAGTTGATGAATCTAGCGCTCTCTTCCTAAGAATGTAGACCCACACATGTATACCGATGAAACCCTCAACTGCGTTGATTGCAGCGCGCCCTTCACGTTCTCGACCGGAGAACAAGAGTTTTTTGCCTCGAAGGGCTTCACCAACAAGCCCAATCGCTGTGTCGATTGTCGCGCGGCGCGTAAGGCGCAGCGTGGTGCCGGCGGCGGCGGCGGTTCGAGCTACAGCTCGGGCGGCGGCGGCGGATATGGCGGCGGCGGCGGCGATCGTGCCCCGCGCGAAATGTTCGAAGTCAAGTGCAGCCAATGCGGCGGCAAGGCTTCCGTTCCGTTCCAACCCCGCGGCGATAAGCCGGTTTACTGCCGCGACTGCTTCCAGTCGCGCGGCGGCGGCGGCGGCGGCGGCGGTTCGTACCGCTAACCTCCCCTCGGCGTAAAGCCAGACCAACGCGCGCGAGCCCTTGCGGCCCGCGCGCGTTGTCGTTTATAACGGAGCGCGACCCCTTGAAAGGGAACCACCGTACCCATGGCCGACAAAGCGCCCACCCCCGAGCCCAAGCCCGCAGCCGCTGCCGCGCCCGCCGATATCGACCGCCTCACCGGCGCGCTCACCCGGCAAGCCCTCGATAAAGCGGCCGACGCCGCCATCGTTGCCGCCGCCGAGGGAGAACTCGTCGCGTTCGGCTACATCGGCTTGGACGGCTTCGGGCTGCTCAAAGAAGAGTACGGCAGCGTGGTCACCGATCATCTGCTCCGCGAGACGGCCACGCGCATCGCCGAATGTCTGCGCCCGCAAGACGTGGTCGGCCGCGTCGAGCGCGACGAGTTCATGGTCGTCTTCCGCGCACTCACGAGCAAGTTCGAAACGCTGGCCCTGGCCTCCAAACTCCGCACCAGCATCGCCGAGCCGATGCGCGCCGGAAAGACGGAAGAACGTTTGGCCCCGAGCTGCGGCATCGCGCAATATCCGGCCAACGGTAAGACCGTCGCTGAACTGCGCGCGGCGGCCGCTAAATCGATGCTGACGCTGCAAGTCGCGTTGCGCTCCGCCTCCGTCGCTACCGCGCAAGAGGCCGTGAACCGTGCGCGCCGCGCCGTCGAGGCCGCTGCTACGGCTCTCGAAGAAGCCGAAGCCGCGTTCGAAGAAACGGTCGCCATCGCGGCTGCGGCCGAAGATGCCGAGCAGGCCGCTGCCGCCGCCGGTACGGAACCCGCCGCTTCATGAGCCGAACCTTCTCCCGTCGTGCGATGCTCGGCGCTACGGCCGCCGCACTCGCGCTGCCCCGGGGCGCCGGCGCGCAGACGCCCACGACGTTGGCGGTTGCCGGCGTACCGGAAGATTCGATTACGCCCGTGCTCTACGGCGTGCAGAGCGGGCTCTTCAAGCGCAACGGACTCGACGTCCAGGTCTCACCCGAACGGAGTGGTCCCGCGATCACGGCCGGCGTGGCCGGCGGGGCATACCAAATCGGCAAGTCGAGCATCACGCCGCTGATCCAAGTACACGCCAAGGGCCTACCGATCGTCCTCGTCGCAGCCGCGGGGCTCTACTCGAGCACGGCGCCGATCGACGGGATGTTCGTGCGCATCGATTCGCCGGTGAAGACGGCTGCCGATCTCAACGGCAAAACGTTCGGCGTCTACGGCATCGGCGACATCTACACGATCTCCGCCCGCGCGTGGATGGAAAAAAACGGCGGCGATCCGAACTCGCTGAAATTCGTCGAGCTGCCGATCAGCGCCATGGTCGAGGCAATCGCGACGGGCCGTATCGACGCCGGTTCGATGAACGAGCCCGCCGTGCAGGTCGCGCTGCTCAACCCGAAACTGCGGCTCCTCGCGCACCCGCTCGCGGCCGTCGCGCCGCGCTTCCTCTACACCGCGTGGTTTGCCTCGACGGCCTGGGCCACGACCCACCGCCCGGCGGTCGACGCGTTCGCGCGCGCCCTACGCGAGGCCGCGATCTACGTGAACGCGCACCACGCCGAAACGGCGCCGCTGATCTCGGCGTTCACGTCCGTCGACATCGCGACCATCAACAAAATGGAACGTGTCGACCAAGGCACGAGCCTCGATCCGAAACTCATTCAACCGGTGATCGATGAAATGGCGAAGTCGAAGACGATTCCCACCGCCTTCGACGCTCGCGACCTTCTCTTACACTAGGCTGTCGTTGAGGGGCAGGGTGCGGATGCGTTTGCCGTTGAGGGCAAAGATCGCATTCGCGAGTACCGGCGCCACGCACGGCGTCCCGATCTCGCCCGCGCCATGAGATTTCTCCGTGGTGCGCACGATATCGATCACGAACTCCGGTGAATCCACCATGTGGAGCACCGTGAAGTCGTTGAAGTTCTTCTGCACGGCGCCGCCATCGGCGAACGTGATCTTGCCGCCGAGCGCTGCCGACAACGCGTAGATCATCGCGCTCGGAACCTGCTGCTCGAGCCCATCGATGTTGAGCGGCTGCCCGACGTCGACCGATGCGAGCATCTTGTGAACCTTGAGCTTGCCGTTGGGCATGGAAATCTCGCCGACCATTGCGATCCAGCCCTCGTCCCATTGACCCATCGCGACGCCGTGCGCATGACCGTTGGCCAGCGGCTCGCCCCACTTCGCGAGTTTCGCGACGCGTTCGAGCACGTTGCGCGGGCGCGAACCCGGTTCGAGCATCGCTAGACGGAACGCAACCGGATCTTGTCCCGCCGCATGCGCCAGTTCGTCGATGAACGATTCGGTCGCGAACGTGTTCGAGTTCGCATACGGCGCGCGCCAGAACCCAACCGGGATCGCAACGTCGAGCTGATGCCAGTCGACGAGCTGGTTCGGGATCTGGTAGGCCGTGTTGGTCATGCCGTTACCGGCGAGCGGATCGACGCCGTTCTTCATGAGGAACGGAATTGCGCGGGCCACGATCGACGAACTCACCATCGTGTGCTTGAGCGTCGTCACCTTGCCGTCGGGCGTTAACGCCGCCGACATCGAACTCACCGTACCGCCGCGATAGGGATCGTTGCGGATATCGTCTTCGCGCGTCCAGATCAGCTTGATCGGGATGCCGGCGGCTTTCGAAACATAGACCGCATCTTCGATGAAGTCGGTCTCACCGCGACGACCGAAGCCGCCGCCGGCGAACGTCGTTACCACCTTGACGGATTCGAGCGGCAGGCCGGTGATTTTCGCAGCCGTCTTCTGCGAATCGGTCTGCGCCTGCGTCGGCGTGTAGAGCGTGACGCTATCGGCACGCACGTCGGCGGTCGTGTTCATCGGTTCCATCGGCGCGTGGGCGAGGTATGGCGTCTCGTAGCTGGCGGTGACCACCTTGCCGGACAACGGACCCGCCACATCGCCGGCCGTCTTGAGGACGACGCCGGGCGTCTTGGAGAGCAGGCGCGCTTTGGAGTAGATCGTGTCGGTGCTGACGCCGGCATTCGGACCGGGCGCCCACGTCACTTTGAGCAGTTTGCGGCCTTGAAACGCGGCCCACGTGTTGTCGGCGATCACCGCAACGCCTGACGGCACTTGGATGACTTTGCGCACGCCCGGGTATTTGAGCGCAGCGGTCGCATCGAACGACGCGACCTTTCCGCCGATTTGCACGGGCTTCTCGATCGAAGCGTATTTCATCCCCGGGATCTTCACGTCGAGACCGTAGATTGCGGTGCCGTTCGTCTTCGGCTTCACGTCGAGACGCGCTTGGCGCGTGCCGAGCAGCTTGAACTTGTCGGGCGTCTTGAGCGTGACGGCGGCCGGTACCGGCAGCGCCGCGGCGGCGGCCAGCAAGTCGACGTATTTCGCGCGCTGTCCGCCCGGTCCGTAGACCATCGCGTTCGATGTGCTGCACGTGGCCGGATCGACGCTCCACTTAGTCGCAGCGGCCGAAACGAGCATCGCTCGCGCGGTCGCGCCGGCGTTGCGCATCACGGGCGACATCGAAGGCGTGCTGCGGCTGCCGCCGGTCTGAATGCCGTGCCAGGCGGCGTTATAATATTTGGTCTCGGCCGGCGAGATGCGGAAGCGCACGCTCGACATCGGGACGTCGAGTTCTTCGGCGACGCACATCGAGAGTGCGGTCGTGATACCTTGGCCGAGCTCGGTCTGGTTGATGACGACGGTGGTCAGACCGTCGTTGCCCATCTCGACCCACGCAACCGGCACGAACGCCGGCGGTGCGGCCATCGCGGGCGCCGCGGCATCGGCCGGCGCGGACGCCATTTCGAGCCCTAGCGAAAGCCCGGCGCCGCTGATGGCGACGACGCGGAGAAAGTCTTTGCGATCGACGGCGATGGTCACGCTACGTGCCCGGCCTTGACGCTCGCAGCGGCGGTCTTGATTGCCGACTTGATGCGCGGAT
This sequence comes from Candidatus Lustribacter telmatis, assembly GCA_003164045.1. Lineage (GTDB taxonomy): Bacteria > Vulcanimicrobiota > Vulcanimicrobiia > Vulcanimicrobiales > Vulcanimicrobiaceae > Lustribacter > Lustribacter telmatis. Next base: position 70,523 of record PLRU01000052.1, read on the forward strand.
AGCAGCCGCAGCGGCAGATGTTCGTCATCGCGACATCGATGTCTTGATCGGTCGGCGATGCGTGGCGCTCGATCAGCGCGACCGCGGCCATGATCTGGCCCGACTGGCAGTAGCCGCACTGCGGCACGTTCTGCGCGACCCAGGCAACTTGCACCGGATGCGGTTTATCGATCGGCGCGAGGCCTTCGATCGTCGTGATCTTTTTGCCGACGGCGTTTTTTACCGGCAGCACGCACGACCGCACCGCTGCGCCGTCGAGGTGAACGGTACACGCGCCGCATGCGGCTATACCGCAGCCGAACTTCGTGCCCGTCAGTCCAACGACGTCGCGGATGGCCCACAAGAGCGGCATCTCGTCGGGAACGTCGAGGTTGTGATCCGTGCCATTAACCGTCAGCTTTACCATGCGCCGAATTTTCGAGAAGCCGGCGCTTGCTACCCGCCTTCCCGTCTAATGCTGAAAGAAAATTTCAGCGTTATATTCAGCCCTGCTTAACGATCTTTACGGACTTCGTTTTGGCAGCCGTCAGGGCGGTATCCCCGGCCGGATACTTGTTCTGCTGCAAGATATACGCTAGCACGCTGAGCACTTCGGCGGGCTTGAGACTGCCGGGCGACGTCAAGGGCATTTGCGTCGTGACGATGTCCCGTAAATCGTCGACTGTCTGACCACTCCACTTCGACATGAAGTCGCTACCGGCCAGCGCCGGACCCGAGATGCCCTCGAGCTTGTCGCCGTGGCACATCGAGCACTGCGCGGTGAAGATGGCGGCGCCGGCCTTGGCTTGCGCGGCGGTGTAGACGCCCGAGCTCTGAGCGGAAAGCGACTGGGTGGTGAACGCCGCCGATGCGACGAGCGCGACGGCGAGCGGGGTCAGGGCACGCGTGAGTTTCATGGGCCTCCTCGGTTTGGGCAGACGCAATAGCCTACGTCCCGCAGATGAGGAACCCCCGCCGTACAAGACGCACTCTAACCGCAATGGCCGAAAGCGCAGAGGCGCCGCGGCGCCTGGCCGCGGTCGTCCTTCCGATCTTTGCCCACGCCCCAAACGAGGTCGTGTTCATCGAGCGCGCGCGCCATCTCCGCCGGCACGCCGGACAGATCGCGTTTCCCGGCGGCGCAGTCGACGATGCGGATGAAGGTGACCTCGCGCGCGCCGGATTGCGTGAACTGCATGAGGAGATCGGGATTCCGCCGGCCGCGGTGACGATCGTCGGGCAGCTCGACCCGATCCGCCAGGAGCGGAACGTCTTCAACGTAACGCCGTTCGTCGGGGTCGTCGCGCCGGATATGGCGCTTACGGTTGACCTGAACGAAGCCTCAGCGGCGTATCGCGTGCCGCTGGCGGCGATCCTCGAGCCCGGCGCCGTACATCCGGGCATTCAGATCGTCGGCGACCTGCACATCAAGACGATCGTGTTCGACTACGGCCCGATGCACGTCTGGGGCCTCACCGGCAACATCCTCGAGCGATTTCTGCAGCGCTACCACGCCCCGGACTCGGCCCTGCGCGCCGCCCTCGAAGCGCGGCTCGAAGTTTAGGGGCGAGCCGGGACGAGCGTCACGCGCGCGAAGCCTTCCGGACGCACCCAGCGTGCCATCACCGCGCGCACGGCACCGCTCGATGCGGCGAGTTCGGCGCTGGCGTAGCGGCGGTCGGTGTCGAGCGGACGATCCGTGACCGAGTACGTCAGCAGCGCGCCGGCAACGCCGTCGAACGACTCGCTGCGCACCGGCAGTTGCCCGAGCAGCAACGCCTTGGCGCGAATCAGCCGGTCCGCCGCGAGCGGCGTTTTCTGCAGCGCCGTGAGATCGTGCACGATCAGTTGCTGCGCGCGTTGCGCGTTTTGCGGATATGCGCCGTAGTTCACGGTGAAGGTCGAGCGGTTGTGACCTCCGGCCACCGAAGTATCGACGGAGTATGCATAGCCGTGCACTTCGCGCACGTCGTGATACAACAGCGACCCGAAGCCGCCGCTGAGTGCGGCGCTGGCGAGTTGCAGCACCGGGTAATCCGTATCGTTATACGAGAGCGGCAGCGTTTGCGCGAGCGTTACGTCGGCTTGAATCCGGCCCGTGGCCGGGATCGCGACCTGCGAGGGAAGATTGCGCGGAATCGCCGGCGGATAGACGTTCGGCGGCGGTCCGCTGGCCGTCCAGGCGCCAAACGAACTCTCGATTGCGGCGCGTGCGTGTTCGGGCGTAATGTCGCCCACCGCGACGATCGTCGTGAGGTCGGGCCGGAAAGTTGCGGCGTAATACGCCTTCACGTCGTCCAGCGTCACGGTGCCGGCGGTTTCCGGCGTTGCGGCACGCCGCGCCGGATCGCCGGCGGGGTAGAGCGCTTCGGTTAACGCGCGGTGCGCTTTGAATTCCGGGCCTTGTACGGCGCCCGTCAGGGTTCCGACGAGCTGCTGCTTCACGATCGCGAACGCGTTCGCCGGCAACGCCGGATGCAGTTCGTCGTCGGCGAGCAACGCAACGCCGCGGTCGAAGTTCTTCGAGAGAACGTTGAGGCTAAAGGCCGGGCCGGCGCTCACATCGGCGGCGATCTTGTCCAGTTCGCTTTGATACGCGATGCGGTCGTAGGTGGTCGTGCCGAATTCGAACAGGCTGCCGAGAATGGAGTCCACGCCGTCTTTGCCGGGCGGGGCTTGCACTTGGGCGTTACTGCGAATTTCGCCGCGCAGCACGACGGTCGGCGAGATCGAGCTCTGCACCGTGATGAGTTTGATTCCGTTCGCGAGCGTCTGCACGTTCGGGTGCACGGTCGAGACCGGAACGTGCAGCTGCGCGAGGACATTGCGCGCAAATGCCGGCAGCACGGTGTGCGCCGTCGGCGGAACGCTGTTGTTTTCGC
>PLRU01000092.1 GCA_003164045.1 Candidatus Lustribacter telmatis
GCGTCCCAACGGTTGCGCTGTCCCGGTCGAGCAGCGCCGTCGCAATACTCTTGCTCCCAACGGACGGCGCGATCGAACCGCTGCGCACCTCGCCCGCGTCTTTGCCGGCGCGCAGTACCCGGTAGCCCGCGCGCGCCGGGACGCGACCATCGAGCACCAGGCCCGCGATGCGCGGAAACCCGTCCGCTGCGGCCTGCGCGGCGAGCGCGTCTTTGCCCGTGAAAGATGGTTTCGAAAACTTCACTGCCCAGGCGAGACCGGCTTGCAGCGGTGTGATCTCTTCGGTGAGTTCGTGGCCGTAGAGCGGCATCCCGGCCTCGAGCCGCAGCACGTCGCGCGCGCCGAGACCGCACGGCGCGAGCAGCGCCCGGTTTTCCGTGATCAGCGCATCCCATAGGCCGCTCGCAGATTCGGCCGGCAAGAAAATCTCAAACCCGTCCTCGCCGGTGTAGCCGGTGCGCGCAATGAGCGCGCTCACGTCGCCGGCCTTGGTTTCCGCGCAGGTGTAGTATTTGAGCGCCGCGATATCGGCGTCTACCAGCGGCGCGAGCACCTCGACGCTGCGCGGCCCTTGCACCGCAATGAGCGCACGCTCGCCGCGGAGATCGGTCAGCTGCACGTCGCCGCGGCATTGCGCCTGCAAATGGTCCCACATCTTGTGCGCGTTGCCGGCGTTCACCACCAAGAGCCACCGATCGGGCAAGCGATAGAAGATCACGTCGTCGTGCGCGCCGCCGGCGTCGTTCGTAAAGATGTTATAGCGCGCTTGAAACGGCTTCATCGTCGCGACGTGGTTGACGGTGAGCGTATCGGCCCAAGCCGCGACATCGGCGCCACGCAATTCGAACTGGGCCATGTGCGAGAGATCGAAAAGTCCGGCGCGCTTGCGAACCGCATCGTGTTCGGCCAGAATGCCCGCGTACTGCACAGGCATCTCGAAGCCGCCAAACGGCACGATGCGCGCACCGAGCGCGCGATGCACGTCGAAGAGCGCCGTGCGCCGCAGCGGCTCCTCGTTCATGCGAAAACGTCGCCGGTCTTTGCGAGTTCGCGCCGCAGGTAGAGCGGCAGGCTGAAGAGCCGGCGATGCGTTTCCGCGTCGTAGAAGTAGTTCTCGCCGCGCAGCTCGGCAACGTAGCTCGCGATCCGCGCGGGCGCGAGCGCGGTGAGATCTTGCACGTCGCTGCAAGCGATGAACGCCCAATCGTTATCGAAGGCCGGCACGTGGGTGAANNAGCACGTAGACGCCGCCCGGCGCGAGCCGCGCTTTGATGTCGCGGAACACCTCGCCGTTGAAGAGCGGAAACGACGGTGAGTCGGGCAGCGGTTCGGTCAGGTCGGAGATGATCGCGTCAAACGTTCCCGGCTCTTTAATGAAGGCCAGCGCGTCGCCGATGATCACGTTCGCGCGCGGATCGTCGAACGCGCCGGCCGACCACTCGGGCAGAAACTTCTTGGAGAGCTCGACGACTTCACCGTCGATGTCGACCATCGTGCAGCGCGCCACGCCCGGATGCCGCAGCACTTCGCGGAGCGTCGCACCCTCGCCGCCGCCAAGGATCAGCACTTCGCGCCGCGCCGGGCACGCCGCGAGCGCCGGATGCACTAACGACTCGTGATAGATCTTCTCGTCGGCTTGCGAACTCTGCGTGTCGCCGTCGAGCACGAGCATCTTCCCGAACGTCGCCGTCCGCAACACGGCGACCGATTGGAACGGCGTCTTGCCGGAGTAGTACAACTCGTCGATCGCATGATGATGCGATTCAGTGTCGCTGAACTGCTCGACGTACCACTGATAGTGTTCGGTTTTCGGCATGGCCCGGGCGTATTAGGGAAAGAGGCCGCCGGACCATTGGTCCGGCGGCCTCTTCCTCTTTTGACTCAGACCGTTAGTAGCAGAAGTAGCCGATGAAGTACGGACTACCGGCTACGTTCAGGGTAGTTCCGCTACTGTTCTGGCCGGCCGGGAAGGTGACGGTCAACCCGTTGAGCGTCCCTTGACTCGCGCCTTGCCAGCCCTGCGCGGCGGTGGCGAACGATTCACCGTAGGTCGAGCACGTGCCGGTGCTGGCGATCGTGACCGTTTGCAGCGGTGAGGTTAGCGCACCGGGCGGAACGGTGATGCTGCCGGCCGTCACCTGGAGTTCCTCGTACAGCAGCGCGGCTTTCGGAGCGCCGGTGCCGGTCGACGGGTTGGACGGTAGCGGCGACGGAGCTCCAACCGGCGGCGTGATGCTCGTCGTCACGTTGACCGAGGTGCCGGCGCCGAACGTCGTGCCGCTCTGGAACGTGATCGCGGCACTGCACGCGCCGAGCGTGGGATACGCCATCGGCGACCCGGTGGTGAAATTGGTGAGGGTTCCGGTCGTCGAAGACGGCGGTGCGCTGCCGCACGGGAAGACGGCCTGGGTGCCGCTGGTAGCGGTCGCGGTCGGCGACGGGCTCGGTGACGGGGTCGGTGACGCCGTTCCGGCCGCCACGTAGTAGAACTGGGCGAGGTAGGTGTGGCCGGTCTGCAGCGACGGGTTGCTTCCGGAAGTCGTGCAGACGCCGCCCGACCCGTTGTTGAGGATCGTCGCGACGAGGCCGGCGACCGTGCCCGGACCGGCGCAGCCCAGTTTCGTTCCCGGTGACGACGTGATGTCGTCGAACTCAACGTAATACTGCGCCGTCGTCGGATTGCTGCTCGTCAGCGAAACGGCCTCGCTGGTGACGTAGCTCGACGAGAGCGACGCCGAAAAACTGAAGGTCACGAAGAAAAACGGAACCGCGCCCGAGATCGCTTCCGCGCGGCGCACGATCGATGACGGCGCCGGCGCGCTTCCCGGTGCCGTTGTCGAGGAGCTCGACGTGAGCGTAATGCCGCTGGGCACTCCGGTGGCGAACGAGAACGTTGCGGCTTGTCCGTTGCCTGCGGCCGGGGCCGTCAGCGACCCGCCGGTCGTCGGAACCGCCTGCGTGGATGCCGGCGCGTTCGTGGGTTGCACGACCGGGGCGGTTTGGACGGAACCACCGCCGCAACTCGCGACGATCAAACCGCCGGCAATAACTACGGATGCTGCTGCTAAGCGGAGCGCACGCGCGGGACCATTCATCTTGATGTTACCTCGGGAGGAAAAGCAAGGGAGACAAACGCTTTTTTTACCGTTCGTGCGGGCTCCTACCTCGCTGCCGATCAAACGCGCGTGTTAATGCTACGAAAAGAGCGCCGCATCGAAATGCAGCGCTCTTCATTACAATTAACTTCGGTGCGCCTAACTAGGCCGTACGTTCGAGCGAACGTTCCTCGGCATCGGTGGTGACGATGTGGGTGAATTGGCCGCGGGATGCTTCGATCCCACGTTTCACTTCGGTGGTGCGCATGCTCGTTGCGCCGAGAATCTTGGCTGCATATTCGCAAGCCGCCCAGGGATCCGTATGGTCACCGCACGTGTAAAAATCCATCGCGGCGTATCCGGTCTCGGGCCAGGTGTGAATCGACAGATGCGATTCTTGAATCACGACGACGCCGGAAACGCCTTGCGGCTGGAACCGGTGAAACGCTTTTTCGATCGGAGTGGCGTTGGCTTCCAGAGCCGCCTGCTCCATCATTTCAGCTACCGCGTCGACGTCGGTGAGCATGGCGGCATTACAGCCGGACAGCTCGCAAACGATGTGCGTACCGAGTGCTTTCAATTTTTGGCTTTCTCCTCAGAGTCTATCGGTTGGGAAATCCCACCTCCAGGCGCGTCGTCAAGCGCGTGCGGTACACCGTCTCGCTTGCGACCTTTCAGCAGACTCTTGTTGGCGTTGCCCCTTTTTGACAAGCGAACGGTCCACTGCGATGGCGCGTTGGGCGCGCCGTCCCCCACGTTACCGGCCAAGCCCCTGCCCGCTCCGGTCATTTGAAAAGCCCCGGCTACGAACCGAGGCTGGGTCAAGTCCGACGCACATCATACCNNCCCCACCCCCCCCATGTAAAGGGCTAGCCGCACAGACAGAGCAAGCGTTCGAAACAGAACTTCCGGACCCCATGGGGAACGAAGCCCTATCGCAACGTCGAGGGGTCCGACAGTCCGGCTGGGCCGGAGCGCCTTTCAGATAATTAAGAAACACCTGGACTATCTTGACGAACGTCGGTTCGAGGGGTACGCTTTACCTGATATGGCTGTCGATCTGAAGACCCCGCCNNTGGATGCTCGACTTCCGCCTCAAGGCGCTGGAGACGTTTCGCAGCAAGCCGATGCCGCAGTGGGGCGATACCGCAGCCCTCAACGACATCGACTTCGATAACATCCACTATTTCGTCAAGTCGTCCGATCGGACCGAACAGTCGTGGGACGACGTGCCCGACGACATCAAGAAGACGTTCGACCGCCTCGGCATCCCCGAAGCCGAGCGCAAGTTCTTGTCGGGCGTTTCCGCCCAGTACGAATCCGAAGTCGTCTATCACTCCGTCATCGAGGAACTCGAAAGAGACGGCGTGCTCTTCTGCGACATGGATACCGCGCTCAAGCAGTATCCCGAGATCGTCCAAAAGTATCTGGCCACCGTCATCCCGGTCGCCGACAACAAGTTCGCCGCGCTCAACAGCGCCGTGTGGTCGGGCGGATCGTTCGTCTACGTGCCGCCGGGCGTCGAAGTGAAGATGCCGCTCCAAGCCTACTTCCGGATCAACACCGAGAACATGGGTCAGTTCGAGCGCACCTTGATCATCGCCGACAAGGGCTCCAAGGTTCACTATATCGAGGGCTGCACCGCGCCGAAGTTTTCGACGTCGTCGCTGCACTCCGCCGTCGTCGAGCTGATCGCGATGGAAGGTGCTTCGATCCGCTATACCACGATCCAAAACTGGTACCGGAACATCTACAACCTCGTCACCAAGCGCGCCGTGGCGTACAAGAACGCGACCGTCGAGTGGGTCGACGGCAATATCGGCTCGCGCCTGACGATGAAGTACCCCGCGATTTACCTCATGGGCGAAGGCGCGCGCGGCGAGATTCTCTCGGCGGCGTTCTCCGGCGAAGGCCAGCATCAAGATGCCGGCGCGAAAGTGATTCACGGCGCGCCGAACACGACGTCGGTCGTGACGAACAAGTCGGTTTCCGCGCACGGCGGTAAGACGACGTACCGCGGTCTGGTCGAAATTCACAAGGGCGCGACCGGCGCGAAGACGCGCGTGAAGTGCGATGCGCTGATCATGGACGACCTTTCCTCATCGGATACGAAGCCGACGATGAAGATCGACGAGCAGCACTCGACGGTCGAACACGAAGCGTCGGTCTCCAAGATCGGCGAAGAGCAGTTGTTCTACGCGATGAGCCGCGGCTTGAGCGAAGCCGACGCCACCGCCATGATCGTCAACGGATTCTTCGACTTCTTCGTCAAGGAACTGCCGATGGAATACGCGGTCGAACTCAACCGCCTGATCAAGATGGAAATGGAAGGCTCGGTCGGCTAATGCGCCCGCTTCGCGTTGCGTTCGCAGCTTGCGTTCTCTTCGCGGCGCCCGCCGCGCTGCTCGCCCAAACGGCGCAGCAGCCGGCGCCCTCGCAGCATCCGGTCGTCCAGCCGATCCCGGGGACCCGGCCGCGTCCCACACCGACACGGCCGCGCCCGAACAACCGCCTCCGGCAGTCGACGGGCTATCCGGTCATCATCGATAGCAGCGTGGTGAACCGCTTTCTCGGAACGCCGTCGCCCACGCCGCAGCACAAGCCGACGCCGAAGCCGCGCCCGACCAATTACCACGGGCAAGACGTATTCGAGACGCACTCGACCGAAGACAACGCACGTTGAGTAACCCGGTCGCACGCAAGAGTGCGATCGCCCCGGGAGCGATGACGCGCGTCGTGGTGGACGGCGTGCCGGTCCTGTTGTGCAACGTCGATGGCGAGATCTATGCCGTCGAGGACGTCTGCACGCACGACGGCGGCGCGCTCGACGGCGGCGAACTCGACGGCTGCCGCATCATGTGCCCGCGCCACGGCGCGTTCTTCGACGTCACCACCGGCAAGGCGCTGACCCTGCCGGCTGTCTCACCGCTCCCGGTCTACCCCGTCACCATCGATGGCGACGACATCAGCATTAACGTAGATTAATCATTTGACGTCGAGCAGTTCGACGTCGAAGATCAGCGTTGCGTTGGGCGGTATCACGCCGCCCGCGCCGGCCGCGCCGTACCCGAGCTGCGGCGGGATGATCAGCTTGCGGCGTCCCCCGACGTGCATCGACATGACGCCCTCGTCCCAGCCTTTGATGACTTGGCCTTCGCCGATCACGAACTCGAACGGCTCGTTGCGGTCGCGCGAGCTGTCGAACTTCTTCCCGTCGGTCAGCGTGCCGACGTAGTGGACGGTGACGTGCTGGCCGGCCTCCGGCTTCTTGCCCTTACCGATCGTTTCTTCAATGTACTCAAGGCCGCTCGGCGTCGTCATCTTCTGTCCTACTTTCGCGGTTAGCGGTGCGCCCGGCGCCGGCGTCGCGGCAAATGCGGCGCCGGTACCGACGGCTAGAGCAAGCGCGACGGCGACGAACGGAGTCTTCATAATCGGTCCGTCTTCGGCGATGCCGAAACGATCCTTCCCCGGCCGGGTGGCCCCGCGCGCGTAAAACGATTCACCGTTTGTCGAATGTCGCGCCGCCTGCATTCCGGTACCATGGGGTCATGTCGAAGCGGTTTCTCGTGTGTCCGCCAACGCATTTTGCGGTCAACTACGACATCAATCCCTGGATGACGCGCAACGTCGGGTATTCCGCGCCCAACGCGCAGCGGCAATGGGATCGCTTCATCGAAACGCTCGGCTGCGCCGGCGCGGTCGAGTTCGTTCACCTCGAAGCAAACGAGCACGTGCCGGATCTGGTCTTCACCGCGAACGCCGGACTGATCTGCGGGAACCTCGCGATCGTCTCGAGCTTCCGCCATCCCGAACGGCGCCGCGAACAAGGCATCTTCCGCGCCGCACTCACCCGAGCCGGACTCGCCACCACGTTCTTGCAGCAAACCTATTTCGAAGGGGCGGGCGACGCGATGTTCGATCGCGTGCGGCCGCTCTGCTACGTGGGCTACGGCTGGCGCAGCGAACGCAACGCGACCTTACAACTGCAAGAAATCGTCGGTTGCCGCGTCGTTCCGCTGCTGCTGGTCGACGAACGTTTCTTCCATCTCGACAAGGCGCTCTGTCCGCTCTCGAGCGGCCACGTGATGGCCTACATGGACGCCTTCTCTCCGCACGCGCAGACGCTCTTGCGGCGCGCGATCGAGCCCGAGTTCCTCATCGAGATCGATCTCGAAGATGCGCTCGCCATGGCGCCAAACGCCGTCGAAGTCGGCGACGCCGTCGTGATGCATTCTGCCAGCCGCCGCCTGCAGCAACGTCTGCACGACGCCGGCTACCGGGTCTTCTGCACCGAACTCGACGAGTTCATCCGGGCCGGCGGCTCCGCCAAGTGCCTGACGCTGCAGCTCGACGACGGCCCGATCGCAAGCCTCGCCGCCGTTTCGGCGTAGGGAATGTCGATTTTCGGATAACCGTTCGTCTCTTAGCTGACCGGAGACACTGACGTCGCCGGCATAGCGAGGAGATCGACATGGATTACGTGGTGTTGCTCTATCAGGATCCGGCGACGTTCAACATGACCGAAGCCGAACGCAATGCGGAATATGCCGAGTACGGCACGTTCACCGAAGGCATCAAGAAAAGCGGACAGTTCATCGACGGCTCGCCGGTCGACGCGGCCGGATCGCGGCTGGTGCGCGTCGTGAGCGGCAAAACCGAAGTGATGAACGGCCAGCTGCCGTCGCGCAAAGAAACGCTGGTCGGCTACTACAAACTCTCGGGCAAGAACGCCGACGACATCGCCACGCTGGTGGCCAAACTTCCCGTCGCGCGCAAGGGCTTCATCGAAGTACTGCCCGAGATGGAGATGTAGTTTAGCGCGGTTTGACGGCTACTGGGCTGATCACCTCGGCTGCGGGGAAGTCTTTGTCGATGAGCTGGTAGCGCGCGCACAGATCGATCATCGGCTGGAGATACCGCGGCTCGAGGTACTCGGCGTCCACGAACCGCACGCTCTTCGCCACCACATCCGCCGGCACGTTGCTGTAAGCGGCAACCACGTCCACCGTCTCGGGAAGATGCGCGTTCACGTACACCGACGATTCGTGCATCGCTTTGGCAAAACGCTCCATGGCGTCGCGATTCGCCGTGACGTACGGCGTCATCGCGGCAAAGCCCGCGGTCATGCCGGCACCGACCGCATCGTAGGGCGGCGCCAAGATCCGGATCTTGCCGGTCGCCAGCGCTTGGCTCACGGCCGGCTCGTTCAGCGTTACCGCATCCGCGCGGTGCTCTTCGAGAAAGGCCGCTCCCGCCGACGCCGGCACTTCGACGACCTTGACCGTCTTCGAATCGCCGCCGGTCTTGTCGATCCAAGCGAGTGTCGCCGCCGCGTTGATATCGCGCAGCGACGCCGAGCCGAGCGTTTTGCCAATCAGATCTTTGCCGCTTTTTATCGGTGAATCCGCGAGCACGAGCAGGTTCGTCTGCGACTTGCCGGGCAGCTGCAAATTGCCCGGCGCGACGAAGACCATCGGCACGTTGTGCGTGTGCGCTTGAATGAGCGTGAGGATGTTGGTGTAGGCAATGTCGGCCGCGCCGCCGCTCAGTGCCGCCGCCGCCGCCGCGCCGCTGGCCACGATCGAGGTTTGCACGTCGAGGCCGTACTTCTTGAAAATGCCCGATTTCACGCCCCAATACACGGCTTTGTAGCCGTCGTTCGGCGGTCCGACGGCACGCACGACCGTAAGCGCGCTCTGGCTTTGTGCGGCGTGGATCGTAACCAGCGTTGCAAGGAATGCGAACGCGAGTCCGGCGACCCCGCCGCGACGACCAAACGGAAATCTCATCGAGTTATCCTCCCCAGACGCGACGTGCGGTTTCCACGAGCAGGTCGACTTTGCGCCATTGCTCGTCTTCGGTTAACTGATTACCGGCAAGTCCCGACGCAAAGCCGCACTGCGGGCTAAGCGCAAGTTGTTCGAGCGGCAAATATTTGCTCGCTTCTTCGATCCGGCGCTGCAACTCGTCCATCGATTCGAGCGCGCCGCGCTTGGTCGTAATCAAACCGAGCACGACGACTTTGCCCTTCGGCACGAAGCGCAGCGGTTCGAAACCGCCCGAACGTTCG
>PLRU01000001.1 GCA_003164045.1 Candidatus Lustribacter telmatis
CGCTCCAATGCCGACGCCGGATCCCACCATGTGGCCCTCAAATGACCAAGCACCATGCAAAAAAGTCCCCATACAACATCCGGGTGAATGACGTGAGGTGGAAGCCCTGATTCCTTTCTCGCCCGACGCTCCGAGTTGTGGGCTTTGCAAAGCAGAAAAATCTCAGCAATGTCAGTGACTTCCGGCGTGACGCCCGCATCCATTTTCAGAAACTCTGCCGCTATCAGATACATGCAGTAGGGATTGGCTCGCTTTAGGCTCTGCGCCGTAGACGAGCACATATCTAAGTGGTTTCGTGCCAGGTAGGTCTTGCATTCAATCGCTACGACCGGCAACGTGATGGCTTCAGAAAACGTCGGTTTGGAATCTCCAGTTGGACCGATTTCGAGCTTCATTACCGACCCGATGACAAAGTCCTGATCTTTCTTTCCGATCTTCGGATTCGGATCGAAAAATAATGAGCTGAAACGTTGTGGTGCGAACGTAAGTGCGAGATAGCTTCCGACCGACTTTCCCATAAAAAAATTCTTCGGGCGATCGGCATCAAGAATGTCGAACAGATCCTTAAAAAGCCATCCGAGAAACTCTTCCATCATCGTCGAACGGAGGTTTTCTTGTGGAACGTTCCGTCCGGTCTCAAACGCGTAAATGACGGCTTCTCGGTATACGTTAAATGCGGCGACTAGCGCGTCGACACCGGCCTGATCCGTTACCTTTAAATTCGTCGCCGCTGCAGCAAACGTCTCGTAGTTTGCCAGGCCAAGTGAAAGCACCGAGTTGCTCGCCGCCTTTCGACGGAGCAATGTCCCATGGGGCGTGACAAGTGAAGAACCCATCAGAGTGTTGGGTTACCGCGAATGAGCCGGCCATTGGGAACGCGTAGCTTGAGATTATGGTGAACCGCCAGATGGGTTTCGATTCCCACGAAAAAACGATTTAGAATTTCAATGATCAGGTCACGATCGAGCGGCTTCGCTACGTCGGACTTGCGGAAATCGGCGCGCTTCTGTTTTCTCAAAATGTAAATTTCGTCGATTTCTGAAGACGCATAGCTATTCGACTGCAGCTCAAAATCTGCAAACTCACTTATCGCAAAGTAGGCGCAATGGGGAAACGTACTTTTCAGGGTTGCGACGCTGAATTCAACCCCCGAGATCATATTCTTGTCAAAGTAGTTCTTCACTTCCGCCGCCACCAGAGGGATCGAGAAGCCGGTCGTTGCGATACCGTCAACTGCCAATATTACGGGTTTGACGACTGCTACATCAACTCGCTGGAGTTTTTTTACGATGAGCCCTTCGCGCTTTAAGTCGAAAGCAATGTCGATCGGTATGCTGGTCTGCCCGATCACAGTAAATGGCAAGCTTTTGCACTGAATGTATCCGTCGAGCAGCCGTAAGAAGAACTCTGGCACGATACTTGTCCGAAAATCAGACTGACTCTTGAAAATTTCGTTCTTTGAGGACATGACCAGTGCGAGGTAGGTCTCCAAGGCGGCTGTGGCCACCCGAGCGCTGGCCTCAAGATTGCCATAGTCAAATCTTAAAAGAGTGTCAACGAACTCGCAATACGACGGAACGATGCGTTCCAACTCAGCGGTGATCGTGGTATTTTTCCGCGCGACGACCTTCGCCTGATGGCGCAGGTTATATGCGTGGGGCGTTACGAGCGCCTTGCAGTGTGGAGCGACGGCGTCTTCGTAGCCGGAAATGTTAGCGTGTCTCGCAACGCAAGAACGCTTGGCCGATCGCTCGTCCGAGGGGAGGCGGCACCGCGTTTCCAATTTGGTTATATTGGGACAGACCGATCTCGTCTTGGCGCCCCTCACGTTCCAGCAGCTTTCGGCTCATGAGCGTTCGGGGTCCACAAAACTTGAAGGCATCCGGGAAGCCTTGTAGGCGGGCACCCTCCCGAGCGGTGAGCATCCGATCTTCAAATGGATGAACGTGGATCGTTTGAAAGTTTGCCGGCACCGACAAGGACGGCTTGTCCGGATCAATCCGCGTGCAGTTCATCTTGAATCGTTGGCCCGCGTCGAGTTCCGAACTGTTCCTCCGGCGCTGGCCAAACTCTTTCGATACATCTCGCATCGATTCTCCGTGCCCTAATGTGCGGAGCCTCGCCAAAATTCGGGCCGTGTGCTTCATGGGAATATGGTTCATCACGCCGGGAGAAGATAGACGAATGTTTTTCTGAAACGCGTTTTGTGGGGGACGTGAGTATGGTGCCAACGCATTGTTCTCAGCAATCAAGCTCACGGGCGGCAAATCTGAAAAACACTCCCCGCTCGTTATATGAGTACCGCGCGTTTTTGTTAGTGACGCTGCGTTTGCATCAAGCAAGTGCGCGGCCCCGATGGTCGACAAGACAAATACGCGTTCGCGAAGCTGCGGCACGCCGAAATTCGCTGCCTGTAAGCGGACGATTTTCGAATGGTAGCCAGCCTCATGCAGCATTTCAATATACGCGTCAAGCGCTAGTCGCGCCGAGCTGATTTTTCCGGACAGAATGCCCTTGACGTTTTCCAAGACGGCAAACTTTGGGCGGATGACTTTGATGACGCGTGCCATTTCGAGAACGAGAGAGTTCCTTGCGTCCAGGATACGATACTGACTTGGACCCGCAACCGAAAAGCCCTGACATGGAGGGCCGCCCGCGATGATATCGACGCCGGAGAACTTCGTCTTCAACCAACGGCTACTGCGTGTTTCAAGCGCCACTTCGTATACCGTGGCTCCTGGGAAGTTCGTGCGGTAGGTTTCAGCCGCGAATCGATCGAGCTCGATCGCGCCGACGACGTTAATTCCTGCTTTGCGAAGACCTAGCGAGAAGCCGCCGGCGCCGGCAAATAGATCCAAGGCAGCCAACATTTAGTCTACGAACAATCTGGAAATTGCACGGCCAACGGCTCGTCCAAGCAGCGGGGGCACCGCGTTCCCAACTTGATTGAGCTGATTCAATTTCATATCCGAAAGCAAGCCCTTTCTCTCGAGCAACTTCATGGAGAGGGTCGTGCGCTTCCCCATAAACTGAAAAGAATCTGGAAAGCTTTGTATCCGTGCGGCTTCACGCACGGTGATGTTCCGATGTTGGGTTGGATGAAGGCACGTAGAATACATGTAGGCGGTGATCGTCGGCGAGGGAACGTTCGGCTGAATGCGGCGATGGTTTTGCCCGAATGGAACGCCGTTGGCATCAGAGCGACCGCGGCGCTTCGCAGGATGTTCCGACCAAACGGATGCCCCGTTTCCGCCAATTGGGATCGCGGAAAACCGAGCGACGAGCCTTGGTGAGTGTCGCATTGGAACGTGGTTGAAAAAGGATCCCCCCTTTGCACGCAAGGCGATCTGATATTCGTTTTTGGGATCGCGATCGTAGGTGAGGCAATCCTCCTCACCCACGGCACCCGCAGCTACCCGCGGCAAATCACCGATCGCCTCGATCGTTGAGCGCCAGCGCGGCCGCGAGGACGCGGTGCTTCGACTCCAATGGGTCCGTTCGCTCAAGAGGTCAGGAACGTCGCCACGGGCCGCGATGAGGAAAACTCGCTGTCGTCGTTGAGGGACACCGAAGTCTGCGGCATCAATGTTATGAAGACGGGAATCATAGCCGGCGCGACGCAGTTTGTTGATTGCAAGATCGATGACCAGCACGCCCGAGGGGTCAAGGACGGTTGGCATCGCCGGAACATTCTCCATCACGATGACCGATGGTTTAAGACGAATTGCTGCGTCGAGAAAGTGAAATACCTCTTGATTGCGTGCGTCGTTCTCCTTTCGCCGGCTGCTAGCGCTGACGGAAAAGCCTTGGCACGGGGGGCCGCCAACGACGATTTCGACGCCCCGATGACGTTCGAAAAAGGCTTCGGTTAGCTCCGATACCCGTCCCACATGAACCACCGCGTCGGAAAGATTCTGACAATATGTTGAAGCAGCCCAGTCGTCGACTTCTACGGCGGCGACAACCTTGATGCCGGCCCACTGAAGCCCGAGCGAAAGGCCACCGGCTCCAGCGTAGAGGTCAACCGCGCAAATGTTTTGCTTTTGGACTTTGCTTGCGAAGCGGTCAGAAAAGAAACGCATTGAGGCCTCGGATGGATATTGCATTTCGAATGCTGGTCGAGCTGTCGAGGACTGAGACGGGTTCGCTTCAGCGCGAGTTAACGGAAAATGCGCTGCTTTTATCAAGAGCATGGGCAAGGACTCTGCCATATGCCTGGCACAGTGCTCGGACCTTGCGAGTCAGTTCTTTTCGGTCGGTGCCGGCGATTCCACTACGTGGATTTCATACGACGGTATGAATCTATCACGAAGCCAGGGTTGGACTGAACTGCAATACCGATCAGCATGTCAGATTGCGAGCATAAATGGCGCGAGATGAAAGTGAAGGCCGTGTTCGTGTGCCCAAGGGGTGTCGGGGGATGCCAACGGTTGCCGTGGATCGCTACCGAATGGCTACCGACAAGGGGCCGAGACGGAATCGCGCCAAAGCGACCAAGCAATGGCCGGTCGTGTCCCTGGGGTGTAAATGGAGAATCTTTGCCGGCCGAAGCCGAAAACGGCGGCGCAACGTCTCGAACGACTCGCGTCTTGGCGATGACTGCCATTTATCTCTGGCCGACGTGGGCTACAATCATCGTCGTGGTTCTCGGGGTCACGGTGCCGGCCGTCGTCGGTCACATCGTAACCCGGCGCATCGTGCCTTATAGCGATCTCGCTAAGCACAACGACGTCACCGGATTCGTCCTCGCCATCGTCGGGGTGGTCTACGCCGTCCTCCTGGCCTTCGTGGTCATCATCGCCTGGCAGGCATTTAATACCGCCGATGGGATCGCCGGAGAAGAAGTATCGGCTGCTTCCGATCTCTATCGTCTCGCCGAGACCTTCAAAGAGCCGAACCGTGGCGTGCTACGCCGCGAGATCGTGCATTATGCCGCTCTCGTGCAGCACGAGGAGTGGACGGCGATGCGGACGGGCCTCGAGTCGGATAGCGCGCGCAAAAGTGCCGAACGGATCGAGGATCTCACGGTCTCGATGGTCGACGGCGACTCGGTGAATCGAACCGCCGTCGACGAATCATTCATGACGATCGTGCGCTCGTTACTCGATGCGCGCCGGGCTCGCTTGAACCAGAACGGTCAAGGAATTCCCGACGCGCTTTGGGACGGGTTGTTCCTCGGCGCAATCCTCACCATCGGATTCACATATCTCTTTGGCGTCGAAAATTTTCGCATCCAGCTCATGATGACGGGTCTGCTCGCGGCGCTGATCGGAGTTATGTTCTCGATGATCGTTGCTTTGAACTATCCGTACCGGGGCGCAGGTAAGGTCTCGCCCGAGATCTGGCAGGTGATGATCGAAAGGGTCGAGAGCATCTACCCGCTGTCGTCCGCGACTTCGATCGTCGGCAACCTCGCGCAGACTTCGAGCATGTGACGCCCAGGCGGAGTGGGGAGTTCGGGTTAAGCGGGGATTCACCGGATGAGTGTATACGTCCACTGCTAAGGTGAAGCGGTTCTGCCATAATTGACGTGATTCGCGCTCACCATGTAAGGCAAACGTGACACGGCTCTTTGCCTAATAACCTTTAGTGGAGAATCAGGGCGACCGAGGCGACGTCGCATTTGCGAAATGAACGGAAACAAACAGAAAAGCCCCGGCGTGAGCCAGGACTTTCCTTGGTGGTTGCGGGGACAGGATTTGAATCCGTCAGGTCGGTCCTCTCGCGTATCGCCGCGTAGTCGCAAGTGCCGTCCTGATAAGAGTCTACACCGGCCGGCGTCTCGGTTTGTATCATCCCGTTCGGTCCAATCGGGTATGGTTCGGCACACGAATGGCACGCGGTCTTCTTGGATCGGTTTAGACCTTCGTCTTCACCATCCCGGCAAGGACCCAGCGACCGCAGCGAGCGCGACGACGGCGATCTCGGTTTGCACGGCCCGCGCAACGAGTGCGTCCCATGCAGCCGCACTTGCAAGCTCGCCTATCCGCAGAAGAAGAATGGCAACGGCGTGAGGGTTGCTAGTAAATAAGCCTGCAACCACCAGCGGCGCGAATACCCAGCAGGTTGCCCCGACGAACGCGACCAGGATCGATCGGCGGATCGTGCTCACCGTCAGCGAACCGTACCGCTCGCTAAGGGCTCGGCGAAGGATTGGGAGGCGCGCCCCCAGCCGGAGCGACAAGCACCGCATTGGGAGCGTCCCATTCTGTTCCGTCGGTGAACCGGACAGCTTTCACCGCGCAGTTTTGCGCCTGGAACGTTCCGAACGACCGGGCGTCGATACGCCACGACGTTGCTGAGTTCGGCGCGAAGACGCCGGTCTTGACGAAATCAGTGCCGCCGATCGTCAGCATGACCGCGTTCGCTGTTTTCCCTGAGATGTTCAGAAACGACAGATCGAAATTGACGCGATGCGGGAACGCGATGCTTCCGTTACCCGTCACCTTGGCAGCGCATCCTTGGATCGCGACGGGCGGGAACGCGCTGCCGGATGACGACCCGAACGCGCTCGGTGAAGGAGGCACTTGAGCCGGCGACTGAGCGTAGGCCGCGGCGTGGCCCAAGAACACCATGAGAGCCGTCAGGGCGCCATCGCGGCATAGACACCCGAGAGAACGGTACGATCGCATGCTCTCCTAATTCGCTGGGCAAGCGACAAAGCCACCCTTCTCTCGGCCTACTTTGCAGGTCTAGCCGGGCCCAGGCGGCTACTCNNTCGTCGTTTGGCCTATTTCTCGCGCTTGTGCTTCTCGCCGGCTGCGGCGGCGGGGGCGGCGGTGGTTCCGCCACCCCGGCAACTTCTACCCCGACGACCTCGACAGCAACGCTCGGCGGAACGTATCTCGGGACCAACACGGATTCGGTCGGCGGTGCGGGCTCTATAGGCGTGAACATAGTACAATCCGGGACGAGTCTGAGCGGCACGATGGGCCTCCTCTACGCGAGCGCCGTCGAAGTTGCCACGTTGTCCGGATCGGTGAACGGTGCGACTAGCGCAACGTTGACCATTACCCCGGTCGACGTCGGGTTCTGTCCCGGCGTACTTACGGCGACGATCCCGGCGTCAGGTCAGGTCACGACGTGGACGGGATCATACATCGGCACGAACTGCTCATCTGGAACGTTCAGCCTCACCCTCGCGACGACTCTGCCAAATGCGGCTGGAACTTTCAACGCGGGAACTGTTACCGGCGGTGGGCTAAGCGGAACGCTCAAGGCAACGATCGCCCAGACAAGCGGTGGCGTCCTAAGTGGATCGTGGGCATCGACGTTTACGAATCCTGCGAACAACAACTCCGGTAGCGTTAACGGAATGATCGTTCGTAGCAACGCGGCAGTGTTCTACCTAATCTCATCCTTGCCAAACGGGTGCCCATTTGCAGCGGCAGCGACACTCGGTGTCACTCCTATCACGGGAGCATACGGTACAATCGCCGGAACGTGTTCGGTCGCGCAGACCGGGACGTTTACGTTGCAATAGATAGCGCGTCTGAGGCCGGTCGGACGATACGGAAGCCATGGCAAACCGCGCCCGAACCGCTCTCCGCGCGCCGCATACCACCGTCACCCCCGGCCACAGAAAGGCCATCACGCCGTCCCCCCTTTGCTGCCCCGTGGCGAACCGTAGAGCACCAGCACTAGACCTATATTTTTTGGCTAAATTCCATTTTTGTTTTTCTGATTTTGGGGGGAAACCCGAAGCCTCGCGTGCGCGCGCGGACGCGTGAGCACTCGACGAAGCACCCAAAACGACCCGAAATGACGAGAGAGGATGAGCGTCAGACCGGCTGTTTTGCAACGCGCGCAGTTCTCACGCGCCGAAGCGAACCTCCCGCGGTCGTGCGTGGGGTGCCTGCTGCTCGTTCGCCGAAGAACCTCGTATGGTAGCGCGTAAGTTTATCCGACTTGCCGAGGCTGTTGCTGTAGAGCTCGACGGCGCTTCCGAGAGTGTCGAATCTCTCTCGCAGGCTTCCGACGAAATGTTGCTTCGGGCGTCGGAGCGGTGCGGTTTGCTGCTCGCGCCGCAGTTCCATCGTTCGGCAGACCGGCTAGCTGCGATCCGTCGTCGGCTTGATAACGTGCGTGATGCGGAGTCGTCGGAGAAATGGTCTGGGGCCGAGGATGAGGACGCCGCGATCCGCCGTCGGCTTCGGGCGATTGCGTACCGCGACACGACGGACATGAGTCCAACCGATCGACGGACGACCGCCGAGGCGCTTCGCACGCTGGCGGTTCT
>PLRU01000101.1:0-72365 GCA_003164045.1 Candidatus Lustribacter telmatis
CCATCTCAACACCTGGTACCGTGCGACGTCGTACGGCCAGCAAATCAGTGCCAACGTTGGTCCGCTGCCGATCGTATTCAACGGCGTGACCTACGCACCGGGGCAGGCTCTGCCGTCCGGCATCGGCTCGGCGCCCACGGGCACCGCGGCGACCGGTCCGTCAACCACTCCGGCCGGCATCGTGACGCCCGGCGGCGGTACCGCGGGCGGCGTTGCCTGGGGCAACCAGCCGATGTACGTCATGGGCCAAAACGGTAACACCCTCGGATCGTACGGCCATGGACTGGGCACTCAGTACCTGTCCTTGCAGTTCGGCGGCAACCCCGATGACCGTTCGCAGTACTTGGTCAAACTGACCAACCTCGATCGCTACTCATCGGTCAACTTCTACCCGCAAGCGACGCCTGCGGTCTGCGTTACTCCGACCGTCGGCGTTGCCGGCGCGGCGTGTAATGCCGGCAACAGCGGCGCACTTGATACCGACGGTATTCTCACGAACTTCGTCCGTATGCAAGACATGTGGTACCAGTACACCTCGCCCGGCGGAATCTATGCCAAGTTTGGTAAGTTCCAGCAGGACGAGGGTCCGAAACAGGTCACGGGCACGCAGTGGGGATTAGCCGACTACGTGAACGGTATCCGTCTCGGCTACCGCAACGCGACGTTCAACATCCAGGGCGGTTACGGCTTCGAAGATACCTCAGCGCAGAACAATCTGCTCTACAGTATCCCGAGCTCATCGGTTACGACGTGGGTCCAAGCCGATTACCAGCTCAGCAAGAGCCTCGATATCGGTGGCTACTTGTCGAACTATGCCGGCTACCATTCGTCGTTCTATGACTCATACGCCGTCAATTGCGTGAGCACGGCCGCGGGCGCGAAAACGTNNCCGGCACCGCGGCCGGCCTTCCGGTCACCGGCGCTTACATCAACGGCACGACGCCGACGACGGCGCCGGGCGCTCAAGTTCCCAACGAAACCACCCTCGGTGGAACGATCGTCGGGAACTTCGGCCAACTCCGTCTCGTGCTCGAAGGCACCGATCATCTCGGTAAAGACCCGACGACGCAAGCGGCGTGGGCCGGTAATATGACCGGATTCTTCGAAGCGGATTACGGTCCGTTCTTCGGAGCTCCGGGCGTGCACGGCAAGTACACGCTCTCGCTCACCGGCTTCGCCGCCGGCATGAACGGCCTCGGGCCGGGCTTTGGCTTCTACGCCAGCCCCGCGACCTGGACGCAGTTCTCGACCAACTTCTCCGACTATTACTACCTCCAGGTAGGCGTCAAGAAGTGGATCACGGACACGGCGACGCTCGGCGTCTTCGCGATGCACATGGGCCTGCTCCCGAACACGACGATCCCGGCTGGGTCGGCGTCGTGCCCGGGTTGCGTACTCACGGGCGATTCACGTAACGCGGTCTGGGCCGAGTTCGCACTCGGGTTCTAGTCCAAAACCGCCGCAAGGCAACGAAGGGGCTCCGCGTTCGCGCGGGGCCTCTTTGTCTTTACGGGCCCATTTGCGCGTAGTGGAAGAAGTAGTTGAACGACCAGCCGACCACGCCGCCGGTGATCAGCGCGCACACGATCGTGGCCGGAACGATGATGCGGCGATCGTGATCTTCCATCATCGATCCGCCGAGCATAATGATGCAGGCGCCGCCGACGATGAAGCCGACGATAAACAAGACCGGATCAAACGGCATCAGGGCATAACCATTCCGCCGTCGACCACGATAGTCTGGCCGGTGATATACGTTGCGTCCTGGGAGCATAAAAACGCGACCGCGCCGGCGACGTCGGCCGGCGTCTGATCGTGTTTGAGCGCTCGGCGCGTGCGGTAATCATTCCAGCGCGTCTCCGGCACGCCGGAGGTCGCTTCGACTTCGATCAGCCCGGGCGCGACCGCGTTGACGGTCACGCGCTGCGGGCCGAGTTCGCTTGCGAGCGTGCGCGTCATCGCGATGACCGCGCCCTTCGTCGCAACGTAATGCAGCAGCAGCGAGGCGCCCCAGAGGGCGGTATCGGAGGCCAGGTTGACGATTGCGCCGCCGCCGGCCGCAACGAGCATCGGCCCGAACTGTTTGCACGCGAGCCACGTACCCTTGACGTTCACCTGGAAAATGCGTTCCCATTCGGACTCCGGGATTGCGTCATATGTTTTTCCGCCGACCGAGTTTGCGATCGCGGCGTTGTTCACGAGCGCATCGATGCGCCCGCAAGCGGTGACGTGCTTCGCCAGTTCCGCGAGCGAAGCGGCATCGGCGATATCGGTGTGCACGAACGACGCGAAACCGCCGCCGGCCGTAATTGCGGCGGCGGCTTCGGTGCCGAGCGCTGCGTCGAGTTCGGCGATGACCACGTGACGGCCGCCGGCCGCGAGCCGCTCGGCGATCGTCCGGCCGAGGCCGCGTCCCGCGCCGGTGACGACGGCGACGCGGCGTTCGCTCATCTTAGCGAATCTCGGCAGCGCTGAGCTTGGCGGCGTTTTGCCGCGTCACTTCAACCGTCGGATTTTCCACGGTGTGCGCTTTCGGCTTCTTGCCGGCCAGCCAGTCGGCTGCGGTATCGATTGCGAGCACGCCCCACGTGTAGCCGCGGTTCGAGATCGTGTAATCGATACCGCCGCCGTTCTTGATCATGTCGACCACCTGCGGATAGCCGTCCCAACCGGCGACGAACACTTTGCCCGGTCCGATGCTGCGCTCTTTGAGCGCCTGCGCCGTGCCTTCTGCGAGCTCGTCGGACACGGCCACGATCGCTTTCACGTCGGGGTGCGCGGTGAGGATGTTGCTCGCTTCGTTGAGTCCGGCTTCAATCGTCAGGCCGCCGTTGAGTTTCGCGGCGACGGTGATGCCCGGATTCTTGGCCAGCACCGCCATCACGCCGGTGTCCCAACCATGGACGAAACTGATTGCCGGGGGACCCTCGATGATGCCGATCGTGCCTTTACCGCCGATCGCTTTGGCAACGGCGGCCATCTCGAGCGTGCCGAACTTCGACCAATCGGAACCCACGTAGGCATCCTCATCGGTCGTCGACGCGAGCGAGTTCGCAACCGAGATCACCGGAATGCCGGCGGCACGCGCCGCCTTGTACGCGTTGAGCAGCGCGTTCTGATCGAACGGCGAGCAGAGGATCAGATCGACTTTCTTCGTGACGAAGTTGGCGATTTGGTTGGACTGCTGTTGCGCGTCGGGACCCGAGTATTGGAACTCGAGGTCGATGCCGCGTTTGGCGGCTTCCGCCTCCATGCCGCTGCGCATTTCGACGTAGAGCGGGATCGTTTGCGAATAGAAGGCGACGCCGACCCGCTTTTTCGCTTGCGCCGTGGCGCCGTGCGGAGCGATCGACAGGGTCAGTACCGCTACGGCGGCGAGCAGGGCAAGGGGTCTGAGCTTCATGGCGTCTTCGATTCTCCTAGCAGAGTGGAAAATGGCGTTACCGCCGGCGGATAAGTTCCGACGACGCGGCGATGATGAATACGATGCCGACGGCGACTTGTTGGTTCGAGTAAGGAACGCCCAGCAACTCCAAACCGTTCTGGAGCAAAGCGATCAGGGCCACACCCAAGAGCGTGCGCAGGATCGATCCGCGACCGCCGTAGAGGCTCGTGCCGCCCAAGATGACGGCGGCGGTCGCGTACAAGGTGAAGATTTCACCGCCCGTCGGTTGGGCCGCCTGGACGCGCGCGGCGAGCAGCACCCCGCCGATGCCGCCGGTGAGACCGGAGACGACGAAGTTCGCGATGCGCACGGAATCGACGCGGATGCCGGCCAGGCGCGCGGCTTCGCGATTGCCGCCGACCGCGAACGTGCGAATCCCGTAAACCGTGCGGTGCAACAGCAAATAGCCGGCGATGAACGTGAGGAACATCCACCACACGAGTCCTGGCAGGCCGAGCACGTTGCCGTTGGCCAGCGCTCCGAAGGCGTCGGGCAAATTCGAAATCGACGAGCCGTTGGTCAGCGTCAGCGCAACGCCTTGGCCGATCACGAGCATGCCGAGGGTCGCGACGAACGCCGGCACGTGCAAGCGCGTGCTGATCAGTCCGTTGATCAAGCCGATCAGCACGCCGCAGCCGAGACCGGCGGCGATGCCGAGCGCGATATTGTGGGTGGCGTTCATCGCCAAACCGCAGACGACGCCGGAGAGCGCGACGTTCGCGCCGATCGAGAGGTCGAGATCGCCGCCCACGATCACGAACGTCGTGCCGACCGAGACGATGCCGAGGATCGCCGCTTGGAGCAAGATCTCGGTGAAGTTGCGCGGGCTGAAGAAGTACGGCGAGAGCACTGCAAGCGCAACGATGAGGACGAGCAGAATCACCGGCACGAAGCCGACGTCGATCCATTCGGCCGTCGAACGCGGTTTGAGCGCGAACCTCATGCCGCCTCCGTTTTCGCAAGGCCGGTCGCAATCGCGGTGATGCGGCCCTCGGTCGCTTCGTGATGCGGGAGAATCGCTTCGGGCGCGCCGGCGTGGAAGATCACGATGCGATGCGCGATCGCGAGCAGTTCGCGCAGTTCGGTCGACATGAAGATCACGCTGCCGCCGGCCTCGGCAAACGCCACCAGCTGGCGATGGATTTCGGCCTTGGCACCGATGTCGACGCCGTGTGTCGGCTCTTCGATCGCGATGATGCGCGCGCCCGACGCGAGCCAGCGGGCGATCAGCACTTTCTGCTGGTTGCCGCCGGAGAGCGATCCGACGGGAGCGTCGATCGACGCGCAGCGAATCGCCAGCGACCCGCGGTAGCCGTCGGCAATTTCGGCGCGTGCACGCGTATCGGTGAAGCCGTGTTTGCTGATGCGGTGCAGCGAGGCCAGCGCAATGTTGTTCGCGACGGATTGTTCGAGCGCGAGACCGGCGCCCTTGCGATCCTCGGGAATGTAGCCGATGCCATGGCGTACGGCGTCGCCCGGACCGCGTACTACAAGCGGCGCTCCGTCGAGCGCGAGCGTGCCGTCGAGCGGGACCAGGCCCGCGAGCGCGCGGATGAGGTGCACGGCGCCCGAGCCGACCACGCCGGTGAGGCCGAGAATTTCGCCGCCGCGCAGCTCTAAATCGAACGGCGTTGCTTCGGGCCTCGTGCGCACCGCGGTGAAGGTGAGGACGGGCGTCGTGCCGCAGGCGCGGGGCGTGACCGGTTCTTCGGGTACGCGGCCGAGGATCGCTTCGACGAGCACGTCGCCCGTCATGACGTCGCGGCTGATGAATCCGGCGTTGCGGCCGTCGCGCAAAATCGTCGCGCGGTCGGCGACGCGCACGACTTCTTCGAGCCGGTGCGTGACGAGAATGATGCCGTGATCGGCTGCGCGCAAACGTTCGAGCAGTGCCAAGAGCCGATCGGATTCGCGCGATTCGAGCGAGGCCGTCGGTTCGTCGAGAATGAGGAAGGCGGCATCGACGGCGAGCGCGCGCGCGATCTCGACGAATTTCTTTTCGGCGGCGTCGAGGTCGCGCACTTTGCGTTCGACGTCGAGATCGATGCCGAGGCGCTCGAGCAGATCGTGCGCCTCCCGGCGCATCGTGCGCGAGCGAACGAACGAAGCAAACTGCGGCGGACGGCGCAGCGTGCCGATGATGTTCTCGGCAACGGTGAGGTCGGGCCACACGTGATAATCTTGATGTACGACCGCGATGCTGCGGTCGACCGCGTCCTGCGGGCTGTGAAAGCGCACGGCTGTGTCGTCGAACGTCAGTGTACCGGCATCCGGTGCTTGGGCGCCGGCCAGGATCTTGACGAGCGTGCTTTTGCCCGCCCCGTTCTCACCGAGCAGCGCGTGAATTTCGCCGCTTTCGCACGCAAACGACACGTCGTTCAGCGCCACGACGGGACCGAATCGTTTGACGATCCCCGTCGCCCCGAATCGCCGAGCGCTCAAACGCGGGCCGTTTCGTGGCCCGGATCGGGAACGCCGGCCATGGCTTCACGAATCTCCGGACCAGGCGGACCGGAGGTGCCCCACAGATCCATGAACTCCGGCTTGCGTTCCCACACCGTCGGCTGCCACGCCGCGTCATCGGCGATCTCGACGCCGTCGGCAATGAGCTCGACGACGTAGCCCGAGGGTTCGATGAAGTAGTTGAAGACCTGCGATCCCGGGCCGTGGCGGCCGGTGCCCCACATCAGCGGCGAACCGAACGCGCGCACGCGCCCTTGCGCGCGGAAGAGTTCGTCGATCGATCCCATCGTCCACGAGGTGTGGTTGTACGCCGCGTGCGGCGCCGCGTTGAACGCGATCGAGTGGTGCTCGGGATTGCAGCGCAGGAACGACATTTGATGTTCGCTCCAGTCGGAAATCTTAAAGCCCAGCACGTCGCGGTAGAACGCGGTGGCGCGATCGATATCCGGCGTGTTGACGACGATGTGCGCGAGCTTTTGCGGAACGGCGCCGCTGCCGGCCGGTCCGGGCGCGACATCGGCGGATACTTCGATGCAGCGGTTGTCGGGATCGAGAAATTGAAAGCCGTATCCGCCGCCCGGCGTGGCCAACTGGTGCGGCGCCGCGATCGTCGGAATGCCTGCCCGATCGAGATCGCGCGCGGCTGCATCGACGTCGTGGCGTGTCGAGAGACCAAACGCGATGCGATCGATTCGGCGTTCCGTGCCGGGAACGAGCGCGAGTTGAAATGGTTCGTCGAGCTGCGTTTGCAGAAACGCGCGGCCGTGGAGTTCGATGCCGGTGTCGCGCAGACCCCAGGCTTCGGTGAAGAACGCGCGCGAGCGCTCGAACTCCGGTGTCGCGATCGCGACGTAACGCAGGTGCGTGATGTTCATGCTGATGGATCTCCCGGGGTCGTATCCGAACGCCAACCGTAGGCTTGAGAAAGTTCGACCGCCGTTTCGCGAACGGCCGGCACGATGACGTCGGCGACACCCGCCGCGGTGAGAACGTCGGCCGCGGCCGAAACGTTGATCGCGGCGATGGTCTCGCTGCTGCCGTTGCGGATCGGCGCGGCGACGGAGCGAATGCCGAACTCAAACTCTTGATTGGAGGTCGCGAACCCGCGGTGCCGGATCTGCGCGATCTCTTCGAGAAACGTGCTTGTCTCGGCGAGCGTGTGTACGGTGTAGCGCGTGAGATCGTTGGCGGCGAGCCAGTCGCGGATCCACGCGTCGCTCTTGGCGGCCAGCAGCGTCTTGCCGATCGCGGTTGCGTGCGCGGGCAGGCGCGAACCGACGTGGATCGTGCTGCTGAGGATCGAGCGAGACGGTGCGCGGCCCACGTAGATCACATCTTTTCCGTCGAGAATACCGACGTGCGCCGAGCCGTTCGTACGATCGCGCAGGCGTTCGAGATACGGCTGCGCGAGCTCGGGCAACTGCAGGTTCGCTAGTGCCGAGAACCCGATCTCGAGCACCTTCGGCGTCAGCTCGTAGCGTTTGGTGACCGGATCGCGGCGCAAATAGCCGAGCGATTCGAGCGTGTGCAGAAAACGGAACGGTTCGGTGCGGCGCCAGCCCAATTGGCGCGCAACGTCGCCGAGCGAGAGCGTGGGATGGGCGCGGTCGAAGCAGCGCAGCACGTCGAGTCCGCGCATCAAACCGCCGACCAGATAGCGGTCGTCGCCGGTAATCGTCACGCGCCCACCCATAAACTCTGCGTGAGCCGGCGCAGCATCGCGAGCGCGCTGAGCGGCGCGAGCGCGCTCGTCTTGGGATTCGCCGGACTCGGCAAGTTGTCGAGCCGCACGGTGAACGTGCCGAAGTCGCCGCTCGCTTCGATTTCATGCGTGTTCGTCGTCGAGGCCGGATCGGCGACGACGCTGACGCGCACGTCCACCCCCTCGCCCGCGAGCGCGAGCACCGCGGCGACGTTGACGTTGCTCGGGAAACCGCGCACGGCGTCGGCAACGCTGCCTTCAAAGATCGTCGTTGCGACGGTGAGCGCATCGAGGTCGATGGCGTTCGCGACGACGTGCGGTGCGCCCGCGAGTCCGCGCGGCGGCTTGGTCGTCCGCAGGCGCAAGCTGCGCAGTCCGCCGAGCGCGCCGGCGCGGATGCCGTCGATGCCCGCGATCGCGCCCGAGGGGACGAAGATGCGCCGGCCGTGCGCGCGTGCGACGGCGCGCAGTTCGCGCGCGAAGACCGGGTCGACGAGCGCTCCGGCGCTGAGCACCATCACGTCGGCGCCGCCCGCGAGCCAACCGGCGGCGTAGCGCCGCACCACGTCGGGGCCGGCCGCTTCGATCACGAGCGACGCGTGTTCGGGCAAACGGGCGAGATCGGAAAACGCCGCGGCGGATTGACGGCGCGCGCGCACGTCGACGGTGGCGGCTTCGGCATCGAGCCGGCCGATCGCGGTAACGCGCGCTAAGCCGGCGTCTCCACGCGCGATGCCGTCGATCAGCACCGTTGCGATCGCGCCCGCGCCCGCGAGCGCAACGCGCACGACGCGCGCCGGCATCTCGACGCTCTCAAGGAAGGCGCGCACGGCGCCGGCAAACGCATCGGGCGTTTCAACATTTGGTGCGTGTCCGGCGCCGGGGATCGTCGCGAGCCGGGCGTCGGGGATGCGCTCGGCGATCGTCTGCGAGAGGGCGAGGCCGACGACGCCGTCGTGTTCGCCGCAGGCCACCAGCACCGGCACGGCGATCGCGTCGAGCCACGGCAGCGCGTCGGTGGCGGCGATGATGTCGGTGACGTAGCGATAGCCGGCGGGACGGGCGCGGCGCATGTTGCTCGCGATTTCCGCCAGCACGTCGGCTGCGGCGCCGGGTCCGGCGATTTCGCGCGCCCGTTCGCCGGCGCGGGCCTGGAGCTCGGCGGCGAGCGCGTAGCGCCCCTCGACCCAGCGGGAACGCTCGGCGGGCGCGAGCGTGGCGCGCCCGAGTGTCGTGTCGGAGAGGACCAGGGAGCGAACGAGGTGCGGATGGCGCCGGGCCAGTGCGAGTGCGGCGAGGGCGCCGAACGAAACGCCGGCGATGTGGGCCGGTTGGCCCTCGAGCAGCGCCGCGAGATCGTCGGCCACCGCATCGAGCGAGGGTGGGCCGGTGGGATCGGGTGAGTCGCCGTAGCCGCGCAGGTCGGGCGCGATCAGGGTGAAGTCGCCGGCGAGCCGCGCGAACTGACGCTGCCACGATGGAGCCGACGAGCCGATGCCGTGGAGGAGGAGCAACGTCGGCCCGGTGCCGGCGCGCAGCGCATGAAGGCCGGCGCTTGCGGCGACGGTGTCAGGCATTCAGGCACCACGACGAGAGCGTCAAGTGTCTCCTATACGAAACAGGTTTTCAAATGCGAATTCACTATGTTATACTCTGGTCGAGCTCGCTACGTCAAGGGAGATCGCCTCGTGTCGAACCCCACCGATACCCCCGCCGTTCGCATTGGCCGCTATCTAGAGAAGCGTTGGGATTGGGATGCGTTCCCGGCCAACTCCGGCTACCCGGAACTCGAGCGGGCCCAGATGCGCTACGTCGGCGCCGGCGGCTCGCCGAAGACCGACGACCGCAGCACGCTCCCGCCCGGCGCGTTCACCTGCAGCCTGATCTTCCAAGAACCCGGCCGCAAAGCATCGACGCACCATCACAAGATCGAAGAGCTGTTCTTCGTCCACCGCGGCAACCTGACGATGTCGTGGCAGTTCGGCGACGAGGTCGTCGACTTCATCGTCGGGCCGGGCGACGCGGTGCTCAACCCCACCAGCCGTCCGCACGGCTTCCGCAATGACGGCACCGAGGACTGCGTCTTGCAGATCATGGTCGCGACCGCGGCGCCGATGCATCCGACGTACACCGATCACCCCTCCGAACACGCAGTGAGCCCGCTGCGTCCGGCCGCGCCGGAGAAGCGCGCCGAGTATATGCTGGAAGTCGAGCGGTATCTCGCGCGTGCGTCGGCCGTGAAACCACGTACGTCGGCGGTCGACGGCGGCACGTTCACTGCGTCGCCGTATGTCATGGCGCCGCACTTCGGCGGACTCGTCGCGCCCACGCACTTCACCTATGCGGTCGACTCGCTCACGCGCGGTGCGACGACGCCGTCGTACGAGCTTGGTGTGGAAGAAGCGTTCATGGTGCTCGACGGCGTGCTCGACCTCGAAACGTTCGGCGGTGACGGAAAAATTACGACGCAGCGCCTCGGTGCGCGCGATCTCGCGCTCGTGCCGGCGGGCGTGCAGCGGCGTCTCGTGAACAGCGACGCAGCCACCGTGCGTTTCGGCGCGATCGCCGGATCGAAAGACGGCGTGCCGATCGCCTGGGAACGCGCCCTCAGCGCCGCGTCCGCTTAATACTTGGCCGACGTTTCGGCATAGATCTCGGCGCCTGCGAGCCGTTTGACTTCGGCGAACGGCGTCGATGGTGCACCGCCTTCGGGATCGCCGGCAGCTAGCGCAGCGAAGGCGCGTTTCATTGCTTCGATCGCGCCGAAGAGGGCTTGGTGATAGATCGCAAACGCGAAGCCCATGTGCTGCAACTGTGCCGGTGAAAGTACCGGCGTCTTGCCGCCGGGGACAAGGTTTGCCATCGCCGGTGCGTCGATCTCGGCGGCGAAGCGCCGCAGCTCGTCTTCATTCGCCGGCGCCTCGAGAAAGAGCAGATCGGCGCCCTCCGCTTTGAACGCGTGCATCCGCCGCATCGCTTCGTCGAAGCCGTGCGGTGCGCGCGCGTCGGTGCGCGCAACGATCAGGATGTCGAGCCCACTCTCGCGGCGCGCGTCGACGGCCGCGCGTATGCGCGTGCGCGCTTCCTCGAGCGGCACGACCGATTTGCCTTCCATGTGTCCGCAGCGCTTCGGCGTTACCTGATCTTCGATCATGATCGCAGCCGCACCGGCCTGCGCGTAGCCGATCGTGGTGTTGCGCACGTTCATCGCGTTGCCGTAGCCGGTATCGCCGTCGGCAACGACCGCGATCTCGGGATTGGCGGCGCAGATCAGGCGCAGCGTTTCGACCATCTCGGCGTAACCGATCAACCCGTTGTCGGGCAATCCGTAGCGCGCGGCAGCGACGCCGAAACCGCTCATGAACGTGGCCGGAAAGCCGGCTTCGTGAATGATGCGCGCGGAGATCGCATCGTAGCAGCACGGTGCCACAACGAGTTCGCGGGCCGCGAAGCGTTCGCGCAGGAAGGTCACTCGATCGTTACGGGTCATCGCGCGCACTTACGCGGCAACGGCGCAGGTTCCCCGAGGCGGTGCGCCCTAAGGGGCAATCGTGGACGTACATGCGATACTGCTTGCCGTCATTGCGATTCTGGGCGTGGCGCTCGTCGTCGGCGTAGCGGCCGAAAAACTCCACATTCCCTACATCGTGGCGCTGCTGGTGGTCACGCTGCCGCTACCGCCGTTGTTGTCCGACGAGCACTTCGCCGAGGCGTTTCTGCTCGTGCTCTTGCCCACGCTGATTTTTGAGGCGGCGTGGAATCTCAACGTGCACGAGTTGCTGATCGTCTGGCGGCCCGTCGCGTTCATGGCGGTACCGGGCGTGTTGATCTCGGTCGCCGCCGTGGGTATCGGACTCGCGCTCACCGGGCTCATGCCGTTGCTGCCGGCGCTGCTGCTCGGCGCGATCGTCGCGCCCACCGATCCGATCGCCGTTATCGCGACGTTCCGGCGCCTGAGCGTGCCGGCAGATCTCGCCGTAACCGTCGAGGGCGAATCGCTCTTTAACGACGGCGTGGCGGTGGTACTCTACGGTGCCTTTGCGATTGCGCTAAGCACCGGCCATCCGATCGCACCGGTTTCGCTGACGGGTAGCGTCATCGCCGTTGCGCTGGGCGGCGCCGCGATCGGCGTCATCACCGCGGGTATCGCGTTTCTGCTCGTGCGCTGGTCGATCGATAAAGACTTGCACGTCATCGGCAGCATCCTGATCGCCTACGGCGCGTATCTGGGCGCCGAGACGCTGCACGTTTCCGGTATCTTCGCGGCACTCTGCGGCGGCATCGCCTATCGCTATTTCGAACGCAGACACCACGACGAGCCCGTCGTGCAGCACGTCCAGACGTTTTGGAGCATCGCCGCGTTCTTTGCCAACACGATCGTCTTTATGATCGTCGGCGCGCGCATCGAAGTGTGGCGTATCTTCAATCACCCGCTCGTGCTGATCGCCACGATCGTACTGGTGGTCGGGTCACGCTTGGCGATGGTGTACGGCGTACTGCCGTTTCTGGGCGTGCCGCAGCGGGCTTGGCAGCACGTCGTCGCGCTCTCCGGCATTCGCGGTGGCATCTCGATCGCGCTCGCGCTCTCGTTGCCGAAGGATATCGCGGCGCGCGATGATATCATCGAGGCCGTTTACGGCGTCGTGGCGATCACGATCCTTACCCAAGGTCTCACGCTCGCCCCGATCATGAAACGCCTGAGATTAGAGCCGGTGCCCAACGAAACGTAAGCGGACGTAATCGGCGGTCCACCTACCGGCGCTATCGCAGAGGACGGGCCGCAACAATGCGAGCACTTCGTCGCGGGCAAGCGCGCGTTCTTGCGGCGTCAGCGGCGCGAAAAACGAATCGGCAAACGTCGCGAGCCAGCCGGCCATGTCGGTCGGCAGCGGCGTCGTGCGCGGATGCAAGGCGATCGAGTCGACGCCGAAGCCGGCTGCTTCGAGTTTAGCGGCGTACTCTTGCGCCGTCGGAAAGTACCAGGGCGAGTGCTGCATTGCATCGAGGCCGCGGCGTGCGAGCACCGCGCTCACGGCAACGACGATCGCGGCCACGTTGCCGTGACCGCCCATCTCACCCACGAAGCGCCCGCCCGGAACGAGCGCGCGGTACACCCCGGCGAGCACGGCGTCCGGGTCGCGCATCCAGTGCAGTGCTGCGTTCGAGAAGACCGCATCGAACGCGTTTTCGAAGGTGAGGTGCCGGCCGTCCATGACGGCGGCGTCGAGGCCGCGCGCGCGGGCGGCCGCGATGAACTCGGGCGACGCATCGACGCCGGTCGCGCGGGCGCCGGAGGCGGCGATGCGTTCGGTCAGTGCGCCGTCACCGCAGCCGAGGTCGAGGATGCGTTCGCCGGGCCGGGGCGCGAGCAGTTCGAGCACCGGCGTGCCCAGATCGCTGACGAAGCGCGCGTTGCGTTCGTATCCGGCGGGATCCCAGCGTTGAGTGTGCGGCGGCTGCATCGGATGGGGATTGGCGGCCGTCCCGCGACGGCCCCTGCGAGGGGAAAGGACCGTGCGGCGGTAACGCGGCGAGCAGATGAGCGCTTTGCACGTTGCGGTCGATGCGCGCGATCTCGCGCACGACTGGCGCGGGATCGCGCGGTACGTGCGGGCCGTTTTGGACCGCTTCGCAAGGCGTGACGACGTCGTCGTGACCCTCGTCGAGCGCGGCCTCT
Organism: Candidatus Lustribacter telmatis; assembly: GCA_003164045.1. Lineage (GTDB taxonomy): Bacteria > Vulcanimicrobiota > Vulcanimicrobiia > Vulcanimicrobiales > Vulcanimicrobiaceae > Lustribacter > Lustribacter telmatis. Next base: position 13,288 of record PLRU01000101.1, read on the forward strand.
TCGGGCAGCGCGCGCCGCGCGATGCGGACGTCGTGTGGCATCCGTGGAACGGCACGTTCTTCGCTGCGCGCGTCCCGGCGGTGGTGACGTTTCACGACGCCGTGCCGTTTCGTTTTCCGGCTGACGATCCGCGCAAGCGCCGCAACGAGCAAGGGCCGTGGCTGCGCTCCGCCGCAACGGCGCGCGCGTTCTTGGCGAACTCGCAATTTACCCTCGCCGAAGTTGAGCGTTATCTCGGCGTGGCTGCGGCGCGGCAGACCGTGACGTATCTCGCGGTAGAGCGCGATGTGTTCGCGCCCGCGGACGATGCCGCGGCGTTGCCCGACGGTCGTCCGTTCGTCTTGTTCGTGGGCGCGGCGGAACCGCGCAAAAACCTCGCGACGTTGCTTGCCGCTCACGCACGCGCGTTTCCCGATGACGCCGTGGCGCTGGCCGTGGCGGGTGGTGCTCCGCCGGCCGGCGCGCGCGTACACGCACTCGGCGCGCTCCAGCCGGCCGAACTCGCGCGCTGGTATCGCGGTGCGCGCGCCGTGGCAGTGCCGTCGTTGTATGAAGGCTTCGGCTTTCCGCTGCTCGAGGCGATGGCGTGCGGAACGCCGGCGATTGCGTCGCGCGCGACGTCGCTGATCGAAGTGGGCGGTGATGGTTGCCGCTGGATCGACGACCCGCTCGACGTGCAGGCCTGGTCGGCGGCGCTGACGGACGTCGTGAGCGACGAGCGGCTGCGGGTGCGTTTGCGCGTTGCGGGGATCGCGCAGGCGGCGAAGTTTTCGTGGGATCGCTGTGCCGAAGAAACGCTCGCGGTGCTGCGGCGCGCGGCGGAGGAAGATCGATGAACGTTGCGGTCGATGCGCGCTTCGCGGTGCTCGACGAACGCGGGATCGGGCGCTACACGCGTTCGCTGATCGCCCAATTTCTAACCGTGCCTGACGTAACGTTGACCTTCGTCGCGCCGGGGTTGTTCGCGCCGCGCGGCCGCATCGCGAAGATGCTCGGCGTCGACCGGCGATCTGTGGTCGCGAACGTGCCGGCGGATGCGGACGTGCTGTGGAGTCCGTCGAACGGCACCGATCTGCCCACGGCGCTGCCGTGCGTGACGACCGTGCACGACGTGGTGCCGTTCGTGTTTCCGGCCGACGGCTTGCGCGTGCGCGAAGCAGAACAGGGCCCGCTGAAGCGCACGGCCACGCGCGCGGCGCGCATCATCGCCGATTCGCACTATATGGCTGATGAGATCGCGACGCGGCTCGGCGTCGATCCCGCGCGCATCACCGTGGCTCCGCTCGGCGTCACGGCGCCGTTCGTCGCCGCCGGTGAACGGCACGTGCTGCCCGACGGGCGGCCGTACGTGCTGCACGTCGGCGCGCACGATATGCGCAAAAACGTGCGCACGCTCATCGCCGCGTGGCAGGCGGCATTCCCAACCGCCGACACGGCGCTTGCGTTCACGCGCAAACCCGACGTGTTGCCGCCGGGCTCGGTGGTAGTGAACGCGCCGGCCGACGCGCAGTTGGCGCAAGTCTATCGCGGCGCCGCGTTCGTTGCCGTGCCGTCGCTCGACGAAGGCTTCGGGCTGCCGTTACTCGAGGCGCTGGCGTGCGGCGCGCCCACGATCGCATCGCACGTGGCGGCGCTGCCCGAAGTCGGGGGCGACGCAACGGCGTGGATCGGCAACCCGGACAACATCGAGGAGTGGGCGTTCACGTTCCGGCGGCTCACGCGCGCGCCCGGCGAACTGGCGGCACTCGCGGCGCGCGGACCGGCCCAAGCGGCTTCGTTCACGTGGGAGCGCTGTGCGCAGCTCACGCTCGAAGCGCTGCACGCGGCGGCGGAGCGGCGTTGAGCGTCGAGACGGCGCGGCGAGAATTTCCCGTCATTCCGGCGGCCGGCGCCGCTGCGTTCAGCCTGCTCTTTCTCTATCTGGGCATCCGGCAAATGCTGGGCTTGCGCATCGGCTCCAACAGCGGCACCTATCTTCAGAGCGCGCTCTCGTTCTTGCACCATCTCAATACGCATAACTTGTCGGATCATATCGTCGAGACGGCGCCGCACGATCAGTGGATGCTGATCGCGCTCTGCCCGTTCGTCGCGCTGTGGCCGCATCTCGAAACCGTCGTCGTGGTGCAAGTGCTGGCGGTTGCGGCCAGCGCGATCGTGCTGTGGTATCTCGTGCGCGCGCTCGACGGTTCGCGTGCGGCCGCGACCACGCTGAGCCTGGCGTGGCTGATCAGCCCGTCGGTCGAAGGCTTCGCCTTCGGTGATTTCACCCCGGTGCACTTCGTGCCGCTGCTCGGCTTCGCGCTCGCGCTCGCGCTCGTGCGCCGGCAGCCGGTTGCGGCGCTGATATTCGCGCAGCTGCTCTTCGGTGTGAAAGAAGACGTGCTGATGTTCACCGTGTGGACGTGCGCGTTCGTCCTCTGGCGCGACGACCGGCGGTTGGCGGTTGCGATCGCCGTGCTCGGCGCGGTGAACCTCGGCGCCTACGAGCTCTACGAAGCCCTGCACCATTACCATTCGGTCGCGCCGGACTACGCGTTCTACGACCCGCACCCGCTCGCGCACGTGCTGTTCCTGCTCGAAGTGCTGGCGCCGCTCGCCTTCGCGCCGCTGCGGCTCGGTTGGCGCGTCCTGCTCGTGCTGCCGTTCCTGGCCGAGTTGTTTCTCGCTCACGGCTACGCCGAAGGGCTGCTGGCGCGCAGCGGCAGCTACTACACCATTCCCTTGCTCACGCTGTTGGGAATCGGGACTGCGACGGTCGTCGCGCGGTCGCCGCAATTCGCGCGCGCGGCACTCGTCCTGAGCGTCCTCTGCGCGCTGACGCTCAACCCGACGGTACTGCGCTTTGGGCGGCATCTCTCGGCGCCCGATCCGCTCTATCCGGTCGCGCGGGCGTGGGGTGCCGTGGATGCGCCGGTCGATTTTCCGTGTGCGGATCAAGGCGCGTGGGTGGTGGCGTCGACGAACCCGCAGGCGAATCTCGCCGGCTGCGATGTGGGTATGGAGCGCCAGCGCAAAGCGTACGCCGATATTCCGCTCGGCTCGACGGCGCCGTGGACGCGCGGACCGGGCGCGACGAAGTGATCCGCCGCGTTTCCATGATTGCGGCGTTCGCCATGCCGCTGATCGTGCTCTCTCTCATGCTGCGGCGCGCGGTCAACGTCCCGTTTCTCGACGAGTGGTCGTGGGCGGCGCTGTCGATTGCGCTGCATCACGGCACGCTGACGTGGCCGGATATCGTCGCGCAGCACAACGAGCACCGCAACGTCGTCGCGAACCTGATCTTCGTCGCGATCGATCGCGCGGCCGGCTGGAACATCCTCGCGGAACAACTCGTGTCGTTCGCGTTCCTCGCGATCGCCCAAGCGGCGGCGTGGATGCTGGTGGGTGCCACGACGCCGCCGGCGCGACGGTGGCCGCTCTTCGCCGTGATTTCACTGTTGCTGTGGTCGCTCGCGCAATGGGAGAATTTTGCGCTCGGCTACAATGTCGGCTGGAACGTCTGCACCGCCGCACTGTTCGTGTTGCTGGCTGCATTGGCACCGCGTACGACGCCGCCCCGGCTGGCGATCGCATTGGTAGCGATGGTGCTTGCGACGTTCGCGTCGGCGCAAGGGTTGCTGTTGTTTCCGATCGGGCTCGCGCTGATCGCGCGCGATCCGGAGTGGCGCGGCGTCGGGATCGGTGCTTGGTGCGTCGTCGAGGGGCTGACGATGTTCGCGTTCTTGCACGGTTACGTCGCAGCGCCCGTAACGGGGAACGGTCCGCCGCCGGGCGCGTTCGTGGTGTATCTGCTGACCGTACTTGGGACGCCGATCGGCGCGTGGTGGGGACTCGCGGCGTGCGTTGCCGTCGGCGCGCTCGGGCTGATCGGATACGTCGCGCTGGCGTGGCGTGCGCGCGCCGATGCGGGTGTGCTGATCGTGTGGTCGTGCGCGGCGTTCTACGCGCTCGCAGCGGCGATCCTCATTGCCCGCAGCCGTTTCGCGATGGGCTTCGACTCGGCGCTGAGCAGCCACTACGCCGCGCTCTCGCTCTTTTTGTTTGTCGCGATCGCCGGCCTCGCAGCAGCCGTTTGGGATGAGATCGTGCGCGTGCCACGCTGGAAACTCGTGGCGGCCGGCATCATCATCGCCTATGGTGTGCTCGATGCGGACCTGCACGGAAACCGTGCCTGGCAGCTCTACACGATGGCGCGGCACGACGAGGTCTGCGCGCTCGCCCGGCACGACGATGCCGCGCTCGTCACGCTAGCCGACGCCGACACGGCGTGGGTCGAACGCGAAGCGGCCGCGCTCGCGGCGGTCAACGATCTGCCGTATCGCGATGCGTTGCCGGCCTGCGCGACTGCAACGCCGCCGCGCTGACGCTCGTTCATACGAACGTGAAGAACCCGTTCCACCGGATCGACCGCGCGCTTGCCGTGCTCGCCGCGTGCGCCGTCCTCATCGGCGCCGCCGCCCGTCCACCGGCCGCTGCAAACGACGTGAGCCTGCTCGATCTCGTGGAGACGGAGTTCGGGTACACGACGGTCGCGGACCAGTATCAGCACGCCGTCGCGCCGCAGCTCTTGCTCGACGGCGCGCGCGTCGGTATCGTCGCGTACCTGCGTTCGCGAGGCATCGCGAACCCGCAAGTCGGCATGATCCACGCGCGGCCCGACGGACGTGGAGCCGTGCCGGCGATCGAACAGCAGATCGGACTCGCGATCGAACGCTACGGCGCGCGCGTGAGTGCGCTTGGGCTCGTGTACGCCGCGATTCGCGGCGAAGTCGCCGCGCTGCACGATCCGTACTCGGTGTTCTTTACGGCGGCCGACGTCAAGGGCTTCAGCGCCGCCATCGACGGCACCGCGTTCGGCGGCATCGGCATCCAGCTTGCCTTCGACGACGTGCACAAGACGTGGTCGGCCGATACGGTATTCGACGGCAGCCCCGCGGCGAAGGCCGGCGTGCTCGCCGGCGATATGCTCCTGGCGGTCGACGGTACCAGTCTCGCGGGCCTCGATAACGCACACGTGCAGGCCCTCATTCGCGGCAAGATCGGCACGACCGCAAGCCTCGCCATTTCACGCAACGGCACGCCGCTCGACGGCACGCTCGCGATCGTGCGCGCGTCGGTCACGCCGCCCGACGTCACCGAACGGCTCTTGCCGGATAATGTGGGCTACGTCGCGCTGCGCTCGTTCTCGCTCGACGCCGGAACGAAGGTGCGCGCGGCGCTCGTGCGGCTTGCGCAGCGCGGCGCGCGGGCGTACGTCTTCGATCTGCGCGGCGACGGCGGCGGATATGAGAGCGCGGCCGTGCACGTGGCCTCGGCGTTCATTCCGAGTGGTCCGATCGTTGCCAACGAAGGGCGCGACGGCAAGCGGCGCGTCTCGCCCGCCGACGGGAACGCGGTTCCGGCGCTGCCGCTCGTGGTGCTGGTCGACCACGATTCCGCCTCGGGCGCGGAATTGGTCGCGGGCGCGATTCAAGACCGCCACGCGGGGACGCTCGTCGGCGCTCGCACGTTCGGGAAGGGCGTCGCCCAAACGATGTTCGCCCTGCCCGATGGATCGGCGATCAAGCTCACCACGGCGCGCTATTATACCGCCGGGGGGCGTTTCATCGACCACATCGGCCTCGAACCCGACGTTGCGGTCGAGGAGCCGGCGGGTTCCGAACCCGGCGTACCGGGCCACGATCCGCAACTCGACCGTGCGCTGACGCTTCTCGCGCGCTAGAATGGGGGAAAGGAAGACCATCATGCGATTCGCCCTCATCCTCACCGCCCTCGTCGCCGCCGCAACGGCGCTCCCGGTCGCTGCTCAGACACCGTCCCCGCACGTCTCCGGCGTGTTTGGGCCGAGCCGAGTGCCACCGAAGAACCTCTTGAACTCGCCCAACACGAAGGCGAACACGCACAGCATGAGCGGTCAGGGTTGCATCAGCGGTCCCACGTCCATGCGCGCGCAAAATTCGCTCAACCCGATCACGGGCAAGCAGCAAGCCGCGACGATCGTCTCGATTCCGATCGGTAGGGGCAGCGGCGACGTCGCCTCGTCGACGACGCGCGCACAGCAGGCTCAGGCTTGCGCGCATTCGCGCGCTCACTAGGCTTGCTCGAATGGGAAGTGCTCACGCCGGCGATCGGCGCCGTCATTCACGGCATCGATCTCGCCGACGCGCGCGCGTTAGCGCACCACGGTGACGAACTGCGGCGAGCGCTGCTCGAACATCAGGTGATCTTTTTCCGCGACCAGCACCTCGATCCGGCTGCGCAGGTGCGGGTGGCCGCGATCTTCGGCACGGTCAAGGACGTGGCGTCGAATTTCGCTGCACATCCGGCGAACCCGCAGGTCGAGTTGCTCGAGAGCCACGGCCACGGACCGGGCACCGACGTGTGGCACGCCGATCTCACCTGGCAGCGCACGCCGCCGATCGGTGCGGCGCTCTATGCAGTCGACGTTCCGGCGGCGGGCGGCGATACGATGTGGGCCAGCATGACGGCTGCGTACGATTCGCTCGCGCCGGAATTGCAAACGTATCTGAGTGGACTGACTGCCGTACACAACTGGGAGGGCCCGGAGATTACCGGCTTCGTTCTAGGCGGCGCGGGTGGCGAGGCCCGGTATCGCACCCTGCGCGAAACGTACCCCCCGCTCGAGGTTCCGGTCGTTACGGTCCATCCGGAGACGCACAAGCGCGTCATCCGCGTCAACGCGCTCTATACGACCTCGATTTGCGGCGTCTCACGCGAGCAGAGCGCGGCGTTGCTCGCAATGTTGACGGGCCTCGCCCGCGTGCCCGAGTGGCAGATCCGCTTTCACTGGAAACCGGGCTCGCTCGCCGTGTGGGATAATCGCGCCGTGCAGCACTATGCGGTGAACGACTACCACCCGTCGTACCGGCTGATGCACCGCGTGACGATCGGTTAGCGCTTACCCACCGCGGTGAACGCGGCGCTGAAGTCTTCCGGTGAGAGATTGGTTTGCGAGGCGATTTGCGAGAGGCGCGGTTCGACGAGGTCGCCGGGTTCGAGGCGGATCATATACGAGCGCGCGACTTCGTAGGCTTCGGTCGTCACGTCGACCATGCGCACGCGCACGCGGCCGGTTTGCGGATCTTGCAGATCGGCGAGCGTCACCGGCGTCACGCGGCCACCGGTGAGCGCGATCAGCGCGCCGCTGCCGCCGCGTAAGAGGTAGCGCACGGCGCCGAAGCCGAGCGTGCGGGTGTATTCGACGTCGAACGGCACCGGTTTCGCGCACCGCAGTTCGTAGCCGATGTCTTTGTTCACCACGGTCATGTCGACGCCGATCTCTTCGAGCCGTTTGCGCACGGCGTCGCGCAGCACGGCGCCGAGCGGCACGTCGGCTAGGCGCACGTGTCCGTACGCGTCGCGCGAGACGCTATCGAAGTGCTCGAGCTGCTCGGCGGTGAGGCGCTCGGCGATGCCCTCGGCGACGATCGCCACGCCGTGATCGTGACCCGATGCGCGGCGTTTGACGATCGAACCGACGATCGTGTCGACGACGAGGCGCAGGTCGAACACATCGTCGGCAAACTCTTCGGGGATCACGGCCAGCGTTGCACCGGCGGCCTTGCACATACCGAGGGCGAGCGAGCCCGACTTGCGGCCCATGCTCACGCACAAGTACCAGCGCGCGGTCGTGCGCGCGTCTTCCATCAGGCTCTCGACGATGTTGGTGCCCACGGCGCGCGCGGTCTCGAAGCCGAACGTCGGCGCGTTGTCGGGTAGCGGCAGATCGTTGTCGATCGTCTTCGGTACCGTCGCGACGCCGATGGCGCCGTGCGCGAGTTCGGCGATGCGCGTCGCGCCGTAGGTGGTGTCGTCGCCGCCGATGCACACGAGATAGCGCACGCCGAGCTGGCGCAGCGAACGCAGGCAGCGGTCGAGGGTGGCTTGATCTTTGGCCGGATTCGTGCGCGACGTCCGCAGGATCGAGCCGCCGGTGAAGTGGATGCGCGATACGTCGGCCACCGTCAACTCGCGCACTTTGGAGATGTCGCCTTGCGCGATGTGCCGGTAGCCGTCGTAGAGCCCGATCACGCGCAGGCCGTTATTGATGGCCTCGATCGTGGCGGAGGCAATGACGCCGTTGATGCCGGGCGCCGGGCCGCCGCCGACGAGGATCGCGAGGGTATCCATAGCGGGAGATTCCGGGCGTGCCCGGCAAAATTTCCTACCATGCCAAGCGTCGAAGAGCGAGAAATTCTTACCCGCGTCGGTCCCGGCACGCCCGTCGGAACGATGATGCGCGAATACTGGATTCCGGCTGCGATGAGTTCCGAGTTCGTTGCCGACGCGCCGCCGGTGCGGCTGATGCTGCTGGGCGAGAAGCTGGTTGGTTTTCGCAACAGCGCCGGTGTGCCCGGTATCATGGATCAGCAGTGCCCGCATCGCTGCGCGTCGCTGTTCTTCGGCCGCAACGAAGCCGGCGGTCTCCGCTGCGCCTATCACGGCTGGAAGTTCGAGGTCGACGGCACGTGCATCGAGATGCCGAACGTGCCGCCGCACCTCGCCCATCCGGAAAAGGTTCGCGCGCGGGCCTATCCGTGCGTCGAACGCAACGGCCTGATCTGGACCTACATGGGCACGCGGGCCGTGCCGCCGCCGCTGCCCGCGTTCGAAACCGTGCTGATGCCCAAAGCGGAGATGCGCATTTTCTTCGTGCAGCGTTCGTGTAACTGGCTGCAGGCGCTCGAAGGCGATATCGACACCTCGCACTTCGGTTTTCTCCACGCCGGACTCGTGGCAGCCGACGACGCGCCCGAGGGACATACGGCGCGCTTTGCGCTGGCAAATCGCGCGCCCGAGTATCACGTGGCCGACACGGATTGGGGCACGATGTACGCGGCCTATCGCGACGGCGATCCGGGCATGACGTATTGGCGTTTCGCGCACTACCTCTTTCCGTTCTGGACGATGCCGCCCGACGGCGAGTTCAAGAAGCACGTCGTGGCGCGCGCGTGGGTGCCGATGGACGACACGCACACGATGTTCGTCCACCTGTCGTGGACCCAAAATGCGCAGGGCATGCGTTCGCTCCGCGGCGGCCGGCCGATGATCGGCGCGTCGATGGGCAACACGTATCTGCCGAACGAACCGGATTGGTATGGGCGCTGGCGCCTGGCCGCCAACGCGTCGAACGATTACCAGATCGACCGCGAAACGCAGCGCAGCGGCAGCTTCAGCGGCATCGAAGGGATCCATCTGCAGGATCAAGCGATGACCGAGAGCATGGGCGGCATCGTGGATCACGACGCCGAGCACTTGGTCGTGAGCGATCACATGATCGCGCGCACGCGCCGGCGCATTCTGCTTGCGGCGCGCGCGTGCAGCGAGGCGAACGTCACGCCGCCGGGCGTCGACCATCCCGAAGTCTTCCACGGGGCGCGTTCGGGCGATTTCATGTCGTCGAATTCGCTCGGCTGGCTCGAAGCGTACGGCAACGAAGTGCGCGCGTCGGCGAACCCGGCCGGCGTGCTGCGGTCGGCCGGGTGATCGCCGCCGACGCGACCTCGATCCTCGCGCGGCTCGCGCGCATTCCCGTTTCGCCCTGGCACGTTCGCGCGCGGCTGATCCTTGGCATCGCGACGTTTTTCGACGGGTTCGATCTGCTGACGATCAGCTTCGCGTTGCCGGCTTTCGCGCAGGCGTGGGGCATGACGCCCGGTCAGATCGGCCTCGTGATCTCCTCGGCGTTTTTCGGGCAGCTGATCGGTGCACTCGGCGCGGGGTGGGCGGCGGAACGCTTCGGCCGCTTACCGGTGGTGACGGTATCGATCGCTTCGTATGCACTGATGAGCATCGCCTGCGCGCTCTCGTGGAATCCCGCCTCGCTCATTGCGTTCCGGTTCGTGCAAGGGCTCGGCCTCGGCGCCGAAGTGCCGATCGCCACCACCTACGTGAACGAAATCGCGCCGGCGAACGTGCGCGGACAATTCTACGTGTTCTACGAGCTGATCTTCGTCGTGGGTCTGATCGCGGCGGCGATCGGCGGCGCGATCATCGTGCCGTGGCTCGGCTGGCAAGTGATGTTCTACATCGGATCGCTGCCGCTGCTGCTGGCGCTCGTGCTGATGCGGCTCTTGCCGGAATCCCCGCGCTGGCTCGTTTCGCGCGGACGGTTGTCCGAGGCGGATGCCGTCGTAGCGCAGATCGAAACGGCCGTCGTCGCATCCGGACGCGCGTTGCCCCCGCCGGAACTGCACGTGAGCGTGCCGGCGCAGGAGAAGGCCGACGTCGCCGAGTTGTTCCGCGGCGCGTACCGGCGCCGGACGCTGACCGTGTGGGCGCTCTGGTTTTGCTGTTTCTCAACGACCTACGGTTTGGGTTCGTGGCTGCCCACGCTCTACAAAACGGTCTTCCACCTCGATCTGGCGACGTCGCTGCGCTACGGCCTGATCACGCAAGTGGTCGGCATCGCGGGTTCGGCATTGCTGGCGCTGCTCGTCGATCGCGTTGGACGAAAACCGCTGCTGACGATCGGCTTCTTTGCCGGTGGCGTCGCGCTGCTCGCATTGTTCCTCACCGGCGTCACCACCGCGATGACCCTGCTGATCTTCGTTTCGATCGGCACGTTCTTCATGGGCGCCGTTTCGATCGGACTCAACCTCTACACGCCCGAACTCTATCCGACGCGCGTCCGCGCGCTCGGCAGCAGCATCGGCGGCGCCTGGCAACGTGTCGCGGCGGGCATCGGTCCCAACGTCGTTGCCGGTCTGCTCGGCGCGTACGGGTTACGCTCGGTGTTCGTCTATTTCGGCGTACTGGCGCTTGCGGGCGGTGCGCTCACGTGGGCGTTTGCAACGGAGACCAAGGGACGAACGCTCGAAGAACTTTCGCCTTAGTCGACGGCGTCCAAGTCGTTGTCGGTGCCGTGCGGGATCAGATAGTATGCGGCGATGAGCACGTAGAGTGAGAAGCTCACAACCGGCGCGATCAGCGAGATGAGCATCGCGCAGGTATATGCGAGAAAACCAAGCCGGTAGGCGATCACCGTCTCGCGGATGGTTGCGTCGCTCACGCTCGGATCGAACGCGCGCTTGCGGACGAGGTGCGCCAGGAGCAGGTTGTACATCAGCGAGGATGACGTTAGCGTCAGGCCGTAGAGAAACGTCGCCGGGCGCATTTCCGGAAACGCGCCGAGCGTCGACGTGGCGAACGGAATGAAGACGGTGACGCCGAGCAATCCGAGATTGAGAAAGCTCGTCATCCGGTCGATGCGTCCGACGACGCGAAACAGCGCGTGGTGATTCTGCCACATAATTCCGATGACGCCGAAGCTCAATGCGTAGGCGAGCAAATTGGGCCAGAGATGCAGCAGCGCGGTGGTCAGCTCGGCTTCCGACGGCGGGGGATGCGCGAAGGCGGGCAGTGCGATTCCGAGTACCAGTAGCGTAACCGCAAACGCGAAGACGCCGTCGGAGAACGCCTCGAAGCGGGTTTTATTCATGACCGTTTAGGCGTCGGGCCATATCTCTCGCGCCGTTTCGACGACGAGCTGCAGTTTCGCCCACTGATCTGCGGGCGTGATGATGTTGCCCTCGACGACGCTGGCGAAGCCGCACTGCGGGCTGATGGCGAGGTTGTCGAGCGGCACGTACGTTGCCGCTTCCTCCACGCGCCGCAGCAGCGTGCCGCGCTCTTCGAGCTTGCCGTATTTCGAGGTGACGAGCCCGAGTACGACGCGTTTGTCCGGCGGCATGAAACGCAGCGGCTCGAAATCGCCCGACCGGTCGTCGTCGTATTCGAGCAAGAAGTGGTCGTTGTGCAGGCCGCCAAAGAGCGCCTCGGCGATCCGCTCGTAACCGCCCTCGGCGATCCAGGCCGAACGCGCGTTGCCGCGGCAGACGTGGATGCCGATTGCCGTATCCGCGCGCCGCTCGGCGATGCAGTCGTTGATCAACTGCACGTAGCGGCGCAGGCGATCTTCCGGGCGCTCGCCGTTCGCGACGATCTCGGCGCGCATGCGTTCAGAGATGAAGTAGGAGAAGAGCGGGTCGTCGATTTGGATGTACCGGCAGCCGGCGGCTTCGAGATCAGCGATCTCCGCCCGGTACGCGCGCACGACGTCGGCGAAGAAGGCTTCGATGTCAGGATAGACGTCGCTCGAGACGACGCTGCGGCCGCCGTGAAAGTGCAGGCGTGAGGGGGAGGGGATCGTGATCTTCGCCGTGTTCGTGGTCGTGCCGGCGAGAAACGTGAAGTCTTGCACGAGAATCGGTTCGGCCCGGCGCAGCGGTGCGACCGTGACGACGTTCTTGGGAACGTAACGCACCGTGCTCGTCGTGTCGTGCGCGAACGCCGGGTTCGCCGCCGCCTCGCGAATTTCGACCCCGCCGAGCCGGCCGATGAAGTCGGCATACCAGTTCTCGCGCCGGAACTCGCCGTCGGTGACCACCTCGAGCCCCACGCGCTCTTGCCCGGCAACCACCGCGCGGATCGCGGCGTCCTCGATCGCACGCAAGCGAGGCGCATCGATCTCGCGGCGCGCAAGGGCCTCGCGGGCGGCCACGACCTCGGGTGGCCGGAGCAGACTGCCGACGTGATCGGCGCGGAAAAACGGTTTGGTCCGGGTTGCGGCAGTGGTCATGGTGGCGCGCATTTGCCGGGCACGGTAGGAGCGGCCTGCTGCATGACCAACGCTTTCGGCGTGCGCGAGTTAGAGGCATCGGTCCCAGTCAAGGCGCCAAGCGGCTTTGCGATCGCGTTCCTAAACACGTACGTGCGCGAGGTCGGCGGGGATGCCGATGGAAACTTGCCGATGCGCTACACGGTCACGCAACTCGCCGGGCTGACGCTCGAGCGCGACGTCACGGTACGGGTCGATTACCATACGCTTCCGAATGAAAGCGCGCATCTGCACATCTGCTGGGAACCGGATGCGAGCCTTTTCCCAAGCTTTCAAGGCACGCTGCACGCCGATGCGACCGGGGAGCGGACGTGCACGCTCCACATTGCCGGAACGTACGAGGTGCCGGGCGGCATGGCCGGGCAGTTGTTCGATAACGTCATCGGCGTGCGGATCGCGCACGGCTCGCTCGAACAATTGCTCGAACAGTTTCGCGAAGCGATCGAAAACGATTACAAAAAGCGCATGGAGTATGCATAGCGCGCTCCGCGGGCGTGAAGCGATCTAGAACGACGCTCGCGTTTCTCGTGGCCTTGATGGCGATCGTGCGATTGCCGGCGGCTGCGAACGACAACGTGAGCATCGGAATGGTGCGGCTGCCGACGGCCGTGTTCGTTGCCATGGACCGCGGCTATTTCGCGGCCGAAGGCTTGAACGTCACCCCAGTGTTCTCGCAATCGGGCGGAGAGCTCGTTCCCGCGCTCTCGACCGGCCGCATCGACGTTGCGGTCGCCTCACCCGGGGCCGCGCTGTTCAACGCGTTCGCGATCGGCGTGAAAGCTCGCATCGTCGCTGATTGCTGGGTTGCGCCGCACGACGCGGGTGGGAGTGATTATGCATTCATCGATGCGCGAGCGGATCTCGTCTCTAGCGGTAGATTCACCTCGCCGCGCGACGCCAAGGGTTTGACGTTTGCGATCACGGCTCGCGGCCAAATGACGGAGCTGTTCGCAGCGATGTACTTGCAACGTGCCGGACTGCGTTTGTCCGACGTGCATGTCGTCGAGCTGCCCTTCCCGGACATGGAAGTCGCGATGCGCAATCACGCCATCGACCTCGCGGCGACGATCGAACCGTACGCGACGTTGGGTTCGCGAAGCGGCGCGAGCGTGCGGGTTGCTGGATTGACGTCGTTGATGCCGGGCTACGTCCAGGCCGTGCTCCTCTACGGAGATCGCATTGCGACGCGCCGGCGCGATATCGGCGTGCGCTTCATGCGCGCCTTCGTGCGAGCGAATGCGTTCTTGCGAACGCATTTGGCCGATCGCACCGGCCGGCGGCAAATCGCCCGTATCTATCAGAAATATATCCCGCTCGACGATCCGGCGATCTACGAGCAGATCGGGCTGCCGGTCGGCCCGGCCGATATGGCGGTCGATCTCAACGGCCGCTTCGGTCTGGCTTGGCAATTACGCCGGTATGTTGCCGAGGGACTGATAGCCGGAGCGCCGAGCCTCGAAGCAGCGGTCGACAACGGGTTCGTGCGGGCTGCGCGTTAGCCGCTGATTCCGCCTTACGTCCGGCCCAGCCAGGTATTTCTGAAAGAAATTTCCAAGATGGCGCGGATGGAACGCCTGCGCCGTGAGGAGATCGCGTCGTCGCTGAGCGTAGCGATGCTGCGGACGTTTGTGCGCGTCGTGGAGTGCGGCAGCATGACGCGAGCCGCCGAGTCGCTCTACCTGGCACAGTCGGCCGTGTCGACGCAGGTTGCGACGCTTGCTTCCAATTCGGGCGGTCCACTGCTCGAACGCCGCGATGGACGGCTGGCGCCGACGCGCCTGGGCCGCGTGCTCTACGAGGGCGCCTGCGACGTGCTCGCCCAGCTAACGCTACTTGAGAAACGCCTGCACGATATGGTCTCCGATGAAACGCATCAGATCGCGGTCTCGTGCACGCGCACGGTTTGCGAAACCTCGGTGGCCAAGGTCGTTTCGCAATTCGCTCAGGCACATCCGGAATTCCAGCTGAGCGTCGTGAGCGGAACGGTGAAGGATGCGGAGGTTCGGCTGCGCGCCGGCACGACCGACGTCGCGCTCGTGGAAGGTCAGGCTGAACTTGCCGATGCGCGGCTCGTCGCTTTCCACGTCGACCGGCTGATGCTCGCGCTCCCAGCCGGACACGAACTCGCGAAATTTCCGGCGATCCGGTTCGAACAAGCGGCGAAATACCCGTTCGTCCTGCGCTCGAGGGCATCCGGAACCCGCTTGCTGATCGAGCAGCGCCTTGGGCGCCGATTCGAGCAGTTGTCGATCACGTTGGAACTCGAGGGGAACGCCGAAGTTGCCGCTTGCGTCGAAGCGGGCATCGGTTTGGCGTTGCTCTCGGAATCCGCACTTGCCGGATCGCTTTCCCTCGGCACGCTCGTAGCCCGGGAACTCACGGATGTCGACTTGACGCGAACGTTCTACGTTGCGGTTCCCGAACTGCGGCCGATTCCGGATGCGGCCGGCGTGTTTGCGCAGTGGCTGGCCACCCGCTACGTTCAGGGTGGGCGGGAAATGCTCACGGCATAAGTCCGCATCGCCATTTGCGATTCGCCCTATCGCGAAAGCAGATGGAACGGCCCAGGTCGAGGAAGCGCGCGACCGCAAGCCTGCCCCCGGATGTTACTACGCGTACTCTTGTGCCTCGTGCTCGGCTTTTCATCGATCGCGCCTGCCGGGGCGGACCAGCTCGTCATGTTCGAACAGGCGGGCTGTCCGTATTGTGCGGCCTGGAATCACGACGTCGGCGGCATTTACGCCAAGACGGATGAAGCCCTAGTCCTACCGTTGCGGCGCATCGACATCCATGCCGCGCGACCGGTGGATTTACGCGCGATCGGCGGGGTTCACTTCACGCCCACGTTCGTCGTCCTGCACTGCGGCCGTGAAGTGGCGAGGCTCACCGGCTATACGGGCGACGCGAATTTCTGGGGTCTGCTCGATCGCGAAATCACGACCATCAAAGGAGGGCCTCCGTGCCCAGCTTAAAGCGCGCCGGCGCATATGCCGCGGGTGTCGTCATCGCGCTGTCAGCCGGGCTGTTTGCGGCTCCGCTCGCCATGGCCGCGACGGTTGCCGAAAGCGGCTTGCCGGCCTTTACGATCGCCGGCGACACGATACCGGAGCCGCTCACCGCGCAGCCGGGGAGTGCCGCGGCGGGCAAGCTCGTGATCGAAGATCGCAAGCTCGGCAACTGCTTGAGTTGCCACGCGATGGCGTTGCCCGATGAGGATCAGGGCAACGTGGGGCCCGATCTTCACACCGTCGGATCGCGCTTGAAACCGGCCCAGCTTCGCTTGCGCGTCGTGAACATGAAGGACGTCGATCCGCTAACGATCATGCCCGCATACTATCGCGTCGACGGGTTGCACGACGTTTCCAAAGCCTTTGCCGGTAAGCCGATTCTTACGGCGCAGCAAATCGAGGACGTGGTTGCGTTCCTCTCTACATCAACGACGACGGGAGCAGTTCGATGATTTCACCAGGTCTTCGGCGGCGCGACGCCCTTGCGTTCGCCGGGCGCGGCGCGGCGGTCGCGATCGCGGCGTGCCTGTTTCCCCAAGAGGCTTGGGCGACGACGGCCGATGCACAAACGGCGTTAGCCGCCCTCGGCAGCGGAGCGCCTCAGCCCGGCAAAGTAACGATCGGTGCACCGGAGATCGCGGAGAACGGCAACACCGTGCCGATCGTCATCGACGTCGAGAGTCCGATGACGGATGCGAACTACGTGAAAACGATTCTCGTCGTCGCCGACGGTAATCCGCTGCCCGGCGTCGCGCGCTTCGATCTGTCACCGATCAACGGCCGGGCTCACGTCGAATTTCGGATTCGGCTCGCGCAGACCGAGAACATCACGGCGGTCGCGTTGATGAGCGACGGCTCCAAGTGGAGCGCGACCAAAAACATCAAGGTTACTATCGGCGGCTGCGGCGGATAACGAGGAGTATCGATATGGCAACAAACGTTGAATCGCGCTTGCGCGTACCGAGCACGGCTGCTAAAGGTTCGATCATCGACATCAAGACGTTGATTTCCCATCCGATGGTGTCGGGTCAAACCAAAGACGCGAACGGAAAGACGATCCCGCGCGATATCATCAATACGTTCACCTGTACGTATAATGGGAAGCAAGTCTTCTCGATGAAGCTCGAGCCCGCGATTTCGGCAAACCCATTCATTTCGTTTCCCGTGCGCGTCGATCAGAGCGGCACGTTCGACTTTCAGTGGGTCGACGACAACGGTCAGGTATATAAGGATTCCGCGCCGATCACGGTCGCCTGAACGTGGCTCGCGCGTTCGTCCCGGCGCTTACGGC
The DNA here is from genome assembly GCA_003164045.1 of Candidatus Lustribacter telmatis. GTDB lineage: Bacteria > Vulcanimicrobiota > Vulcanimicrobiia > Vulcanimicrobiales > Vulcanimicrobiaceae > Lustribacter > Lustribacter telmatis. Next base: position 30,227 of record PLRU01000101.1, read on the forward strand.
CACGGTTTTCATGTGTGTCGCGGCGGTCGTGCTGGCCCCGCTGGTACGCTCGCAAACGCAAAGCGATCTCGCTAAATATACCGTCGGCAAGGTGAAGTCGGGCTACGTGTACGCCACGCCGCCCACGCGCGCGATGGAAGACGACGACTTTCAAAATCCCGGCTCCCTGTGGGTCGATAAGGGCAAAACGCTCTGGAGTGCGGTCGATGGGTCGGCCGGCAAGTCGTGCCAATCGTGTCACAACGCGGCGGCGACGTCGATGCGCGGCGTCGGCGCAACCTACCCCAAATTTGACGCCAAACTCGGCCGTGTGATCGATCTCGAACAGCGCATCGGCCTCGAGCGCCAGCGTATGGGCGCCGTGCCGTGGGAATGGGAATCGGACCAGTTGCTGGCGATGACCACGTACGTCAAAGCGCAATCGCACGGGATGCCGGTCAACGTCAGCATCGACGGTCCGGCGCATGCGACGTACGAAGAAGGCAAGGCGTTTTACCAAGCGCGGCGGGGCCAACTCGACATGTCGTGCCAGCAATGCCACGTGCAGAACAACAATCGCCTTCTGCGCACGGAAGTTTTGAGTCAAGGGCAAACGAACGGCTTTCCCACCTATCGGCTGAGTTGGCAGGCCCTCGGATCCGTGCAGCGGCGGTTTCGCGAGTGCAACGAGCAAATACGTGCAGAGCCGCTAGCGTATGGGTCGCCGCAGTACGTTGCGCTCGAACTCTACCTCGCCGGTGTCGGCAAAGGGTTGCCCATCGAAACGCCGTCGGTACGCAAATAGCGTGATTTCGCGACGCGATTTCATGCAGGCGGCGATCGCGACGAGCGTGCTGACCGGCGGCACCGGCGGCATCGCGCGCGCGGCCGTGCGGCAGACGCTGACGCAGGCCGACCTGCTGCGCTTCGAACCGCTCGGCCAGGTGACGCTGCTGCATTTCACCGATCTCCACGCGCAGTTGATGCCGCTCTATTTTCGCGAGCCATCAGTCAATATCGGGGTAGGTAGTAACGCGGGCGTCGCGCCGCACCTCACCGGTAATGCATTTCTGCACGCGTTCGGCGTCGCGCCGGACACGGCGGCGGCGTATGCGCTAACGGCGGCCGATTTTTCGGCGCTCGCGGCGACGTATGGGCGCATGGGCGGACTCGACCGGATGGCAACGCTGATCAAAGCGATCCGCGGCGAGCGGCCCGGAAAGACGTTGCTGCTTGACGGCGGCGATACGTGGCAGGGATCGTACGCCTCGCTCCAAGAGCGCGGCGCCGACATGGTCGCCGCGCAAAACCTGCTCGGCGTCGAGGCGATGACCGCGCACTGGGAGTTCACGTACGGTCAACAGCGCGTGAAGGAACTGAAGGCGGAGCTCAAAGCGCCGTTCCTGTGCGGCAACGTGAAGGATGCGACGTGGGGCGATCGCGTGTTCGACGGTACGAAGATGTTCGAGCGCGGCGGTATCCAGATCGCCGTTATCGGCCAGGCTTTTCCGTACACGCCGATTGCGAACCCACGTTGGCTCATGCCCGATTGGTCGTTCGGCATCGAGGAAGACCGGGTTCGCGCCGAAGTAGTCGCGGCGCGCAAAGCCGGCGCCGATCTGGTCGTGCTGCTCAGTCACAACGGCTTTGACGTCGATCGTAAACTGGCCGCGCGCGTGGCCGGAATCGACGTGATCTTGACCGGCCATACGCACGATGCGATTCCGCGCAGCGTGATGGTCGGCGATACGATCCTCACGGCGCCAGGCTCGCATGGAAAATTTCTCGGCCGTCTCGATCTCGAGGTCACGGGCAAGCGCGTTGTGCGGCACCGCTTCCGCCTGATCCCCATCTTCAGCGACGCAATCGCCCCCGATCCGGCCATGGCGGAACTCATCGCCGAACTGCGCGCGCCGTACCGCCCCCAGCTCGACCGCGTTCTCGCGCGGACCGATTCGCTGCTTTACCGGCGCGGCAATTTCAACGGAACGTTCGATGACGTGATCTGCCAGGCGCTCTTGACGGAACGCGACGCGCAGATCGCGCTCTCGCCCGGTTTCCGCTGGGGATCCTCGCTCCCGCCCGGACACGACATTCGCCTCGAAGACGTCTACAACCAAACCGCGATCACGTACCCCGCCGCATACCGGACGACCATGGACGGCGCGACGCTGAAGAACATCTTTGAAGACGTCGCGGACAACCTGTTCAACCCCGACCCCTATTACCAGCAAGGCGGCGACATGGTGCGCGTCGGCGGCATGTCGTATGCGATCGACGTTGCGAAGCCGATCGGTTCGCGCATCTCGGACATTCGGCTGGCAGACCACACACCGATCGATCCGGCAAAGTCGTACGTGGTCGCGGGCTGGGCGTCGGTTAACCAGGGCACGGAGGGACCACCCATTTACGACATCGTCACGAAATATCTCGAGAGCCAACGCGTGGTGCGCGTTCCCGATCGCCAAGTCGTGCGCGTGACGGGTGCCGATAAGCGTGGAATTTCATCGTGAGCGGCCGGCGCGCGTTTCTGCGGAATGCTGCCGTAACGACGGCCGCTGCGGCACTGACGAGGGTGTCGCCGGCGGATGCGGCGCCGCTGGCGATTCCCGAATCCAACACCGTGCTGGGCGCGGGCGTCAACGACACGCCCTACGGCAGCGTCTCGACGTTCGAGCACGATGTCGTGCGGCGCACGGTCCCGTTCTTAACGGCAGAAGACAAATCGTCCGTCAGCTTCACGCCGCTGCAAGACCTCGACGGGATCATCACACCCAGCGGTCTGTGTTTCGTGCGGGATCACGGCGGATCCGCGATGAGTATCGACCCCGCAAAGCACCGTCTGGTCATACACGGCCTCGTCGAGCGTTCGCTCGAGTTCACGATGAACGATTTGCTGCGCTTTCCGACCGAGAGCCACGTATATTTTATGGAGTGCGGCGCCAACGGCGGGATGGATTATAAGGGCGCGCAGATGCAGGGCGTGCAATTCACCCACGGCATGCTGCATTGCTGTGAGTGGACCGGCGTGAAACTCTCGGTTTTGCTGAACGAAGCCGGCGTGTCGCCGCAGGCCAAGTGGATGCTGGCCGAGGGCGCCGACGCGGCCGCGATGACGCGCAGCGTGCCGATCGAGAAAGTGCTCGACGATGCGATGCTGGCGTGGTCGCAGAACGGCGAACGGCTACGTCCCGAGAACGGCTACCCGCTGCGCTTGATTCTGCCCGGCTGGCAAGCGAACCTCAACGTCAAGTGGCTGCGCCGCCTGAAGTTCGGGCGCGATCCTTGGGAAACGCGTGAGGAAACCTCAAAATACACGGAGTCGCTGCCGAACGGCAAAGCGCGCCAGTTCGACTGGGTGATGGGCACGAAGTCCGTCATCACCGGCCCGTGTCCGGAGAAACCGATGGCCGGCCGCGGCTTCCGCGAGGTAACGGGCCTGGCGTGGTCGGGTTACGGTAAGATCACGCGCGTTGACGTGTCGTTCGACGGCGGCGTCAACTGGAAGCCCGCACGTTTGCAGAACCCCATTTTCACGAAAGCGCTAACGCGTTTTCGAATCCCTTGGGAGTGGAACGGTAAGCAGGCGCTCTTGCAGAGCCGTGCCGTCGACGATCGCGGTCACGTGCAGCCGACGCACGCGCAGTTACTTGCCGCCCGAGGTGGCAACGCGATCTACAACAAGAATTCGATCCAAACGTGGCGCGTCAATCCGAACGGTACGGTCGACAGTGTTCAAGTCGGGTAAGGCTGCGCCGTGGATTGCGTTTTGCATCGCGGCCTTTGTTGGGGCGAGCGCCCTCGCAGATGCCGGCACGCGCTATGGGTTCGGTACGCCGATCGCACCGGCCGATATCGCACCGTGGAACATCGACGTCAACGGTTTGACCGGTGCGGGCCTACCGCCCGGATCGGGCTCGGTCGCCCAAGGCGCGCAAATTTGGGAGACGAAGTGCGCGGCGTGCCACGGTGAATTCGGCGAGGGGGCCGGCCGCTTTCCGGTCATTGCCGGCGGTGCCGGTACGCTCAAGGACGACGTTCCGCAGAAGACAGTCGGTAGTTTCTGGCCTTACGCTCCGACGCTTTTCGACTATATCAAACGTGCGATGCCTTTTCCGGCGCCGCAATCTTTGACGAACGACGAAGTCTACGCCTTGACTGCGTACGTCCTGAACCTCAACGACATCGTGCCGAAGACCGCAGTTCTGGATGCAACATCGCTGGCCGCCGTCCACATGCCCAACCGCGCCGGGTTCATCAAGGCACGGTGGGACACGAAGAATGTTGTCTGCATGAGCGCGTGCAAACCGGCGCCGGTGAAGATCACGAGCGATCTGGTAAACCTGCACGTCACGCCCGACGAGCACGAATCCGGCAACGTCGGCTCGACCTCCGCTGCAATGAGTTTGCCGGCACCTGCAGCGGCGGCCGCCGTACCGGCCGTGACGTTCGCCGACGTGGCGCCGATTATCGCGCAGCGCTGCACCGTCTGTCATTCTGCTAAGCCGACCCAAGCCGGATTCACGTCGGCACCGGACGGCATCGCGTTCGACGCGCCGGCGCGCATCAAGGCCCAAAGCGCGCAAATTGTCGGGCAGGCGGTAAGGACGCACCAGATGCCGCTCGGCAACCTAACGCACATGACGGACAAAGAACGCGCGCTCGTCGGAGCCTGGGTCGCGGCCGGCGCGCCGCTGCCGTGACCGTGTGAACGCGCTCGCGATTGGTTACACGAGCGCGTTCGGCGCGGGGATCGCAAGTTTCATCTCGCCTTGCATCTTGCCCCTCGTTCCTGCGTACTTGTCGTTCCTTGCCGGCGTTTCGTACGAAGAGGCCGTCGGAACGCACGTGCGGGCCGGCGTGCGCCGGCGGCTGATCTTTTCTGCGGCCGCCTTCGTCGCCGGATTCGTGATCGTTTTCGTCGCGTTCGGTGCGTCGGCGACGCTGATCGGGCGCGCGCTGACCGACCAAGCGGCTATGCTGGCCAAGATCAGCGGCGTCTTTATCATCGCCCTCGGGCTATTGCAGATGGGCGTGCTGCACCTACGTTTTGCTTCGCGGGATCTGCGGTTTCACCCGAAGCGTCTGCCGGCTGGACCGTTCGGTGCGTTTGTAACCGGCTTGGCGTTTGCGTTTGGCTGGACGCCATGCGTGGGGCCGATTTTGGCTGCGATCCTGGCTCTTGCGGCGAACGACGGCTCGATCGGACATGGGGTCATCCTGCTGGCCGCGTATGGTGCGGGGATCGGATTGCCGTTCTTGGCCGCGGCGTTCGCGTTCGCGCCGTTCACGCAACTGATGGCGCGTTGGCGCGAACGGATGCGCGTGGTCGAGGTGTCGGTCGGTTCGTTGATGGTGGTGACCGGAGCATTGGTCTTCACCGGATCGATCGCCAACGTCGGCGGCTGGCTTCTACAGCAGTTTCCCGCTCTCGGCCGCGTCGGCTAGAAACGAGTTACACATGCGCTCAGTGCTCTTTGTTCTGGCCTTCCTGCTGGCTTCGTGGACTCCAGCCGCAGCGCAATCGGTCTCAATGCCCGCGCCGTTTGCGAGCCCGGCGCCCACGCTCGATCACCCGCGCAAAGTCGTGTTGAGTCTATCCGAGCGCGATCCGGCCCGCGTCAACGAGGTCCTTTCGAACCTCGGCAACGTCCAGAAGTTTTACGGCACCGACAACGTCGAGATCGCTTTGGTCGCGTACGGTCCCGGCGTGCATGCCTTGCTCAAGGCCGAGTCCACCGTGCGTGCGCGGATCTCAAGCTTGCTCGCGATCGGCGTGAATATTCTCGCTTGCGATGCAACGCTGCAAACCTTGCATCTGACCGCGTCGGATCTGATCCCGGGCGTGCGAACGACGCCCAATGGTATCCCCGCCCTCGTCGAGTTCCAAGCCGCCGGCTGGTATTACGTCCGCCCGTGATGGGCAATCCTATGAAAGGCATCCGATGAACCGTCTCGTGTCACGCCCTTCCTTTGCCCGTATCATCACCGCAGCGGCAGCGGTGTTCGCGGCGAGCGCGCCCGCCGGCGCCGCTTTCAAGACGCACAAGATCGCGCTGCACGTCGATCAGAACGATCCGGCCATCATGGGGCTGGTGCTCAACAACGTTGCGAACCTCTCGACGTACTACTCCGGCATCGGTGAAGAAGCGACCGTGGAAGTCGTGGCATACGGTCCCGGCCTGAACATGCTGCGCGAGGACACATCGCCGGTCAAAGCGCGCCTCACGTCGATCAAGCAAAGCATCCCGAGCGTGATTTTTTCCGCGTGCAACAACACCAAAATGGCCATGGAAAAGGCCGAGGGACATCCGATCACGATCGTCCCCGAGGCACACATCGTCCCGGCCGGGGTGGTTCGCCTTACCGAGCTACAGGAACAAGGCTGGGTGTATATCAAGCCCTGACGAAAGGCCCGCTATGAACTCTCCGATTACGCGTTCCGGCTTTGCCCGGTTCATCACGGCTGCATCGGTATTGGTTGGTGCGAGCACCCCGGCCGGCGCCGCCGGGAAGGCGCATCGCGTCGGTTTTCACATCGACGTGAACGATCCGGCGGTCATGAACCTCTTGCTCGGCAACTTCACCAACCTCATGGAATACTATGCCGGCGCCGGCGACACGGCGCAGGTCGAAATCGTCGCGTACGGGCCCGGCCTGCACATCCTGCGCGACGATACCTCTCCCGTGAAAGAGCGGCTCACCGCGCTCAAGACGCGGTTCCCGAGCGTGGTCTACTCGGCGTGCCATAACACGATGATGGGCATGGAGAAGACCGAAGGCCACCCGATCGTCATCGTGCCCGAGGCTCGCGTCGTGCCGGCGGGCGTGGTGCGCCTCGTCGAACTGCAAGAGCAGGGTTACGTCTACATCAAGCCCTAACGATGCGCGTATGACCGCGTCCCGGAGCAGCGATTCGGAGTCGTTTGGGGTCCGCTTGCGGGACATGATCAACCTCGTCATCGGGGTCGTGATCATCGTCGGCCCGTGGTTCAACGGCGATGCTGCCGCGACCAACGGCGCGATCCGGTTGCGCCTCGTTGCGGGCGCGATTTGCGCGGTCTCGCTTTGGATCGTGATGCATCAACGTCACAGGGCCGCCGAGTGGCTGAACGCTGCGCTGGGTGCCGCGCTCATCAGCGCGCCGTGTTGGCGCGGCGGCGTCGACCTCGAGCGCATGACGTTCGCAATGGCGGGCGCGATCGTGCTGGTATTTGCCGCTTCGTGCGCGCTGCAGATTTCGCGCGAGACGCGATTCGATCGCGCCTGGGCCTCAATCGTTCGCAGTTGGGAGATCAGTCCATGACCCGGTTCGGTGCTCTCGTTCTCGCCTTGTTCGGGGCGGCGCTCGTCGCCGCCGCGCCGCAACCTGCCGCGGCGGCCGACGAGGTAAAAGTCGGCATGCTGCGTTTGCCGACCGCGCTCTTCATCGGCATCGACCAGGGCTATTTTGCGGCCGAAGGTCTCGACGTCAAACCGGTGTTCTTCCGGTCGGGTGCGGAACTCGTGCCCGCGCTCTCGACGGGGCAGATCGACGTCGCCACGACTTCGCCCGGCGCGGCACTTTTCAACGCGATGGCCCTGGGCGTCAACGCGACGATCGTCGCCGATTACTGGGCGTCGGGCAAAGACGTTCCGTCGGGCGATTCCGCCTACATCATGGTGCGCAAAGATCTCGCGCCGTACGGGCAGTTCAAGCCCAGGGATGCGAAGGGGCTGACGGTCGCCGTCACCGCCCGCGGTCAAATGACCGAGCTGTTCGCCACCGCATATCTCGCGAGCGTCGGTATCGATTCGAGCAACGTCAACGTGGTCGACATGCCGCTGCCCGATATGAATGCGGCGCTGGTGAACCACGCGATCGACATCGCCTCGACGATCGACCCGTACGCCACGATGCTCGTCGCACAAGGTACCGCCGTCAAAGTAAGCAGCATCTCGGCGCTGATGCCGAACTACGTGCAAGCGGTGATGATGTACGGCCAGCGCATGGGCAAGACCGATCGCCCGGTCGGGCAGCGTTTTCTACGCGCGTTCGCCAAAGCGAACATGTACCTGCGCACGCACCTCACGACGCCGGCCGGACGCGCCGCCGTCGCGCAGATCTATCAGAAGTACATCCCGATCGACGACCCGTCGCTCTACGAGCGGATCGGGCTCGCCGTCGGTCCGGAAAAACTCGACCCGGTCGTCGAAGGCAAGTATGCGTTACGCTGGCAGATGGATCAATACGTGCATCAAGGGCTCGTGACGACGGCGCCCGATCTCAAGAAGTTCGTCGACAGCAGTTTCGCGCAAGCGCTTTCGCGTCCGGCGAGATAGCCGCTATTCCAGCGGGTCCTTCACCATCGGCGTCGTCTGGAATTCGAAGTTCCCGAGTACGCCGTTGCGCCGTTCGACGCGCATGAAATAGGCGTTGAGGATGATGTCGCGGGTCGCCGGATCGATCGCGATCGGTCCGCGCGGGCTCTCGAACTTCATGCTCTTGACGATCTCCATGGTTTTGTCCGGATCGATCTGTCCGTGCTGGGCATCGATGACCTTGTAGGCCGCAGCGATGGCATCGTACGCCGCAACGGCGATGAAACTCGGGTTCTGATCGCCGCCGTACGCGGCTTTGAAGTCTTTTACGAACTGCCGGTTGAGCGCCGAGTCGTGCATCGACGTGTAGTCCGACGTGCTGATGATGCCGAGCGCGGCATCGCCTTCGGCCGGCAGGATCGCCTCGTTGACGAGCGCGCCGTTGACGAGCACCTTGGTGCCGGCCCGCTCGATGCCGCTGGCCTTGATCGCGCGCAGAAACTCGATGCCGCCGCCGGTCGCGTTGATGAACGCATAGAGCACTTTGGGCTTCGCATCTTTCGCGCGCTGCACGTAGGCGGTGAAGTCTTTGTTGTCGACCGGAATACGCGATTCGCCGAGTACGGTGCCCCCGGCGGCGGTGAACGCTTTCTCGAACGTCGTGCCGGCGTCGATGCCGGGGCCGTAATCTTGGAAAAGTGCGTAGGCCGTGTTGCCTTGCGTTTTTGCAGCCCAGCGCCCGAAAGCGTCGGTGATTTGGGTTTGGGTGAAACCGAACCGCGCCGTGTAGGGCGCCTTCGCCATGATCCCCGATGTCGCGGCGTTGACGATAAAGAACGGAACCTTTGCTTGCGTCGAGACCTGCGACATCGCGATCGCGTTGGGCGTATACGACGTGCCGACGAGCAGATCGACCTTATCTTGAACGATCTCTTCTTGCGTGAGCCGGCGTGCGGTTTCCGGTGCGATGCCGGTGTCGTCACGCTTGATGAGGACGATCTTGCGGCCGCCGGCGGAATCGCCGTGCTCCTTCTGATACGCGGCGATCGCCGCGTCGAATTCCTTGCCTTGTTCGACGTTGTCGCCGCCGGAGAACGAGAAGACGATCCCGATCTTCACCGGTCCCTGCTGGGCAAAGGCCGTCCCCGTGCCGAGGATGGAGCCGAGCGCGAGCAGGGCGAGGGAAACGCGAAGAATCTGCATCGTAGCCGGTTTTCACGACGGAAATGGTCCGGACCCTCTAGGTAGAACGACCGCGGCATGAGCAACCGTAAAAGCATCGAGGTCGAGGGCTTCAGCCACGGCGCGAATCCCATCCCGGCAGCGTCACGCGTCGGCAACATCGTGATGACCGGCGGCATTTCGGGTCAAGACCCGGTCACGGGCAAAGTCCCCGAAGATCAGGCGGCGCAGGTCGCGCTCGCGTTCGCGAACCTCGAGAAGATCATCAAGGGCGCCGGCGCAACGCTGGCCGACGTCGTGAAAGTCGGCGTGTCCGTGAAGTCGTTCGCCATGCGCGATGAGATCAACACGCAGTGGCTCAAATATTTTCCCGACGAGCACTCGCGTCCCGCGCGTCACGTGACGCAATACGATCACTTCGGCGGTACGACCGCGATCCAACTCGAGGCCACCGCGGTCATCACCTAACCGGAAGCGGCGATCGATGATCGACGAAAAAGACATTCGCGTGCGCATGCGCGACGGCGTGCACGTCGCGCTGCGCATCTATCGGCCCGACGGACCGGGGGAATTTCCCGTGCTCTTCGCGCCGGCGCCCTATCGCTACGACAACGACGACTTGCCGGCGTATCCGATGTTTCTGTGGCGCGAGACCGGCCCGATCGCGTGGTATGTCGAGCACGGTTACGCCTACGTGCGCATGGACGTTCGCGGCACGGGTTTCTCCGAGGGCACGTATGGCCTGCTCGGCCGCGACGAGCAGAACGATCTCTACGACGCGATCGAATGGCTGGCGGAGCAGCCCTGGTGCAGCGGCAAGATCGGCGGCATCGGGCAGTCGTACTTCTGCATGTCGCAGTGGTGGATGGGGATTCTCAAGCCGCCGCATCTTGCGTGCCTCGGCGTCTACGACGGCATGAACGATCTCTACCGGCACTTCGGCTATCCGGGCGGCATCGAGGGCAACTTCTTGCCGTACTGGTTCGCTCAGAGCGTGCGCATGCCCAACAAGTATCCGAACAACGGCGACCATCCGCGTGACGTCGAGGCGGATCTGCTGTTGGAATTCCAACGCCATCCGCTCTACGATGACTGGTGGCGCGAACGGTCGGCCGCCTATCGCCTCGATGAGATCGAGGTGCCGATCTATTCCGTCGGCGTGTTCGCGAAGATGGATCTGCACGTGCTCGGCAACATCAACGGCTTTCGCAAAGCGCGCGGTCCGCGCAAACTCGCGATCACCGCGACGCCCACCGCGTTCTCGTCGGCTACCGATTTTAGCCGGCCCGACTTTCACGAACGCTACTTTTTGCCGTTCTACGAACGCTATCTCAAGGGCGTCGAGAACGGCTTCGAGGCGCGGCCGGCGGTGGAATACGATGTCAAGAACACCGGCGTCACGCGAACCTTCGCGGCGTGGCCGCCGAGCGGCGTGCGCAACGAAACGTTCTATCTCGCCGCGGGACCGAGCGGCAGCGTGGTCTCGCTCAACGACGGCGGGCTCGGTAGTGCAGCGCCCGCGGCCGCCGAGGGTCACACCACGTATACCTACCCGCAGCCGTCGTGGACGTTCGGCGTCGTCGCGATGGGCCCGCAAGGGCCGGATCCGATCCGCGCCGTGCTCACGTACACGAGCGAGCCGCTGGCCGCCGATCTGGAAATCGCCGGCAGCGCGAAACTGTTCGTGTACGTGTCATCGACGCGCCCCGACACCGACGTGATCGTGAAAGTCTCCGAGCAATTCGCGCAAGCGCAAACGGAGCGCGCGGCCGGCGTGCAGCCCCGTTCGACGATCGTGACCAAGGGGTATCTGCGCGCCTCGCACGCCTCCGAACGCGATCCGGCGCTCGATAGCGACGAGATCGCGTTTTACACGCACGCGCGCGAAGTGCCGCTGGCGCCCGGGCAAGTCTACGAACTCGAGATACCGCTGCATCCGATGGCTTATCGGTTCGCTAAAGGCAGCCGCGTGCGGCTCGAGATCGCCAACGGCGACTCGGCGGTTACGGACGGTCTGTTCGCGCACGCGTACCGCCCGGATAAATTCGGCGCCGATACGATCTATCACGATACGGCGTACCCGTCGCGCCTGATCCTGCCCGTCCTGGACGAGCCGAAGGGAACGGGCTAAGAGACCGCCGCGAGGCGCGGGGTCGACGCAACGCGCGCCGCCGGCGGAATAATCGGCGTGATCGGCTGCGCGAACACCGACGGCAGCGAGAGAACGCCCGTCGCGAGCGCGACGGCGCCATAGGCCTGAATGAGCGTCCCGCTGTCGCCGAACAAGACTTGGTTGGTCGGTGACTGCACCGGCGGGGGCGCGTTCAAGAGCGGCGTGTCCGCCGTTGCGGGCAGCGCCGGCTGCGAGAGGGGGGCCAGCAGCGCGTTCGGCGTCACGGCCGAGAGCGGGATGAGCGATTGGCCGAGCGCGATGCGTTGGCCGATGGCCGTGATCGCGGGATTGGCAAACGGCGGCGCGGCCGTGGTCGAGGCGGCGAGCGCGGCACGCGCGGCAATGGCCGTTTGCGTTGCCGCGGCGCTGGTGGCGGCGGCGCTCGCCTGAAGCTGGGCCGCTGCGGCGGCGTTCGACGTGCGCACCACGCCGTTGAGGTAGGGGCTCAGCAGCGCATAGACGCTAGGCGTCCCGCTCCCAACCGCACTTACCGCTCCGACGTTCATGGGGTATATATACCCTCGACGAAGTGTCGCCAACCATTTTCGTGGTACGCCGAGTCGTTAGCCGCCTGCCGTCTCCGGCGCGCGGGCGACCGCTAGCGCCAGATTAAATCGGCGGCCGAGGTCGGCGCCGTCGTACCGTATTTTACCGCGACATCGATCACCGGTTGCAGCATCGGCGCTTCCAGGCGCGGCGCGTCGCCGTACGTCGAGCGCACCATCGTCGCCATCACTTCCGGGGTGATTTTCGAATAGCGGCGCAGGATCTCGGCCGACTCCGCGTGATGCGTGTTGGCCCACAGCGCCGTCTGATGCATGACGTTGACGAACGTGTGTCCGAGCGCGGCGTGCGCGTTCAGCCTCGCCTCGGTCGCAAACCACGTCGTGATGTCGAACGTTTGCTCACCATCATCATTAACGTCGAGGGCAAGCCTGCGTACATTCCGGCCGGTGCGATGGCCTTGAACGAGAGCCCGCGATTGTGCGCTTCTGCAAGCGGCACGACGCTGCCGTAACCGATATCGACCGCGCCCGCGCTGACGGCCGAAGCGATCGATGCCGTGTTCGTGAGTACCGTCAACGTCACGTCAAGGCCGGCGGCTTTGAAAAAACCGCGGTCGAGCGCGTAGAAGGCCTGCGCCGACGCATCGGTCGGCATGGCGCCGAGCTGCAGGGCGAGCGTTTCGGCGCGTGAATGCTTCATTGCAGTGCTCCCGGCACGGCTTCGGCCGGCGACCATTCCGGCGCCATGTTTCCGTAGCGGAACATCTCATCCGGCGTGTGCTGGGTAAACTCGACGACGACTTGACGTTCGGCGATCCCAAACGCGGACGAACACTCTGCCGCGATCGCGCGTGCGAGCCGCTCGCGAATCTCCGGGTCGCGGCCACGGCGGATATCGCACATCACGACGAGCACCGGCTGCAGCACGCCGTCTTGCAGACGAACCAGATTCCCCGCGCCGAGTTCGCGGAAGGCGATCGACGGGATGTGCGGCTGCGTCAGCATCGCTTCCGCATACAACTCGGCCAAGCGGCGCGCGAAACGGTGCTTCACTTCGAGGCTCGCCGGAACGGGGAGATCGACTTGCAGGTACGGCATAGGATGACTTTAGGGTTATCGGGGGCGATATGGAGATCATGCTCGCGAGCTCGGGATTTTCGCGCGGTCTGGCCATTCCGGCGCACTTGCTGGCGCTCGATGAGCAGCGCCGTTTCGACGAGCGGCGGCAGCGCGCACTCACCCGCTATTATCTCGACGCGGGCGCCGGCGGTCTCGCGGTCGGCGTCCACTCGACGCAATTTGCCATTCGCGAAGCGGGCCTCTACGAAACGGTCCTGGCTTGCGCGGCCCAAACCGCCGCGGCCTGGACCGATCGTCCCCTGGTGATGATCGCCGGGGTCATCGGCCGCACCGCGCAAGCCGTGGCGGAAGCGCGCCTGGCCGCGGGATTGGGTTATCACGCTGGCCTGCTCAGCCTGGCGGCTTGGCACGGGGCGTCGGAGGACGAACTCATCGCTCACTGCAACGCGGTGGCCGCTGAAATTCCGCTCATTGGGTTCTACCTCCAGCCGGCCGTCGGCGGCATCGTTCTCTCGTCCGCGTTTTGGCAGCGCTTCGCGGCGATCGGTAACGTTGCCGGCATCAAGATCGCGCCGTTCAATCGCTACCGCACGCTCGATGTCATCCGCGGCGTGGTTGCCGCCGGTGCCGAGGAGCGCGTGACGCTCTATACGGGCAACGACGATCACATCGTCCTGGACCTCGTGACGCCGTTCGCCGTGAAGCGCGGCGGAGAGAACGTGCTCGTGCGCATCCGGGGCGGATTGCTCGGCCACTGGAGCGTGTGGACGCGTTCGGCGGTGCAACTCCTCGAGCGCGCGCACCAAGCGGCGGCGCGGTCCGCCGTCGATGCGGATCTGCTGGCTCTCGATGCGCGCGTTACCGACTGCAACGCCGCGTTCTTCGACGTCGCCAACGACTTTCGCGGGTGCATCGCGGGCTGCCATGAAGTCTTGCGGCGGCAAGGGCTCTTCGAAGGAATTTGGTGCTTGGACCCTCACGAAACGCTCAGCCCCGGCCAAACCGAACTGATCGACCGGGTACTGCGGGAGCATGGCGATTTGAGCGATGACGATTTCGTGGCGGCCAACCTCGAGCGCTGGTTAGCGGATTGACGAGCGCCCGCGCTGCCGGCGTGCGGAACTACGCCTGGATCGTGCTCGTCCATTTGGCGTTCATCGCGGCGTGGTGGCTGTTCGTCGTGGTCGGCAAGATTCCGAAGTTCATCATGCCGACGCCGCTGCAAACGCTGCAGACGCTGTTTATGCCGCACTACGATTGGCTCGGGAACTCGATCGCCACGGGCGAGGAGATCTTCCTCGGCTACATCCTCGCGGTGATCTTCGGCGTTGCGCTGGCGGTGGTGTGTACGTGGTCGCGCGTGCTCTCCACGATCTTCATGCCGCTGCTGGTGAGCCTCAACATGATTCCCAAGGTCGCCCTCGGCCCGCTGTTCATCGTGTGGTTCAAATACGGCGTGATTCCCAACGGCATCATCGCGTTCACGATTTGCTTTTTCCCGATTCTCCTGACCGCGGCCCGCGGCTTGCACGAAGTCGAACCGGAGCTGCTCGATCTGGTGCGCTCGCTGCACGGTTCGCGCTGGCAGCTCTTCACCAAGATTCAGCTGCCCGGCTCGCTGCCGTACATCTTCTCGGGCATGAAGGTCGGCGCGGTATTGGCGGTAGCGGGCGCGATCGTCGGTGAGTTTCTGGGCTCCGCCAAGGGCCTCGGCTACGTGATGCTGCAGGTGCAGACGACGCTCGATACGGCCGGGATGTTCATGGCGGTCATCCTCATCACGCTGATCGGTCTCGTGCTCTACGCGATCGTCGTCGGGCTCGAACATCTGCTCGTCGTCCGGGACGCGCGGCTGCAATGAGCGTCGCGGCAACCGAACCGTTCATCCATCTCGCCGGCGTTCGCAAAGAATATCGCGATCGCGAGCGCCGCTTTCTGGCCGTGTCGGATGCAACGTTCGACGTTGCGCCGGGCGAGCTGATCGCGCTCGTCGGCCCGTCGGGTTGCGGGAAGACGACGCTCTTGAAGATTCTCGCCGGTCTGCATCGTGCCGACGAGGGCGACGTGCGCATCGGCAACGCCGCGGTGCCCTTCGATCCGGCGCGCGATATCGGCATGGTCTTTCAATCGCCGCTGCTGCTGAAATGGCGCCGGATCATCGACAACGTCTTGCTGCCGGCGGAGATCCTCGGCTTACCGCGCGACGCCGGCCGCCGCCGGGCGCTGGAGTTGCTCGAACTCGTCGGGCTGGCGGGATTCGAAAACGCCTATCCCTACGAACTCTCGGGCGGCATGCAGCAGCGGGCGGCGATCGCGCGCGCGCTGATCCACGATCCGAAGCTCGTGCTGATGGACGAGCCGTTCGGTGCGCTCGATGCGTTGACGCGCGAGAAGATGAACCTCGAACTGCTCCGCATCTGGGAGCAGAGCGGGAAGACGATCGTGTTCGTAACGCACGGGATCGCCGAGGCGGTGTTCGTCGCCACGCGCGTTATCGTGCTCACCGCCGGTCCGGCCCGTATGGCCGGCAATATACCGATCGACCTGCCCCGTCCGCGAACGCTCGACATGCGAACGCACGAAACGTTCGGCGCCTACACCCGGGAAATTTACCACTTGCTCGGTATGGAGTAATGCTATGAACCCTCGCTCATTGATCCCGCTCGCACTCGCCGGTGCGCTGCTCGCGCTCAACTTGGCGCCGGTCACCGCGGCCGGGCCCGAAAAAGTCAGCATGATCTTGAACTGGGTCGCGGGCGGCGATCACGCGCCCTATTACTACGCGCAGAAGATGGGCTGGTACAAAGATGCCGGCATCGATCTTACGCTCGAACAGGGCAAAGGCTCGGCGCTCGCCGCGCAAAAGGTCGGCGCGGGTGTCGATCAGTTCGGGCTCTCCGACATGGGAACCGTGCTGCAAGCGCGCGGCAAAGGCGCCGACGACGTCGCGATCTTGAACGTGTACGCGAATTTTCCCGAAGGCTTCTATTGGCTCAAGAGCTCGGGGATCAAGTCGCTCAAGGACCTTGTCGGAAAGAAGATCGGGAACCCGCCGGGCGACGCGGGCCGCGTCATTTGGCCGGCACTCGCCAAAGCGAACCATATCGATCCCAACTCGATCACCTGGGTGAACATCGAGCCGGCCGCAAAACTCACCGCGCTCAAAACGGGCGCCGTCGATGCGGTGACCGAGTTCTTCAACCTGCATCACGTCTACGCCAAAGAGCTCGGTACGAACATGGGCTACCTGGCGTGGAAAGACGACGGCGTGAACCCGTACGGAAATTCGGTCATCGTGAACGGCGATTACTTGCGCGCGCATCGGGATACGGTCGCGGCGTTCACGAAGGTCACGCAGCGCGCGTTCGGCTTTTGTTCGCGGACGCCCGATCCGTGCATCGCGGCGCTGGTTGAAGCGAACAGCGGCTTGAGCGCGCCGAACGAGTTGCAGAACTGGCATGAAGTCGCCGAGCTCATGAGCGATCCCGTCTCGCAAACGGTCGCACTCGGGTGGATGGATCCCAAGCGCATGGCGGCGAGCTATCAGCTCGTGAAAGACTACATGGGCATCGATACGCCGTTCGCCCCGACCGCTGCGTACACCAACGACTTCCTGAGCAAAACGATCAAGGCTCCGGTCGTCAAGGATGAACAGTAGCTTCCGCGACGACGAACACGTCGATGATGTTCTGACCACGCCGTCTCCGGCACTCGTACGCGATCTGGAGACGGTAGCCGGTGACATCATCGTGCTGGGCGTCGGGGGGAAGATGGGACCGACGCTCGCGCGTTTGGCGAAGCGCGCCGCGCCCGGCAAGCGCGTGATCGGCGTTGCACGCTTCAGCGAGAGCGGCGTGCGCGAACGGCTGACGGCGGCCGGCGTCGAGTGCGTGGCGGCCGACTTGCTCGATCGCGATGCCATCGCGCGCCTGCCCGACGCTGCGAACGTGGTCTTCATGGCCGGCCGGAAGTTCGGCTCATCCGGCCGCGAAGACCTGACCTGGGCGATGAACGCGCACGTGCCCGCGCTGGTGGCGGAGCGCTTCGCGGGCTCGCGCATCGTCGCGTTCTCGACGATCTGCGTCTATCCGTACGTCGATGTGCTCTCGGGCGGGGCGACCGAAGCGACGCCCCCGACGCCGCCGGCCGGCGACTACGCGAACTCGTGCGTGGCGCGCGAGCGGATGTTCGAGTATTTCTCCAACGTCCACGGCACGCCGGGCCGGCTCATCCGCCTGAGCTATGCGATCGACATGCGTTACGGCGTGCTGCACGATGTCGCGCGCAAAGTACGCAGCGGTGCGCCGATCGACGTGACGATGGGGCACGTAAACGTGATCTGGCAGGGCGATGCCAACAGCGTGACACTGCGCGCGCTCGCTCAGTGTACGGCGCCGACGAGCCCGCTCAACGTCAGCGGACCCGAGACGGTCAGCATCCGCGCGCTCGCGCACGCGTTCGGCGCGCGCCTGGGCCGCAAGCCGCAGTTCACCGGAACCGAAGCGCCGACGGCGTGGCTCGCGAACACGGGCGAGTGCGCGCGGCTCTTCGGCTATCCGGCGGTGCCGCTGGCGCAGATGATCGACTGGGTCGCCGATTGGGTTGCGCGCGACGGCACGAGCTGGAACAAAGAGACGCACTTCGAAACGCGCGACGGCAACTACTAGCGCGTGCTCGAAGAACGCGCCCTAACGCTCGCCGACATTCCCGTCGCGCTCGCTCTATCCACGGAAGCCGGTTGGAACCAGAGCGCGGCTGATTGGGCGTTGCTGCTCACGTTCGGCCGGGGCTTCGCGCTGCTCGGGCCGGATGCGTCGATCGTCGCGACGGCCGTGGTGGTCCCCTACGAACGGCGGTTCGCCTGGATCGGAATGGTGATCGTCACGGCGGCCTTCCGCCGCCTGGGTTTAGCGACGCGGTTGCTGCAGCGCTGTATCACGACGATATGCGCGAGCGGCGCCGTGCCAGTGCTCGATGCTACGCCGGCGGGACGCGAGGTGTACCGCAAACTCGGGTTCGTCGATACGTGGGAGTTGCAGCGGTACGCCGGCGCGGGAATGGCGCGCGCAGCAACGGCGAGTGCCGCGGAGGCGCGCATTCGCCGCCTGAACCCGGCCGATCTGGAGCAACTGCGTGCGTTCGACGGTGATGCCTTCGGCGCCGATCGATTCGCGCTGCTAGATCGCCTGCGCGAGAATCTGCCCGAAGCTGCGCTGGTCGCGGAGCACGCCGACGGCACGCTTGCGGGCATGGCGTTTCAACGGCCCGGGCGCACGGCGACGCAAATCGGACCGGTGATTGCCGCCGATGCCCGCGTCGCGCTCGCGCTGATCGCACACGCGGTTCGCACCACGAGCGGCTCGCTGCTCATCGACGTTCCGCTAGAACACACCCGGGTTAACGAATGGCTCGAGGCGCAGGGCTTTGCCGTCGAGCGCCCGTTGACGCGCATGCAGTACGATGTGGCCACGCCGTTCGGCCGGCTCGACCGAACGTTCGCGATCGCCGGCCCGGAAATCGGCTAGAACGGAGCGACGGGACTCTTGCGGCTGTCGTGCATTCCCGGGGGCAAGCCCGTCGGCTCGCTTTGCTTCGGGTCACGCGTGATCGGCACGACCTTCGCGCCGTCGCGGTAGCGGTCGGCCATATCGTCGGTTGCGGTGCGTTCCGCGCCGGGGGCTTGGTCGCGTTTATCATCCGTCATACCCGGAGGTGTTCCCAAAAATCCGCCGACTTAAAAACGCATGCCCTATAGCTTCTCGCGGCTACTGGCCGAGTTTGACAAGACGATCGCAAAACCGGTGTTCGATCCACCGGTGCTGACGCCGTTGCGCAAGCCCATTGCGGAGTCGACGATCGGTCTCTTTGTAAGTTGCGGCGCGCAGCTGCCCGACGATCCGCCGCTGCTCGAAACGGAAGACATCTCGTTCCGGCTATTGCACCGCGACACGCCGCTGGACCGGCTCATCGTGTCGCACCAGACGCTGGTGCGCAAATGGGCGCTCGAAGATCTCAACGTCGCCTATCCCATCGAGCGCTTGATAGAACTCGAACGCGAAGGCGTGTTCCGGCGTCTCGCGCATACCAGCGTCTCGATGGTCGGTTCGATCGAGCGTTACACCGAACTCGTCGAGCAGACGATCCCGTCGATCAAGGCGATTTACGACGCGCAAGGCGTCGACCTCGTGCTCGTGCTGCCGTTTTGCCCGGCGTGTCATCGGGCCACCGGTATCATCGCTCGCGCACTCGAGGCGCGGGGCTTGCCCACCGTGAGCACGAGCGTGCTCTGGGAGATGAGCGAAGCGGTGAAGCCGCCGCGCACCTGTTTTCTCGATTTTCCGCTTGGGTGCCCGGCCGGTAAGCCGTTTGCCATCGAACAGCAGCGCGACATCCTGCGCAGCGTATTCGCGCTGACGCCGGCGTTTGATGCCGGCGCCTGGGCGATGAAAACGCTGCCGCATACGTGGTCGCCCGACGGCGATCGCTCGTGGGAAACCACCACCGACGATCTGTACCGTAACGGCGGTCTGGCGATCACCGCCGCGCACATGGCGGCGCACGCCGCGGTCGGCGAGTCGCTCGTCGGCAAGGAACGGGCCTTCGCCGTGAAATGTAACTGCTGACCACGAATCACTGGAGGATCTGGATGAGACGCTTTGCTCGAGTTACGCTCCCGGTCATCGTTGCTGCGCTCTTGGCGCTCGCGCCGGCTGGGCCGGGTTCGGCGCAGACGCTAGCCGCGCTCAAGGTTGCGATGATCCCGATCGAACCGGCGGCAGCGGTTTATTACGCCAAGGAAAACGGCTTCTTCACCAAAGACGGGCTCGACGTCGACATCGCCCAGAACCCGTCAACGCCGGCCATCGCGTCGGCGTTGCTTTCGGGCACCTACGACATCGCTTACGGCACCATTCCGACGCTTGCGACCGCGCATTCGAAGGGCTTACCGTTTGTGATGATCGCGCCGGGTATTTCCAGTTCCGCGATCCATTTCGGCGGCGCCATTATGGTGGGTGTGAACTCGACGATCAAGACCGGCAAAGATTTCAACGGCAAAACGCTCGGCACCGCGGGCCTCAATACGATCGCGGAATATTTGCCGCGCGCGTGGATCGATAAGAACGGCGGGGATTCGACCACGGTGAAATTCGTTGAGATGCCGTTTCCGGTAACGCCCGACGCCATTGCTTCGGGCCGTATCGACGGCGCGTATCTGGCCGAACCGTTCGTGACGATCGCCGAACAAAAGCACGACGCGAAGATCCTCACCCAAGGCGACGCGGCGATCGCACCCGGCGAATTCCTCTCGACCGGCTGGTACACGACGATCCAATGGGCGCGCGCGCATCCCGATCTCGTCGCCCGTTTCCAGCGCGCGATGGGCGAAGCGGCGGCATGGGCCAATGCGAATCATCCGCTGGTCGTGCCGATCCTCGCGAAAGATCTGCACGCCGATCCGGCGATCGTCGGGCAAGCGCGCCGGCCGTACTATCCGGAACGCCTGATCGCCTCACAAGTTCAGCCGTTCATCGACATCACGGCGAAGTACGAAAAGTTCGCACCGTTCAAGGCCGACGAGCTGATCTACGTGCCGGCACGCTGACCGCGTGATCGTCGGGCTCATTGGCCTCGGGCGCATGGGCAGCGCGATGGCGCAGCGCTTCGCGCAACGCGGTTTCGAGGTGATCGGCTGGGATCAGAACCCGGTCGCGGTTGCCGCGCTGGCCGAGAGCGGCGGTACGACGGCGCCGCATGCGCGTGCCGTGGCGTCGGCGGCAGCGTTCGTGGTAACGACGATCACGGAAGACTCGGGCGTTCGCGGCATCTTCGGGGGCCCCGACGGCATGCTGCAGGGCGACATCGCGGACACGCTGTTCATCGAGATGAGCACGCTGCAGCCCATCACCGTGCGGGATCTCGCGCCGACGATCGAGTCGCACGGCGCGCGCATCGTCGATGCGCCGGTGCTCGGGACGATCCCGAGCGTGCGCGACGGCACGCTCGTTGCGCTCGTGGGCGGCGCAGCGGCGGACGTCACACGCGCCCGCCCGGTGCTCGACGCGCTCGCGCACAAGGTCATCCACATGGGCCCGCTCGGCAGCGGGCACGCGATGAAGCTCGCCGTGAATCTCGGCCTCGCCGCGTTCGTGCAAGGTTTGGCCGAATCGCTCGCGCTCGGCGAACGCGAAGGCCTGAGTCTCGATGCGATGCTGGCCGTGCTCTCCGTCGCGCCGACGGCTAACGCGTGGCTCACGATGCGCAAAGGCGTGCTCACCGGCGAGCGGTCCGACGTAACGCTCGACATTCGCACGCTGCGAAAAGACATGATGTCGGTGGTTGCAACCGGCGCGCGCGACGGCGTCACGATGCCGCTTTCAGCGGGCGTCCTCGCCGCGCTCTCCGCCGCGGTCGCCGGCAACTGGGGCGACCGCGACATCGGCGAGCTCGCCGCGTTTCTGCGCGAAGAGATCGTGCAGCGCTACGACGCTTAGTCTACCTCCAACACGGGCAGCACGAGGCGCGACGGGTGCGCGGCGTCGTGATAGAACGTGTCGGAACCGACTTTGTCGGGGCGGTACGCGTGTGCGAAGAGGCCGTCGGTAAAGGCGGAGTCGCCGTTGCACACCTCGAGGCGAATCCGGTTGCCTTTGCGGAAGCGGTACGCCATCGGCATGAGCGGCACTTCGAGTTCGTAGGCCGTGCCGGGCTCGAGCGGCGTCGGGTGTTCGTGCGCGTAGTACGCTTGCTCTTTGCTATCGAGCAGCGCATGGCGCTCGAAGCCGTGCGATGCGCGCAGCCAGCCCTTGGTAACGATCGTGTAGTGCGGTTGTTTGCCGGCGCTGCGCTCGGCCTCGGGCTGGGCCATCACTTCGGAAAGTTTCACCAGCACGTCGGTATCGGTGCCGGTCGTCGAGAGATGAATGAAGAGGGCCGCGCTGCCCGCGATCTCGACGTCGCGTTCGAGCGGCGGCGACGTGTAGGTAACGACGGCGCGCACCGGATCGGGGCCATCCGGTCCGATCGTTACGACGCCCAGCGTCCAATTCGGCTGCGGATAGGCATAGGTGGTCGAGTCGCTCTTGGCCGCGGGTTGCGCCGTGGACAACGAACCATCGTTGAGTGAGGTGACCGATCCGCTCTTGGCGCTGCCGAGATAATACGGCGTGCGCTTTACGCCGGGCGGCGGCCACTGATCGAACGTGCGCGAGACGCCGGTATTCTTGACGACGTATTCGACGTTCGGCCGGTCCTCAAAACCGTTCTCGACGCCTTTGAGGAAGTGCTCGTAGAACGGCAGCAGATACTTCTCGTGAAACGCGGGATCGCCGAAGTCGATCATCGACGACATCGGCGTGGCGGTGCCGGTGATCGAGAGTTTCTTGAAACCGCTCGCGCGCTGGTACCCGATGATGTTGCCGAACAGGTGCAAATCGAGTTTCGCCCACACGCCGATCGACAGCAAGGGCGTGGTGATCTCGTGCAACCGCTCCGAGGGCGAACGCTCTTTCCAATACTCGTCGTAGAGCGGGTGGCGTTGCCAATCGAGTAAGATATCGTGCTCGACTTCGCGCGGATGATCGCCGTTGGCCGGGAAGCGGTTGACGAGGCGGCAGCTCTGCGCGAACCAGTAGGGCAGAAAGTTACTTTCGATGCCCCCCGGATACCCGATCGCGCGATACGGATCGGTTTGCCCGTCGTAGAGGCCCAGGCACGTGAGGTGCGGCGGCTTCTGAATGCCGATGAACCATTGCGTCTTGGCGTAATACGACTGCCCGATCGTGCCGACTTTGCCGGTACACCAGGGCTGCGTGCCGACCCACTCGATCAGCTCATAGAGATCGCGCTGTTCGACCTCGCCGAGAAAGCCGTACTCACCCTCGGAATATCCGGTACCGCGCACGTCCGCGTGGATATAGGCGTAACCTTGCTGCACGTACCAGTCGATCGGGCCCGTCTCACGCCACAGAAAGAGCGGAATGGCCGGTAATCCGTCGTTGTCGTAGCGGTACGGCGAGGCGGCGAAAAGTGCCGGTACCTTCGCCGTGCCGTCGGGGCGATACACGCGAACGGCAATCTTGACGCCGTCGCGCATCGGAATGAGGATGTCTTTTTCGTCGATCATCGCGTTTCGCTATTTCCCGCTCCCGGGGGCGCTCCTGTGGCCAGGCGATTCGGAGGCTGCGAAGAACGGACGGTCGTGCGTTTTGCATCCTTCACCCGCAGTGGGAAGCCGGCGTTCGGCGCGCTCACCGCCGACGGCGCGGCGATCGTCGACCTCGGCAGCCTCGCGCCCGATCTCGAATCCCTCGTCGCACTGGGCCGCGACGGTCTGGCGCGCGTGCGCGAAATCCTCAAAGCGCCCCGAGGAGCGCCGATCGCGCTGCGCGATGTCACGCTCGCGGCGCCGTTCCCGCGGCCCTCGCGCACGATCCTTTGCGTCGGCAAGAACTATCGCGACCACGCGGCGGAATTTTTCGGCAGCGGCTTCGACTCGACCGCGGGTGCCACGGCCGTTCCCGATGCCCCGATCATCTTTGTGAAGCATCCGTCGTCGGTGATCGGACCGGGCGCGCCGATCGTGTCCGCCAACGATCCGACCGCTACCGTCGACTACGAAGGCGAATTGGGCGTGGTCATCGGCGAGCCGGCGTTTCGCGTCGCGCAATCGGATGCGCTGCGCTATGTGTACGGCTACACGATCGTCAACGACGTCACGTCGCGCGAGCTGCAGAGCAAACACAAACAGTGGTTCGTGGGCAAGAGTGTCGACACGTTCTGCCCGATGGGTCCTTATCTCGTAACGGCCGACGAGATTGCCGATGTCACGCAACTGCGCCTGAAGACGTTCGTCAACGACGAACTGCGCCAGGACGCCGTCGTCGCCGACTTGATCTTCGATATTCCGTTTCTTATCGCCACGCTCTCGGCGACCACGACGCTCTTGCCCGGCGACATCATCGCCACCGGCACGCCGGCCGGCGTCGGCATCGGCTTCACACCGCCGAAGTATCTGCACGCGGGCGATCGCGTGCGCATCACGATCGACGGATTGGGAGAACTCGCGAACCCCGTCACTTGAAGCTGCTGGAGGTCGTCTTGGATCACTCGCTCTCGCGCCGCACCGTACTCGCGGGCGCCGCCGCATCGCTGATCGCTCCGGGCCGCGCCTCCGCGCAAGAACGCACGGCGATCACCATGGCCGGTTTGCCGGAAGACTCCGCCACGCCGGTGCTCTACGCTATCGACACCGGCGCATTCAAGCGCGTCGGGCTCGACGTAACGATTCAAGGTCAGCGAAGCGGATCGGCGGTTGCAAGCGGCGTTGCCGGCGGCGCTTATCAAATCGGCAAGATCAGCATGTATCCACTGATCGAGGCGCACGCCAAGGGCATTCCGTTCGTGATCATCGCCGGCGGCGGCTTGTCGACGCCGACGAATCCGCTGGCGGGCTTGATGGCGCGGCCGGATTCGCCGATCAAGACACCGGCCGATCTCGCGGGAAAAACGGTCGGCGTCGGTTCGCTCACCGACATGTTCTCGCTCACGATGCGGGCGTGGATGGATCGGCACGGCGTCGACTACACCACGCTGAAGATGGTGGAGATTCCGATCAGCGCTTTGGGTGAGGCAATCGCATCGGGGCGCGTCGATGCGGGCGCGGCTAACGAACCGATTCTCAGCGGCGCGCTCGCAACCGGAAAAGTGCGTTTGGTCAGTCACATGGAGGACGCGATCGCACCGCGCTTCTTGTCGACGGCGTGGTGCGCGATGCGCTCGTGGGCCGATGCGAACCGCTCGGCGTGCGAACGCTTCGCAAAAGTCGTGCGCGAGACGTCCGCCTACGCCAACACGCACTCGAGCGCGACGGTCGACACGATCGCCGCGTTCACGAGTATCGATCCGGCCGTCATCCGCCGCATGAAGCGAACCGAAGCGGCAACGAGCCTCGACGCCGCCTCGATTCAACCCGTCATCGATCTGATCGCGCACTTCAAAGAGATCCCGGCGGCGTTTCCGGCCAAAGAACTGATCTGGACGTAGTCGCCCTAGGCGGGGACGGCGACCGCCGGTGCGGCTGCCGTACGGCCGACGAAGAGGACCATCACCGCGGCGATCATGCACAGGATGCCCGACATGATGAAGGCGGTATCGTAACTTCCGGTATTCGTGCGAATGAGTCCGGCGACGTAGGCGACGAGACTCGCGCCGAGTTGATGGCCGGTGAAGATCCAGCCGAACATCATCGGGGCGCGGAGGCGGCCGAATGTGTTGGTCGTGAGCTTGAGCGTCGGCGGCACCGTCGCGATCCAGTCGAGACCGTAGAACACCGCGAAGATCGGCAAGCCGATGCTCGCGATGCCGAACGCTGCGGGCAAATACATGAGCGAGAGTCCGCGTAAACCGTAGTACCAGAAGAGCAGCCAGCGCGGGCTGTAGCGGTCGGAAAGCCAGCCCGACGCGGTCGTGCCGACGAGATCGAAGATGCCCATGGCCGCGAGCAAACCGGCGGCGCGGACTTCGGGAATGCCGTGATCGCCGCAGGCCGGAACGAGATGCGTGCCGATCAGGCCGTTCGTACTCGCGCCGCAGATGAAGAAGCTGCCGCCCAGCAGCCAGAAATCGCGGGTGCGCAAGCCGTCGCGCAGCGCGCGCAGCGTGTTGACGAACGGGTTGCCGGTGGAGCGTTGCGGCACGACGACGGCAGTAGCACCGAGCATCGCCAAGTTCATATCGGAGGGATGCTCGCGCAAAACCAGTAGCGCTAGCGGTGCCAGCACGGCGCAAATTGCGGCGATGAAGAGCACTTCCGAACGCCAGCCCGTGCGCGTGACCAGGATGCCGAAGAGCGGGAGAAAGATCAGCTGGCCGGTGGCGTTGCTGGCGGTCAGAATGCCCATCACCGTGCCGCGATTCGTTTCGAACCAGCGGTTGACGATCGTCGCGCCGGCGACGAGACTGATGCTGCCCGCGCCGATGCCGACCATGCCGCCCCACAGCAGCAAGAACTGCCACGACTGCGTCATGAAGATCGACGCGCCGGCCGCAACCGCCATCAGGGCGAGCGCGCCGGCGATGGTGCGGCGCAGGCCGAAACGTTCGAATACGCCGGCCGCAAACGGTCCGATGAGACCGAATAGCAGCAGGTTGAGCGCGATCGCCGCCGAGATCGTCGCGGTGCTCCAGTGGAACTCGCGCTGCAGCGGCTCGATCAGCATCGTCGGCGACGACCGCACGCCGGCCGCGGCGATCAGCAAAAGGAAGGCAAGCGCCGCAACGATGTAGGCGTAGTGCAGACGGGGCCGGGCGCTCATTACGTGTAGTTACACTTAATTGGCGCGCACGTCCTGCCGGGGGTGAGGGTTAGTGCCGGCGCGCTCGTTTGGGCGCGTCGTAGGAGAGGGCGGCGCGGTCCCAGCCGGCAGCCGAGACGCACAACGCGTAGATCGAATCGAGGAACGCGCACAGCGTCGCCGTCGGATCCGCGGACGTGCGCACCGTCTCGTAGGGCAGCACCCATTCCTTGATCGCATCGGACCACGACGCACCGGGCGGTGCTACCGGTAACTGCGCGGCATTTTCGGGCTGCGGAAAGATGTAGCCGTAGAAGAACGGCGCGGTCGCATCGTCGCCGGGATAGAGGCCGACGTTCATCATCCCCGCGTCGAGATCGTAGCGCAGCAGATAACCGCGATCGGTCGGCGGCGGCACCTTTTTGCCGTTGAAGAGCAGGAGCGCAACATCGAGCGCACCCCACCACAACTGGATACCGCTGCGCCCGAAAAAATGCGAGCGCCAGCCGTCGAACGCGGCCGTCGTTGCCGTTACAACGTGAAACCAGCGCTGCACCGCGGCGGGATCGTACGCGCCCGGCCGCCGATCGGTATCGAGCGGCGTAAGGTCGGGGACTTCTTGCGGCACCGGTGAGAGCACGATGTCCACCCCGAGCGCTTGCAGCGCCGCATGCAGCTCGGCCCAAATCTGCGCGACGGTCCGCGCCGGAAGGAGAGCGATGCTCTGGCTGCGGCCATCGCTCATCTCGATCGACAGTTCCGAGGTGAATACGTCGAGCGATGCTTGCACCATGCGTTCGCGCCATGGCATCGGTCCGGTCGTTATGCCGCGCGCCGTCATCAGCAGCGCGGTGAACATCCAATTCGGCTGCGCGGGCGAGAGTGCGACGCGCAGTTTTCCCAGCATCTGCATATAGAGATGCAGGCTCTTTTTCGTCGGCGCCCACGCGGCGACGCTCAAGTCGGACCAGATCGCGGTGTCGCTCACGTGCGCGGCTTGTACGGCCCGAGTTGATGGTTGGCGTAGTCGGCGAAGCTCATGTCGATGGAGTTCGGCACGTTCACCGCCTTCTGAATGAGGCCGAGTTCGTTGAACACGTCGTAGTCGTACTGCAGGCTGGCCGCATCGACGCGCCCGTTCGTTTGCACGGCGGACGGCGTGAGCGTGCGCCAAATCGACGGGTCGGGCAGCTTGATCTCGGATTCCAAAATGGAGATCACATCGTCGGCCGTCGGACCGGCGAACTTCCCGTCGCGTAAGGCATCGTGATAGTAGCGCAAGCCGCGCAAATAGCCGACGAAGAATTTCTTGGCCACGTCCGTCCGCTTCGTGACGAACTGCGGGCTGAACATCAGGGCGGAGATCTGGTGGTTCGGATAGGCCGTATAGTCGGCCGCGATCTTCGTTCCGGCGCCGTCTTTCACGATGGCGGTCGCGAACGGCTCGATCATCGTCGAACAATCGATCGTGCCGTTGTGCATGCCGGCAACTTGGTCGGGAAAAGGTAAGAAGACGTGCTCGACGTCGTCGTATTTGAGCCCGGCCTTCTTGAGAAAGCGATAGACGATCGGCAAGTTTGCGGAGCCCTTGCCGGGTTCGGCGAAACGCAGGCCCTTGAGATCGGCGAGGGTCTTGAAGCGCCCGCTCTTCACCAATTCCGTACGCACGATTAACGGCAACGCACCATACGGCGCGTAGTCGATGCCGCGGTCGCCGACGATGCGCAGCGGAACGCCCGCGCCGATCGCGTTGTAGATGCCCGCGCTGACCGACGCGCCCATGCCGTCGAGTTGCCCCTGCGCGACCGGCACGACCATGGCTTGCGATTGCGAGAACGTCGTCCACACGACGTTCACGCCGGCGTCGCGGAAATAGCCCTTCTTATCGGCGATATAAAACGGACAATCGGAGATGCCGATCAGCTTGCCCATATTGACGGTGTCGAGCGCTTGCGCTCGTACCGGACGAGCTGCTGCGGCGGCGGCGATTGCGGCAATTCCCGCGAGAGCATGACGGCGGTCGATCAACGTTGAGCCTCCTGTAGTACCCGCGCGATTCCGTGAGCGGCGCCGAGGGGCCTACGCGGGTCAGCGCCGGCGGCGCGGCCCGAAATCCCGCGGGCGCGGTGCGCGGCGTACGGGCTTCGGCAGGCTGCGGCGCTTCTGCGGACCGGTGCCGCGTTCGAGCAGCGCCGAGTGAATGTCGTCGTCGATGCTCTCGCGGATCAGCGCGACTTCGGCCCGATTGGAATAGACCTCGGGGAAGCGCTGCGAGAGCCAGAGATAGAGCATCGCCAGTCGCGAGCGGTCTTCGTAGAGCAGCAGCCGGTCGCGCGCGCGGCCACCGTTCATCAGCTCGCGCCCGGAGACCGTACCGTGCGCGCCGTGCTGCGCGCCCCAATCCGCTAGTACGGCAAGACTGTTGCCGCGCGTCGTCACCGGTGCGCGGCTATAAGTGCAGCGCACTTTGAACGGCAGGTTGAGAAAGCCGTCCGAAAGTTCGAGCGCCACCGCAACTTCGATCGAGTCGCTCAGATCGGCGATGCGCAGATCCTCTTCGCCGTCGCGCAGAACGCGCGTCTGAAAGAATTGCAGCAGGCGGCTGATGCGCGTCGTGCCGATGATCTTAGAGAGCCGTTCGAGATGATCGTCGGTCGGGGAAATCCAGATCGGCCCCGTGGGTGCAGCCGGGGCGTGGCCTTCGAGACTGCGCCGCAGCAGCGCGATGTGGCGCGCGTTGAGCGCCGTAACTTGGCCGTCTTCGTGAATGCCGTAACGGCCGGCGCGTCCGGCGATCTGGCGCACCTCATACGGCGTGAGCAGCCGGTCGGCAACGCCGTCGAATTTCTCGATGGCGGAGAAGATGAGCCGCCGAATCGGAAGGTTGAGTCCGAGGCCGATCGCGTCGGTGGCGACGAGCACGTCGGCGCTGCCGTCGCGAAAGCGTTCGGCCTCGCGCCGGCGCACGGCGGGCGAGAGCGAACCGTAGATTGCGGCCGACGTGAAGCCCAGTTTCGCCACCGCGCTCTGCATTTCGACGACGGCCTTGCGTGAAAAGCCCACGATGGCATCGCCCGCCCGCAACTGCGTGAGCGCGATCGCCGGAACGACGCGCAGCGGGTTCTTGCGTTCGAACGTGCGGACCGTCATCGGTACGCCGAGCCGGTCGGCCAGGCGCTGCGCCGCGTGCAAGCCTTCGACCGAACCGCACAAGACGACGCGCTTGGCGCGCACTCCCGCAATCGCCAGCGTCCAGGCCCAACCGCGCTGCGCGTCTTCGAGCATCTGCGCCTCGTCGATGACCGCGACGTCGAGCTTGCGCCGTAGATCGACCATTTCGACGGTGGAACTCACGAAACGCGCGGCCGGATTGATCACGCGTTCTTCGCCCGTCACAAGCGAGGCGGTCGCGCCGAGCTCGTTGAGGCGCTCGTACACTTCGAGCGCCAGCAGGCGCAGCGGCGCAAGGTAGATGCCGCTCTCCGACGCGCGCAGGATCTCGAGGGCGGCGTGCGTTTTACCTGAGTTCGTCGGGCCGACGAAATACTCGAACGTGCGCAGGTCGGTGGTGAAGCCTTCGAGGTAGAAGCGCAGCCCGAGCTCCGCATCGACCTTCTCATCCACGCGCCGGTTTTCGAGCAGCTGATAGGCTTGCACGAGTCCGCGTCGCGCATCCTCGAGTGCGGTGAAAAACGACGAACGCTCGAAGACGTGCTTTTGCGTGAGGTCGTCGGGATCGCTGAGGATCTTCACGGCCGCGCGTTCCATCGCGAGTTGGAATCCTTCGAGCGCCGGATCGACGACCTCGGCGGTCGCGCGTTCGCCTGCGGCGACGGTCATTTCGTCCGGCAGCGGCACGGGTACCCGTCCGCGAATCACGACCGTGCGCGGTCCGAAATGCAGCGTGCGTTCGCAACGCACCTCGGCCGTCGTGTGGCCGATAATTTTCCATCCCAGCGCGTCGGCCGCCTTACGCCGGCGCGCGCGTTCCGCTTTTAGGGCTGTTGCTGCGTCGATTGCTGATTGTTCGGCCGAGGCGTCCACCGGTGACATGACGCTCTCATCTTCGGTGCGATTCGGGCTTTGGCCTCACCCTTCGCTTACGCTTGCTTATCCTTGGGCTTCGAGCGGTCTTCGATGTTGAGTGAGTTTCGCGCCGCAATATCGTCGATCGATGCAAGCGCGGCTTTGCGGCCGCGATCTTGGCCCCCGTCGAGGGGGCCGCCGATGACGGCTTCCTCTTGCTCGAGTTCGTATGCGTTGCTGAACGACCCCGCGCCGGACGACGGCGCAGCCGGACCGGGCGCTTTTGCCTTTGCCGGTGCGGCCGGGGCGCCGGCTTTCCCGGTCTTATCGATGCGCATAGTGAAGAGTATCGAAGGGGCGGCTGGGTATCCTCTGAGAGCGGCTCGCTTAGCGTGCGCGGAGCGCACCCGCGACATCGTTGATAAGCGCGGTCCACGCCGGTTCGTCGGCGTGAAAGAGCCGCATCGTGGGATACCAGGGCGTGTCGGAAGCGGCCCGCGACCAGCGCCAATCGGGACGCCACGGGAGGAGCAGCCAGACGGGAACGCCCATCGCGCCGGCGAGATGCGCGACGCTCGTGTCGGCGGAGACGACCAGATCGAGCTGCGCGACGATCGCGGCCGTATCGGACATGTCGGCGATCGCATCGCCGAGGCGTATCAGCGGGAAGTCCGGCGGCGCCGCATCGTTTGCGCGCGGGCCGACTTGCAGCGCGAACCATTGGGCGTT
The DNA here is from genome assembly GCA_003164045.1 of Candidatus Lustribacter telmatis. GTDB lineage: Bacteria > Vulcanimicrobiota > Vulcanimicrobiia > Vulcanimicrobiales > Vulcanimicrobiaceae > Lustribacter > Lustribacter telmatis. Next base: position 61,495 of record PLRU01000101.1, read on the forward strand.
CGCCGCGGCGGCGAGCGGTGCGAACGCATCGAGCGGGATCGAACGGCGGCGATCGTTTTCGTGCTGCGGATTACCGGCCCACGCGATGCCGATGCGCGTGCGCCCGTCGCGCGGCGGTAACCGGCCGGACCACGTTGCCGTGCGTGCAGCATCCGCGGCAATGTAGGGAACGCCCGAGGCGCCGCGCGTACCGGTTTCGCCGCACAGCCGCGGCAGCGCCATCATGCGCGCGAACAGATCGAAGCGCTCGCGCGGCGCGGTGCCGGTAACGAACACGTCGTCGCTCCCGCACGCGGCGCGGACCACACCGAGCATGGCCGGCGGACATTCGAGCAGCACCTGCGCGCCGCGCTCGCGCAAACGCGGCACGTAGCGGAGCATCTGCAGCATATCGCCGAGCCCTTGACCGTGGACGAGCAGCAGGCGCCGGCCGTCGATCGGCTCGCCGTTCCATTCGGTGAGATCGGGAAAGCGTCGCATGAAATACATGCGTTCGTCGAGCCAGTGACATTCGAGTTCCGGCCACGCCGCCGGATACTCACCGTGCCAGGCGAGCAGCGTACCGAGCGCGGCGTGCGCTTCGCGATCGGCCGGCTCGAGAGCGATCGCCGCGTGCGCGGCCGCGCGCGCTCCGGTGGAATCTCCAAGCCGCTCGCGCACGAGCGCGAGCGTGATGAGCGCGAAAACGGCGATTCGGCCGCTCGGCGCGAGCTGCAGCGCCGCTTCGCAATCGGCCACTGCGCCGGGAAGCTGACCCAGTTCGTCGTAGGCGCACGCGCGATAGACGTGCAGCATGGCGTTGCCGGGATCGAGCGATAAGCCGATCCGGCACGCATCGATCGTCGTGGCGTGCGCGCCGTGGGCGTTACAGAAGCGCGCGGCCTCTTCGTAGTCCAGCGTGAGCTCGCTTAGCCGAGTACGGCGCGCACGCCGGCGGCCACGGAAAAGAGATCGGCATCGCGATCGCGATAGCCGAGCAGTTGCAGACCCAGCGGCAGCGATTCCGTTTCGAGCAGTGGCAGCGAAACCGTCGGCACGCCGAGCAGGCTTCCCGGAACGACGAATGCCGGCTCGCCGGTCGATTCAAGACCGAGCGGCGCGGGGCCCGGTGCGCTGAGGGTGATCGCCGCATCACAAACTTCCGCGAGCCGAGCGTAGATCGCGCGCACGTCATCACGCCGGGTGAGGAGGCTTTGGTATTCTTCGAGCGTCATCGCCTCGGCTTCGACGAGGCGCTCTTGCATCGGCCGGCTCAGCTTCGCGTGATCCATGTCGCGCGCGAACGTGTTGAGCGGCCAGCGAAATTCCCACACGTTGATGCGCATCGAGAGCGGTCGCGTTTCCGGTAACGTCGCCTCGACGGCGGCGACGGGCGCGCTGCTCGTGCGATCGGCGATCGTGACGCCGGCCTTGCGCAACGCGTCGAGTGCGAGATGCAGCTGGTTCTTTGCGTCGGCGGTGGCAAGTGCCCAGCCCGGCGTCTCGAGCAGCGCGAGCGTCTTCGGCATCTGCAGCGGCGGCATGCTGCGCGGGCCGCGAATACCCGGAAAGCCGGGGTCTCCGCCGGCGCGCGCCGTAATCTCGCGCGCAACGTGCCACGCGTCTTCGAGGCTCGCCGCCAATACGCCGTGCGTGCTTTGACTGTGGAAGTCGACGCTGCCGCCGCGATTGATGCCGCCGACCGTCGGCTTATAGCCGACGCAGCCGCAATAGCTCGCGGGCCGCAAGATCGAACCGATTACCTGCGTGCCGAGACCCGCGCACAGCATGCCCGAGCCGACCGCCGCCGCGGAACCGCTGCTCGATCCGCCCGGCGTGCGCGTGAGATCCCAGGGATTGTGCGTTTTGCCCGGCACGGTCGCGGCGAATTCGGTCGTTACGGTTTTGCCGACGATGACGGCGCCGGCTTCGCGCAAGGCCACGACGCTCGCCGCGTCGCGCCCGCTCTGATAGCCGGCAAAGAGCGGCGAGCCCATACCGGTCGGCATGTCGGCGGTTTCGATGATGTCTTTGACGCCGATCGGGATGCCGTCGATCGACGATGTGGGCGCGCCGGCCCGATAGCGTGCGCTCGACTCATCGGCGCGGGCGCGCGCTTTGGCGAGATCGAGATACGCGAACGCTTGCACGTCGCGTTCTGAGGCGTCGATGACGGCGATACAGCGTTCGAGCAGATCGCGCGGCGAATCGGTCCCGGCGGAAAATGCGGCGACCGCCGTATGGAACGGCCGAACGGCCGGACGGGTCTGTTGCGCCACGCGCGCTAGTGTTTCCAGCCGGGCGAAATGTCGACGCGCGTGCCGGCAGGATCGAAAATGAACGTCTCGGCAAAGCGGCCATCGGCGGGTAGCGTTTCGTTTGGCGGCGTCGCACCCGCGGCAAGTGCCGATGCGGCCGTCTTCTCGACGTCGTCGACCGCCATGCCGAAGTGGAAGATGCCCTTGCGGCGTCCGGCAGCCGGCAGAATTGCGAGATTGAGGTGGCCGTCGGAGAGATAGATCGCGGGCCCCCCGTGAGGCGAGGGATGACGGTGCACTTCGTGCATTTCGAAGACGCTCTTGTAGAACGTTGCGAGCCCTTCCTGATCGTCGGTTAACAGCGCGAGGTGACGTATCTGCGGCATCGGGTGGTCCTTTCCGTTTACGAGAAACCGGGGAACATGAGCTCCGTCGCGGTGATCGGATTTTTGAGAATGCCGTACTTGAAGCCGGTGTCGAGTACGGGTTGGAGATACGCCGGCGCGTACGACGTCGCAAAACGGATGCGCGTCATCTTCGCGATGGTTTCGTCGGTTAGCGGCGTGTAGTCTTTGAGGGCGATGCCGGTTTCGAGATGGTGAGTATTGGCCCAGGCGGCGCCTTTGTACGTGGCGTCGACGAAGCGGCGCGCGAGCGCTGCATTTTGCGTCAGCCAGTCTTTGGTGCTGAACCACATGTTGAGGCACCAGACGTTGGCGATCATCGCATACGGGTCGCCGATCTCGCGCGTCGTTGCGCGCGCACTTGCAAGCGCGGGTTCTGCAATGAAACCGGCATCGATCCGGCCCTGCGTGAGTGCGGCCGCCATTGCCGGGAACGGAAGCTCGGTGAACTTGACGGCGGCTGGATCGACCCCGTTCTTTGTGAGCCATGCGCGCAGCGAGGCTTGCGTGATGCCGCCGAGCTCGATCGAGCCGATCGTCTTGCCTTCCAGGTCTTTGGCGGACCGGATCGTCGAGCCGTTCGCGACCATCAAAAGCGTGGTTGCGGCGCTCGCGTCAAACAGCGCGCTCGGCGCAAAGGCGTAGTGCGGTAAACCGTGCTCGCGCGCGCTGGCGATGACGATCGGGTTGCCTAGGCCGACGTTGATCGCACCGCCCGAAAGCGCGGCCGCAATCGCGGCGGAGTTCGGCAGTGAGATCAGTTCGACCGCGATACCGGCGCGCTTGAAGAAGCCGCCGGCGAGGACGTAGATCGCCTCGCCGAACGGATCGGAGGGAATGATGCCGGCGCGAATGACCGGCTCCGCCTGCGCGCGCGCCGCTGCGGGAAACGCGACGGCCGTTGCCGCGAGTATCTGGGCGAAGCCTCGCCGCGAGAAGACCATCTCAGCCCGGCGTTCTCGGCGCTCGGGTGCGCCCCTTTGCGGAGGGTCGGCGGTTTGCGGGGGTGCTCGGAAAGCACGGCGTAAACGTCGCGCAATGCGAGCGATCATTGGCCGAATCGTCATTGCGGCATTGGCGCTCTCACTTGCATGCGTAAACGCCGGCGCCGCATCCCGGCCGGCAAGCGCCGTCGTTACGGTCGTCGTGCACGTGCCGCTGCAACTGAATTCGGGGCAGCCGACTCCCCCCGACATCATCGCGCGGTATGAGGCGGCATTCCGCCGGATCGGAACGGTCGTCGACCGTCCCGGCGTCGGGTCGTGGACTCCGAACGGCGGTACGCGGCTCGTATTCGATGCCGACGATCACGTCTTCATTACCACAACGCTCGGACGGGCGCGAACGTTCTTGGCGACCTTCCTTCCGCGGATGCGGAAAGACCTGAGCCAAGCAGCGACGCTGGGTGAAATCTTCGGCGGATGGTATGGCAGCGTGAGCGAGCGCAAGCGCCGGATCGACGTTACCCTGCCGCTTACGTGCTGGTGCGAGGCGCGCATCCGTTCGATTCACGCTATCTTTGCGCGCGCCGGCGGAGCGTCCGAGTACGACGATCTCGGCGGCATTCACGTGTATTCCAGCGTGAATCCGACGGAGGCGGCGAGCATCGTTACGGCGCTACGCCGACTTCATCTCACGCCGCACGTTACGCGGTCGACGTTCATTCTCGCGGATTAGCGCCGCTGCGTTAGTGACCGGTCCAGTCGGCCGGGCGCTTTTCGAAGAACGCCTTCATGCCCTCGCGAAAATCATCGCTCATGTAGCAACTCAGAATGAGGTCTCGATCGTCCGCGGTGCGGCCGTCACTTGCGATCCGGCGCAGCGCTTCTTTGGTCGCGCGTATCGTAAGCGGCGCGTTCCCTGCGATCGTCTCGGCGATTTCCGCTGCACGCTCGAGCACGCCGTTCTCATCGGGCAGCACCTCGTTGAGAAAACCGGCCGCGAGCGCGCGTTGCGCATCGATGAGCTTCGCCAGATAGACCATCTCTTTCACAACGGTCGGGCCGACGATGTCGACCAGCCGCGCATAATTGGCGATCGAGAGGCAGTTGCCGAGCGTGCGCGCGACCGGAAAACCGAAGCGCGAACTCGGCGTGGCAATACGCAGATCGCAAGCGGTCGCGATCGACATACCGCCGCCCGTGCAGGCGCCGCGGATGGCGGCGATGAGCGGGATTCGCACGCGTTCGAGCATATCGACGACGCCGCCGATTTTGTGCTCGTAGTTGAGCGCATCATCCGGCGCTTTGAACGCCTCAAACTCCGAGATGTCGGTACCGGCCACGAAGGCTTTGTCGCCGGCCCCGGTGAGGACGACCGCGCGCAACTCGTCGTCGGCGTTGATCTCGGTGCACAGCTCGACGAGACGTTCGTACATCGTAAGCTTCATGGCGTTGCGCGCTTGCGGACGGTTGAACGTAATCCAGAGCACGCGGCCGCGCCGCTGCGTGAGGATGTCGTCGCTCACGCCGGCACTCCGGGGCTCGCCACGATCCCGCGCTCGCCGAGGCTTGCGATCTCATCGGCGGTGAGCCCGAGCTCCCGCAGCACGGCCGCCGTATCTTCGCCGAGCATCGGCCCGGCCCGGTGCATGTGCACCGGCGTGTCGGAGAAACGCATCGGCGAACCGTTGACGCGGACGGGACCGAGCGTCGCGTGCGGAACGTCGGCGAAGTAGTTGCGCGCGAGCAAGTGCGGATCGTTGAAGACCTGCCCGAAGTCTTGCAGCATCTCGCACGGCACGCCGGCGGCTTGGAGCGCATCGACCCATTCGCGGCTGGATTTCGTCACCGTGACGGCCTCGATGAGCGGAAGAAGCTCGGCCAGGTTCGCGTGGCGCTGATGCGGCTGGGCGAAGCGCGGATCGTCGATGAGCGCTTCAATGGCGAGTTCTTTGCAGAACGCGACCCACGTTTTCGGCGTCGTCGCACCGGCAACGAAATAGCCGTCGGCACTGCGCAACGCCTGATACGGCGCGGTGGCTTGATGCGCCGAACCGTGCCGCCGCGGAATTTTGCCGGCGCCGAAATACTCGCCCGACTCCCAGACCGCAAAGCTCACACCGGCTTCGAGCAGGGAGACGTCGATGAGCTGTCCGCGGCCCGTACGTTCGCGCGCGTGCAGCGCCGAGACGGCGCCGAGCGCGCCGTATAACGCGCACGCAAGATCGCACATCGGTACGCCCGCTTTGACGGGCGGCCGCCCTTCCTCGCCGGTGATGCTCATGAGTCCGCTCATGGCCTGCGCCATGATGTCGAGACCGGCGTGCGCGGCGTACGGTCCGTCTTGTCCCCAGCCGGACGCGGCGACGTAGATCAAGCGCGGATTGAGTGCGGAGAGCACGGGATAGTCCAAGCCGAGCGCGCGCATCGTACCCGGGCGGAGATTCTCGACCACGATGTCGGCGCGCACGGCGAGTTTGCGAAAGAGCTCCTTGCCGGTATCGTGCTTGAGGTCGATCGCGAGGCTGCGCTTGTTGCGGTTGAGCCGAATGAAGTTCGAGCTTTCACCCTCGAGAAACGGGCCGGTGTTGCGCACCGCGTCACCGCCGTCGGGATTCTCCACTTTGATCACGTCGGCGCCAAGATCCGCGAGTTGCATCGCGCAGAACGGCCCGGCCATGAAGTTTCCGATCTCGAGCACGCGTATGCCGGCGAGCGGAGCCGCCTGTGCGGTCGTCATTCTTCGTACACCTCCACGTGCGTAGAACATCGGTCCGAACGGCGGCGATCCCTCTCCGGCATGAGGGGTAGAGCGAATTACATCGGCGGGACGAGGCCGTCGCGGCCGACGTTAACGGCCGGTGCCGAGTACGAACCGTCGGGAGCCTTGGTCGCCATGATGATGACGTGGGCACCGGTGGTCAGGGCGGCTTTGTCGGCGGGAACGTAGGTGATCACCGGGACGTTTGCCGGGACGAACACTTTCTTCTCGCCGTCTTTGTATTTGACCGACATCGTGCGGCCATCGATTTTGTCGACTTTCGTTTCCGCGATCGTGTCGACCGTCGCGTTCGTCATCGAACTGTTCGGCACGGAATCCCACGGACGGCTGCCCTCGCCGACGCCGCGCATGGCTTCGGGGAACACTTGCACTTCGACCGCGCGCAGCGTGCCGTCGGCTTGCGGAACGGCGACCGTGCCGATGTACGTGTTCGGTCCGATCTTCGCGAGATCCGATTTCTCGATCCACGTGACGCGCACGTTATCGGGAACCGTGACCTTGAACGATGAGGCAGCACCCGCTACCGTGATCACGCCGCCCGCGTAGGACGTGATCGTCCCGCGAATGCGGACGGATTCACCGGCCTGAGCGAACGCGGTCGCGGTAACGCCAACGGTGAGCGTAAGTGCGGCGAGGAGCGAAGCAAAACGGGGCATAGGACCTCCGGCATCAGTGTGACGTCAAGCTTGTATCGTGAAAAGATCAAAAAACTCTAAAGGTCACTGTCGCTCGCTCAGCCATTCGGCAATGTCGGCAATCTCGCGACGCGCGATGCTGTGATCGCGCTGATACGTGCGTTCGGTCAGTTCGGCGCCGCTACGTTCGCGAAGGTACCGTTGCGTCTGGAGCACGAGATCGGGTGGGATCATCATATCCGCCGTTCCATGCGCCGTAAAGACCGGCAGGCCGGCAAGGCGACCAGCCGTTGCTTGCCCGGTATCGAGCGCGACGGCGCCGCTCAGCAGCACCGCCCCGGCGAAGCGTGCGGGGTCGTCGAGAACGAGAGCGCCTGCCGTCATCATGCCGGCGCTAAAGCCCAGCAGATACGTGCGGCTGCGATCGTACTCGGCGGCATCCGGTCCGTCGACCCAGGCGCGCACGCCCGCAACTGCGGCGCGCAAACTCTTCCCGACCGGCCGCGCGACGCCACGGTCTTCAAACCACCGGTAGCCGCCTTCGGGAAGTTCGAGCGGACCGCGCAGGCTCGCATAGGCAAACGATCGCGGAAGCTCGGACGCGAGATCGATGAGATCGCGTTCGTCGGCGCCGCGTCCGTGTAGGAACACCACCAACGGCGTCGAGGGGCCGCGCTTCGCCGGGCGGCGCCAGGCTACGATCGGCGCCATGCTATCCGCGGCCCGGCTGCGCGCGCTTCACGCCGAAATGAAAGCTTTGCCAGAGACGCCCATCCTCGAGTTGCGAGCCGAAGAACCGCGAGGCCGAGTGGAAGCGGCCGGCCGGAAAAAAGACGGCGCGATTGTAGCCGTAGTTCGTCCGCTCGACGGCCTCCCACAGCCGTGGATTTCGGCAATCTCGCCACAGCAAGTCTTCAAACAAATCCTCGCTTAGCCGCATTCGAACGGCGTCGGGGTCGCCGTGGAAATCGGTGACGGTCACCAAACGCAGAGGATACGGGTAGGCCGGCTCCATTGCGGCCCGATTCGCTGGACCATGCCGCCTGCGCCTCGTCGGCAGGCGGCATGCCGTTGAAACTTTGCGGTCGCGCAAGCGTAGCAGGGACCGGAGGATCAAGATGGACGCTGCTGCCGATTTTGCCGCGGCGGTTCGCCTGCTCAAGGCGCCGCCCGCTGCATATATTTCGTACACCGAACGCTCCTATGCGAGCACGTTCTCGCTCTCGAAAGACACGACGCAGGCGATTGTGATCCGCACCCGCGACGGCGCGTTTCTCAAAGGCAATCCCGACAAGATCAAGATCTCGACCGACCACGAAGTTGCCGTCAATCCGGTCTCAAAGCCGCCGTTCGATGCGGCCTGTTATGTGGCGCGCGACGCGACGGCGAAGCAGTGGAACGATCGCAGCGTTGAGGCGATTGCGCTTCGCGACACCTGCCATAAGGCCGAAGACACCGAGACGGACTTTCAGTGGCTCTATGTCGATCCGGCAACGCACGAACCGTTAGCGGCGATCGGCCTCAACGATAGCGAACACGTCACGGTATCGCTGGAAGAACGGATCTCCCGGTTCGACGGCCGCTATATGCCGGCGGAACTGAAAGTTCACATCGAGGGCCACGGCATCGTGGGTTTCCTCAACGTCACGGCCGGTCAACAGTACAGCGCGTACACGTTCCGCGACACGATGCCGTAGCGCCTTCGACGCACGCGCTACTTCAGTGCGCCTTGGTAGATGAGGTCGCGGGCGTCGAACCGCTCGGGAATGATCTTGTAGCGGGCCGCGGCATCGATGAGGACCTGAAAGTTTGCCGTATCGAGCCGCGTGCCCTGAAGGACGCGCATCTTCATGACGTCGCTCGGCTGCACCATCGCGAATTTCGCGAGGAGATAGGCTGTCTCGGCGGGATGCCCGTTCACGTACGCGGCGGCGTCGCGGATCGTCCGCATGAAGCGGTTGACGACGTCGGGGTTCCGTTGTGCGAACGCGGTGGTCGTGAACCATGCGGAATCGGTGTGGTGGTTTCCGAACGCGCTGACGGGATCGCCGAGCACGCGGATAGCGCCGCTCTCCAAGGCCGGCCGGAGAAATGGCTGGATGAGCACGGCCGCATCGATGCGTCCGTTCGCAATGGCGGCTGCCGATGCGCTCATCGGGATCTCGATCAGCTTGAGCGTCGATGCGTCGCCGCCATGGGCGTCGACCCACGTGCGCATCGAAAGCGAAAACGAATCGTTCAGCGCCGAAACGGCCACGGTCTTGCCGTTGAAGTCGGCGCCCGAGCGCAGCGGTGAGTCGGCGCGGACGGCGAGCGCGGCCGAGGGCCGCGCGCTGTCGTAGTCGCCGGCCGGCGCAACGATGACGAGCGGCAAGCCGCGCACGTGCGCGCTCAACAGCGAAATGACGCTCGACTTGCCGATTTCGAACGAACCGCCGACCACGGCCGACGCTGCGGCCGCACCGTTGGTCGCGCGTTCGAGCGACGCCTCGAAGCCGTTCTTGCGAAACAGCCCCGTGTCCATCGCGTAGAGAAAGGGCGTCGCCGCGTCGTCGATCGCCGACGTGGCGCGCAGCGGCGTCAACTCCTGCGCTTGGGCAAGGCGCGGAATGACGGCACTCGCGGCCAGAGATGCTAAGAAAGCCCTCCGCGGTAGGATCATCGTACGCACCTCAGCGTCGCTTCAACGCATCGAGTTCTTCGAGCGTACGCGGCCAGTCCGCCTTCAGCAAGCGCGAAAGGCTGCGGTCGGCGAGCAGCGCGCCGCCGGTTTGACACCGCGCGCAATAGTTCGTCTCGTTGTCGGCGTAACGGATGCGCTGTACCGGTTCGCCGCAGCGCGGACAGGGCTCGCCGAAACGTCCGTGGACGGCCATGTCCCCGCGGAAGGCCGTCACGCGTTCGGGAAAGGCGCCGCTCGTCTCGTCGCGCAGGCGGTCGATCCACAGTTGCAGCGTCGTTCGCGTCGCCTCGAAGAGCCGCTCCCACTCGCCGGGCGTGAGTTTGTGCGTGAGCGTAATCGGGGAGAGCTGTGCGGCGTGCAGGATCTCATCGGAGTAGGCGTTGCCGATGCCGCTCACGATGCGCGGATCGGTGAGCGCGCGTTTGAGCGTGCGGTTTTCAACGCTCAGTGCCTGCCGGAACGTCTCGAGATCGGCGGCGAACACCTCGATCCCGCCGGGATCGATCGCTTCGAGCGCCGCGTCGCCGCGCAGCACGAGCAGCGACGCGCGCCGTTTGGTGCCGGCTTCCGTGAGCACGAGCGAGCCGGCGGAAAAATCGAACGCTGCGAGATTGTTGCGCCCGCCGAGCTTTGCGTGCGGCGGCCGCCAATGCAGTCGTCCGGCGATCATCAGATGGAGCACGAGCCACAAGTCGTCGTCGAAGCCGATCGCGATGCGCTTGCCGATGCGCCGCAGCTCGCGCACGGTGCGTCCCTCCACGCTCGAGAGCGGCGGGTCGGCGGTGCGCAGCAAGAAGACGCTCGCGACGCGTACCCGTTCGAGCGGCTGACCGACGATACGTGGTTCGAGCGCGCTGATGTACGCAGCAATGTCCGGGAGTTCCGGCATGGGCTGCGCATTCTACCTTCGAACGTTTGAGTGCCTCTGATGGACTCGCTGGAATTTGAGCGTGCGGCCTCGGCGCTGCGGCAGGCTACGCGGCTCTTCGTGCTGACGGGCGCGGGTATGGGCGTCGCATCGGGACTCAAGACGTTCCGCAGCGACGGCGGGTATTGGCACGAGAAGCCGGTCGCCGCGCTCGCGAGCCGGGCCGGATTCGAGAGCGATCCGGCGTTCTGCTGGACCTGGTATAACGAACGCTTCGCGGCGTACGCAACGGCCGAACCGAATGCGGGACACCGCGCCCTC
>PLRU01000101.1:72385-126682 GCA_003164045.1 Candidatus Lustribacter telmatis
TGGCGCGCATCGCGCACGATTGCGGCGGCAAGCTGCGGCCCAACGTCGTGTGGTTCGGCGAATCGTTGCCGCCGGATGCATGGGAGCTTGCGGAACGCGCATCTTCCGCAGCCGACGTCATCATCGTTGCGGGTACGTCGCTGGCCGTTCACCCTGCCGCATCGCTCGCGCGCGTGGGCGACGGCAGCGTGACCGTGATCGAGGTGAATCCCGATGCCGCCGGCGGTCCGAACGTGCTGGCGCTGCGCACCGGAACCGAAATCGCCCTGCCGGCCCTGGCCGCCGCGTTGCAAGGCATTTGAGTGCCAGGCGGAGACAAAGGCGACATGGCCAGAAGATTTCAGGTAGTCATCGTCGGCGGCGGACCGGTCGGCGTCGGACTCGCGGTCGATTTGGGTTTGCGCGGCATCACGTGCGCGCTCGTCGAGCGGCGGACGGCGCTGCAGAATATCCCTAAAGGCCAGAACCTCTCGCCGCGCACGCTCGAGCATTTCTACTTCTGGGGCATCGACGACAAACTCCGGGCCGAACGCGTGCTCCCCAAGGGCTATCCGATCAGCGGCATTACGACGTACGGCACGCTGATGAGCGAGTATTGGTATCCGCCGCCGCAACGCGAACTCATCCGGAAATTCTACTTCCAAGACGTCGAGCGGCTGCCGCAGTACCTAACGGAAAAAGTGCTGCGCGCACGCATGGCCGAGCTGCCGAACGTGACCAATCTGTTCGGCTGGACGGCGGAACACGTCGAGCAAGATGCCGGCGGCGTGCGGGTTACGGTTGCCGAGAGCAACGGGGCGCAACGCGAGGTGCTCGAGGCCGACTACGTCGTCGGCTGCGACGGCGCCAATTCGCTCGTGCGCAATCAAGCCGGCATCGAAAACGGCGGTGTCGACTTCGACCAGATCATGGTGCTTGCCGTGTTCCGCTCGAAAGAACTGCACGAGGCGCTCAAGCGTTTTCCGGATCGCAGCACGTTCAACGTGATGCACCCCGATCTCAAGGGCTATTGGCAGTTTTTCGGTCGCGTCGATGTCGGCGAAGAGTTTTTCTTTCACGCCCCCGTGCCGGCAAATACGACTAAAGACAACTTCGATTTTCTCGCGCTCTTGCAAAAGGCGGCGGGTTTCAAATTCGCGGCCGAGTTCGACTACGTCGGCTTTTGGGATCTGCGCGTGACGGTTGCAGACACCTATCAGGTGGATCGCGTGCTCATTGCGGGCGATGCGGCGCACAGTCATCCGCCCTACGGCGGATTTGGCCTCAACAGCGGTTTGGAAGACGCGACCAACCTGGGTTGGAAGCTCGCGGCGGTGCTCGAAGGCTGGGGCGGCGCCGAGCTGATCCGCTCGTACAGCGAAGAGCGCCGTCCGATCTTCAAGGAAACCGGTGAAGACTTCATCGCGGCGCGCATCAATGCGGACGCTGCGTGGTTGGAACTCCACAATCCCGAGCGCGACAAAGCGGAATTCGAGACAGCCTGGGCGGCGCGTCAATCGCGCGCCGGCGGCAGCGTGTTGAGCTACGAACCGCACTACGAAGGATCGGATGTCATCGCCGCGCCGCCGGGCGGCAAGAGCGGCGCGCACGGAACGCATTCGTATGCCGCGCGCCCCGGGCACCATCTCGCGCCGCAGGTGCTCTCGTCGGGGAAAAACGTCTTCGAAGAACTCGGCCTGGGCTTCACCCTGTTGGCGTTTGACGCAAGCGACGCCGACGTCAAAGCGTTCGAGCAAGCCGCGGCGGCAGCGCACGTGCCGATGAACGTCGTGCGCGACACGTTCAAAGACGGCCGCGAAGCGTTCGAACGGCATCTCATTCTGGTTCGCCCCGATCAATACGTGGCGTGGACGGGCGACGGCAAACCGGCGGATCTTGCAGCGCTATTCGCGCAGGTCACGGGCCGCTAGCCGGTCGGCCAAGTACTCGTCGCGCCAAAGTACCGTGCTGAAGAGCCGCGCGCCGACGTAGGCGTGACGCAGACGGCCGCGCAGCACCGCTTTGCGCAACGCATCTTCGCTGACCGCCGGTCCGGCGAGTGCCGCCAGCGTGCGCAGATCGGCGGGCGCTGCGAAGCTGCCGAGATTACGCTGCACGCTGCGGGCGAGGTAGTGCGCTAACGGGTAGAGATTGCCGGCGTCGGCGTGCGAGATCGCTTCGCGGTAACTGCGCGTCGCGCGCGGCGGAATGGTTGCGAACGGCAGCCCCAGCCGCGTGAGCAGCAGGTTCACCGTAAGGCGCGCAACGCGGCCGCTTCCCGCCGAGAACGGACGGATGCGTTCGAGCCGTTCTTGGAACGTCGCAAGCCACAGGAAGTGCGACGTGCCCGCGGCGGCGCCGTGTCCGAAACGGTCGACGAAGCTCGCGATTTCCGACACGATCAGCGACGGTGGAACGGGCACGACGCCGTGCCGCACGGGCCGCGCGTTGTGCGTTCGCCAGGCGCCCGGCGTCGCGTCGCTCTCCACGAGCGCCATGCCTGCGGTGACGCGCGCGTGTAAGCCGCGGATCTCCGCCACGGTGACGAGCGGCCCGGCCGGGCGGGGGCGCTGGGCTTGCACCCAGGCGGATGCCTGACCGTAACTCCACAGCATCAGATAGTCGCGCAGCGCCCGATCGCCGGCGACGACGCCGCGCTGCAGCAGCGCCCGCGTTTGGGCGAGGGTGGTCGCGGAACCGGCCAGGGCGCACGAACCCCAGACCTCTTCGAGCCGCAGGGCGAACTTGGCTTGCTCCGATGCCTCGAGCGGCCGGGACGTGGCGGCGAGTTCGAGCACGTCTTCCTCAAGGGCGCGCAATTCGCGTTCTCCGCGGATCATGTCCTAATTATGGCATCTCGTCCAAATAGGACAAGCATTTGGGCGGCAAAATGTCACTTTGCCCCGATGGTTATGTCATGGACCCGTACCTAGCCGCCCTGGCCGACCGCGTTCTTGTCTTCGACGGAGCCATGGGCACCCAGATCATGGCGCGCGAGTTGGCCCCCGAGGCGTACGGCGGGGCGGCGCTGCACGGGTGCAACGAAGCGGTCGTGCTCAGCCGGCCGGACATCGTGGAACAGATCCACGTGACCTACCTCGAGGCCGGGGCGGACGTCCTCGAAACGGACACGTTCACGGCGTCCCGGCTCAAGCTCGACGAGTACGGCTTGGGCGACCGCACCGGCGAGATCAACCGCACCGCCGTGGCGCTCGCCCGGTCCGCCGTTGCCCGCGTTCACTCATCCCGGCCGCGCTTCGTGGCCGGTGCGATGGGACCGACCGGGATGCTCATTTCGTCGTCGGACCCCGCGCTCTCGAAGATCACGTTCGAAGAACTCGCGACGCTCTATGGCGAGCAGGCACGGCATCTGGTCGAAGCCGGCGTCGACCTGCTGTTGCTCGAGACGAGCCAAGATCTCTTGGAAATGAAAGCCGCCATCGCCGGGATCGTGCGCGGCTTCGATGCCGGTTTGCGGCGCGTTCCGATTCAGGCGCAGGCGACGCTCGACGTGACCGGCCGCATGCTGCTCGGCACCGATATTCGCGCGGTGTGCGCGACGCTCGACGCGCTGCCGATCGACGTGATCGGCCTCAACTGCTCGACGGGCCCCACGCACATGCGCGAAGCGGTGCGCTACCTGTGCGAGAACTCGCGCTGCTACGTCGCCGTGATTCCGAATGCCGGTTTGCCGCTCATGGGACCGAACGGCGAAACGATCTATCCCGAGACGCCCGAGGAAATGGCCGGCGGATTGCGCGCGTTCGTCAAGGATTTCGGCGTGAACGCAGTCGGCGGCTGCTGCGGTACGACCGCCGCGCATATCGCGGCATTCGCTGTGGCGATCGACGGACTGCGCGGGCGCACGCCGCGCGCGAACCCGCAGCAACTGGTGGCTTCGGCGATGAGCGCGATCGCGCTCGAGCAAGAGCCGAAGCCGCTGATGGCAGGCGAGCGCATCAACGCGCAAGGGTCGCGCCGGATCAAACGGCTGCTGCTCGAGGATGCGTACGACGACATCGTGCTCGTGGCGCGCGAACAGATCGAGGCCGGCGCGCACGTACTCGACATCTGCACGGCCTTGACCGAGCGCACCGACGAGGCGTTTCAGATGGAAACGATCGTGAAGAAGCTTGCGCAATCGGTCGAAGTGCCCGTGATGATCGATTCGACCGAACCCGCGGTCATCGCGGCGGCACTGCGCGCGTACCCCGGCCGCGCGATCGTCAACTCGATCAATTTGGAGAACGGCCGCAAACGGATCGACGACGTGATGCCGCTCGTGCGCGAGGCCGGCGCGGCCGTCGTTGCGCTGACGATCGACGAAACCGGCATGGCAAAAACGGCCGACCGGAAAGTCGAAGTCGCGAAGCGCATCTGCGAGATCGTGACCACCGAGTTCGGTTTGCCGCGCGGCGCGTTGATCTTTGACGCGTTGACGTTTACCCTGGCGACGGGTGATGCGGAGTTTCTCGATTCCGCGGTGGAGACGATCGAGGGCATCCGGCGCATCAAGCGCGAGATCCCGGGCGTGCTCACCTCGCTCGGGGTGAGCAACGTGAGCTTCGGACTGAAACCGCAGGCGCGAGCAGCCTTGAATTCGGTGATGCTGCATCACTGCGTCGATGCCGGGCTCGACATCGCGATGGTCTATCCCAAAGAGATCACGCCGTATGCGGAGATCGATGCCGTCGAGCGCGGGTTGTGCGACGATCTGGTCTTCAATCGCCGGCCCGATGCGCTCGAGCTTTTTATCCAGCACTTTGAGGCGAAGGGACCCGTTGCTTCAGCCGATGCGTTGGCCGACGACGTGGACGAGCCGATCGAAGTGCGCATCCACAACGCGATTTTGCGGCGGCGCAAGGATGGCATCGAGGCGAAGCTCGATGAGGCGCTGCGCGGGCACGACGCGGTCGATTTGATCAACACCGTGCTGTTGCCGGCGATGAAAGAGGTCGGCGACAAGTTCGGCGCGGGTGAGCTGATCCTGCCGTTCGTGTTGCAGTCGGCGGAAGTGATGAAGAAGGCCGTCGCTCACCTCGAACAATTTCTCGAGAAGAAAGACGGCGCGAGCAAAGGCAAGATCGTGCTGGCGACCGTTTTCGGCGACGTCCACGACATCGGCAAGAACCTCGTCCACACCATCCTCGCAAACAACGGCTACACGGTCTACGATCTCGGCAAGCAAGTGCCGATGAACGTCATCCTCGACAAGGCGATCGAGGTGAAGGCCGATGCGATCGGGCTCTCGGCACTGCTCGTGTCGACCTCAAAGCAGATGCCGGTGTGCGTGCAAGAACAGGATGCGCGCGGGCTCGAATTTCCGATCCTTGTCGGCGGGGCGGCGATCAACCGCGATTTCGGCCGGCGCACGGCACTCATCGACGGCGAACGGTTCTTTGCGCCTGGTTTGTTTTATGCCAAAGATGCCTTCGAGGGGCTCGACATCATGGAGCAGCTCGCCGTTCCGGCGCGGCGCGACGTGCTGGTGGAGCACGCGCGCACGGAAGCCTTGGCGTCGCGCAAGCGCCCGGCGGAAGAACCCGTGCAAATCTCGCGCCGCACGGCGCGCGAATGGCTCGATGAGGCGCCGATTCCGCGCGCGCCGTTTTTCGGCACGCGCACGGTGCGCGATTTGGACGTGAGCGAGTTGTGGTCGCATTTCGACCTGCGCAGTCTCTACCGGCTGTCGTGGGGTGGCTCGAGCGTCAAGGGTGCGCAGTGGGAAGCGCTCGTGCGCGACGAGTTCGAGCCGCGCCTCAAACGTTTCCGCGCGCTCGCGGAGCGGACGGCGCTGCTGCAGCCGAAAGTCGTGTACGGCTACTTCCCGGTGGCGGGCGACGGCGACGACATCGTCGTGTACGATCCGGCGAATCTCGAAGTGGAACTCGCTCGGCTGACGTTCGCTCGCCAGAGCGGCGGCCAGCATCTGTGCCTGGCAGACTACGTACACCCGCTGCGGCCGGGCGGCGAACCCGACGTGGTCGCGCTCCAGATCGTCACGGTCGGGCCGGCCGTCTCCGAGCGCATCGATGCGATGCAGCAGCACGGCGATTACAGCGACTCGTATTTCTTGCACGGCTTCTCGGTCCAGGCAGCCGAGGCGCTGGCCGAGCACACGCACCACCGGATCCGGCGCGAACTCGGCGTTGCGAACGAGCACGGCAAGCGCTATTCATGGGGCTACGGCGCGTGTCCGGATCTTGCGCAGCACGAGATCGTCTGGCGGCTGCTCGATGCGGAGCGCGCGATCGGCACGGAACTCACCTCGGCCTACCAGATCGTGCCGGAGCAGTCGACGGCGGCCATCGTCGTGCATCATCCGCAAGCGACGTACTTCAATGCTGCGGCTAGCCGCGAACTGATGTCGGCATAGCGTGCGCATCGTCGATGCGTTGCGCGACGAGCGGCCGACGATCTCGTTTGAGTTTTTTCCCCCGAAGAACGATGCGGCGGCGGCCGAACTCCTGGCCACGATCGGCGCGATGCGCGCGCTGCAGCCGGCCTTCGTCTCGATTACCTACGGTGCCGGCGGATCGTCGCGCGATCGTTCGCTCGACCTCATCCGGCGCATCAAAGGCGAACTCTCGCTCGAGGTAATGGCGCACCTGACGTGCGCCGGCAGCAGCGCCGAAGAACTGCGCGCATTTGCCCGGGAGCTCGCGGCGGCGGGCGTACAGAACGTGCTCGCGCTGCGCGGCGACCCGCCGCGCGACGCGGTGGGCTTTCGCGCACCGGCCGGCGGCTTCGCGCACGCCTCCGACCTTACGGCATTGCTCGCCGGCGGCTACGAGTTCTGCATCGGTGGCGCGTGCTATCCCGAGACGCACACCGAAGCGGTCGACGCTGATACGGATTTACAACACTTGGTGACCAAGGTCAACGCCGGGGCGTCGTATCTCATCACCCAGCTGTTCTTCGAAAACGAGCGCTATTTCGCGTTCGTCGCGCGCGCGCGTGCGGCCGGCATCACGGTGCCGATCATCCCCGGTATCATGCCGATCACCAACTTCGAACAGGTGCAGCGCTTCACCACGATGTGCGGTGCAACGATTCCGGCGCGATTACGTGCCGAGCTCGAGCGAAACGCCTCCGATCCGGCGGCGATCGTAGATTTGGGCGTAGCGTTCGCGGCGCTGCAGTGCGCCGATCTGCTGGCGCGCGGCGCACCCGGCCTGCATTTCTACACCCTGAACAAATCGCCGGCGGTGCGCGCGATCGTCTCCGCGCTACGAGCTGAAGCGGTGCTCGCCGCAGCGTAGCGGAGGCGCCCGCCCGAAGCGGGAAGCCTCGAAGATGATCAACGACATGCGTACTGACGGCTGCGATGCGTTCGTGCAAGCGCTGCGCACCGGTGAGACCTCGGCCGTGCGCAGACTGGAGCCGTTGCTCGCGCCGGGCGTCGTGTTTCAGACCGGCAGCACCGAGATCGCCGGGGCGGATGCCGTTGCCGCGCGCCTCTCGGGCATGTGGCCGCTCACGACGGTGTTTGCGCAAGGCGTCTGGAGCGCGGCCGAACCGGTCGCCGAAGGCGTGCGGGTTACCGGAACCTTCGCGAGCGTCGGCGCCGCGCCGAAGAGCTACGCGCTGACGTTCGGATTCGATGCGGCGGATCGCATCGTGCGCGTCGATGAGACGATTACGCCGTTCCCTGCGGCCACGCCGGCCGATCAGATCCCGGCCGCCGTTCGCGGCGCGATCAACGGCGCGCTGGCCAACGGTACGCCGATGGTCGTCGGCTATGTGGGCGACGACGGTGCACCGGTGTTGTCGCTGCGCGGCAGCGTGCAAGTGTTCGGTCCCACGGCGCTATGTTTGTGGGCGCGCAATCCAAAGAGCGGGCTCGTGACCGCCGCGCGCAACGGTCAGGTCTTGAGTCTGCTCTACCGCAACAGCGCGAAACGGATCACGCTGGGGATTCGCGGCCGCGGCGAGGTTGCGGATGATGCAGCAACGCGCGCTCGCGTGTTCGGATTATCGCCGGAAGTGGAACAGCGCCACGACTTGGCGCAAAACGGCGCTGCCGTGATCGTCCGGATCGACCGCCTGCAGGGCATGACGCCCGATGGCCCGGTATTGGTGGTTCCGAAGTAAGACGGCAGCGTCTGCTACAGCGCCGCGATCACCATGATCTCGACTTTGTAGGCGGGGGCGGCTAGGCGGGCTTCGACGGTTGCGCGCGCAGGCGTGTTGCCGGGATCGACCCACGCATCCCAGACGCTGTTCATTTCGCCGAACGTCGACATGTCGGCGAGCCAAATCGTCGCCGTGAGGATCTTCGACTTCGACGTGCCGGCGGTGGCCAAGAGGCCGTCGATCGCTTCAAGAATTTGGCGCGTCTGTATCGCCACATCGGCGTCCGGATTGCCGGCAACAATTCCGGCGAGGTAGACGGTGTCGCCGTGCACCACCGCACGGCTCATTCGGGGTCCAGGTTCGATGCGTTTCATAACCGCAAGCTAGTAGTCACGCGCCGGCCTGCAGACCTGCTGCCCAGGTGCCCGCTCGACGCTGGCTAAGCAATAGGCCGGAAGCTTGTTTCGTGACTCTTTAGCAGAGGGGCAACGTTGCGTTATTGGATGGGTGTTTTCGTCATTGCTGCGGCCGCGGCCATTGCCGGTTGCGGTGGTGGTGGCGGCGGGAGCAGTACCACCTCCGCCGTCGTTCCGGTTGTGGTTCCAACGGCCACCGTCGCGCCGCAGAGCGTGCAAACGACGATCCCGCTGACGCCGCTCGCGACGGGGGCGACCGCTGCGCCGTTGTCCGTCCTAGCGCCCTCCGGATACGCGCAAACAGCCGCCGTTCCGGTAACGGCTGCCGGGGCGAACGCCTCCGTGCGCCTCACGAACAGCATCTCCGGACCGTCCGGCGTCCCCGCCTTGAGCATTGCCCGTGCCTCCGCGGAAACGAGCCGGCTCGTACCGGCCGGCGCGCGCGGCACCTTGGCCGATAGCTTCAACGCTATCTTCTATACGGTGCTGGTGCCAAGCACCAGCATCACGGTCGCCGGACCGGCTTCGCTTCAAGTGACGTTCCCGTCGGCGCTTCCGTCCGGGACCTCGTATTATCTTGCGTTCTATGATTCGACGCTGGCAAACCCGGCGTGGAACACGATCTCGGGTCCCGTTGCGCCGAGCGGGAGCAGCCTAACGTTCTCGGGCACGCTGCCCACGTACACGTTCGTCGGCGGAGCCGCGTACGGACTCGTGATCTTCTCGGTTTCGTCGGGCGCAACGCCGCCGCCGACGGCCGCACCGAGCAGCACGCCGGGCCCAACGGCGACACCGACGCCGGTGCCGACAGCGACGCCTACGCATACACCAACGCCGACGCCGACGCCGACAGCGTCACCAACGCCGACGCCGACGCCAACGCCGACGCCNNCGCCAACGCCGACGCCAACGCCGACCGCGACTCCGACTGGATCGCCGACCCCCGGGATCCTGTTCGCAAGTTGGACCGGCAACGGCAATTTCAACGCCTCCAGCGTGACGGCGTCGGCAGCTCCCGGAACGGGAACGCCGCCACCGGCAGTCGTGGGACAAGCGATCAACTTCAGCGCCGTTAGCCAATCGGTCACGGTCACGCTCACGCAAGCAAACTATGGCGGAGCGTTCAGCGCGAATGCGAGCGGCGCAGGTTGCGCGGGCAACGTCACATCGGCGGGACCGTCCGGCAGCACGTTTACGATCACGAATCTCGGCTCGACCAACTACACGAACTGCAACGTCATCTTCTTCGGATCGTTGAGTGCAGGTTCGATTTCATTCCCCGTTACCGGTCCCGTTTCGCTCGGAGGAACAGTGCAGTGAAAACACTTCGGTGGGTATCCGTCTGCGTCGTTCTCTCGCTCTGCGCTGCGTGTTCCGGCGGCGGTTCGGGAAGTCACGTGTCACCGGTGACGAGCGTGAGTTCGCCGGCGCCGGGTTCGCTCGGCCCGACCTCGACGATGAGCATCACGATCGTACGAACCCCGACCACCTCGTCGGCGAAGCGGCGCGGCATTCAAACGATTCCCACGACGTCGCTGTCGGTTGATGCGCAGGTTTGGGAAGGCAGCTCGACGTCCGGTTCGCCGGTCGCAACGAGCTGCGTCGCATTTCCAGCGAACGCGACGACGGCAACGTTGTCCGTCGCTTCGCCGCAAGGTCAGGCAACGATTCAAATCGCGGCCTGGAGCGGGACCTGCTCGAGCAGCGGCGGCCCCGGCACGACCGGTACCGGCGCGATCTTGAGCGAGTTCACCGGTACGGGCACGGTGCTGGCGAGCAGCACCGACATCGGCACCGTGTTCAACAGCGGAAACGCGATCGCGCTCGTCACGCCTGCCGGCGGAACGGGAACGATCCTCGTCGGCCCGACGACGGTAACTACAGGGCAGGGACCCGCGTGGGGTGCGCCCGGTGTTGCGAGTGCGTTCAACTATCCGGTTCAGAGCGGCTTTGACGGAACCGGCATGACCGTCGCAATCGTGATCGATTCGTCCGTTGCGACAAGCGATCTAAATGCCTACCTTACGGCGTTCAGCATTCCGACGACGAGCCGATCGATCACCTTCGAGAGCGTGGATAGTGCAAATGCAAACGCCGTCACCGCCGACCAGACCGAAGCGGCGCTCGATCTCGAGACGATTGCGGGTCTGGCGCCGGGTGCGAACATCATCGTGTACGTGATTCCCGGGCTTGACGACATCAGCATTGGCGACGCATATAACCAGATCATCACCGATGGGCATGCAAACGTCGTTAACTCATCGTTTGGCGGATGCGAAGGCGTCGACACCGGCGAGTCGAGTATCTTTGCAACGGGCACGGCGGCAAAGATTGCCTTCGTTGCGTCGTCCGGCGATCAGGGCAGCGCGTGTTATTCCGGAACCCCCTTATATTCGCCCGGGGTCAACTATCCGGCCAGCGATCCCAACGTCATTGGGGTCGGCGGAACCGACACGAATACGTTCGAGTCGGTCCCGTTGACCAACCCCGCGGTATGGAACGATCTTGTCGCGTTCGGTTCCGGCGGTGCCGGTGGTGGCGGCGTATCCACCGAGTTTACGATCCCGTCATACCAGCAGGGCGTTTCCGGTCTCGCTTCATCAGCCAATAGGAACGTGCCCGACATTGCAGGCCCCGCTGCGTACGCAGCGCTGTACGTCGGCGGAGCGTTGTCTCCAATTGACGGCACGTCGTGGTCATCGCCCCAATTTGCAGCCGAGCTCTCCGAAATTTACCAATACTGTAAGACCGCGCTCACTAATCCGGTATCGCAGCTCTACACCGCGTACTCGCGTTCGAGCGCAAACTTCATCGATGTTACATCCGGCAATAACTCTTACGCGTTGACCGTTCCTGGTGCCGCAACCTATAGTGCATTGACCGGGCGGGACAACGTCAGCGGTCTCGGCATGCCGAAGGGGATGAACGTTGCGCAAAGCTTGTGTCCGGGTCGTGTGCCGTCGCTTGCTCCCGTTGCACAACTTAACCCGGCCGTGCTTGGGCCTTCCGCCCCGGTGCTCGTACCGCTGACGACCAACGTTGCGGCGTACGGAACCGACATGGGAGAACGCGCGACTAGTGACCTTACGACGGTACAGTTCGTGCTCCGGAACGTCAGCGGGATCGCCGCCAACGAGCAGGCTGTGTTGGCTGCATTGACGTCGGCAGGCTTCACGATCACGAAAACGTTCTCGAACCATCTCGTGATCGACGCTTCCGCACCGAATGCAACGGTCGAAGGCTTCCTGACCACAACCGTGCACAACGTCAATCAAGGCGCGCTCGGAGCGCGGATCGCACGCGTCGGGTCGCTGACGATTCCGGCTTCCGTCGCGCCCTATGCCGCCGGCGTCACCGTCGGCAACCTCGTCCGCATGAAAGCGGGCCCGGTCGTCGCCGCGCGCTAGATAATCCGGAGTCGCGTCCCAATCGGACAGTGCAACCCTTCTAGCCGCTGGAGCAATCCGGCGGCTAGAGCGCTTCATCCGTTGGAGAGATCGCGTGCGTATTGCAATGCTGGGCGGCGTCCTCGCCGTTGTTCTGGGATTCTCGTCGGTGCCCGCGAGCATGGCGCAGAGTTCCGCACCCTACAAGGTGCTCGTAACGAAAACGGTTGGAGGCGACGGCCGTTTCGACTACGTCTACGCTGACTCCGATGCGCGGCGCTTATACATCCCGCGACTTGCTCCGGCGGGCACGGTAAGCGTCTTCGATCTCGATACGCTTGCGCCGGTCGGCAGTATCGCTAACACGAGCGGTCACGGCGTGGCCGTGGACGAGCAGTCGCATCACGCTTTTGCCACCAGCAAGCCGGTTGCAATGTGGGATTCGGTTTCATTGGCGACGATCAAAACGATCGACGTGCAGGGCGGTCCCGACGGTATCTTCGGAGATCCGTTCAACGGCCGCATCTACATCCTGAGTCATACCGCGCCGAACGTCACCGCCATCGATGCGAAGGACGGCTCCATTGCCGGAACGGTCGATCTCGGCGGCGCTCCCGAACAGACGGTCAGCGACGGCAATGGTCATCTGTACATCGACCTTGAAGACAAGGCGAGCATCGCCGTCGTCGATGCGAAGACGCTAACGGTAACCGGTCGCTACGATCTTGCGGGCAAGGGCGGCATCTGCGCGGGGCTGGCCATCGACCGCAAGAACAACATTCTGTTTGCGGCCTGTCGCAATCCGCAGACGATGGTCGTCATACATGCGGGCGATGGAAAGATTCTCGCCACGCTCCCCATCGGCGCCGGCACCGACGGGGCNNACGTTCTCGGTGGAGCAGACGCTGCAAACCAAAGCCGGTGCCAAAACGCTGACGCTGGACGAGAAGACCGGTCGCGTCTTCCTGATCGCGGCGGATTACACGCCGGCGACGCCGGCGGCGCCGGGCGCTCCGGCAAGCCGGCCACAGATGGTTCCCGGATCGTTCTCGATTCTGGTGGTGGGCCGGCCTTAGCGTTCGTCGCGCCGGTGCTCGAGTTCGAGCGTGATCAGGCGTGCCAGGAGTGTGGCCGGGAACAACTGACCGATCACCGATTCCACGTTGGCAAGCGCGCGCGCGAATGGTTCAACCGGAACGATGTCGCCGTACGCGGACGTCGTCAACGTGGAGAAGCTGAAGTAGATGAGGTCGGCTATCCGGTGGTCTGAGATCGGTCCGGCAAGGTTTGACGAGAAGGCTCCCGGACTGAGCGCATCGATCATGCGGTAGGCGAGCGCGCACGTTGCCGCGACGTTGAGATAGATCGCGATCGCGCCCAAGATGCGATGGATCGTGACGCGGCCGGGCCCGAACACCGCGATCCCGAGCACGATGGTGAGGGCGACCAGTAAGATCAGCGCGGCGGCAAAGTCCAGCACCTCGGTTCGCTCGGACGGCCGCACGAAGCGCAGGACGACCGCGGCGATTTCCGTCGCCGACGCGAGAATTACGGCAATGACGGCGGGCCGGATATGCCAAACAATTGCGAGTACCGCCGCCACGTTCGCTGCCACGATCGACGCCACCACGATGAACGGCGCGCCGGCCGTTGCGGAGAGCGGCGCGAGCACAAAGAGCTCGATCGCCTCGATGACGACGAGCGCGGTCAAGCTTCGTTCGCGCGCGTGCGACTGCATGGGTGGCGAGTTAGGTTCCGACCGCCGAGGCTGCGTTGATCAACTGCATCGTTTGGAGCGGTTGCGTTTGAAACGGCGTAACCTTGATGATGCCCATCATTCCGTGATCCTCATGATCGAGCATGTGGCAATGATAGACGAACGTGCCGGCGATGGCTTTATCGAAATAGATCCGAAGTTTAACTCGGCCGGGGATGATCTTGTTGCCCTCGTGACGCGCGTACGGGATCGTCACCGTATCGAGGAGTTCAGCGTTGTAATGTTTCTCGAGCACGACTTTCTTGGGATCGGTGCGGTGTAGTTCGCTTTGCTCGTTACTGGACTCTTCAATGAACGAGAGCTGGTGGATATGGAAGGCATGAAGCTCGTCCGTATAATTCTCGAGCGTCCACTCCTCGAACGAACCGGCGCTGACGGTGATGTTGGGGTGCGGTTCCGGCGGAGAACTTTCGTAGGCGAGCCGGAACGGCAACTCCGCGAACGGCGAAGGGTTCGGGCCGGGGTGCGCGCCCACGGCGTTGGTCTGGGTAATGTAGAAGTTCTGATTGTCCCCATCCGCGTATTCCGTAAAGGCGAGCGTGCGCCGCGTTAGGCCGTGTCGCTTCGCGACCGCGTCGAATATCTGAGCTAGCTTCATCGCGCGCGTCGAAATCGCGCCCGCGATTCCCACGCTCGTCGCTCGAGCGCCGCTCGCCTTTGTCGCGCGTATCGTCACGAGCGATCGGGACGGCACCGGATCTCCGCCGCTGCCCGTGCAGACCTGAGCGGCTTGGAGCAACTCGTCCCTGCCGCGCAAGTCGATGATCAGGTCGGCGCGGCCGCCCGGGGGCAGCAGAACGAAGGGCTGGTTCAATACGGGAATCGGGCTGACCGGCTGCGTCAATGACGGAGCATGCGAGAGCGGTACGCCGTCGTGAGCGATGAGATGCATCGGGCCCGCATCGGCGTGCGTGGCCGCATCGATGAGCTGGAGCCGAAGGTACGTGTTGATGGTCGCGTTGACGACTGCCCACACTTCCCGGCCGGTCGGGGCTACATAGGGGAGACGCGACGCCTCGCTCGCGATATCGACGCCATTGATATTGAGCGGAGCCATGGTCGCACCGGAAGCCGGCGCGACGATCGGACACTCGGGATCGGGCGTAGCCGGGCCGCCGGCAGCGACCGACATTCGTAACGCCAGCGACTGCAAGCGCAGAACTTTGGCCGCACGTGAGCTGTCCGCAACCACGAGATTGCGAATGAGCAAGACGCGATTGGGCACGGCCTTGGTGCCCGTCACGAGCAACGCGCCCGCGAGGCCGCCGCCCACTTGATCTTCACTCACTCCGTGTTCGTGGGAGTGATACCAGTACGTGCCGGCCGGTTGCCGATCGCTCCCTGGAACGTGATAGGTGTACACGCACGTCTGCCCCGTCGTCGACAGGCTGGACGCAAAGATGTCGTCGTCGATCGGCTTCACGCGCAGGCCGTGCGTGTGGATGTTCGTGTCGAAGTTATTCGAGGACAGCGGCGGATCGATCTCGCGCCGGTCTCCGAACATGCCGGTAGTGACAACGATGGGGGTTGGGGGCGCCATCTTCATGCGTTCGCATTGCGGCCTCTGCGCCGTCCGATCCGCAGCCTGAGATTGCATCGATCCCATCGGCGCCATCGTCTCGGCGCTTGTTGTCTCGGGAATCCTGTCGTGCAGCGCGATGGAGAACGACGTATTGTTGTGAATCTCGAGCACCGGCGCGTCTGCGTACACCGCCTTGCCGTTTCGGTAGATGTAACAATACCGGTCGCCATCTCGAATCGCGGTCAGCGAGACCGTGGTGCCGTTTTTGACATCGACCATCGTCATCTGCGGTAACGGGACGGGTGTGCCGGCGACCGTCACGCGCGGAGAACACGCCTCGGGCGGACGCGCAGCGCCGGCTGCCGGAATTGCCGGATCGGAAGCAAGGACGACCGCCGCGCCGGCAAAGCCGACGAGAAGCGTCAAACGGAAGTCGATCGTTCGCATACCCTCACCCGTAGTATGAGCAGACGTGGTGGGAACGCCCCTTGGCGAGCACCCGGCTGCTTACCTTGTGGGCCGTCAAACCGTCGAGCCGGCAATCCGTGCGCGCGCGACGTCGTTTGCGAAGACGCGGCCGATCGTTTGGCGCAGCCAGTGCAAGCCCAGATCGGCGTCGCTGCGTTCGTGCCACGCGGCGACGACCGTGATCGGCGGAGCGTCGAACGGTAGATCCACAAATCGTATCGCGTGACCCGCAAAGAAGACCGCGCTCGCACTTGCCGGCACGACGACGATCAAGTTCGTGCGGCTCAAAATTGACGGCAAGATCGCATAGCTGGGCACGCGTAGCATCACCCGATCGCCGCGCATTTCGTCGAAAGCGGATTCGTGTGCGCCGCCGGCATCGACGCGTGCCGACACGACGGCGTGCTCCGCGCTGCGAAACGCTTCGAGCGAGAGCGCCGGTGCGAGGGCCGGGTGTCCCTCGCGAAGCGCGCAAACATAGCGGTCCGAAAAGACGGTCTGCGTCCGAATCGCTTCGGGCACGTTGCTCAAGATTCCGATTGCGAGGTCGGCGTCGCCGTCTGCCAAGCGATCGAATACGCCGGCGTCCAGCGGGGCGAATCGGAGCCGCACGTTCGGAGCGGTCGTTGCGAGTTTGGGCAGCAAATGCGGCAGGAAGCTGACCGTACCGAAATCGGTGGCGACGATGCGGAACTCGCGCGTCGACTGGAGTGGATCGAAGTGTGGTTCGGGCAGAATCGCGGCGCGCGCGATGGCCAGCATTGCGGCGATCGGCTCGCGCAGCGCAAGCGCCCGTTCCGTGGGCGCCATCCCGCCGGCGCTTCGAACGAATAATTGATCGGCGAACAACGTCCGCAGCCGCCGCAGCCCCTGACTCACCGCGGGCTGCGGCAGATCCAGCACGTCGGCCGCGCGCGAAACGCTGCGTTGGGTAGAGAGCGCGTCGAACAGCTCGAGGAGACGCAGATCGAGCGATGAGAGATTATGCATGTTTGCAATATATCGCCATGCAAAAATGCGGCTTGCGCGCCTGAGACGGTACTTCCTATACTCGGGGCACCTGTTTCGCGAAACTTTCTTGCCGGGAGGCTGCCGATGGAAGCACGCTACCAACACCTCACCCGCACCAATCCCGGCACGCCGGCCGGCGAGCTACTGAGGCGCTACTGGCAGCCGGTCGGAATGAGCGCCGAGTTGGTCGCCGGCGGCGCGCCGGTCGCCGAACGTATCATGGGTGAAGACCTCGTCCTCTTTCGCGACGAGTCAGGACGACCGGGCGTGCTCGCGCAGAAATGCGCGCACCGCTGTGCCGACTTGAGCTATGGTCGCGTCGAGGCCGGCGGACTGCGCTGCGTGTATCACGGCTGGGTTTTCGATGTAAACGGCGCGTGTTTGGAACAACCGGCCGAGCCGCCGCAGAGCACGTTCAAGGATCGCGTGCGGCAGCGAGCCTTTCCGTGTCGCGAGGCGGCCGGTGCATTGTGGGCCTATCTCGGTCCCGGCGAACCGCCGGTCTTTCCGGCGTTCCCCGCCCTCGCCGGTGAGGAATATCGTTACACCACGCGCTGGAAGGGAAGCGCAAACTGGCTGCAAGCGAGTGAAGGCAACATCGACCCGGTACACACGTCGTTCTTGCACCAGATTCTGCCGAAAGACCCGGAGATGCGCGCACGCTGGGGCGTATTCTCGATCAACGCGCGACCGGAAGTAACGGCTGCGGAGACGCGTTTCGGCGTGCGGCTGTTCACCAAACGGCGCTTACCGGATAGCGACCAGATGCTGCTGCGCGTGACGAACTTTGTGATGCCGAATGCCTGCGCCGTGGGCGGCTTCGAGGGTGATCTCGGCCCCGGCGGGTGCACGATGCTCTGGGATGTTCCGATCGACGACGAACACCACTGGCGCTACGAGTTCATTTTCCATCGAAGCGGCAGACTCGACAAAGAAACGCTCGACGCACAGTACCGGTCGGAGAAGGTCAACGGCGATGAGATGCGCCGTACGCCGGACAACCGCTATCTGCAAGATCGCGCCGCGATGCAGCGCGGTGACGAGTACATCGGGCTTGGCGAATGCTTCACGGTTCATGACGTGTTCATCACGCAGTCGCAGGGCATCGTTCACGACCAGTCGCACGAGGCGCTCGGCTCCTCCGATATTGCGATCATAAAAGCGCGCCGTCAACTCGCGCAGGCAGCGATTGACGTGGCAGAAGGCCGCGATCCGATCGGCGTGTTGCGCGACGAGGCGGCCAATGACTATCGCGATATGGTGGTGATCACACAAACCATCCCTCAAGAGACGGACCTGGCCGCCTTCTGCGATGATGTCGCGGCCGACGGCACGCTCTACCGCCTCGAGGCGTGCGCGGCGACGGTATGAACCACGAGCCGGTAAAGCACGGCTTCTACGTTCACGCGATCACGCATGAAGCTGCAGGCATCGCGTCGTTTGAGTTTCGCCCGAACGCGGGTTCGGTTGCGCCGCCCATCGCGGGAGCGCACATCGACGTCGTGCTGCCCAATGGACTGACGCGACAGTATTCTCTGATCAACG
This sequence comes from Candidatus Lustribacter telmatis, assembly GCA_003164045.1. Classification (GTDB taxonomy): domain Bacteria; phylum Vulcanimicrobiota; class Vulcanimicrobiia; order Vulcanimicrobiales; family Vulcanimicrobiaceae; genus Lustribacter; species Lustribacter telmatis. Next base: position 90,566 of record PLRU01000101.1, read on the forward strand.
CGGCCGGAGAAACCGGTGGCTATCGCGTTGCGGTGAAACGCGACGCGAGGAGCCGTGGGGGCTCGCAGTTCATGCACGAAGCGCTGCGTGTCGGTACGCCGCTCACGGTGAGTGCGCCGCGCAACAACTTCCCGCTGCGCGAAGACGCACGGCACAGCGCGTTCGTCGCGGGCGGGATCGGCATAACGCCGATCGTCAGCATGATCGAACGGCTCGTTGCGCTCGGGCAGTCGTGGGAACTCGTATATGCCGTCCGGTCGCGCCGCGATGCGGCGTTTCTCGATCGCCTCACCGCGGGTCGCGGCCGGGCGCACGTGCACGTCGACGACGAAGTGGGCGGCGCGTTCGGCGTCGGTGCGCACGTGCAGAACCTTCCCGCGAACGCCGACGTCTACTGTTGCGGACCGGCGCCGATGCTCGATGCGTTTCTCGAGGCAACTGCCGAGCGAGACCAGACGCGCGTCCACGTCGAGCGCTTCGCGGCCGCACCGCTGGAACCGCGGCGTGGTACGTTTGTGGTCGAGCTTGCGCGCTCGAAGATGTCGGTGACGGTTGCGGACGGCGAATCGATCCTTGCTGCGCTGCGCAACGCGGGCATCTCGGCGGTGTCTTCGTGCGAAGAAGGCGTCTGCGGTACGTGCGAGACCGCGGTACTCGATGGACGTCCCGATCATCGCGACAGCGTGTTGAGCGCAACTGAACGTTCCGCGAACGCGAGCATGATGATTTGCTGTTCCGGAAGCGCGACGGAGCGCTTGGTGCTCGATCTTTAGACAATCTTCACTGAGTATTCACACTCCGGCGAAATAGTGTGCTGGTCACATAGCTACTTGAGGGAGTGTTAGCCAGTGTTCGATTCACCTTACCGCCGCGTCGCTGTCGCGATCGATGGTTCACCGGCCTCGGATGCCGCTATCCGCTTAGCCTTTACGGTCGTTTGCGCCGGCGGAGAGGTCGCATTTCTCCACGCAACCGATCGCGCCGCGACCATCGCGCACTACGTAGCACCGTGGAAATCCGACATTGGCGCGCTGGAGTCCATGGAACTCTTCGAACGTGGTCTCTTTGAGAGTGCTTGTAAGCGGGCTCGTGCGCTCGGCTTCGCATCGTCGGGCCACGCAATCGAAGGCTTTACCGGGCAAGCCATCGTTAACTACGTTCGATCTTCAGGTGTAGATGCTGTCATCTTGGGCGCCAGCGGCGACCAGGGGATCGCGCGCACGAAGCTCCCGAGCACCGCGGAGGACGTACTACGCGCGGCGGGAGTCCCCACGTTCATTGTACCGTCCCCACGCTTTTCGAACAAGGAACAGCTCATCGGGCGAATCATGGTTGCGATCGACGACTCAGAGCCGTCGGCAAGAGCCATCGAGCGCGCGATTACCTTAGCCCAGTGGACGGGCGCAGAGATCCAGTTCGCCAACGTACAAGAATGCGATTTTGCGCGACGTGCAAGTGACCGAGCTATCAGTACCGCTGCATGCGAGCAGGCTGCTCGCGCCGGCGTCAAAGCCGACGCCGTCATCGTACATGGTTCGACTGCGGAAGCGCTCATTGCGGCTGCTGAGTTATGGGGTGCTGATCTCATCGTCGTGGGCACGCACGGCCGTATCGGCCGCGCTCGACTTCGCTATGGCAGCGTCGCGGAAGCCGTGGTGCGTAGCGCAACATGCCCAGTGATGGTGGTTCCCGGCGGAGTGCCTGCAGCTCGCCAGGAAATTGCCGCTTCGGCATAGGCGCGTTAAGGGGCTTGGAATGTCGCGGGTCCGACAGGTGTGCCGAGACCGCTCGGTCCGTCCCAACCGACACCGATGTTGCAGATGCTCGGCATCGACGGGCACGGGCCGCCGTTGTTCGTCAAGCCCGAGACCATCAAGGTGACATCGTGAAAGGCGGACGCCGGTTTCGCGTAGAGTCCGGCCGGGACCGGGATCGGCGCGAGGTGCAAGACGGTGGTATTCGGCGCGGAGAGATGCGCTGAGGCATAGGCGTAGAGTCCGGCCTATCCGCCAAGAAACGCTTGCTTCAGGATAGCGGAGCAAGAACCTCGCCCGGGGCGGCGGGGCCACCCCATGACCCCATCCACCCGAGCGAGGCAGTCGTGGATCCACATGAGAAGAACTTACGTCGTGTTGGGAGTCATGCGTGGAGATAGCGTTCGCCTCGGCCGGAGAAATTGCTCGGCGAATCCGGAGGCGTGAGCTTGGATGCCTTGAAGCGCTCGAATATTTTATCGAGAGGGTCGAGCGCTACGACCAAGCAGTGAACGCCGTTGTCGTGCATGATTTCGATCGTGCTCGCGAAAGGGCGCGGAGCGCGGACCGGCGCGGTTTGAATTCAGATACGATTGGACCGCTGCACGGCGTTCCGATGACCGTCAAAGAGTGCTTTCAGTTGACCGGAACGCCGACGACCTATGGAGTGCCGGCGTATCGCGACAATATTGCGCGCGCAAACGCCGTCGCCGTCGATCGGCTTCTTCATGCGGGCGCGAACATCTTCGGCAAGACGAATGTTCCGCCGTGGCTCGCAGACGGTCAGAGCGCGAATCCGATCTACGGTCGAACGAACAATCCGTGGTCACTCGATCGCACTCCCGGCGGGTCATCCGGCGGTTCTGCAGCTGCGTTGGCGGCCGGCCTGACCGGTCTTGAACTCGGGAGCGACATCGCTTCGTCTATACGCAATCCGGCGCACTACTGTGGCGTCTTCGGTCACAAGACGACGTGGGGAATCGCATCCGCTTATCGTAAGTCGCTCGCGGAAAGCGCGTCGCCGGACGATATAGCCGTTATCGGACCACTTGCGCGAAACACCGATGACCTCGAACTCGCGCTTTCGATCATCGCTGGGCCCGACGAAGCGGTGCCATCGAACTTTCGGTTCGGTTTGCCGGTCGAATCCCGCACGCGGCTTGCCGATTTTCGCGTGGCCATTGCTTATGACGACACGTTTGCTGAGGTTGACGATGAGGTTAGCAATCCGTTGCGGGCGCTAGCCGAAGCCTTGCGGAAAGCCGGCGTATCCGTCCGGGAAACGCGTCCAGATCTTGATAGCGAGAACTGCTATCGAATCTACATGACGCTAATGCGGGCGGCCGGCGCCGGACGCGCGAGCGACGGCGACTTTGCGCAGTTGAAGCAGCAGGCCATAACGGTAAACGTAAGCGGAGCCGACATGCGCAGCACGGCGCTGCGCGGAGCGACCCTGACTCATCGTGACTGGCTGCGCCTCAATGACGAACGGCGCGGCATTCAAGATCGCTGGCGTGCTTTCTTTGAAGATGTCGACGTCTTTCTTTGTCCGCCGCTCTCGACGGCCGCCCATCTGCATATGCTGGAGGAACCAGCACGTCGTATGCTCACCATCAATGGCAAACAGGTTCCGTACGGTAAGCAGCTATTTTGGGCCGGCCATTCCGGCGTTGCGTATCTTCCGGCAACGGTCGCTCCACTCGCTCGAACGCCGGGCGGACTTCCGACCGGCGTGCAGATCGTGGGCCCGCAATATCACGATTTGCGCTGTATTCGCTTCGCTCAGTTGCTCGAACGAAACTACTACGCATTCGAACCCCCAGCCGGGTACGTTTAGCGGCCGTCCGGGACGAAAGTGTGATCTCGGCATCGGTGTGGGGCATTGCCCGACTTTCCCAGCCTCGTACCTATGCCTGTCGTGCCGGTTTAGCGGGTTGGCGCCATCGGCACCGTTTCGATCTCTGTGTTCTGGAGCTTACCGTTCAGTTTTTCGGTTCGCCGGATATAGACGTTCTGGATGATGTCGCGGGTGGCGGGGTTGAGTTCCACGGGGCCGCGCGGGCTCTCCCACTTGAGACCCTTGAGCGCGGCCATCGTTTTGTCGTAATCGAAAGCGCCTTTTTGCGCTAGCGCCGCGGCGTAGATGGCATTCATCGTATCGTACCCTTCAGCTGCGATGACGTTCGGCTCGATGTTCGGTGCAATGCTCCGTATCGTCCTGACGAATTCGCGGTTGATCGCCGAGTTGTGCGCGGCGCTGTACGGGTAGGCGGAGATCACGCCGATGGCCTGGTCGCCCTCGGATTTGAGGCTGTTCTCCTCGACCAGATCACCGGTCGCAAGCAGCTTGATTCCGGCTTTGTCGAGTTCGAGCGAATGGTATGCTTGAAGGAACGGCTGCGCACCGAGCGGTGCAGGCATCCACAGCCAGAGCGCGTCGGGTTTAGCATCCTTGATGCGTTGCAGGTAGGAGGTGAACTGCTTACTGCCGAGCGGCATGGCATCGGTGCCGAGCATTTTTCCACCGCCCGCGGTGAAGGTTTCGGCGAAGCCGTTGCTCGCGTCCACGCCTGACTGCAAGTTCGAGTAGATGCTGTACGCCGTCTTCATGCCGTGCGCGGCCGCGTAGCGGCCCATCGCTTGGCCGAGTTCGTAGGTGGTGAACGAATAGCGCGTCATGTTCGGGAACTTCTCGAGGTAGCCCAAGGCCGTCGCATTGCTGACGAACTCGGGCTTTTTCGCCGCCAGCGCCACGGTGCCGGCCGCGATCGCATTGGCCGTCCAGACGAAGCCCGCAATCGCGTCGACCTGATCCTGAACGATCAGTTCTTGCGCGTGGCGTTTGGCGAGGTCGGGATTCAAGCCGCCGTCGTCGCGGCGGATGAGTTCGATCTTGCGTCCGGCGACCGTATCGCCGTGCATTTTCATGTACGCGGCGATTCCGGCATCGAATGCCTGCGTGCCGGGATCGCTATCGGAGAAAGTCCAAATGATCCCAACTTTGAGTGGTGCGTCGGCCGTTGCGACGGTGGCAAAGAGGAGCGAGGAGACGGTCACCGCGATGGCGGCAATGGTTGTGAAGCGGATTCTCATGTTGAGGACCTCGTCGAGCGGCAGCGTCCCGTCATGATCCGTCTAGGAGATTGACAGGTACCTTGTCGATATTGACAACGCGATGCCGATGTCCTACCGTCCTTATGGACAGCGGCTTTTTCGGGCCCGCAGTTAGGAGTACCGAATGTTGAGCGTGGAAGAGAACGAATTGCTCACGCGCGTGGGCCCCGGCACGCCGGGCGGCTCGCTGCTGCGCCGTTACTGGCATCCGGTCATGAAGGCGAGTGCTCTCGAAGCCGGCGGTGAGCCGTTGCGCGTGCGGCTGCTTTGCGAGGACTTCGTCGCATTTCGTTCGCCGGATGGCGAGCTTGGATTCATCGAAGAAGCCTGCCCGCATCGTCGCGTCTCGATGTCGCTCGCGCGCAATGAAGCGTGCGGACTGCGCTGCCTCTTCCACGGTTGGGTCGTTGGTCGCGATGGGACGGTCGTCGAAGCGCCGTCGGAGCGCGGCAATTTCGCCGCGAAAGTGCGCACACAGCGCTACCGCGTGCGTGAAGAAGCGGGGCTCGTTTGGGTCTTCATCGGCTCAGGGGAGCCGGCGCCCTTTCCGGCGTTTCCCTTCACCGCGCTTCCGCTCGATCATATCGACGTCGCGCAAGTGCCGGGCCGTTGCAACTGGGCGCAGTTGCTCGAAGGGCAGATCGACTCGGCCCACGTTTCGCATCTCCACTCCAGCGTGCCGAACCCGCTGAGTGCGATGAACAACTATGACCCCGCGCCGCGCTTCGACGTGCACAACACCGCGTGGGGCTATCACATCGGCGCGCTTCGCTCGCTTCCCGACGGCCGGTATTACACGCGGATCACCGAGTTCGTGATGCCGTACTTTCAGTTCATCCCGCCGGCCGCTCCGCCGGAGACAGCGCTTTACGACACGATCCCGCGGTTCATGGTGTGCCAGGTCCCGCTCGACGACGAGCACACGACGGTCTGGTACATCATGTGGAAGACGAGCGGCCCGATCGAGCGCGGCGAACCCGGGGCGCGGTGGGAGATCTGGAACCAAGAGTACCAGGCAGTGATCGACCAGCACAAGTTCGGGCAAGATCGTGCGGGCATGCGCGCCGGCCACTTCAGCGGGATCAACAACCTGCTTACCGAGGACATGGCCGTTGCCGAAAGCATGGGGCCGATTGCGGATCGCTCGCGCGAATACCTCGGCTCGAGTGATACCGCGGTCGCGCGCTTCCGGCGCCAGTATCTCGAAGCAATCCGCGACAACGCCGAAGGGCGGTTACCGCGCGGCTTGGCCCCCGATACGCCCTTCGCCCTGATCGAAGGGCGCGGGGTGATCCATCGTGCGCCGGACGCCTGGCGCGAGGCGCTCGCGCCGGAGCTCGCCTGATGCTGGCCGTCGCAGAGAACGAATTGCTCGTGCGCGTCGGCCCGGACTCGCCCGGCGGCGCGCTGCTGCGCCGCTATTGGCATCCCGTGTTGAAGGCGAGCGTCCTCGAAGCCGGCGGCGAGCCGTTGCACGTACGATTGCTCGGCGAGGACTTCGTTGCGTTTCGCTCGCCGGACGGCGAGTTGGGTTTCATCGAAGAAGGCTGTCCGCATCGGCGCGTTTCGTTGTCGCTTGCGCGCAACGAAGCGTGCGGACTCCGCTGCATCTTTCATGGCTGGGTCGTGGGCCGCGACGGTGCGGTCGTCGAGGCTCCGTCGGAGCCGGCCGAACGCGGTAACTTCGCCTCCAAGGTGCGGACGCGGCGGTTCCACGTGCGCGAGGCGGCCGGGCTCGTGTGGGCCTTCATCGGCGATGGGGCACCGGCGCCGTTCCCGGCGTTTCCGTTCACTGCGCTGCCGGTCGACCACATCGATGTCGCGGAGGTGCCGGGGGCCTGCAATTGGGCGCAACTGCTCGAAGGGCAGATCGACTCCGCGCACATCTCGCACCTCCACGCTTCGAGTGCGACGATTTCCACGAACCCGTCGATCGCCGCCGCGCTCACCGACAAGGCTCCGCGCTTCGAGGTCCGCAACACGCCGTGGGGCTTTCACGTCGGCGCGGTGCGCACGCTGCCCGACGGCCGGTACTACACGCGCGTTACCGAGTTCGTGATGCCGTATTACCAGGGCATCGCACCAGCCGTACCTCCGGAGACGGACCTCTACGACACGATCCCGCGCTTCATCGTGTGCCAGGTACCGCTCGACGACGAACACACGACGGTCTGGTACATCATGTGGAAGCCGAGCGCGCCGATCGTGCGCGGCGAGGTTGGGGCGATGTGGGAGATCTGGAACCAGGAGTACCAGGCCGTACGCGGCCGGCACAAGATGGGGCAAGATCGCGCGTTGATGCGCGCCGGACACTTCAGCGGGATCAACAACCTGCTCACCGAGGACATGGCCGTCGCCGAGGGTGCGGGACCGGTCGCAGACCGGTCCCGCGAGACCCTCGGTACGAGCGACACGGCAGTCGCGCGCTTCCGGCGCCAGTACCTCGAAGCGATTCGCGACAACGCGGAGGGGCGGCTGCCGCGCGGCCTGGCCGCGGATACGCCCTTCGCTCTCATCGAAGGGCGCGGCGTCTTTCACCGCGAGGCGGACGCATGGCGTGACGCCCTCGCACCGGAGCTCGTTTAGGTGATCGCTCGGTGGATCTGAGTCTCTCGCTCGCGGACGAGGCGTTTCGCACCGAGGTGCGCGCGTTTCTCGCGGTTGCCGTTCCGCCGGATGTGCGGGACAAAGTCTTGCGCGGTGAACCGTTGCTCGATTCCGAGCGCGATGCATGGTATCGCGCGCTGTACGAGCGCGGGTGGATGGCACCGGCTTGGCCCGCCGCGTACGGCGGCGCCGCCTGGACGCCGATTCAACGGCTCATCTTCGACGAGGAAGCGAGCACCTCAGGCGCCCCCCTCGCCGGTTTGCCCGGCGTGTTCATGCTCGGGCCGATTCTGATCGCCTTCGCGAGCGAAGAGCAGAAGGCGCGGTATCTGCCGCGTACGCTCAGCGGAGAGATCCGGTGGTGCCAAGGATACACGGAGCCCGGTTCGGGTTCGGATCTCGCATCGCTGCAGACGCGTGCGGTCCCCGACGGGGACGAGTACGTTGTCGACGGGCAGAAGATTTGGATCACGCAGGCCGACCGGGCCGACATGATGTTCTGTCTTGTGCGTACGTCAACCGGTGAGAAGAAGCAAGAGGGCATCTCGTTTCTGCTGATCGACATGACGTCGCCGGGCATTATGGTGCGTCCAATCAAGCTGCTCAGTAACGACTCGGAGATCTGCGAAGTGTTCTTCGACGGCGTGCGCGTGCCGGTGGCGAATCGCGTCGGCAACGAAGGCGAGGGATGGACTTACGCGACGCGCCTGCTCGAGCACGAACGCAGTGCCGTCGGCAATGTCAACCGCGCTCGAGCCGCGCTCATGCGCATCCGCGAGTTCGCGGCCGGGCGCCGCAACGGAACTGCCTCGCAGCTCGACGATCCCACGTTTGCGAACGCGCTCGCGCGGCTGCATATCCGTTTGCAGGCGGCAACCTTCATACAGTTACGCGCCGTCGCGGCGGCGACTGCCGGCGAACGCCCGGGCCCCGAGTCGTCGCTGCTCAAGATCATCGGCACGGAGATCACGAAAGATCTCGCGCATCTGGCGATGAGCGCGATCGGCTACCCCGCGATCGAGAAGCAGGCCTTCGAGACGATACGGTATTTCGACAGTCTCAAATTGTCGATCTTGTCGGGATCGAACGAGATCCAGCGGAACATCGTCGCCAAGCGTATTCTGGGTTTGTAGGCGGATCGCAAAATGGATTTCACGCTTACCCCCGAGCAGACGCTGATGCGAGACAGCGTCGAGCGCTTCGTCGCCGAACACTATGCGTTCGAACAACGCGTGGAGCGCGAGCGCAGCATCGCGGGCTGGAGCCGCGATCACTGGGCGTCGTTCGCTGAATTAGGCTGGCTCGGACTCCCGATCCCGGAAGCCCACGGCGGCTTCGGCGGGACCGCCGTCGATACGATGATCCTGATGGAAGCATTCGGCGGCGGATTGGTGGCGGAGCCGTTCGTTCCGACCGTCGTGCTTGCCGGCGGCATCCTGGAGACGGCGTCTGCAGAATCGGGGGCCGCCGAGATGCTCGCGGAGATCGTCGCAGGCGACCGCATCGTCACGCTCGCGTATGCGGAGCCGCACGGCGGCTACGACCCACGCTTCGTCGAGACGAGCGCGCGGCGGGATGGCGACGTGCTCGTCCTCGACGGTCGCAAGATTGCGGTACCGTACGGCGCTGCGGCGCACACCGCGATCGTCTCCGTGCGCACCGCCGGCGCGAGCGATGCGCCCGACGGGATCACGCTGGTTGCCGTCGATCTAGATGCGCATGGCGTGACGCGTCGCGACTACGTGACCTACGACGAACGCCGCGCCTCCGATCTAACACTGGAAGGCGTGCGCGTTCCGGTCGCTGCCGTCATCAGCACGCTCGGCGAAGGACTTCCCGCGCTCGAGCGTGCGATCGATCGCGCCATCGCCGCGCTCTGCGCGGAGGCGGTCGGCGCGATGGGTATCGTTTTGCGCGCTACCATCGACTACCTCAAGGCGCGCAACCAATTCGGCCGGCCGATCGGCTCGTTTCAAGCGCTCCAACATCGGGCCGTCGACATGCTGATCCAGCTCGAGCTGGCCCGCGGCATGGCCGCATACGTCGCGACCGAGGTTGACGGCGACGACCCGTTCGCGCGCCGGAATGCCGCCGCCGCGGCCAAGGTGCAGATCGGAGAATCGAGCCGCTTCATCGCCGAGCAGGCCGTGCAGCTGCACGGCGCGATCGGACTGACCGACGAGTTGTTCGTCGGTGGGTACGTGAAACGCTTGACGATGATCGGGCGCGAGTTCGGCGACGAAGGCTTTTTTCTCAAACGTTATTCGTTGACAGAACATCTAGAAAGTGGTGGTTTTTCGTGACCTCAGCGACATCATCCGGAGCCGAAGCCGAAGCCGGTGAACTCAGTACATCGACCGTCAAGGTCACCTTCGAAGACGGGATCGCGTGGGTGGTGCTCAACCGGCCCGAAAAACGCAACGCCATGAACCCCGCGATGAATCGCGACATGAACGTGATTCTCGACGCGTTGGAGATCGACGATCGCTGCAAAGTGCTCGTCTTGACGGGCGCCGGCGACGCGTTCACCGCCGGGATGGACCTCAGAGAGTTCTTCCGGGAAACGGCGGGATTCGATCCGATCAAGCGCCGCCGGACGATGGCGCAAGCCACCAACTGGCAGTGGCGGAAGTTGCGCTATTTCGCCAAGCCGACGATCGCGATGGTCAACGGCTGGACGTTCGGCGGGGGTTTCCTCCCGCTCGTCGCGTGCGACCTCGCGATCGCCGCCGACGACGCGACATTCGGCGTTTCGGAGATCAACTGGGGCATCATCCCGGCCGGTAACGTCACCAAGGCGATCGAAGCCGTGCTCAACGAACGCCAGGCACTGCGCTACATCATGACCGGCGACCCGTTCGATGGGAAGAAGGCCGCCGAAATCGGCCTCGTTACCGAGGCCGTGCCGCGCGACCAGCTGCGCGTCACAGTCGTCGCGCTCGCGCAAAAGCTCATGAAGAAAAACCCCATCACGCTCTGGAATGCGAAGGTCGCGTTCAAGCACATCGGCGAGATGGATTGGGAGCTCTCGGAAGAGTACTTGACGGCCAAGGCGATTGCCAACACGGCGATGGATCCGGAACGCGGCTCCGAACGCGGTCTCAAACAGTTCCTCGACGACAAGTCGTACAAGCCGGGGTTGGGCGAGTACCAGCGTGAGGAGTGACGCCCCGGCGGTGCGACCGCCGATGGAGCGTCTGCTACGGGCCCGGTCGATCGCGATCGTGGGCATCTCGCCCGAGCCCGGCTCGATCGGGTTCAATTGCCTGCGCAATCTGGAGAACTTCGGCTTCGACGGCGAGATCGCGCTCGTCAGCCGCAGCCGTTCCGAAGTGAGCGGGCGGCCGTGCGCTGCGCAGATCGACGATCTTCCGTCCGGCGTCGACGCTGCGCTGCTGTGCTTGCCGCGTGCCGGCATCGTCGACGCTCTCGAGGCCTGCGTGCGCCGCGGGATCGGGGGGGCGGTCTCGTTTGCGTCGGGGTTTGCCGAAACGGGCGAACGCGGCCGCCGCGAGCAGGCGCGCATCGCCGAGATCGCGCGCGACGCCGGGATGGCGTTCGTCGGTCCGAACTGCATGGGGTTCGTGAACTACGTCGACGGCCTCCCGTATTTCATGCACGTGACGCCGGCGCGCCGGGCCGCCGCCGGGCCCGCTCTAGCCGTGCTGGCGCAAAGCGGCGGCATGATGGCCGTGATCAACGAGATGGCGCGCGACCGCGGGTTGAACGTGTCGTATGCGGTCTCCACCGGCAACGAGGCCGTCACAACGGTCGAGGACTTTCTCGAAGCCGTATTGGCGGACGAGCGCCCCGGACCGGTCGCGATGTTCGTGGAGCAAATCCGTCAGCCGCAGCGTTTTCTCGCACTCGCGCGCACCGCCCAGGCGAGACGGCGGCCGATCGTGCTACTGCATCCCGGCCGCAGCGAAGGTGCGCGTGCATCGGCGCGCTCGCACACCGGCGCGATGGCCGGCGACTACGAAGTGATGCGCGCCGTCGTCGCACACGCCGGGGTCGCGTTCGTCGATACGCTCGACGATTTGATCGACCTCGCCGGCCTGATGACGCGCTTTCCCGAGCCGCCTGCCGGAGGGATCGGGATCTTTACGGATTCGGGTGCCTACAAGGGACTCTCGATCGACCTGTGCGCGTCCAGCGGGCTCGCGCTGCCACCCCTTTCTCCGCCGAGCGTTGCGACGATCGCGGCGGAAATGCCTGACTACGCCTCAGTCGACAACCCGCTCGATCTGACGATGCACGCGCTCAGCAATCGAAAGCTGTACGGCGCTGCAGCTGCGGCCTACTGCGACGATCCCGGGATCGGATGCATCGTCGCGGCCGTGATGTCGAGCCGCTTCAACGTCCCGATCCTCAACGAGGGAAGCGCGTTCGAATCGCTGATGGCGACCCGGAAACCGGCGGCCGTCGCATTCCTGGGAGAATCGGAGTTGCCCGCTGAGGTGATCGCCCGGCTGAGGGCAGACGGTTTCCCGCTCTTTCGCTCGGGCGAACGCGCACTCCGTGCGATGGCCCACTACACGCGTTACGGCGAACACCTACGCAGCGCCGGGCGCCGGACGCCGGTGTCGAAGCCGGGTGTGCGCCCGCGCATCGAACGTGCCGGCATCGTTCCTGAATACCGGTCGAAAGCCGTGCTTGAAGCGGCGGGTATGCCGATTCCGGCGGGCGCATTGGCGCGCACGGCTGACGAGGCGCTCGCGATCGCCGGTGCGATCGGCTTCCCGGTAGTGCTCAAGGCGCAATCGCCCGATCTTCCGCACAAAAGCGAGGCCGGCGGAGTGATCGTCGGCATCGCGGACGAGGCGGCACTGCGCATTGGCTGGGAACGCTTGAGGGCCGACGTGGACCGTCACCGGCCCGGCATCATGCTAGAAGGCGTGCTGGTCGAAGCGATGAGCCGGCGCGGCGTCGAAGTGCTCGTCGGCGCAAAGCGCGACGCGGAATGGGGACCCGTTTTGCTCTTCGGCGCGGGCGGCATTCTGATCGAGATCCTGGCCGACGTCGCGCTCCTCCCGGCGGACGCCGCGCGCGAGGACGTCGCCGGCGCGCTCGCGCGGCTCAACGTTGCGAAACTGCTCGACGGCGTGCGCGGGGCGCCTGCGGCCGATGTCGATGCGGTGGTGGATGCCGTGATGCGGTTGGGCGAATTGATGTGGGAGCAGCCCGAGATTCTCGAGATCGACGTGAATCCGCTCGTCGCGTTCGAACGCGGCGGCGGCGTCTTAGCGCTGGACGCGCTGATCGTCACCGTGTAGGGCGACCGTCGTGCGGGCTACGCGTCCTCGCCGTCGATCAATGCCGATAGCAGCGACCGAAGGAGCGCCACTTTGGCGGGCTTGAGACGCGAGAAGAACTCTGCCTCCGCGGCGTCGACCGCTCTTTCACATGCGTCGAGCACGCGCTTCCCTTCGGCGTTGAGGCTGACCAACAGGACGCGTCGGTCTTTGCGGTCCTCGGCTCGACGCACGAGTTTTTTCTGAGCGAGCGCTGCGATCGACTCGTTCATCGCCTGCGAGGTCACGAACGAACGCCGCGCGAGGTCGGCCGACGTCAGGCCGCCTTCCCGAGAGACGAGACTCAGCAGCAAGTACTGCGCACTCGTGATGCCAAACTCTCTCAGTGCACCGTCGAGCATTGCTCGAACGTCGGTCTCGAGGCGCCGAACGAGATACGATGTGCGACGCACATGCGGCGAATTCGGCGATTGCCGTGGCTTCAACGCGAGAACCGTTCGCATTACGGAGTATTTGCCGGTCCGCGGAGCGCCGCCTGTCGTTCGCGCCTGGACAGAGCGCCGAGTCTGGACGGAATTTCTCTTGATCGTGGGAAAGATGAGCGCTGTTCGCTCACGTCAGATCACGTCGTCAGGAGATCCGGATGCTTCGGAATGCTGATGCACCGCTAACGCGCTCTGCTGCCATCGCAAGCGTAGCGGGGACGGCCGCGGCGCTCGCCATGGGAGTCAGTGCGCGCGCGGCGGCGGGACGCGCGCTCGCGCTGACCGGCGGCGGCGCCACCGGAACCGCGTGGGTAACGGGCGTTCTGCTCGGCCTGCTGCGGGCAGGTGTCGATCCCAATGCAGCCGACCTGGTGATCGGAACGTCGGCCGGGTCGATCGTCGGCGCGCAGTTGCGCAGCGGCGTCCCGCTTTCCGATTTGTACACCAGTCAACTGAACGCCGATGCGAGCGTTCTTGCAAGCTGGGCGAAGAATTACGTCGACCCGGCGACGATGGCCGCAATCGCAGCGCTGCGGCCGAAAGACCACGTTCCGACGAAGAGCGAGCGCGCCGCGGTCGGGGCGCTCGCGTTAGGGGCAAAACTGCCGAGCGAGGCGGAATGGTTGCCCAACTTCTATCGGGCCTCCGGAATCGGTAGCCTCGATCGCTGGCCGGCGAAGCCGATAGACATCGTTGCCGTCGATGCGGTCGATGGCTCGGTCGCGATATTCGACGGGGCGAAGAAGGCGCCGTTGCAGTTGGCGATCGCCGCAAGCGCCGCCGTGCCCGGCTTTACGCCTCCGATCACGATCGGCGGCCGGCGATATACCGATGGCGGCGTTGCGGGAACGAATCTGAATGTCGCTGCCGGATTTGCCACCGTGCTTGCCGTCATTCCGATTGCATATGGCTTTACGGATAACGAAGTCGCCGCGCTGCGCGCGCAAGGTGCGCGCGTCATCGAGATCGCTCCCGATGACGGCGCCAAAGCCGCGATCGGCCCGAACGTCATGGATGCGAGCCGCAAATCGGTCGCGGCGGAAGCGGGATTGCGCCAAGGCACGGCGGCCGCAGCGAGTCTTCGCGGCATTTGGTGACAGGGGCCATGAAGATCGTGGGCACGTACGTAGCTAAGCGCTTTCAGGATCGTCGTCGCGCTTTGGGCTAGGCATAGGCCGTGCAGCACGGGCAACGGAACTTCCTACCCACCTCATAGGGAACTTCCGCGATTCTCTTTATCGCAGCTGACTTTAGCGAGTTCAGGGCCGCTGAGTTGAAGTATTGTCCCGCGCGTACGACGCCCGTGATGGAATGCAGATTTGCCGCGCTCTGCGTTGGATCGGCACTGAGAATGACAAGGTCGGCATTCTTGCCGACATCGACCGTCCCCATTGTCGATGTGGTTCCGAGATATTGCGCCACGTTGAGTGTCGTCATTTGTAGGATCTCGAGGGGGGTCAGGGCGGCTGCCGCGAGTTGGTCAAACTCTTGATGTAAGCTCGGGCCCGGAATGCACCACTCACCGACGGCGTCCGATCCGGCCAGTAACGTGACGCCCGCGGATTTGAACGGTCGCACCAGGGCCGCCGTCGCCGTGTACAATTGAGACAACGTTGCTTGATTCGTGGGCGAGACGTACTGCGTGAACCATTGCTCGAGCTGTTTCCAGTTTGCAAGCAAACCCGATGGTACATACTGCAAGTTGGGATCGTTCAAATAAACGGGATCGGTTGGTATGTACGCCGTGCGCAGCCGCGTCAGCGTCGGCACGATCACGGTGCCATTAGCAACGAGTTGTGCAGCCAGATCTTGCATTCGCGAGGTACTGAACGTGTTGATTGCTTGTTGGCTGCGCGCGATCGTCACCGGATTGTAAAAAAGTGACGGTAGATAGAGCTGGTCGGTGGCAAAATTCGGATCCGTCGCGAACGGGCCGCCCGGTGGGAGCGGAGTGATTGCCGCGCGAATCGCCTGCTCCTGCGTCGAACAGCCAAGCAGCAAGGCATCTTGCGGACCCAAATGCTCGATTCCGGTCATGCCGCTCGCGATTGCTACGCGGGGGTCCACCGTCGAGGCGAGGTGTCCGGTCAACTGAATGCCGCGCGCTTTGGCTTCGGCAATTGCCGCTGAGAAGGTGGGGCCACCGATGCCCACCGACTTAATGAAATCGGCGCCGGCGGCTACCTGCTGGTCGACGAGGGTGACGGCCGCAGCAGCGGACGTTGCATTTACGGGGGTGAGGATGTCACCCGGCATTTGAAGCAGCGCGGGCTGCGGCGCCTGGGTCAGCGGCGACTGCTTACGCGCGGCGAGCATCGCCGCTGTACCGCTCAGTTGCTTAAAACCGGTGATACCGTACGCCAGCATCGTATTTAGGCCAGCCGGCACATCCGGCCATATCAACACGTGGCTATGCATATCGTTGTAACCCGGAACGAGGTATCCGCCCGTCGCTAGTACCGTTCCGAACTGGGTTGGGTTCGCGGTCGCCTGCGGGGCAATATAGGTGATTTTGCCACCCTGAATAACGACCATCATATTTTTCGCAAGTGTGCCATCGCGCGTATTTACGATGGTCATTCCGGCGAGGACGTTGCCCGGTCCGCCAGAGCTCACAATTGCCGGCGTGGTGTTGATACTGCCGGCGCCACTGCCGCAGCCTGCGAACGCGGCTGTGGAGGCTGCCGTCGTGGTAAGGAACGCATGACGCTTCATCGTGATAACCCTATCTCGGCATGTGCCGACAAGAACAGCGAGATGTTGCGCTCGGCACACCACGCGACACGAGCGCTTCCGACGTAGAACCGCTCGTCAAGAAGCAACTTCTGATTCGGCCGAAAAGGCGACGGGCTCAGACGGTGAGAAATTTCCGCAGAGGCAATCTAATATGGCGCGCGGATTTTCCGGAATGGCATCGCCGCGCCACGCGACGTGCTGATCCGGCCGGATGAGCGCGTAGGCGGCTTGGTAGAGCCTGCCTAAACGCGGTTCGTTCGGCGTCGCAACGTCGAGCGGGATGTCGCGCGCCGCAGCTGCTTCGAGCAAGCGCGCAACTCCCGATGAATCTGGTTGCTCCAGCACCAATAATGTGAAACCCAAGCCAAAAAGATCGTAGAGCGATGAGCCATCGGCGAGCCACGCGTGCGGCGCCAGGCAACCGGGACGAGCCGACGGTGTATACGTCGAGTAGTCGATGTCGGGCGCGGGACTTCCATCGGGAACGATCAGTGGCGAACCGTCATAGTGATATCCGAGCACGACTCCGAGCGTGTCGAACTCGCGGCGTTTGGCTGAGATGATGGCGCGCCCGACCTCGGCGCGCACCCGTTCGCCTTCCGGACCGGGTGCGTCAAGGTCGTCGCGAACGAGCGCGTTTCCGAGCACCGCTTGATTAGCAACGGCCTCATTGAGGACCAATTGATGCACGGGCCGCCGTTCTATCTCGTACGCGTCCAGTAACGCCGAACCGCCCCAACCCTGAAGGGTCGCGGCAAGCTTCCAGCCGAGGTCGACGGCATCGCCGATCCCCATGTTCATGCCGAAGCCGCCGAACGGCGGATGCGTATGGCATGCGTCTCCGGCCAGAAAGATCCGGCCGCAGCTATATGATTCCGCAATGAGTGAGCTCGAGGTCCAAGGGTCGGTGCTAAGCACTTCGGTCTTGACGTCGACACCGGCTGCACGCCGGAGTATCTCGGTTGCGTCCATGCGGTCGACGTCCAGGCCGTTGGGCAAGATCGGCACGCCGAGAAACCACTTGCCGTCCACGCCATCATCCATCGGCCCAATGATGATGGGTAACTCGCGGTTCACGAACCAGTAGTGAATCGCTTTTCCAAACGGATGCGATGCGGCAAGATCCGGAGCGTAGAAGATGAGGTTGACGAAGCGCGCGAGATCGGGCCGCCCCTCCATCTTCACACTGATGAGGTTACGGACGGAGCTGTGCGCGCCGTCGGCACCGACCAGGTACGCAGCGCGAATGGTCGCAGGCTCTCCAGAATCAACGTCGACGACCTGCGAGCGAACCTCACTCGCCGACTGCTCCACCGATTCCAACCGGCAGCGGAAACGCACGCTCACATTAGGCAGCGATCGGACCCGCTCAAGCAGCACCTGCTCAAGCGTATATTGCGGCACCCACTGCGCGGATTCGGAGTACCATTCGTTGCGTTCGGAAGAACAGTTGAGCGCGTTCTCAAACGTGGCGAGCACGTGGCCGGTGAAACTCGTCACGAACATCGCACGCGCGGGGTAATCCCGCGGAATCGGTGAGGCGTCGCGTAGGCGTTCGGCGATTCCCCATCGGCGCAAGTGTTCGCGCGTACGGGTATTCGTCGTTTTCGCTCGCGGAGAATACCCGACACGATCGTTCTTCTCAACGATGATGCAGGCAATGCCGCGCTGACCGAGTTCGATCGCGAGGGAGAGTCCGACCGGTCCGGCGCCGACGATTAAGACATCAGCGTGGGCATTTGCTGGGGGCATCATGGGCTCATCCTAAGCAGCAGAACGGACGTGGTGGCGTCATCGCGATCGCGCCCGAGGCGATCCGGTCTGCGGTCTTCGTCTTCATCGCCTCGAGGTCGCGGACGGAGAGATACAAACCGGCGCGTACGACAGCGGCGATGCCATGCAGGTTCTGCACGCTCGCGATCGGGTTCGCATCGAGCAGTACGAGATTCGCATCTTTGCCGACGGTCACGCTGCCCATTGTCGCCTCGCGGCCGAGGAACTTCGCACCGTTAAGCGTGGTCATTTGCAGCACGTCGAGCGGCGAGAGACCGGCCTCGCCAAGCCGATCGAATTCGTCGTGCAAACCGAAGCCGGCAACGACGAAGCCGCCGGAGAAGTCCGAGCCCGTCATCATATTGACGCCCGCGTCCTTGAACGGCTTCACGAGCTGCTGCAGCTGGCCGTACATCTTCAGCAACGTCGTGCGTGCTTCGGGCGAGATCGTCGCGTCGAATTGCTGCGATACCTCTTGCCACATCTGCACGGTTTGTTTCGGAACGTATTTCAAGTTGGGATCGGTGCGATAGCGCTGATCGTCGCCGACTAGCATCGTGCGAACGCGAATCAGCGTCGGAACGTTCCACGTGCCGGCCGCGGCGAAGTGCGAAGCGAGATCGCGGCTTTTCGCGACGCTAAACGTGTTCATGACGCGTTGATAGCGTGCGAGTTCGGCGGGCGGCGTCATTACGGTCGGATTCGCGACCAACCGCGAGATCACGCCAATTGGCACCTGGCCGCTCATTGGCGGAAGCGGCGGAGCGCCTTGGAACGCGGGACGCAACGCGACTTCGTCGGTCGAACAGCCAAGCAGCACGCTGTCGCGCGGACCCATATGTTCGATCGAACGCATGCCGGCGGTCGCCGCTTTGCGCACATCGATCGTTGGCGAAAGATGACCGAGGAATCGCATGTCGAGGCGTTCGCACGCATCGGCCACCGCGAAGAACACATCGGGACTGTAGTCGATGATCTTGATGAAATCGGCGCCGGCCGCTTTTTGCTTCTGTATTTCGGCGACGGCGATCTCAGGGGTGCCGGCATTGGCGGGCGTCAGAATTTCACCGGCCATTTCGAGTAACTCAGGGCCCGCGCCCGGCGGCATGAGCGTTCCTTGACGGCGCCGGTCGAGCATCGTCCCCCATGCGGCCATCTCGCGAAACCCGGTGATGCCGCTGGCCAACATCAACGCCAAGCTGCCTTCTGGATCCGGCGAACTCAACGGATGCGCATGTAGATCGTTGTAACCGGGCACAACGAATTTGCCATGCGCGGCAACGACGTGCGCAGAGTCGGGCGAACTGGAACCGCCGGCCGGCGCAATGTTCGCGATCTTTCCGTTCTTGATAGTGAGACGCATGTTCGGTATCAGCGAGCCATCATGCGTGTTGACGATCGTGACGCCGTCGAGGATCAGCGGCGCCGCATCGGCCGCATCGGCGGATGCTCCGAATATGCCAGTGGAGGCGCAGAGCAAACCGCCCGCGATGCCGCCGCCCGCCGCAAGCGCGCTGCGGCGGTCCACGCGCGGGGAATTCAAACCGGGCATTCGTTTGGTACTCCTAGTCGAATCATCTTTTCGGGTAACACCTCGGCAGCGGCATAAGGCGGTTGGGACCTTCGCAGTGGCTAGGTTCGCGGTGCTTGCCAGATAAGTTCGCTGGCCGGGAACGACTTGTCGATCGCGCCGTACTTTAGACTGGCGTCGATCACCGGTTGCATCATCGCCTGACTTAGCGGCGTCGTACCGTACGTGGCGCGGGCCATCGATGCGGCGACGGTCGGATCGAGCTTGGCATATTTGACGAGGATGGCGGCCGATTCTTTTTGATGCGAGTTTGCCCACACCGATGCTTCGCGAATGGCGCTTACGAAACGGGCGGCTACGGTCGGATTCGCCTGCAGCCAGGTGGGCGTCGAGTAATAGCCGAGTTCCATGAACGTCGGAGCTATTCCGTCGAGGACATCACCCAGAATTCGTGCGACGTCTTTGAACGACGTGGCGAACGGCTCGACGGCGTTGATGGCATCGCAGCGTTTTTGTGCGAGCGCCGGACCCATCTGTGGAAAGGGTATCTCGATAAACTTCAGAGACTGCGCATCGCCGCCATGCTTATCGACCCACGCCATCGCGGAGACTTGCTGCATGCTCTTGAGAGCGCTGATGCCGATCGTCTTTCCGTTCAAATCTGCGCCGCCGCGGATCGGCGAATCGATCGCGACCATGAGTACGTCGGTGCGGGTCTGAGGCGTGGCAATCGAGTCCGGCGCGATAAATTTAAAATCGACGCCGCGGAGATGTGCTGCGGCGATTGTCGTGATTGGACCGACCGATACGTCGAGGGCGCCGGTCGCCACCGCCGTCGCACCCTGCGGGCCGGCCGGTATCGACACCAGGTTGACGGTCAGCCCAGCGTTCTTGAAGTAGCCGAGATCCTGGGCGTAATAGACGGTGCCGATCGAATCGAGTGGAATGGTTCCGACGTTGATGGTTCCTGGCGCATCCGCAGCACGTAACGCCGAAGGAAGCAGCGTAGCCGCGGCGGACAAGGCGACGCTGCGAGCCAGAAACGACGAGCGATTGACCATTTGGCGTTACTACCTCCAAGGATCGAGATATTAGCGGGTCACGGGAATCTGGAGCAGATCATCCCCGATGATAAGCTGACCGGAGAAACCTTCTTGCGCCGGGGCGAGATCGCTGTCCGTCGCGTTCCCGGGTACGATATGGCTGAGTACCAGTTTCGGCACGCCGGCGGCCTGGGCGACGCTTCCTACCTTCTCGACCGGCGTATGTGCGCTCAGGAGATGATTGCGAATCGCTTCGTCCGAGGCGGAACGCGGTTGGGGCAAGGTCCGGTCGATCCAGGAAGTGACGATCGCTTCATGCACGAGAATCTGCGCCCCGCGGGCGAGGCGAACGAGGTTCGCGCACGGTGACGTATCGCCGGAGAACACGACCGACCCATCGTCCGTATCGAAACGATATGCGAACGCAGGCCAGATCGGAGCGTGGTTGACGAGGGTAGCCGTCACTCGAACGCGGTCGTCTTGATACACGGTGAACGGCTCCATCTCAGGCGCCGGGGTCGTATTTGGCGACCGGAACCCGGGAATCGCCGGTAACGTGATGTCTTGGACGTCGACGAGCGCGCGCAGATCCTTGTAACCGTTATCGCGCATGCGATCGTTGATGTCCACGGCATACGCCTCGAACAGCGAGCGCGTCATGTCTTCGATGCCGGGCGTCGGGTTTGCCGGATTGACGATCGGTGGCGGGGGCAGCGTTTTCCCCGTTGGCGAAAACACCGGCTCCATTTCACCCCGTCGTCCCGGACCAAAGATGCGCAGCGGCGCTGTGCGCCCGTTGAGCCCCGCGCCCCATCCGTAGAGGAGTAGATTCGGGAGGTCAACCGTGTGATCGGAATGCAGGTGGGTGAAAAACAGCGCGCGCAGCGTCTTCAAGAAGATGCGGTCGCTCATCGGCTCGAGGGCTTTCTGCAACTGACGCCCCGCGCCATCGCCCGCGTCGATGACGTAAATGTCGCCGTCGACGATCAGGGCCGCTGAAAAGCTGTGCCGCCGCGCTCCATTCCACCAGCGGGGACCGCCCGCCGTTCCCAAAAGCACGAGGCGCGTTCGGAACGTGCTGGCAGCGGCCTTAGACGCTTCGATGCGTTGTTGCGCTTGCTCGACCTGTGCGGCCGTCGGCCGCGGAACGAACGGCAGTGCTGCCACAACGGCTCCGGCGCCCAGCAGGCGCGCACGTGAAAACGCCCGTTCTTCGGCACGTCCGACGATATCACACACGCTTGTCTGCACCGGATTCGCTTACGACCGGAGCAGCGTCGAGTTGGAGCGCGCTAAGCGTGCGTTGCAGGTGGGCTGCGGTGAGTTCCGCCGTGCGCGCGGCGTCCCCGGCGGACGCGGCTTCGAAGAGGTGGCGATGTTCCTGGCGTGCGGCGCGCTTGCCGCCGCGCGGCGTGAACGACGCATACTGCATGCGCGTGGATTGATCGGCCAGCATGTCGGTGAGGCGCAACAACCACCCCGACTCGCAGCCCTTACGAAGCACGCGATGGAACTCTCGATGCGCCTCGACGGCGCCCGCTTCTAGTGTGTTGCTGGCTGCGTAGAACGCGTCGATTTTGCCGTACGTGTCGGCGAGTTCGGCGAGCCACCGATCGTCGCGCCGCGCAACCGACGACTCGACCGCGAGCGGTTCGAGCATGATGCGGATCTGATAGATTTCGTGCGCATCGCGCAAGGTTAGCGCAGATACACGGGCGCCGCAGTGCGGGTCGTAGTCGACAAATCCCTCTGCTGCAAGGCGCTGAAACGCTTCACGCAGCGGCGTCGGGCTGACGCCTAGGCGGGCACTCCAGGCGCTGCTGGTGAGCCGTTCTCCGGCACGCACGTCCCCGAAGAGAATCGCGCGCCGTATGCGCTCGATAACCCAATCGGTCCGGCTAAGCGGCGGCTGCTGCAGCTCGTTCGGGCTGGCTGACTGGTCGCTCATGCGCGTTCGCTCGCGACGGTATCGCGCACGAGTTCGGCCGACGCTGATTCGTAGTTGAAGACAAAGTCAGGCGGCGGGAGGGGACCCCACAGGTAGAAACCGTTGTCGGGGCTGACGTGGTGGGGCTGCCAGCCGCCGTTGGACGGAATGAAATCGATGTCGTGCGAGTACTCCGAGTAGCTGCCCCACGGATCGCGCACGTAGTGAAAGAAGTTCGACCCAAGGACGTGGCGCCCGAGGCCCCACCCGCGGGTATGACCGGCGTCGGCCATGTTCATCGCACCGAGTCCGACATCGTTGACGGACTCCACGTCCCAGCTGCAGTGGTGAAAGCCCGGAGCGTCGGATTTTCCGAACGCCACGAGATGATGGTCGCTGCCATGCACGCCGTGCATGAAGGCGACGGCGTCGCCCGCCGCGTCTGAGAGACCGAGACCGAGGATCGCGCCGTAGAAATCGATCGCTCGCGCGACATCGTTCGTGAAGATGAGCACGTGCGAAAGGCGGCGGGGCTGGACGGCCGGCGCGTCCACACGCAACGGCATCGCGGCGACGCCGGGAGGGGCGGTCGAATTGCTCACGCTCGATTTCGTGTCGGGCGAGACTTTCTCGGCGACCCGAATTTCGATCAGCGTGCCGTCGTCGTCGCGAAACCAGATCCCGGAATCGTCGACGGCATGCGCTGGAGCCGGTAGCGTGGCAACGCGTCGTGCGCGCAAGCGTTCGTGGAACGTGGGCACGTCCTCAGCGAACGCGCCGAACGAGAGGTAGTCGAGCGCCTTCGCTGCGCCGGATCGAAAGCGGCCCCAGCGATGCGCGCTCGCCGCCGTGTGAAGAGTGAGCTCATCTCCGGCCGACCGCACCTGCAATCCGAAGCGATCATAAAAGGCCGCTGCTTCTTCGAGATCTGGTACGACCAAGCTGAAATGGTCAAGCGAGTGAATCCCGACGCCCATGAACGACTCCCGAGAGCTTGACAACATAGATTCTATTGAATATGTAATATGCGGTGCTGTTTGTCAACCCTGCTCGCGGCGGGCGGCGAAAACTTTCTCTTTGAGGCGAGTCACCCGGTGAAGAACGTCCTGTTCATCATGTGCGACCAGTTGCGCTCGGACTATCTCTCGTGCTACGGCCATCCCACGTTGCAAACGCCGAACATCGACTGGCTCGCGAGCCGCGGCGTGCGCTTCGATCGCGCGTACGTGCAGGGACCGCTCTGCGGACCATCGCGCATGTCGTACTACAGCGGTCGCTACGTGCAGAGCCACGGGGTGATCTTCAACTATGTACCGCTGGCGCTCAATCGGCAAATGCTCGGCGATCTGTTGCGCCCGCACGGCATCCGTGCGAGCTTGATCGGCAAGTCGCACGTCGAGCCTGACCGCGCGATGATGGAGCTGCTCGCCATCGATCCGACGAGCGCCGCCGGAATTCGCGCGATCGAAGGTGGCTTCGAGCCCGTGGCGCACGAGGAGGGAGTCTATCCGTGGCCGCGTGTCGAGAACGACGATAGTCCGTACGTCCGCTTTCTCCGCAGCCGCGGCTACGCCGGCGATAACCCGTGGCACCACTTCGCCAACGCGGCCGCCGCGGCCGATGGAACGACCCTCACCGGTTGGCAAATGCACAACGCGCGCCTGCCGGCCCGCATTCCCGAAGCGGACTCTGAAACGCCGTATCTCACCGACCGCGCAATCGCGTTTATCGCCGAGCGTGGCGAGAGCCCGTGGTGCCTGCACCTTTCCTACATCAAGCCGCACTGGCCGTATATGGCGCCGGCTCCATACAACGATCTCTACGGCCCCGAAGACGTCGTCGCAGTGAAGCAAGACCCGCGCGAACTCGAAGACGCGCATCCGGTCGTAGCGCTGTACCGCAGTGGCTTCGAAGCGAGCCGAAACTTCGCCCGGAAAGACGTTCGCGACGTCGTCATCCCGACGTACATGGGCCTGGTGAAGCAGATCGACGACCATTTGGGCCGCCTCTTCGCCGCGCTGCGCGAGAGCGGACGGCTCGCCGATACGCTCATCATCTTTTGCAGCGACCACGGCGACTATCTCGGCGATCACTACCTCGGCGACAAGGAGCTCTTCCACGACAGCTCGTCGCGCGTGCCGTTGATCGTCGTCGATCCGCGCGCTTCTGCCGATGCAACCCGCGGAACGGCGGAATCAAGGCTCGTCGAAGCGATCGACGTCGTGCCGACGATTCTCGACGCCTTCGGCATCGCGCCGCCCGAGCATCTCCTCGAAGGCCGCAGCTTACTGCCGCTGATCGAGAAAACGGAGGTTGCGTGGCGCGATGCAGCCTTCAGCGAAGCCAACTATGCGTTCCGCGATTTCGTCCGGCTGCCCCTTCAACGGCCCGTTGGTGGATGCCATAACTTCATGGTGCGCACCGACCGCTGGAAGTACAACTGCTACGACGGCTTGCGCCCTGAGCTTTTCGACATGCAATCGGATCCGGACGAATTCTGCGATCTCGCCGGTGATAAGGGTTATGCGAGCGTACTGGCGGAGATGCACGCCCGGTTGTGCGACTGGCTACGGCATCGTCACGTGAACACGACGATGACCCACGAAGCCATAGCGGGTTGGAACGTGAAAGAAGCGGCGCTCGGTATCCGCATTGGTGAATGGTAATGCGACGAGGAGGTTTACTTCGTGACTAGTTCCCGCAAAGTTATTATTACGTGTGCGGTTACCGGATCGATCCACACGCCCACGATGTCGCCGCACCTTCCGATCACGCCGGAGCAAATCGCCGAGAATGCGATCGCTGCGGCGCGAGCCGGCGCAGCGATCCTACACTTGCACGCGCGAAATCCGCGTGACGGCCGGCCCACTCCGGACCCTGATGTCTTCATGCAGTTCCTTCCGGCCATCCACGCAGCGACGGATGCGGTAATCAACATCACGACCGGTGGATCGCTGGGTATGACGCTGGAGGAGCGCCTCGCCGCGCCCCTGCGCGTCAAGCCGGAAATGGCCTCACTGAACATGGGCTCGATGAACTTTGGGATCTATCCGTTGGCCGAGCGGTATTCGACGTGGCAGTACGACTGGGAGCCGGTATACCTCGAAGGCTCGCGCGACTTCATTTTCAAGAACACGTTTCTCGATATCGAACGCATCTTGAAAGAACTCGGTGAAGGATGCGGGACCCGCTTCGAGTTCGAATGCTACGATGTTGGGCACCTGTACACACTCGCCCACTTTCTCGACCGAGGGCTCGTCAAACCGCCGGTGTTCGTTCAAACGATCTTCGGGATTTTGGGCGGCATCGGTGCCGATCCGGAAAACCTGCAGCACATGCGCGTCATCGCCGACAAGCTCTTCGGCCGCGAGAACTACGCGTGGTCGATTCTCGGTGCCGGACGGCACCAGATGAACCTGATTACGAGCGGTGCGACGATGGGAGGCCACGTCCGCGTCGGACTCGAGGACAATCTCTACCTCGGCCGCGGAGAGCTTGCTCAAAATAACGCCGAGCAAGTGAAGAAGATCCGAGGGATCCTCGAAGCGCTTTCGCTCGAAATCGCGACGCCGGCCGAGGCGCGCACGATCTTATCGCTCAAGGGAGCCGACAAAGTTGCAATGTGACGACGCCGCCCCAGTCGAGGATGATCTGATCCTCGAGGTCGTCCGCGACATCGTGCGAGAGAAGGTTGCGCCGCGCGCCGCGGAGATCGACGCCACCGGCGAGTTCCCGTGGGACATCCAGAAGCTCTTCGCGCAGAACGACTTGTTGGGCGTTCCATTTCCTGCCGAATACGGCGGACTTGGCGGCACGTTCCTCACCTACGTCAAGGTCGTCGAGGAAGTCGCCAAGGCGTGCGCATCGAGCGCGCTGATCATTGCCGTGCAAGAATTGGGCGCGCTGCCGATTCTCATCGGCGGCAGCGACGAACAGAAACGCCGTTTCATCCCTAAACTCGCCAACGGTGAATGGGTCGCGGCCTACGCGCTTACCGAAGCGGGTTCCGGTTCCGACGCGGCCGGTTCGATGCGTATGCGCGCGCGTCGCGACGGCGACGACTACGTCCTCGATGGCACGAAGATCTGGATCACGCAAGGCAGCATCGCCGATATTGTCACCGTCTTCGCGGTGACCGACCCAGAAAAGGGTCCCAACGGCATCAGCGCGTTCGTCGTCGAGAAGGGCACGCCCGGATTTGCCGTGGGCAAGCTCGAGAAAAAGATGGGCATCCGCGGTTCACCGACGGTCGAGCTAGTGTTCACCGACTGCCGCGTGCCGGCCGCAAATATGCTCGGGCCCGAAGGCGAAGGCTTCAAAATTGCCATGAAGGTGCTGGATAAATCGCGCCCCGGCATCGCCGCGCAAGCGCTCGGCATCGCCACCGGCGCGCTCGAGTACGCGACCGAGTATCTCAAGGGTCGGATAGCGTTCGGCAAGCCGCTCTCGCAGCAACAAGGCCTGCAGTTCATGCTGGCCGACATGAAAACCGAGGTCGAGGCGGCGCGCCTGTTGCTCTACGAAGCGGCGCGTAAGTGCGATGAAGGCGCGTCCGACATCACCACGTGGGCGGCGATCGCGAAGCTCAAGTGCGGCGACGTCGCGATGAGCGTGACCACCGATGCCGTGCAGCTCCTCGGCGGCTTCGGCTACTCGACGGAGTACCCCGTCGAACGCATGATGCGCGACGCCAAAATCACCCAGATTTATGAAGGCACCCAGCAGATCCAGCGCATCGTCATTGCCCGCGCGATGGTCGGACGCGGACGCTAGCACGTTGCTGCCTGAACGCGACTCGCTCGAAGTCGACGTCCTGTTCGTGGGCGGCGGCCCGGCGAGTCTCGCCGGAGCGATCCGCTTGGGGCAACTCGCAAAAGACACCGGCCGCGAGCTCTCAATCATGGTGATCGAGAAGGGTGGCGAGATAGGAAGCCACGGGCTCTCTGGAGCCGTCGTCGATCCGAAGTCGCTGCACGAGCTTTTCCCAGGCGAGGACGTAACCGGTGGCCTCGATGCGCCCGTCAGCGGCGATGAGATGTGGTTTCTTACCGCCGGCGGCAAGATCAAAGCGCCGTTCATGCCGCCTGTCCTAAACAATCATGGGAAATACGTCGCCTCGCTCAACCGACTCACCAAATGGCTCGGCGAAAAGGCGGAGGCGGGCGGCGCCGATGTGTTCCCGGCATTTCCGGGCCAGGAGTTGTTGTGGGACGGGGACCGCGTCGTGGGCGTGCGCGTCGGCGATAAAGGCGTCGCCGCCGACGGCAGCCACAAGCCGAACTACGAACCGGGCCCCGACCTCATGGCGAAAGTCGTCGTGCTTGGTGAGGGCCCGCGCGGAACGTTAGCCAAAACGGCGATCGCGAAGCTTGGACTCGATCGCGATCGCGATCCGCAAGTCTACGCCGTCGGCATTAAAGAATTGTGGCAGGTTCCGCCCGGACGGCTCGCGCCGGGCCATGTGATCCACACCCTCGGCGCTCCATTGCCGTCCGATACGTTCGGCGGCGGGTGGATCTATGCGATGAACGGCGATGTCATCGACATCGGGCTCGTAACGGGGCTCGATTACGCCGATCCGACGACCGATCCGCACAATCTCTTTCAGCAGATGAAGCTCTTGCCCGCGATCCGCCCGCTGCTCGAGGGCGGCAAGATGATCAAATACGGCGCGAAGGCGATTCCCGAAGGCGGCTTGCACGCCATGCCGCGCCTTTACGCCGATGGCTTGTGCTTGATCGGCGATTCCGCCGGTTTCCTCAACGGCCTCCGGCTCAAGGGCATTCACCTCGCGATCAAATCGGGTATGCTCGCCGCCGAAGCGATCTTCGAGGCGCTTGCGCAAGATCGCAGCGACGCCGCCGCGTTATCCGCCTACGAGCAGAAGTTCCGCGCGTCGTGGGCGTTTAGCGAACTGCACGCCGCCCGCAACTTTCACGCCGGCTTCAAGAACGGACTCTTCGGCGGTATGCTCAACGCCGCTCTCGGAACGTTGACCGGTGGCCGCGGTTTCGGCTTACACGACAAGCTCTCGGGGCACGAGGGTTACGCGCGCATGCGAAAACGCGATGCGGTCGCGTCGCGTGCGCTCGAACGCCGCGTGCAGCCTGACAACGCGCTGACCTTCGACAAGGTCACCGACGTGTTCAACAGCGGGACGATGCACGACGAGAACCAGCCGGCGCATCTCCACGTGGCGGACACTACGATCTGCGCTGAGCGCTGCACGGTTGAATTCGGCAATCCCTGTCAGTACTTTTGCCCTGCCGCGGTCTACGAGCCCCACTTCGAGAAAAAGGACGGCACGGTCGAAGGTCACCTCCAGATCAACTTCGCCAATTGCGTGCACTGCAAGACCTGCGACATCATGGACCCCTATCAAATCATCACATGGGTCCCTCCGCAAGGCGGCGAAGGTCCCGTTTACAGCGGTATGTAGCGCGTGAGTCCTAACCAGCTAGGGCAAGCCATCTTCTCGCTCAGCCCACATAAGGAAAGGCGTATCAGCGATGTCGCGCGCGGTCACGTCCTCTTATTCATGATGGGTACAATGCGCGTGTCAAATCGCGAGAGTTCAGCGAGAGGATCCGCGGCAGATGTTTCGAGATTTTGGAATGCTCGAGCGCAGATGAAGAAGATTGCCGACGATTCGAGCACGCCAAGAGTTTTGCGCGGGCTCGAGCTTCTCATAGAAATCTCCTGCGAAGCCCCACTAGCACAACAGCAACGCCGTCGTGTTACCTACCTGGAGCTTCGCAGCGGCGCTCCGGCCGGGCCGCTCTCGCCAACCCACGAACCCTTTGCGGCGTCCCACCGTACGACGTATGCAGCCTCAAGTCCCAAGCCTCGCTGCGGATACTTCACGAAGTCATAGGGCCCGTTCACGCCGACGAAATTCTTCAAACCGCTGATGTAGGTTCGCAGTTGTTGCGGCGTGGCATCGGGTCCAATCTTACGCAGCGCCGCAACCAGAATCATGGCCGGATCCCACGCCGTCGTGGCGAGATACGTCGGGCGAAGCTTGTCTGCAGCGAGCGCCTTCGTGTAGGAGTCGATTGCCTTTAGCGTTGCGCTGTCGGTAACCACATTTTGCGCGAGGCTCGCGATCCCGGGGAAAAGTAAATCTTTCGGCAAGAAAGACGCGTATTGGCGCATCTGTGCATAGGTTGCGTTTGCGGTCGTCGTGAGAATGGGGGCATCGATGCCCGCCTCGTTCGCGCCGCGCAGGAGCGTTCCGACCGGTGTTCCGGAACTCCAAGCGATAAGCACTTGCGGGTTGGCGGACTTTACTTTGGCCATCTGCGCGCTTACCGAGACGTCGGTCGGATTGAAATGCTCGCTGTCCACCAGCTTGATGTCACGATTCTCGGGCAGCGCGAAGGTAGCTTGGAACGACTTCTCCGCATCTTGGCCGCTGGCATCAGTCGAAGTGAAAAGGGCAATTGAGTGAAGCCCACGCTCGCGCAGCCAGCGTATTGTCGCAGTTGTGAGATCACGTGTCGAGACGTTCGAGGAGAAGACGAACGTGCCGTCGTCGGGATGATAGCCCGGCGACATGCAATAGACGAGCGGCCCGTCTTTTGCCAGTGGCGCGATTGCGCTACAGGCAGCGACGAGCGACGAACCAAGAATTATTGGAACGTGCTTTGCGATCAATCCGTTCGCGAGTTGCAACGCGACCTGCGGACTCGTCTGGTCGTCTGACAACACGAATTTCAGTGGACGACCTTTGATGCCCCCGGTCTTATTGACGGAGTCTTGTAACGCCATGAGGGCGCCTGATTCTTCCTGTCCGACAAACGTTCCACCGCCAGTCAGCGGCAAGATGACGTTGATCTCATACGGGTCTGCTGCGAACGCCTGACCTGTGCCGAGGACGACGCATGCAAGAATCGATGCAAATGCCTTTGAAAGCCTCACGCGAGGCTGCCCTCTAAAACATGCTGCCATGACTCATCTTTCTGAATAACGAATTGCCCGCTTCTCAACGAGCCGAACGGTATGGCCGAGGTCACGCCGATGGGATCGTCGCCCTGCATCGTCCGCCGCACCGATTCAAGCAATCGCCGGCGGACGCGCGTGATGGCGCGATCGGATTGCCCCAGATGCTCGTCGGTCCGATCGGCAATGGCGCCCATGCTTTCCGAACAGGCGGCGTCTTGATGAATGAAACCACGTATGCCGGTCCAATTTCCCGCTCGCATCGCGGCGCGGTCTTGCAAGTAGCGATTCATTGGTTGTCCGAGGCGGAACCATTCCGAATCGAGATCGATGCCGGGAACTGCGACGTTCTCTTCTCTGATCGCATGTGTGGACAGCGGTGACCCGTCTTGGCCTACGAACACCGAGTACATCATCGTACGCTCGTCGTCGACGGGAACAAAAAGCGCTGCCAAATACGGTTGTTGCCGCTCTTCCGGCCTTGGAATCATCGAGATGAACGGAAACGCCCATAGCGTTACGCGGACGTATTTCTTCGTGTCGGGATTTGAGTTTGGGGTGCGGACGGCCGCATAACGGAATCCATAGTCCGTATCTTCGACTTCCATCCGCGGCGACGTATCGGTGGAGACCGAAGTGCGCTTCTCCCAATCCATGACGGTGCCGCGGTGCAGAAACCACGAGTGCGAAGAGTCGATCGATCCCTCGAGCGCCTGCAGATAGTTCGCACGCTGCCCAACTTTCACCAGAGCGCGCGTTTCCGCCGGAGCCGTTATCCAGTCATATTGCGGAAAGACCGGTTCTTTATCGGCCGGTCCCAGATACGACCAGATAATGCCCCCGGCCTCGCGAGTCGGGTAGCCTTGATTGCGTAGCTTGCTGAGAAACGTCGACCCCGGTGGTTCGCTCGGCATATCGATGCACGCGCCGGTTCTATCGAATTTCCACCCGTGATAGATGCACCGCAACCCGCCTTCTTCGTTTCGCCCAATGGCGAGCGATGCGCGCCGATGCGGACAGCCCTCGCGCAGAACGCCGACGCCGCCGAACGAGTCGCGAAAGACAACGAGCCGCTCTCCGAGTACCGTCGAGGTGACCGGGTCGCCGTCGGGCTCGGCGACCTCTTCGGCAAGACAAATCGGCATCCAATAGCGCCGCATCATGTCGCCCATCGGCGTGTCGCGGCCGATGCGCGTCAACAGCTCATTGTCGGCTTCAGAGAGCATGGCGTGCTTTCGCTTTCTTCACGGCTGGAATTGACCGGGAGGGAGCCGCTCTGCGCGGAGCGGGAGCGCCGAGCTTTTCAGAAATTGTGTTCGTCGCGTCTAGGAGGGCGTCGAGTTTCGCGCGATCGACGTCGGTATCGAACGTCTTGTCGTTGCCGACGATCGTAATGACGGCCGTCGTCGCGCCCTCGTAATCAAAAATCGGCGCAGCGACGCCGTGAAAGCCCTCGACGGCCGTACCGCTGCCGACCGCGAATCCGTCATCGCGAACGATTTTCAGAAGAGCGCGGGCTTGCGCGACGGACGTGCCGTACCACTTGTCGCGCGGTGTCGCTTCGTCCACGCCCCGCTGCAGCAATTCGTCCGTGGCATTGTCGGGCAGCCACGCGATCAGTGCGCGGCCAGTTGCGGACAGTATTTTCAGCGTCGCGCCCACGCGTATCTCGAGCGGCGACCAGCGCTTGCCTTCGACTCGCGAAAGAATCGTCGGGCCGCCGGATCCCCAGACGCTGAGAAACACGGCCTCACCCGTCGCTTCGCGTAGATCGAACATGGACGCGCGCGCCAATTGCGTGACGTCAATCTGGAGAAGTGCCGCCATCCCGAAACGGATTGCGGCAGGGCCAAATTCGTAGTGTCCGCCCACAGCGGCTTGCGAAACGAGGCCCACGCGCACGAGGCTTGTCAGGTAAAAGTGAGCTTTGCTCGGACTCATGCCGGCAGCTGAAGCCAGGTCTTTTAGGCTCAATCCACCGCCGGAGTGTTCGAGCGCTTCAAGCAAGCGATAGCCGTGCTCGATGGACTGGATGCCCTTCGAAGCGCTTTCAGATTTAACCATATTGAATGCAGATAATATAGCTGCATTCGGCATTCGTCAAGCCGCACGGGCGCGAAAATCACCGAAATGCCTCGCGAACGAATATGGACCGGGCAAGATGTCGTCGATTCCCGGACGGTCCCGTGCGCCGAGGCGGCGGAGGCTGGCCGTGCGGGATTTTCGATCTTTCTGCCAGGTGGTCAAGCCCGCTCCATCGCGTGGATCGTGCCGCCGACGGACGCGATGGCTTGATCGCGCCCGCGAAGCAGTGAAGGGCTAAATCTTCGTACGATTCGAGTAGGCGCGCTGAGATGCCGTTGAAAGTGAGCCGCTTGTATTTGCGGAAGCCGGCCTTTTCGGCAAGGCGGCGGCTATCATTTGCGATCGGGTTGGGCAAGCGTGCCATAGGTCCGCTTCCGAGCGGGCACGCGGCCACGTAGATGTGCTGGTACAGGAGACCAATACCGATCTTCGTGCCACCTTGTGGCCAAATATGTGACCATTTCCGCCACCGAAAAAATGAAAAAGCCCGCGGTTACGGGCTCTTTCACTTGCTAAAATTTAGCCCCAACGGGATTCGAACTTGCTAGAAGGGGTGTCGCCAGATGTCGCACCCTCAAAAACAAAGGCGTTTTCGTCATTTCGTGTCGCCGAGTTCTACCAATTATCGCCAGTTAGGTAGAACTTTGGGTAGAACATACTGGCAAGGTCAAAGGCTGACCACGCCCTCTGTTCGTACGGCGGTGCCCTAGAGCCGCTAACGCCGTCCGCAGTTCTTGAGGTCGTACTACCGTAAGCTGCCGCAGTGGGGCTAGCAGCACTCCGTCGCGGTGGTGGAGTGCATGTTCGCTCAATTCGCTAATCATAGCGAGTAAGCGAAACCTTTTTTGACCGCCGCGGGTTGCATAGCGTACCTAGTCGATGGGGCGGAACGGTCGGGAGACCTATCCGAACCTCCCCGGGCTGCTGGGACTCTCGCCCTCACGGGCTATGAACAAGGTAAAACAATATGTCGAAATTCATCGAAACCGATGAACTCGGCGCCAGCTTCTTTTTAGGGCTGTTCGGCGCCGACGTCGGTCCTGGCAAACAATTCCGGGAACTCAGCAAGAACGCGTACGAAGCGCTCATGGAATACATGCTGAAGCATCCCGAAGACGTCGACTTCCGCGGGATGGTCGAGCAGTACGTCGACCCGTACACACGCGAATTCGGCGGTCACGGCGCCAAGAAGCTCGGCGTCTGCGACAACGGCATCGGCATGACGAAGAAGACGATGGCCGGTCTGAACCGGATCTTCAGCAGCAACAAGACGCAATCGCTGCACGGCAACTATGGCATCGGCGCGCGTGCGTCAACGTTGAAATTCAACCCCGAGGGCGTCGAGTTTCGCTCGTGGGTGGACGGTAAGGGCCACACGTGTACCCTGTGCTGGTACCCCGACGAAATGAAGTACGGGTTCTACGACTACGACTTCGGTGACGGTGTCGTGATGAACGTCGTGCCGATCGAGCCGCCGTATTTCACCGAAGAAGAATGTGAGTTGATGAAGCCGCCGATGATCAAGGATCATGGCACCTTCGTCGTCTTGCATGGCGATGAGCCGACGGCCGACACCACGCTGATGCCGCTGGCGCTCCGCGATGAGCTTGGCTTCGACGCGCGCTCGAAAGAGCACACCGCCTACTGGATGACCTACATCTATAACCGTCAATACTTCGCGCTGCCCGACAACGTGCAGTTCCGGCTGTTCACCGAACTCGTCGGCCAAAAGGCTGATGGCGCTGTGCCCAAGTCGCGACGGAACGTGTTCCGCGGTGCAAATACCCTCCGCATCGTTCGTGGCACGAAGTGGATCCTCGACCGGTTCGCACTAAAGTCCGGCGTCGCGCAGATTACCGGCGCGAAGGTCATGTGGTGGATCTATCCTGACAGCGATACGGAACTCCCACCCGAGGCGATCGACCCGGAGACAGATAAGCCTTACGGTATCAATAACGAGACCGGAAAGCCGTTCACCGTCGGCCTCCTGCGCAAGCGTAAGGCGCGCATGTGGTACCCGTGGTTCACCGGCAGCGATAACCACGCTATTGTGGCGGCGACGTTCGGTGGCGAGCAATTCGACTTGTTTACGAAGGTCGAGGCGCTTCGCACGCTTCAGAAGTTCGGCATTTTCGCCGGGCAGAGCAACGTATCGATCATCGTCGAACCTGATGCTGACCAACTCGCACGGTCGAACATGAATCGGACCGCGCTCTTGATCGGGGAAGACAACAAGGCGCTGCCGTGGGAACGGTGGGGCTCAGAGTTCGCTCGGCGTATGGGTGAGGTCGCGCCCGAGCTGCTGGATTATGTCGAGAACAAACTCGGCCACACCGACTTCGAAAGCGAACTCGGCCGGCTCATCGCCGAGATGCAAGACGACTTCCGTGTCCAGACCCTCGGGTCGAAGCGTTCGCGCGTCAAAGCGAGCGATGAGATCGATCCCGACGGGATCACGAAAACGCGCGGTAAGCGCGCTGCACCGGATCCGGACAAAGCGCCGGTAGTGCGGCCGGACCCCGATCCCGGTCGAACAATTCGGCACCGTGCTTCACCGAACGGCCGCACGAAGTACAAGCCAATTCAAATCGGTCAAAGCGCGCGGCTCACACTGCAGCAGCAACCGCATCCGGAAGTCAAGCTCGTCACCGAGGACGAGCACCCGACCTTCCGCGGTCGGGCGGCCGAGTACGTGCAGGAAACGACGGAAAAGCACCCGAGCGGAATCGTCTTTATCAATAAAGACTTCGACGTGCTGCAGAACCTTATCGATGAGACCCTGAACTCGAATTTCGGGGACGACGACGAGAAGCGCGCAGCAGCGCAACCTCGGGTAGAGCACTGGGTCCAGTTGGTGTATAGCGTTCAGATCGTCTTCGCCGTGATGACGTACCGCCATTCGTACAAGCTCGGGCATGGTGCCGAGTGGTCGGAAGCGGCGGCCATGAAGTTGGTGGAACCGGAAGCGTTGACGGCCGTAGCACTCGCCCGTCCGGGCATGCGAGCGGAAATCAAGCGCCGGATCAACGCGGATCAGCGGCTTCGGTTATTGATGATGCAGGACGAAGAAGAAGCAAAAGCTGCGAGCTGAACCGAAACCTCAAGGCCCCGGAGTGATCCGGGGCTTTTTCGTATCTCCTTTTGGCCAGTGCTTAGCTGGCCATCGCGGCAGTGCGAATTGGACGCGCGAGGATCAGCGCCGAGCCGAGACGGGCGATGAACTGTTGAAATGGGCGGTAACGGCGCCGCAATATCCAAGGCGTAGTCATGTGCCATGAGACTTTTCCAAACCGACGCCCAGCTGGCGAAGGCCCTGCGGGTTCTGAGCGAGGCGGGTTTGATCGACATCGTCGCCGGCGTCGACGGCAAGCCGCGCTTCCAACTGACCGCCTCCATTTCTAACGCCGCGGCGAGTCGTCCCCAGCCCCGTCAGGGTGGATCGAGTCGGTAGCCGACCCGCGCGACGGTTCGGAGCATCCCCGCGTTCTCGCCGAGCTGCAAACGCAGGCGGCGTACGTGAACGTCGACTGTCCGGTCGGATTCGATGCGATTCAGCGCAGCGTCGTCGCAGGCGAGCTCGAGCAATTGGGTGCGGCTGAGTGCGCGACCCGCATTGCGAGCGAGTGCGGCAAGTAGGCTGAGCTCACGGGGCTTTAGGTTGAGTGCGCGACCGTGCAATGTGGCCTCCCTACGGCCAAGATCGACAGTGAGCGGTCCGACATGGACGACTTCGCAGGCGTCAATCACCGTCGTCGAGATGTGCGCTGCGCGCATCGCCTGGACTACCTCCGCCGCAATCGCCGCGGCCAATTCGCGAATCGTGCTTGTATCGAGCGTGAAACCCATCGTCGCTGTCTCCTTCCGGC
>PLRU01000041.1 GCA_003164045.1 Candidatus Lustribacter telmatis
TAAAGAGCGTGTCGAATGCTTTGAGCACCAGCGCTTTGTTCTGCTGCGCCGTTGTATCTGCGGTCATGACGTCCTCCGGTGTGTGTGTGATGCCTCATTGTAACGAGCGCCCGAATCGGCGTGAAGTACGCACTCGCGGGTTAGGGATCGTAATGGCTGTCGTGAGGAACCGGCCGCAACTGTGGTGGGGAAGTGTGGGCATCGTGGGTGTCGATGATCCGATCAGCACGTTAGTCTGGGGCCATGAATGATCTTACAGGTAAAGTCGCCCTCGTCACCGGCGCCTCGAAAGGCATCGGCGCCGCCATCGCACGTGCCCTCGCCGCGGCCGGAGCCACGGTGGGCATCAACTACGTCGCCGACGCGGCCGCCGCGAATGCAAACGTCGGTGCGATCGTGTCCGCCGGCGGACGGGCGACGGCGATTCAAGGCGACGTTTCGAAATCGGCCGACGTCAAGCGCATCTTTGCGTCGCTGTACGAGTCGTTCGACCGCCTCGATATCGTTGTGAACAACGCCGGCGTCTACACGTTCGAGCCGATCGAGCGTGTCACCGAAGCCGAATTCCACCGCGAATTCGACACGAACGTACTCGCTGCGATGTTGACGACACAGGAAGCGCTGCACTACTTCTCGTCGGCCGGCGGCAGCATCATCAACGTCAGCTCGATCGTAAGTAAGAACCCCGCTCCGGCGTCAGCGATCTACGCGTCGACCAAAGGCGCGGTCGACACGCTCACGGGCGTGTTGGCAAAGGAGCTCGGGGACCGGAAGATTCGCGTCAACGCGATCGCGCCGGGCGTCACGATGACCGAAGGTCTCCAGGAATCCGGCGTTCCCGGCAGCCCGCTCGAAGCGCAAATGGTCGGCATGACGCCGCTCGGACGCATCGGCACGCCCACCGACATCGCACCGCTCGTCGTCTTCCTCGCGTCCGATGCGGCGGCGTGGATCACGGGCGAGCGCATCACCATATCGGGCGGACTTCGGTAGGACGCGATATGTCAAACCAAATGCCGAATCAACGAGTCGCCGTCATCACCGGAGCGAGTTCCGGTTTCGGGCGCCTCACCGCTGAGGCGCTCGCCGCGGCGGGCTGGCGGGTCTACGCCGGCGTGCGCAACGTCGCCGACCGAAACGCCGACGCAGCGAAACGGCTGCGCGAAGCAGGCGTCATGGTCGTCGAACTCGACGTGACCGACGACGCATCGGTCGACGCGGCGGCAGCGCGCGTTCTCGAGGAAGCCGGCGCCGTCGACGTGTTGATGAACAACGCCGGTAGCGGCTATTTCGGGATCATCGAAGCCTTCACGCCGGCCGCCATCGAGCGCCAATTCGCGGTGAACGTCTTCGGCCCGCTCCGTGTCAACCGTGCCTTCTTGCCGTCGATGCGCTATCGGCGCCGTGGACTTATCGTCTATGTCTCATCGACCCTGGGACGCTACGTGCTCCCCTTCAGTGGTCCATATGCCGCCTCGAAGTGGGCGATCGAAGCCTTCGCCGAGGTGTCATCGTACGAACTGGCACCGTTCGGCGTCGACGTCACGATTCTCGAACCGGGAGCCTTTCGGACTGAGATTTTCGCGAAGTTCACCGGTGCCGATGACGCGGCGCGTATTGTATCGTACGGTGACGTCCCCAAGTACGCCGAGGTGTTGACATCCGCATTCGATCAGGAAATGGAGGGCCGCGATCCGGCCGAGGTCGCGCGCGCGGTACTTAACCTTGCGGAGATGCCCGAAGGCACGCGTCCGCTTCGCTTGCCGGTTCCCGCCAATCCGGCGATGGAGGCGAACAACGCCGCCGGAGAAGCATACCAGCGGCAGTTTCTCCAGGACTACGGATTGCACGAAATGCGCGTCGACGCCGTCACGGACGCACCGTAGCAAATTGAATAACTTCTACGGCGTCGTATACGTCTCGTTCGGGTTCTTGACCATCGGGATCGTCCCGATGACCACGTTCACGAGGTGGTCGCCGCGGCGTTCGACGCGGCGAAGGTAGATATTTGAGACCATATCGCGCGTTTGCGCGTCGATCGTAATCGGGCCGCGCGGGCTCTGAAAACTCATTCCGCGCACCAATTGCATCGTCTTGTCCGGATCGAGATGCCCGCCTTGGAGCTTAGCGATCGTGTAGATGGCGTTGAGGACGTCGTAAGCGCCGTAAGCCGCGTAGTTGGCGCGGACTTTGCCGCCGGTCGCCACGGCGAAATCGCGCTGAAACATCTTGTTGGCCGGGTTCTGCAGCACGCTCGAATAGTTGTAGGCGCTCACGAGTCCGATGGCCGGATCGCCCTCCGCATCGAGAACGTCGTCTTCGACCATGCTGCCGACCGCGATGATCTTGATGCCGCGCTTGTCGAGACCGAGATCATGGTATTCGCGTAAGAAAAGCGCGTTGTTTTCGCTCGCGCCCAAAAAGATGAACATCGCATCGGCGTCCGAATCGCGCACGTGCAGCAGATACGGCGCAAAGTCTTTGGAGAGCAGCGGCGGCTTCGCCTCGCCGACCACTTTGCTGATGCCGTCGGACTCGTAGAACTTCGTGAACGTCTTGGCCGCGTCGGCACCGGTCACGTAGTCCGAATAGAAGTTGAAAATTTTACGGTAGCCCTGCGAGTGCGCCCAGCGCGCGAGCGCGTAGCTCGCCTGACCGTTGGTGTACGCGAAGCGGGCCATGTACGGTGCGTTTGCCATCACGTTGTCGGTAGCCGAGTTCACGATGAACACCGGCTTCTTCGCGCGCGTCGAGATCGGGCCCAGCGTGATCGCGTCGGGCGAAAACGACAGTCCCATGATCATGTCGACGTTATCGTTGACGATCAGCTCCTGCGCGAGGCGCTGCACCACTTCTTCGTTGGGTCCCGTCGTGTCGCGGCGGATCAGGACGATCTTATGGCCGTCGACGGTATCGCCGTGTTCTTTCTGGTAGGTTGCGATCGCGGCGTCGAGCTCGGGTCCGCCGTTCGAGCTCGAACCGGAGGTGGTGAACGCGAAGAGCACGCCGATCTTCAAGGGCGCCGTATCGGCAGCGCCGGCCGAGGCACGGCCGATCACGAGCAGGGCCAGAACGGCGACGAGCAAGCGCAGGTTCATGAGCACGCAGCTTTCCAGAGAAATACGAAGCGCTCCCTCGCCAATGCCACCCAGCTGGCACTCGGGGGCCGCATACTGCGGCCTATGTCCGCCCAGCCGATCAGGAACAGCCGCTTTGCCTTCATCGACGTCGAGACGACCGGGATCGATCCGGCCAAGTGCCAGGTGGTCGAGGTCGCCTGCCAGGTTGTCGAAGCGGGCGAGGTCGTGGCCACCTTCGAGTCGCTGGTGAACCCGTGCCGCGCGATCCCGCCGTTCGTCACTGCGATTCACGGCATCAACGACAGTATGGTCTGGGGCCGCCCGATGCTGCGCGACCTCAAGCCGGAACTGCTCGAACTCTGCCGCGGCGCGGTCGTCGTCGCGCACAACGCGGCCTTCGACCGCCGCTTTCTTCCGTTTTTAGCCGGCCATCCATCGGCCTGTTCGTGGCGCCTCGCATCGCTCGTCGTCCCCGAAGCGCCCAATCACAAGAACCAGACGCTGGGCGCGTTCTTCAACGTGTCCGATCCGTATTTGGCCGGACGCCACCCCCATCGGGCGCTCGCCGACGTGATCGTCACGCGCC
>PLRU01000035.1 GCA_003164045.1 Candidatus Lustribacter telmatis
ATCCGATTGTGGTGGCCGAGGAAGACGTCTTTTTAGTGGAATGCTTCGTCGAACCGAGCGCGGTTGATGCAATCCTCACCGAGTTGGAATTGCGCTCGGCGCGGATCGACGGCGTCGATCGCGATCTGCCGAACGCGGTCGCGATTCGGGCGTATGCCGGTTCGGATTCGCTGCGCGGTTTCGGCCGTCGATTGCACGCCCTGGCCGGCGAAGAGGCGCTGTTTACCACGCACCTCTCACACGTGGTGCCGCGCACATGATGCGCGTCGGTCACGGGTTCGACGCGCATCAGCTCGTTGCGGGCCGCCCGTTCGTGCTGGGCGGCGTGACGATCCCGTTCGAACGCGGACCGCTCGGCCACTCCGACGGCGACGCGCTCACGCATGCCGTCTGCGACGCCTTGCTCGGCGCCGCAGCGCTGGGGGACCTCGGCGCGCACTTTCCCGATACCGATCCGCAGTGGAAAGGGGTCGACTCGCTCACGCTGCTCGCCGCCGTACACGAGCANNGGCGATGCGCGATGCGTTGGCCGAAACGCTCACCCTCGACATCGCCAAAATCAGCGTGAAGGCAAAGACGAGCGAGGGGATGGGCTACACCGGTGACGGGAGCGGGATCGCGGCGTACGCCGTCGCCCTCATTACATCGCTGACATGACGGCGAACGAACTCGCGGGAGCGATGCAGCGCCACGAATTGCTCGAGGATCCGGCGCCGCCGGCGGCCGAACGTTGGATCGCGACATTTCTCGACGCGTTCGGAACGCGCAGTGCGACCATCGACGACGCCCTGCGTGAGGTCGCGCTGCTGCGCGCGGAAGCGACGATGATCCCGGCGCTCGAACTCGAGCGGTTGCGCAACCGGCAGGTCGTGTTTTTTCTGGATGCCGTCTCGCAGTACGTCGATGCGCAGGCCGAATTGCGCGATCTGCCGCTGGCGAGCGACATCCCGGCGATCGCCGATGAGTTCGGGATCGGCCATGCCGATGCGTTTGCGGCCGTCCGCATGGCGCTCACCGGCCGCACCGAGGGTCCGCCGTTGGAATTGCTCTTCCCGCTGATCGGGCACGAGCGCATCATGATCCGCATCGGCGCCGTCAGCTCCCACCTGCTGCACGGCCGTGGGCTCGAGCCGATCGCGTACGGTCCGGGCGGCGTGCCCTTCGAGACGATCCAGCCGCAGAAACCACCGGACGCCGAGCGGGGTTCGTAAGAGGCGATCCCATGCGTTCCGCATTCGCGACGTTCCTCGCCGACCTGCGTGCGCCGGTCGAGCGCGACCCGGCGGCCGAAGGCTGGCTAGACGTCTTCCTCTCGTATCCCGGCTTTCACGCCATCACCGCGCATCGAATGATTCATGCGCTCTGGGAGCGCCGCGTCCCGTTGGTGCCCCGGCTCATGAGCGAAGTCGTCCATCGCGTGACCGGGATCGACATCCATCCGGGCGCCACGATCGGCCAGGGATTCTTCATCGATCACGGCACGGGCGTCGTGATCGGCGGAACGGCGATCGTGGGCAAGGACGTCACGATCTATCAGGGCGTCACGCTCGGCGGCACGTCGCTGCAGCGGAAGAAGCGCCATCCGACGATTTGCGATAACGTCGTCGTGGGGTCGGGCGCGGCCGTGCTCGGCGACATCACGATCGGCGAGAACGTGAAGATCGGCGCGAACTCGGTCGTGGTGAAGGACGTGCCTGCGAACTCGACCGTCGTCGGCATTCCCGGCCGCGTCGTGTTGCAGGACGGCCGCCCGATCGCGCTGCCGGCGTCGCGCCCACAGGTCGATCTGCCCGATCCGGGTGCGACCGACGTGGCCGAATTGCGCGCGCGCATTGCAGCGCTTGAGGCACGCGTTGCCGAACTCGTCGATCGCAACGATGTCTCTTCGGCTTTATAACACCCGCACGCGCGCCGTCGCGCCGTTCCAACCGCTCACCGAACGTGAGGTGCGCATCTATGTCTGCGGCCTGACGCCGTCGGCCGAAGCGCACCTTGGCCATGCCCGGTCTTTTTTGTTTTTCGACGTCTTGCGGCGCTACCTCGCGCACCCGCGCAACGGCTATCACGTGACCTACGTGCAAAACGTGACCGACATCGACGACCGTTCGATCGCCGCGGCGCAAGCCGAAGGCACGACGGTCGAGGCGATCATCGGGAAGTTCTACGGCCACTTCAAGGCGGGAATGCGAACGCTCGGCGTGCGCGAACCGGATCTCGAACCGCACGCGACGCAGCACATCGATGCGATCGTCGATATGATCGCGGAACTGATCGCAACGAAGCATGCGTATGCAACCGACGACGGCGTGTACTATGCCGTGAAGTCGTTCCCGCATTACGGCGAGCTCGCGCACCGTGACGTGGACGAGTTGCTGATCGGCGCGCGCATTGCGGAGAACGAGCACAAACACGATCCGCTCGACTTTGCGCTGTGGAAGTTTGCCAAGCCCGGCGAGCCTTCGTGGCCCGCGCCGTGGGGCGAAGGGCGCCCTGGCTGGCATATCGAGTGCAGCGCGATGTCGCGCGAACTGCTCGGCGTGCCGTTCGATATTCACGGCGGCGGAACGGATTTGATCTTCCCGCATCACGAGAACGAAATCGCGCAGAGCGAGTCGCTCATGCCGCCGCATTCACACATGGCCAACGTGTGGGTCCACGGCGCGATGTTGAACTTCGACGGGAAGAAGATGTCGAAGTCGCTCGGCAATTTCGAACCGTTGACCGCTCTCCTGGCGCGCCACGATCCGCTCGCGATCCGGTTGCTGTTTTTGCAGACGGGCTACCGCAAGCCGATGAACTTCACCGAAGATTCGATCGGCGCGGCGAGCAGCGGCGCGGAGAAATTGCGCCGCGCCTACGATGCGCTCACTGCGGTGAACGGTACCGGCGCGAATGCCGAGCTGGACGAGCTCGTTGCCGGGGCAAACGTGCGGTTCTTTGATGCGCTCGACGACGATATGAATACCGCCGGCGGGGTCGGCGTGCTCTTCGACGTGGCGAATGCCGCGCCGAAGATCGTTGCCGCGAATGCCGGCGCCGCGGCGACGGCGGCGCGGGCGCTGCTCGAAGATGCGCTGGGTGTGCTCGGCGTCGGCGAACTGCTTACACGCGATGTCGTCGTCGCCGAAGTCGCCGCGGTGGATCCGGCAACGATCGAGCGGCTGCGCGCGAATCTGGGCGACGCGGTGTCGTTCAACGGCGAGAGTCCGGCCGAGAGCATTGCGCTCGTGGTCGAGGCGCGCAATGCGGCGCGGAAGTCGCGCGACTTTGCGCTCGGCGACCGCTTGCGCAACGCACTTTCCGCCGAAGGCATCGTGCTCACCGACGGCAAGGATGGAACGACTACGTGGACCGTCAGCGGCGGATAACGCCGCAGCGGGGGCATC
Organism: Candidatus Lustribacter telmatis; assembly: GCA_003164045.1. GTDB lineage: Bacteria > Vulcanimicrobiota > Vulcanimicrobiia > Vulcanimicrobiales > Vulcanimicrobiaceae > Lustribacter > Lustribacter telmatis. The sequence continues at coordinate 3,387 of PLRU01000035.1, forward strand.
GCCCGCCGGCTCCACGCGTCGATCTCGACGACGTCATTTACGGCATTCACGCCGTGCACGAAGCGCTCGTCGCGGGCGATCCGCTGCGCCGCATCCACATCGGCGACGAGCGCAAGAACGACCCGGCGCTGCGCAACTTGCTCGAACTCGCGCGATCCGGCCAGGTGCCCGTTCAGGTCCGCTTCGAGAACCGCACGTTCTTCGCAAACTTCCCCTATAAGGCGCACCAGAGCGTCGTCGCCTACGGCGCGCCGTTCGACTACATCACCCTCGAAGAAGCAATCGCGCTGCCCCGCAAAGGCCCCGGCTTGTTCGTGGTGCTCGACCACGTGACCGACCCTCACAACGTCGGCGCGATCATCCGCACGACCGAAGCCCTCGGCGGGACGGCCCTGGTGCTGCCGGAGCGCCGCTCGGCCGGGATCAACGCGACCGTGCGCAAGGCAGCGGCCGGCGCGACTGCCCATCTGCCCGTCGCCCGGGTCTCGAACATCTCCCAGGCCATCCGGACCCTGAAGAAGGCCGGCATCTGGGTGGCCGGGGCGGCCCTGGGCGAGGGCACCGTGCCGCTAGGCGAGGCCGACTTCAACCGCGACCTCGCCATCGTGATCGGCGCCGAGGGTGAAGGTATCGCTCCCCTCGTGGGCCGGGAGTGCGATTACCGGGTCGCGATCCCGATGTACGGGAAAACCCAGTCCCTTAACGCCTCCGTGGCGGCCGCAATCCTGCTTTATGAGGCGGTCCGCCAGCGTAAAGACGCATAAAAGGCGAGTTCCGTCCTTGATTTTCTTGCAGGACCCTCCTATACTAGTCCGGATGCGCGCGGTCCGATGGGCTTCGGCCTGCGTTTTCTCGCGCGTCCACTCCCGAGGGTAAGGTAGGAATCGATGGCGCTCACGCAACCCGCGCCGCCGGCGACACTCGACTATAGCGAGCGTCCCGACGAGGACCTCGTCGCCGCTGCTAAAGCGGGCGAGAGTCTGGCGATGGAATTCTTGTTGAACAAGTACAAGAATTTCGTCCGCATCAAGGCTAAAAGCTATTTTCTCATCGGCGCCGATCGCGAAGATATCATCCAAGAAGGGATGATCGGGCTCTATAAGGCCGTCCGCGACTTCAAGGCCGACAAACTTTCGAGTTTTCGGGCCTTCGCCGAGCTGTGCATCACGCGACAGATCATCACCGCCATCAAGACGGCGACGCGACAGAAGCACATCCCGCTCAACCAGTACATCTCGCTCAACAAGCCGATTTACGACGAAGATAGCGAGCGCACGCTGCTCGACGTGATGCCCTCGAACAAGACGTCGGATCCAGAAGACTTGGTGATCAACCAAGAAGTCTCGGAAGACATCAAGTCGCGCATCCAAGAGAACCTCTCCGATCTCGAATCGCAAGTGCTGCTCTCATATCTCGAGGGCAAGAGCTATCAAGAGATGGCGCGTGACCTCAACCGTCACGTCAAATCGATCGACAACGCGCTCCAACGCGTCAAACGAAAGATCGAAAAGAACCTCGCCGAAATCGAACTCCCCTAACAAAACAAACGAGGCTCCTGATCGGGAGCCTCGTTTTCTATTGGCACGGTTCTTTCTAATTTGTCCATCCCGAGCGCAGCGCCGCAGGCGCGTAGTCGAGGGACAGCCGCTATCGTGCCGTTAAGAGAGATAGCCGACGGTGGGACTCGAACCCACGGTGTGGTATTCCAGTTTACAAAACTGGTGCAATCGACCGCTATGCGACGTCGGCCCAGCCACATATATTCAGAACGGAATATGGGAAGCCCTCGGGGGCCGGTAGGACCTGGTCGGGCCCGGCTCGTACTGTAGGCGGTCGACCTCGTGGGTAGGTGGTCGAGTGGTTAAAGGCACCAGGCTGTAAACCTGGCCCGCTTAACGCGGTACGTTGGTTCGAATCCAACCCTGCCCACCAGTCCGGACGTGCGCCGCGCAATCGGCGCGCGTCCATTGGACAGGATCGCAAACAAGCGCGGGTAAGACCTTTCCAGCCGATCGAGCGCGGGCGTTGCATAATGGTAATGCCCTTGCCTTCCAAGCAAGAGTCGCGGGTTCGATTCCCGCCGCCCGCTCCA
>PLRU01000005.1 GCA_003164045.1 Candidatus Lustribacter telmatis
CAGGGCCGCATCGGGGAGACGGTCATCCGCGTTCCTTCGCCGAGGGCCATGTCGTGACCGTGCCGAGCGCGACTTTTAGGCGGGAATGCCGGCTTGGTCGGCTGCTGAAGCAAAAGCCCCCAGGTGTGATGGCCGACGTTTGCGGGCGCGGTGGGATCGGTTACATTAAGTGAGCGGTCGCCCAACAGGTGGACGGCGTTGCTCTATGGACCGGGAGGCTACTCCCGCTTCGCTAGGCGGCAGTCCGAGTTAGCGGTATAAGCGAACCCTTGGTGGTAAATAGACGGGTCGCTTTTGCCGATTCCAGGGGTTAAGACGATGGGTTTTTCTATTTATTTGGAGAGCGAGTAGGTTGTTGCTTAAAAAGCCATTCCTCATCGGATTGATGATCGGCGCGACGGCGCTCGCCACCGCCTGCGGGGGCGGAGGCGGCGGCGGCAGCTCGACGCCCGGTATCTCCACGGGCAGCCTTCTCCCCGCGGCAACCCCGACGCCCGGCGCCGGCGGAACGACCACGACGCCAACGCAATCCGTGCGGCTCCAAGTCACGATCCCGGGCAAGACCAACACCGCGGCCAACGCGCGCACGCCGAAATACATCTCCCCGAACAGCGGCTCGATGACGCTCAACCTTCTAAGCGTGAATGGCAATAGCGCGACCGTGGCCGCACAGGGGCCGTTCAACCTCACCGCTGGTCCTAGCAATCCCAACTGCGCGGTCGCGAACGGCGCGACGACCTGCACCTTCTCGCTCAACGCGCCCGTCGGCACGGACATTTTTCTCGCGACGACCTACACGACCGCGAACGGCACGGGCAATCCATTGGGCAGCGGCGCGATACTTCTGACCGTCAAACAAAACTCCACGAATACTCAAAGCCTGGTGCTGAACGGTCCGGTCGCGAGCGTGCAACTCGTCAGCTCGGTAACCTCGATTAGCAACGCCAATCCTTCGAACAACGTTAACGACTCGGCCATCGCCCGCTCGCAAAGTCCCGACGCCAAGGCGCGTGCGATGCGCGCGCGCCACAATCCGGCGACAACGACGGCTAAATCGCTTTCGACGACGCGCGCCGGCGCAACAGCGAGCCGGCGTACTGCCACTGCCGCTATCGTTTCCCCCACGCCTCCGCCGGCCGGACCGTTAACGTCGCGCATTTTCGTGATCGCGCTCGACGCCGTCGGCAACCAGATTATCAACCCGACGACGTTCGACATTCCGATCCAAGTGCAGCTCAGTCTGAACGGCATGCCGGCGAACAGCGTTTCGCTCAACGTCGCGTACGCCGGCTTGAGCACGCAAGATACCGGGTCAGCCTCCACATCGAGTGACGGCGGATTCATCATCGTCTACGCGCCCTCCGATCAAATTACACTGGCAGTCGGCACGGTAACGTCGCCCCAGACCAGCCCGTTCTCTCCCTCGCTCGTTGCAACGTACACGCCGCAAGGCGGCACGTTGCAAACAACGGCGGCGCTCACATACAGCGTTTCCATCCCACCGCCGGCACCATTTCTGATGCTCTCGGCAACGCACGTCGATCCCTTGACGACCAGCATCTCCGCGCCCGAGACAATATCGGTCACAAACAGCGGCACGGCAGCAACCAGCGGCCAAGTCGAAGTCGACCTGACGGACTATTATGGGCTCAACCTGGTGAGCCAGGCCAACCCGGCATGGACTTGTACGCCGTACTACGGCGAGTATATCGACTGCGTCACGAATTCGGTCATACCGGCCGGCAGCAGCATGCCGCTCGTAGTCAACCTATCGGTCAGCTCGGGATCGACGCCGCAGGACCTCTACCTTGACGGCTACGGCGGCGGTTTCGCGAACGCACCGTTTTACTACCAAGACGTCGAGATCGACGACGTGCTGACGGTCGTCGCGCAAATCGCGAACTTGGCCATCACGCGCGTGACCAACGGCCTCACTGACGGCAACTTCGAAGTCAACACCGCCGGCAGCTTCAGCCTCACCGTGCAGAACACCGGAACGCTGGCGACGTCGTCGCTGATCACCCTGACCGACACCCTACCGAGCGGCATGAGCGGTACCGGCAGCGGTGCCGGTTGGGCGTGCAGCAGCGCCGGTATTCCGGTCGTCGTAACGTGCACGAACGGCACGGTCCTCGCACCGAGCGCATCCGCCGCGGTCGTCACCGTCAGCGGAACGCCGGCAACGATAGGCAGCTTCACTAACAACACCGTGGTCAGTTCGTCCGGTGCGAATGGCTCCAACTACAACGATCCCATTTCGGTGTACGGGCCGCTTACGTTGACAGCCGCGGCACCATCGGTCCCCGATCACTTGCAGCTCTTCCTCGGAACGAACGGTGTCATCGTCACGTCAGAACCGTCCTTTACCGGATCGATGACGGCAACGATCCTCGCAGGATCGGTCGGCGGCAACCTGTGCTCGACAATCGTGTCGATACCGACGCCGACCAAATCCGGTGGGAGTCCAACCTTCTCCATTACCCCGCTACAGGTTACCGGGGTAGGCTACATCCCCGGTAACGCATCGACATACTGTACGGTCCAGGTGACCGACGTAAACGGGTTCAGCGCGACAATACCCGTCACCGTAACCTCCACGTCGTTCACGGGCCAATAACATGAACACGAAGCAACTCGCAGCCGCCTCGTTCATCGCACTCGGTGCCGCTCTCGCAGCCGCCTGTTCCGGCGGCGGCGGGAGCGCACCGGCGCCCGCACCCAAAGTCGTCTCGTCGGCTCCGGCCGGCGGCGCCTCGCCGAGTTCGAATGCGACCCTGCCTCCGGGCACCGTCGGCGTCACGCTCACGATCAAGATCCCGGCGAAAAAGGCAAGCAAACTCAAGTTTCGCGCCGGCACGAAGCGCGCACCAACATTCATCCAGTCGACGACCGACGGCGTGACCTCATCGGTCACCCCCTCGAGCGGTCCCATTCTCATTTCGACCGGAACCTGCACGACGTCCACCTGTACGATCGTGGTGCCGGTTCCGATCGCGTTCTCATCGACAGTCCTCGTTCAAATCACCCAGGGCGGCATACCGATCGGTCAAGCCACGACGAGCTTCCTGGCAAACGCGTTCACCGAAGGCACCGCGAACAATGGCGGGACGCTCACGTTCCAACCACTTATCGAAACGATCGTGGTGGCGCCGGTGTCGGCTTCGCCGCCGCCGTTCTTTGCCGGACAAGCGAGCGGAAATTTCGACGCTCAAGTCGTGCTCTTCGATGCCGCCGGCAACGACGTCGGTAGTGAAACCGACGGCGTGCTCGACCAGTCAGGGAATCTCATCACGCAATTGACCGTGACCGCGCAAGGCATCAGCGGAGCGACGTTCCCGATGGTGTTCAATGTCTCGCCGACGAACCCGGCATCGGATCTCCTGATCTCGAGTTCGCTTGCGGCCGACGGTTCGGCACAGCCGGACATCAACGTCGCCGTAACCACCGGCGGAACGAACCTCTTTACGCAGCCGTACTCGACGACTTCGGGTTACTCGTTCACCAATCACGGGATGACCGTCTCGCCACCCGGCGGCTACTTCGGCGGACCGCCGTCACCGTTCAGCATCGAGTATCCAACCGACGTCGGCCTCTCGAGCGACACCTTTAACGTCAGTGAGGCGATCGCGGCCGATGCGTCTGGTGGCAATATCGGCGTCACGATCGACACACTCAACGGATCGCCTAATGGCAGCAGTAACTGCGCCGCCGTCACGAATCTCGCAAGCGGGCCCGTTGCGTACAGCGGCGGGGCAACGATCACCGTGAACTACAATAACCCGCCCTTCAACGGCGTCTGCACCTTCGAAATCAACGACGGAACGAATCCGTTCCAAGACGTCAGTATCTCGGTTAACAACCCAACAGTCATCATCGGCAGCAAGGGACGGAAATGAGCGCAGTGCTACGAATCAGCGCGCTCACGCTGGCGGCATCGCTGCTCGCAGCGTGCGGCGGCGGGGGTGCGAGCGCACCGGTAACGCCGGCAAAGGCGACCACGGCACCGACCACGGCGCCCGCGTCGAAGACGCCGATTGCGACCGCTAGCCTGCGCATCGTGTTTCCGGCGAACTTCCATAAGGCGAAACTCTCATCGAAAGCCGTGGCGAAAGCTGCAGCCAAAGTCACGGCGAAGACGCCCGCAGGAAGCCGCCTGCCGGCATACGTCAACCCGGGCAGCGGAGCTATAATCGATGTCTTCGTCGTCGACACCACTCTGAGCTCTGTCACCGACGTGGCACCGGGCGTGGCGATCCAAGCAACGGCCGACGGCTCGCAGACGATCAACGTTCCGCTGTACTCAACCGACGCGCAAGAGATCGTCGCCGTCGAAAGTTGGGGCGGCCTCGGTAACGCTATCCTCGCAATCGGCGAAGCCGATCTCGGAAATAACTCGTTCCTGGCGGGTTCCGCGCCCCTCATCGGGCTCACGATGCAGATGAACGTCGCCCTCGTCGGCATGATGACCGGCACGACCGACGCGAACGGTGACGCGCAGGCATTCAATGCGGGCAGTTCCGGCTTCTCGTTCAATTTCTCCGGCAGTTCCGGCGTTTGCTCACCCGGACAAACGGTCGGACCATTCTACGCGTTCGCAGCCGACCCGTCGGGCGGTTTCGCGAGCAATTACTTCACCGCCGGGCAACAGACGGGCACCGGCGGTATCGCGACCCCTGTTCTCGTGACCTACACGTTCGACCAGATCACCGGCGGCGTCACCGTGTCGTCGGACACGTCAGCGGGCTCCCAGAACGTCGGCTACACAGAAACGTTTCCGACCGTTCCGAGCGGTTCAGCGGGAGCGACGTTTCAGTTCTCGGTGACGAATCCGGCCGGTGCGATCGCCAACGACTACAACAACAACGGCGGCCTCTATCCGGGCGTCTACGCGATAGAACAGGATTACGCCCCCGTCGATGAACTGAACCTCGGGAGCATCGCCACCAATCCCGGCATCACGTCGATCGACGTAAGCGGCTTCTGCGACTAGCGCGCAACAATCCGGTCCTGCTAACGGCGGCGGTTTTTACCGTCGCCGTTTTGTTCTATCTTCCGGCGTTGCCCGTGCAAGTTCGCACCGGCGACACGGCCGAGTACCAAACGGTGCCGTGGATCCTCGGGGTCGCGCATCCCACCGGATTTCCGTTCTACACGCTTGCGGGCTGGGCGTGGGCGCACGCGCTGCCGCTGAGTTCGGTCGCCTGGCGCATGAACGCGCTCTCGGCCATGTGCACGGCGCTCACCGCCGCGTCAGTTGCGTGGCTGGCGATGCTGCTCGATGCCGGAGTCATCGCGGCGATTGCGGCGGCGCTCACGTTCGCGCTCGGCAGCGTCGTCTGGCATGGCGCAGCGTTCGCCACGCCGCACACGCTCTCGGGCCTGTTCATCCTCGTTACGCTAACCGCGTGCGTCGCGTTCGCGCGTAACGGCCTCGTTCGGGCATTGCTCCTTGCATGCGGTGCGGCGGGTCTCGGGTTAGCCACGCAACCGGAGACGATCTGGGTGCTGCCCGCACTCGCCGTCGCCGCCCTGTGGCAGCGTTCGCGCGTCTCACTGCGCATCGCCGCCGCCGGCCTTGCGTTGTTGCTGGTGCCCCTGTTGTTTTACGGCTACTTCCCGATCCGCTCGTCGATCGTCGCCGCGCAGCATCTCGATCCGAACGACGCCGCCCCGCTCTACGGCGAGGGCGGCATTGACTGGGATCTCAATCACCCCAGCACGCGCGCGGGATTTCTCAACGTCGTGCTCGCGCGCAAGATCAACGCCGGGTCGGCCGTGGGGAATTCGATGAACCTCATGCGCGTGCCGATGGCGATTCCGTTCTGGCTCGAACATGCGCGCGCGCAGTACGGCGACGCGTTCCTGATCCTCATCGCGCTCGGCACAATCGCGCTCGCGCTGCGCGACCGCCGCGCGCTGAGCGTGATCGTCGCCGGTACGGCCGGCGGTTTGCTCTTTGCGAATGGGTACAAGTACGACGTCGAGCTGTATCGCTATTTTCTCGTCGCTTCCGCGGCCGGCGCTGCGGTAGCCGCGGCCGCGGTTCGGTTGCCGCTACCGCGCGTGTCTCCAACGCTGGTCGCGCGGCTCGGCGCATTCGCGCTCGTTTGCTGCGCCGTGGACGCCTGGTACGAGAACCGCGGCACGATCGCCGAGACATCGTACGGCGGTGCGCAAAACGTGATCGATGCGGTGCGTCACGACACACCCGATAACGCGATCGTGGTGGCGGCCTGGTACGACGCAACCACGCTCGGCTATGGGAAAAACGTGGAAGGCGTACTCGGCGATCGGCTGATCGTAAAAGCCGTACCCGGCGAATACGCCGATGCGTACCAACGATGGGCCCGCGTCAGGCCGGTGATCCTCTACGCCAACCGCAGCACGTCGCTATCCGTGGCGAACGTCGTCGCCCCTAGCCCCGTGAGGGAACTGCCAAGCAGCCTGCCCTACTATTTCGTCTACAAGATCGAACGACAGACGATTGAGGCGGTCCCTCGACAAGCTCGGGATGACAGATAGCTAGTCGTCTTCCGATTCGTGGAGGTGCAGGTGGCTGCCGTCTTCGGCGTCGTCTAGCACTTCTTGCGCTTCGCTGAGTACGCTTGCGGGCAGCGTGCCGCCTCGTTCGACCGTGCCCTCTTCGGCGA
>PLRU01000016.1:0-71896 GCA_003164045.1 Candidatus Lustribacter telmatis
GCCGTAGGGCCGTTCGTCGGCGCGCGCGCCCGGCTCGAGGCCGTCGAGCAGATCGTGCATGCGGACCTCGATCAGCCCGCGCTCCATGGCGCGGCCGACGATCGACAACCCGATGACCGGGGCGAACATCTCCNNGACGTCGACGTGCAACATGGGAGCGGTGTCCTTCTTCGTGCGACTGTTTGGAATGGCCCCGCTGGCACCGGCCGGTCCGCTCGAGCGCGGAGCGCGGGCCCTGCGTGCCGGCGATCTCGACGAAGCCGAGCGCTGCTTTGATGAGGCCCTCGCGGCGGCCGGCGCCGACCGGGACCGCGCGCTGGCCCACAACAAGCGGGCCTTGCTCGCGCTGGCCCGCGGCGACCGGCCGGCAGCCCAGTCGGCGCTGGACGAGGCTCTGCGCACATTCGCCGCGTGCGTCCCGGCGATCGTGAACGCCGGCAACCTGCTGCTCGAGGACGGGGACATCGACGGTGCCATCGCCCGTTTCGAGGCGGCGATTGTTCTCGACCCGGACTACCCGGAAGCCCACCACAACCTGGGGGTGGCCTACCGCCGGGCAGGCCGCCGAAGTGATGCCGTACGCGAATTACGCCGGGCGACGGGGTTGGAGCGGCGGCGCAAGAATGACCCGTCCTGATGGATCAGGATCAAGTACTCCTATCGGATGAACTGCTCGCGGTTTGCCGGTCAGCGGTGACCTTTGCCGTCGAATACGGAGCCTCGTTCGTGGCGCCGTCGCATATTTTGCTGGCGCTACTCGACGATTCAAAAGTCGGTGGTGCGCTCGCCGAGGTACTCGAGCGCGGGCGAATCGTTGCTGCGGCGCGGCAACCGTCGGCCGGCGGCGTGCACGAAGTTCCCGAAGGGATCATGCCGCGCGGCGAAAAGCCGCCGTTCGTGCGTTACGACACGGTCGTCTTCCATTCGAGCGACGGCCAGTATCAGCGCTGGTTCAATCGCGATTCGTTCAAGCTGTTCAACGAATCGGCAAAGCGCGCAAACGGCGGACGTTTCTTACCGCGCCATCTCGCGCTCGGCATTACGGCGTTGGCGACCGACGATCAGAACACGCGCATGCTGCTGGGCAAAGACCCCGAAGTCTTCAAAGAAATCGTTTACGCGCTGAAATAGCCTATGGGCCGAGGCGCGGCGGCGTCGCGATCGCGTCGATCGTGCGGATCTCTTCGAGATATTCGAAGAGTTGCGGCAACGTGATTTTCTCGAGTTCGCAGCGCGCCTGGATCGCGTCGCCGTCCTCGCCCTCGTCGCGCAAATAACAGCGCGATTCCACGCCCGCGCTTTCACTGAGGAACGAAACGGCAAAGCCTTTGCCGAGCGTATCGTCGTAGATGCGCATCGCGGCCGGGTTGAGGATCTCGATCGAGTGCGCGTTATTGTGCGCATCGAAAATCGTGATCGTGAGGTAGTCGCGGTTGGCGATCTCGATCGATCCGACGACGAACGCATTCTTCGCCGAAAAGAACTCATGACCGCGCTTATTTCGTGAACTCACCTCGTAGAAAACGCGATGAGCAACGAAGCGGTTGAGAATCTTGCGGAGCGTGGCAATCGAGGCCAACGTCTCCGTCCGATTGCCGCGGGTGTAGATGATCTTCAAGAAGGGGCGCCGCCGGCTCTCAAAAATTAGCCCGCCGCCGTGAGGGGACGGGGCATGTGCCGTTACCCAGGGCCGGGAAGAAACCCTCCGGATGCTCTCGATTCCTGATATGGCAATGCTCGGTGCGGCAGCCCTCATGTTTTTTGGTCCGGAACAACTGCCGAAGGTCGCGCGGAAAGTCGGGCTACTGGTCCGCGACGTGCAAAACACCTCGCAGTCGTTCATTCGCGAGATGGAGCGGGCCGGCGACGATCACAGCTACGGCCCGGATATTTCGCGGGCCCACCTGCTCGAGGACCCGGTCAATCCCACGATAACGCCGGCCCCGTACGAACCGCCGGTCCACGACGCCTACGCGGCCGAACCGTACGCGGCCGAACCATACGCCGGCGAGCACCCGCATGCCGCCGACCATCCCTACGCGGCGCACGATCCGGTCGTCCCAGCGTCGCCGTTCCACGACGTCATGCCGCCGCGCGCGCCGAGCGGCGCGGCGGGCGACCACGACCTGCCGCCGTAGGCGGTCCTAAAGGTTGAAGTTTTGGCGGATCTCGTTGATCCGCGATTCCAGGAGTCCGCGCACCTGGCGATGCAGACGGTCCTTTTGCTCTTCCGGGAGGCGCTGATACACGAGGTATCCGGCAGCCGAAAGGATGCCGCCGAGAACGCCGACCATGACGGTGCGCCCCGCATCACCGGGATCGGGTGCGTTTTGGCCCGGATCGTTCGTCGGGGGTTTGCTCGAGTCGGTCATTGTTTGGGCTCCGTTCGACGTAACTCTACCCAAAAACTTCGCGCCGGTTACACCTCTTGGCCGGTTCGCGCGCGTACGTGTTGGGGAAATTGCCGTCCGATCTGGACGATTGCGAGTTCGGCCGTCGCCACGATCGCCTGCACGTCGATGCGCTCGCGTTCGGATTCGGCCCAGCGCATCGCAAGGCGCCCCCCCGTACGTTTGCCTTCGACCTCGACGTGCGCGTGGTCGGTGAGACCGACCCACGCCGCTTGAAGGATCGCCGACGCCGCCGCGCAGACCACGTCCTCGCCGGCATCGGCCCAGCCGGCATGACCCTCGGCAAAAACAGAGGACAGCCGATTGCGGCTGTCCCTGCGAAACGTCACCGTGACCACCGGACTAGACCGGCAGCGTGATTTTTTCGATACGGATTTCCGCAAAGCGCTGGCGGTGCCCGACGAGCTTGCGGACGCGCTTCTTCGGCTTGTACTTGAAGACCAGGATCTTCTTGTCTTTGGCCTGGCGCAGGACGGTGCCCAAGACGACGGCGCCGCTGACGATCGGGGTGCCGATGTTGACGGCGCTCCCGTTCGAGCTCAGGACCACGCGATCGAAGGTAACCGTGGAGCCGACTTCCTGGTCGATGAGGTCGGTGCGGATGACGTCGCCTTCGGCAACGCGCAGCTGCTTGCCGCCGGTCTCAATGATCGCGTACATAACCGCGGTATTTTATCAGAACGCGGGAGCTTCGTCAATGAACGCTTCGCCGCTGGTTATGGCTATCTCGTTTAGCGATATAAGCATCGCGAAGGAGCCCTGAGGGGGCCGCCGCAAGGCGTAAAAATGAGTACCGCCGCCACGCCCAGCCTCGATCAGCTTCGCGTCGACATCGTGGGCAGCTTCCTCCGGCCGCCTGAGCTCAAGCATGCGGCCGCCGCGTTCGCCCGGGGGGCGGACAACGCCGCCGAGCTGCATGCGCTCGAGGACGCGGCGATCGCGTCCCTGATCGCGCAAGAAGAAGCGCACGGGTTGCCGATCGTCTCCGACGGCGAGTTCCGGCGGCGGCACTTCATGGAAAGCTTTGCCGATGTGGCGGGCACCGAGCCGTGGCGCGCGGTGCTCACGCGCGCGATGGTGACGAAATCGCCCGAAGAAGCCGGCGCGGTGAAAGTGCTCGACCAGGAGCACGGCAACGAAGTCCGTTGTCCGGTGACGCGGCGATTGGAGTTGGTGCGCAACGCGCCGCTCGAAGAATACCGTTTCGCCGCGAGCGTCGCGACACGCCCGGCCACGGTCACGCTGATCGGGCCCGATCGCATCGGCCAGCGCTACGCCTACGAAGAATCGCTCGATGTTTATCCCGGCGGTCTGGACGAATTTCTCGGCGAGGTCGTGCGCGTGGAGCGCGAGATCATCGGTGGCCTCGCGGTCGCCGGTTGCCGCTACGTGCACATGGACGCTCCCGGCTACACCGCGTACGTCGACGCCGACACGCTCGCCGCAATGCGCAGCCGGGGCGAAGATCCGGTGCGCAATCTCGAACGCTCGATTCGCGCCGACAACGGCGTCGTGCGCGGTTTTCCCGGCGTGACGTTCGGCATCCACCTCTGCCGCGGCAACAGCCGCAGCCAGTGGCACCGCAAGGGCAGCTACGAAGCGATCGCGGAGCAGCTGTTCGGAAGTCTGGAACACCAGCGCTTCTTGCTCGAGTACGACGACGAACGTTCGGGCGGCTTCGAACCGCTGCGTTTCGTGCCGAAGGGGAAGGTCGTCGTGCTGGGCTTGATCACGACCAAGCGCGGTGCGCTCGAATCGCCGGACGAGTTGATCCGCCGCATCGACGAAGCCACCAAATATTTGCCGCTCGAACAACTCGCGCTCAGCCCGCAGTGCGGTTTTGCGTCGGGGCTGGCCGGCAATCAGTTGTCTGAAGACGAGCAATGGCGCAAAGTCGATCTGCTCGTCGAAACCGCACGTCGCGTTTGGGGAGGCTGATCGTATGAAGCGTCTAGGGTTCCCGTTGGCATTTGCCGCATCCGCGGTGTTGCTCGCATTTCACGTCGCGCAAGGTCAATCTGCGTTGACCGTGGTGCGCGCCGTCGGGCCGCCGAACGACGGCTATAAAGCCGTGTACTACGGCGTGAAATCCGGTATCTTCAAAAAGTACGGGCTCGATGTGCAGACGTCGATCGTGGCCAGCGGCGCCGCGGCGGCCGCTGCGCTGAGCGGCGGCGCGGCCGACATCGCGTACACGAACATCCTTACGCTGGTCCAAGCCCACACGCACAACGTGCCGATGACGTTCGTCGCGCCCGGTAATCTGCAGCTCACCGGCAAATCGCAGACCGATATCCTCGTGTTGGCCGATTCGCCGATCAAGAGCGGCAAGGATCTCATCGGCAAGACGCTCGGGTCGGCATCGCTGCGCGACATCAACGCGGCGGCGAGCCTGGCCTGGATCGACAAGACCGGCGGCGATTCGAAAACGCTGAAAGTTGTTGAAGTGCCGGCCTCGGCGGGCACCGCGTTTCTCGAAGAGCATCGCGCCGACGCGGTGACGCTCAACGAGCCGGCGGTGAGCTTAGCCGTTGCGACGGGCAAGGTTCGCATCTTGGCCGCGCCCTACGATGCGGTCGGCACCGGCATGACGGCGGGCTTCGCCGCGATGGAGCCGTACGTAGCGGCGAATCGCGATGCGATGGAGCGCTTCGCCAAAGCGATGCACGAGGCGTCGCTCTATACGAACGCGCATCCGGCCGACACGGTCGATCTCGTGGCGGCCTACAGCGGCGTCGCTCCCGACGTCGTCGCCAAGAGCGTGCGCTTCATGGACGCCGAGTATCTCGAGCCGCGGTATCTGCAGCCGATGATCGATCTGTGCGCGCGCTACCAGCTGATCGACAAAGATTTCCCCGCCGCCGACGTCATCAGCCTAGTAGCGGTAAAACCGCCCCGTTAGGGGCGGTTTTACCGCTCGGGTCCTTCACAACACTCCGCGTAGAACAACCGTGAGGACCCGAACGCGAAGCACTCGCTTGAAGCGAGTGCTCTACATGTCGATCTCGGGGAGAATTTCGATGAAGCCCTTGCGCGCGGCCGGGATCGTGGCGACGAGCTTGGCCACGTCGTCGGCGTTCTTCCCCTTGAGTTTGTAGTAGCCCACCAGCGCCTCTTTGCGCGTCGGAAGCTGGCCGTTCATAACCTCAGTCTTGCCGCCGACGACGCGCACCAGGCGCGAACCCGCCGGGTCGACCGGCGATCCGTCGACGAACGTGCCGTCGGTGCGGATTTTTTCCGTGAACGTGCCGTACTCGGCATATTCGGCGTTGCGTTCGGCGTCGGTCATGTTGAACGTCGCCGGATCCTGATAGAGCAGCACCATGTAGTCCATTTCGATTCCCCTCGCCTCGCAGGTGCCGGCGACGTCAGCGCCTCCGGTCAGAACAGAGACGAACGGGGAACGCGAAATCGACAGTTATGCGGAGACGGCGGCGAGGTTTGCGATCGGACCGTCGTCGAGCTGCAGGGTCAGGCACTTGGCCGACCCGCCCGCGCGGATGAACTCGTCGAGTTCAGTACAGAAGACGCGGTAGCCGGCGTCGTGCAGGCGCTCCCGGAGGCGGCGGCTTGCCGAGTGCATGACGACCGCATCGTCGATCTCGACCGCGTTGGGCGCCATCGCCAGCGCGTCTTCGAGATCGATCTCGATCAGATATTCCGGCTCGATCGCGCGGCGCAAGAGCGCCTGCGCGTGCGGCGAGAAGGCGTCCATGTAGGCCATGACGTGGCCGCTCGAGAGCGCGCATAGCGCCTTGTCGAGGTGGAAGAAGCGTTCGTCCACCAGCAGCAGCGGCAGCACGCGGCAGCCGACGATCTCTTGGAGTTGCAGCGTCGCGTTGCGTTCGCTGCGCCAGCCGTAGCCGACGTAGCACAGCGGCCGGACGCGGTCGAACATCGCATCGCCCGCACCTTCGAAATACGTTTGCTGGAGGAAGGTCGTCGCGAGTCCGGCGCGCGTGAGCGCTGCGCGAAAGATGCCCTGTTCGCGGCGGCGCTCGGGGTGGCGGAAGCTCGACACGATCGCCAGGTTGCCGCAAATCAACGCCGCGTTCGCGGTGAAGACGAGATCCGGAACGTGCTCGTTCGCTTCGAGGCGCACGAACTCGACCGCGCCGGCGCAGCCGAGCGTCTCGATGAAGCGATCCCATTGGCGTTGCGCGTCGGGCGCGGAATACCCGACGTTCCGCGTCATCCAGGGATTGATGTCGTAGGTGACCGCGTAGTGCGTAGGCGGACACACGAGAAACCGCTTCGACATGGCAGCATCGTACCTTAGTCGTAGCCGTGCGACATTCGACAAACGGTGAATCGTTTTCGGCGCGCAGCGCCATCCGGCCGGGCAAGGTTCGTTTTCATACCGCCGAAGACCGGGTTATATGAAGATGCTGCTCGCCGCCGTCACGCTTGCTCTAGTCATCGGGACCGGCGCCGCGTTCGCTGCCACGCCGGCGCCGGCCGCACAATCTGGGAAAGTAGGACAGAAGATGGAGATGCCGAGCGGGCTCGAGTACGTCGACGAGGTGATCGGCACGGGCCCCGAGCCCGTGACCGGACAACACGTCACGGTGCACTACGTCGGTACGTTGACGAACGGGACGAAATTCGACAGCTCGCGGGACCGCAACGAACCGTTCACGTTCGTGATCGGCGAGGGCGAGGTGATCAAAGGCTGGGACGAAGGCGTGGCGACGATGCACGTCGGCGGCCGGCGCAAGCTGATCGTCCCGCCGCAGCTCGGTTACGGTGCGCAGGGCGCGGGCGGGGTGATCCCGCCCAACGCGACGCTGATCTTCGACGTCGAGCTACTAGGTATTAAGTGAGGTTAAGAGACGTCGACCGAGACATCATCGCCGTCGACCGTAACCGGATAGGTCGGTAACGGCGAGACGGCCGGCAGGGTCAGCGCCTTGCCGGTCGTGACGTCGAAGAACGCGCCGTGGCGCGGGCACATGATGCGGCAGCCGTCGAGTACGCCGCCGTCGAGCTCGCCGCCGTCGTGCGTGCATACGTCTTCAACGGCGAACAACTCGCCGGCGACGTTGCACAGCAGGACCGGAACACCGTCGACCACCACCCGCAGCATCGCACCCGGGGCGATCGCACTCTTCCGTGCGACCGGGGCGCTCATTTTGCGTCGTCGGTCGAGTGGGTTTCGAAGACGTCCTGTCCGTTATTCGTGTGATGTGCGGCGGGCGTGTGCTTCGGCGCCGGCGTCGGCGTGGCGAGATACCGGTTGACGACGCTGCCGTCGATCACGACCGGATACATGGTTCCATTCCGGTTCCCGTTCGGACGATTCGGCATCGGGCGATGCATCGCGCCGGTCGGCACCGGGTGCGGCCGCTTGACGGGGGGTATCGTCCGCACGTTGGGCGGCAACGGTTGCTGCGTGAACTGCTGCGCCGACAGCGCCACGGGCGCGGCAAAGAGCGCGCACGCGGCGAGGGCGGCGGGGAGCGGGTGCACTAGCCGACCGAGCCTTCCATTTCCATCTTGATCAAACGGTTGAGCTCGACCGCATATTCCATCGGCAGTTCCTTGACGAAGAAGTCGAAGAACCCGTTGACGATCATGGCGGTCGCATCGGCTTCGCTCAAGCCGCGGCTCATCGCGTAGAACAGCTGCTCTTCGCCGATCTTCGAAACCGAGGCCTCGTGCTCGACGGTCGAGTGCTGCTCGTCGATCTTCATCGTCGGCTTGGTATCCGATGAGGAGAGGTCGTCCATGATGAGCGCGTCGCACTTCACGCGCGTCTTGGCGCCGACGGCGCCCTTGTGAATCTCGACCAGGCCGCGATAGGTCGTCTTACCGCCGTGCGCGGAGACCGACTTGTTCGTCACGACCGACGTCGTGTTCGGCGCGCCGTGGATGACTTTCGCGCCGGCATCCTGGTGCTGGCCTTCGCCCGAGAACGCTGCCGAGAGGATCTCGCCGCGAGCGCCTTCGCCCATCAGATAGATCGCCGGGTACTTCATCGTGAGGCGCGAGCCGATGTTGCCGTCGACCCACTCGACCGTCGCGTTCTTGTACGCTACGGCGCGCTTGGTGACGAGGTTGTAGATGTTCCGGTACCAGTTCTGAATCGTGGTGTACCGGATCGAGGCGCCTTCCATGGCGATCAGCTCGACGACGGCCGAGTGCAGCGACGACGTGGAGAACTTCGGTGCCGTGCAGCCCTCGATGTAGTGGACCTTCGAGCCCTTGTCGGCGATGATCAGCGNNGAGCGGCATCTTCACTTCGACGCCCGGCGGCACGTAGACGAACGATCCGCCCGACCACACGGCGCTGTTGAGCGCGGCGAACTTGTTGTCTTGGACCGGAATGACGGTCGCGAGATATTTCTGGACGATCTCGGGATACTGCTTGAGCGCGGTATCCATGTCGCAGAAGAGCACGCCGTCTTTTTCGAGTTCCTCGATGACGGAGTGGTACACGACTTCCGATTCGTATTGAGCCGAGACGCCGGACAAGAACTTGCGCTCGGCTTCGGGGATCCCGAGCCGGTCGAACGTCTTCTTGATGTCGTCGGGGACGTCGTCCCACGACTGTTCGGTGCGGTCGGAGGAACGCACGAAGTAGTGGATGTTGTCGAAATCGATCGCGTTGAGGGCTTCGGTATCGCCCCACGTCGGCATCGGCTTGTCGAGGAACGTCTGCAGCGCGTTCAGACGGAACTCGCGCATCCAGGCGGGCTCGTCTTTCATCTCGGAAATGCGCTCGACGATGTCCCGGGTCAGCCCCTTGGCCGACTTGAACACGTACTTGTCTTCCGAGTCGTGAAACCCGTGCCGGTACTCTTCGATGAGGTCTCCAGGTTGGGTCTTCAGTTCGACGGCCATATCAGGTAGAGCGTACCCCTCAGGAAGACGTTCGTCAAGATAGTCCAGGTGTTTCTTAATTATTTAGGGTAACGAGACTTTCGGACCCCCTCGGGGCACGAAGCCCTGTCGTAATGTCGAGGGGTCCGATGGTTTGGGGGCCCCACGCAGTGCGTGGGGGGCGCGGAGCCTGGGGCGGAGCGCCTTTTAAACTTAATGCTCGCTTGCCTTATCAGTATGGCAAAAGCCTTTACATGGGGGGGGTGGGGGGGTATGATGTGCGTCGGACTTGACCTAGCCTCGGTTCGTAGCCGGGGCTTTTTAATCGAAAATCGTGGGGGACGGCGCGCCCAACGCGCCATCGCAGCGGAACGCTCGCTTGCCAAGAAGGGGCAACGCCAGCAAGAGTTCGCTGAAAGGTCGCAAGCGAGACGGTGTACCGCACGCGCTTGACGACGCGCCTGGAGGTGGGATTTCCCAACCGATAGATCTGTTCTAAGGAGTAAACCAAGAATTGAAAGCACTCGGTACGCACATCGTTTGCGAGCTGTCCGGCTGTAACGCCGCCATGCTCACCGACGTCGACGCGGTAGCTGAAATGATGGAGCAGGCGGCTCTGGAAGCCAACGCCACTCCCATCACCAAAGCGTTTCACCGGTTCCAGCCGCAAGGCGTGTCCGGCGTCGTCGTTATCCAAGAATCGCACCTGTCGATTCACACCTGGCCCGAGACCGGTTATGCCGCGATGGATTTTTACACGTGCGGCGACCACACGGATCCCTGGGCGGCTTGCGAATATGCAGCCAAGATTCTCCGCGCAACGAATATGCGCACGACCGAAGTGAAGCGCGGGATCGAAGCGTCCCGCGGCCAGTTCACCCACATCGTCACCACCGATGCCGAGGAACGCTCGCTCGAGCGAACGGCGTAACTTCGACCTTTTCCATAACGTCCGCTTAAGACCGGAAGAGCCCGCCGGACCAATGGTCCGGCGGGCTCTTTCACTAATACAAACCGGCCATGCCTAAAACCGAGCACTATCAGTGGTACGTGGAGCAGTTCAGCGATACCGAACAGCACCACCATGCGATCGACGAGCTGTACTACTCCGGCAGGACGCCGTTTCAGTCGGTGGCCGTGCTGCGGACGGCGGTGTTCGGCAAGATGCTGGTGCTCGACGGCGACACGCAGAGCTCGCAAGCTGACGAGAAGATCTATCACGAATCGCTGGTACATCCGGCTCTCGCCGGCAGCGCGGGCCGGCGCGAGGTGCTGATCCTCGGCGGCGGCGAGGGCGCGACGCTGCGTGAGGTGCTGCGGCATCCGGGCGTCGCGCGCTGCACGATGGTCGACATCGACGGCGAAGTCGTCGAACTGTGCAAGAAGTACTTGCCCGAGTGGTCGGCCGGCGCGTTCGACGACCCGCGCGCGAACGTGATCATCGGCGACGCGCTGGCGTTCATCAAGCAGCCCGGAACCTTCGATGCGATTATCTCGGACCTGACCGAGCCGCTGCCTGATTCGCCGTCGTTTCCGCTCTTCAACGGCGAGGTATTCCGCGACATCAAAGCGCGCCTCGCGCCGGGCGGCGTGTACGTGCTGCAAGCGAGCACGGCCGGATTTCACAACATGGCACTGCACGCGAAGATGGCGCGCTCGCTGCGCGCGCACTTCAAGCACGTGGCGAGCTTCTACACCCACGTGCCGGCTTTCGACAACGACTGGGCCTTCATCGCGTGCAGCGACGCGCAGGACGTGGCGACGCTCGAACCGGCGAAGATCGACGCCTACACGCGCGAACTGCGCGGCGAGAACTTCTTCTACGATGCCGAAACGCACCGGCGCCTGTTCAGCCTGCCGCTGTACTTGCGCCGCGAACTTGCGAAGCCGGGCGACGTTTTCGCGTAATGTTGCGGTGATGGACGAAGAGCCGCTCCGGCGCACCGCGCTGTTCGAGGTGCATCGCACGCTCGGCGCACGCATCGTGCCGTTCGGCGGCTTCGAGATGCCCGTGCAATATGCGGGCATTCTGGCCGAGCACGATGCGGTGCGCAAACGTGCCGGGCTCTTCGATCTCTCGCACATGGCGCAGTTCGAGCTGCGCGGCGACGACGTTGCTGCTTGGGCCGACGCGCTCACGGTCAATCACGTTGCGATGATGAAGCCGTTCCAGGCGCGCTACAACATCTTCACCAATGCCGCCGGCGGCGCGCACGACGACGTGATCTTCTACCGCTTACCCGACCGCTGGCTATTGATCGTCAACGCGGGCAACGCGCACAAGATGTGGGCCTACCTGGAAGCGGAGCGCCGCGGCGACGTGCAGCTCAGCGATCTTCGCGGCGAGACCGGGCTCCTCGCGGTGCAGGGTCCGCGCAGCGTCGAGGTTCTCGCACCGTTGGTCGCGGCCGATATCGCTGCGCTGAAATACTACACCTGCGTCGAGACGACGGCCGGCGGCGCGGCCGCGATCGTGGCGCGGACGGGCTACACGGGTGAGGACGGCTTCGAGGTATTCTTGCCGGCCGATGCGGCCGTGGGTTTGTGGGATGCGTTGCTCGCCGAACATCACGGCGTGCTCGCGCCGTGCGGGCTCGGGGCGCGCGACGTGTTGCGGCTCGAAGCGGGGATGCCGCTCTACGGGCACGAGCTGACCGAAGAAATCACTCCGCTGCAAGCCGGCCTCGGCTGGGCAGTCAAGTTTGCGAAACCATTTTTCACCGGCAAAGCAGCGCTGGAAGCGCAAGCGGCCGCGAACGCGTATCCGCGCATCGCCGGTCTCGTGCTCGACGGCCGCGTTCCCGTGCGTGCCGGTTATCGCGTTCTGCGCGACGGTACCGTGGCGGGCGAGATTCGCAGCGGTTCGATCGCACCGTCCGTTGGGAACAAGAGCATCGGTACGGCGTTACTCGATCCGGCGAGCGCAACCGCAGGAACCCGGCTGGGAGTCGAGGTGCGCGGTACCGAACATCCGGCGACAACGGTCGCATTACCGTTTTACAAGCGAGGCTAATGGTGGCACAACCGGCGGGACTGCTCTTCAGCAAAGACCACGAGTGGGTCAAGCTCGACGGCGATATCGCGACGATCGGCATCTCCGATTACGCGCAGCATTCGCTAGGCGACATCGTGTACGTGGAGCTGCCGCGCGTCGGCGCGACGCTACAGCAATTTGCCGGCATCGGCGTCGTCGAATCGGTGAAGGCCGTCTCCGACATCTTCACGCCGCTCGGCGGCGAAGTGGTCGAGATCAACGCCGCGGTCGAAGCCGACGCGTCGCTGGTCAACCGTGAACCGTATGACGGCGGCTGGTTCTACAAGCTCAGACTGGCCGATGATTCCGAGAAGAAGAACCTGATGTCGGGCGACGACTACGACAAGCTGATCGCCGAGGCCTAAACAAGCTGTACACCCCGCATACCGCGCGCGACATCGATGCGATGTTGCGCGTCGTGGGCGTTGGTTCGCTGGACGAACTCGTCCGCGTGCCGGATGCCGTCGCGGTCAAAGCGCCGATCGACCTCGTGCCGGCGCTCTCCGAGATCGAAATCACCGCGCGCTTCGAGCAGTTCGCGCAACGCACGAGCGCGGGCGACTACCTCTCGTTCCTCGGCGCCGGGGTCTACCGGCACTACATTCCGCCGGTGATCGGTGCGCTCGCGATGCGCGGCGAGTTTCTGACCTCGTATACGCCCTACCAGGCCGAAGTGTCGCAAGGCTACCTGCAAGCGATCTACGAGTGGCAGACCTACATTGCGCTGCTCACCGGGCTCGACGTGGCGAACGCATCGGTGTACGACGGCGCGACGGCGCTGGCCGAAGGCGTCGTCATGGCGATCAACGCCACCGGCCGCCGGGCCGTGCTCGTGTCGAAGGCCGTGCACCCGAACTATCGTGCGGTGCTGCAGACGTACGCGCGTGGTTTGGAGATCACGATCGACGAGTTGCCCTACGGTGCGTCCGGCACGACCGACTTCGCCGCACTGCAGCAGCTGCTGGCCGACCAGCACTACGCCGCGGTGGTCGTGCAGTCGCCGAATTTTTTCGGCTCGATCGACGTTCCGCCGGCAGATGCCGTCGCCGCCGTCAAGGCGACAAACACGCTGCTGATCGGCGTAACGGCGGAAGCGCTCGCGCTCGCGGTCCTCGCCACGCCGGCGTCGTGGGGTGCCGACATCGCGGTAGGCGAGGCGCAGTCGTTCGGTAACGCCGTCGCGTACGGCGGCCCGCACGCCGGGTTCATCGCGGCGACGGGCGAACAGATGCGGCGCATTCCGGGCCGGCTGGTGGGGCGCACGGTCGACAAGGACGGACGCACCGCCTACGTGCTGACGTTGCAGGCGCGCGAACAGCACATCCGGCGCGAAAAGGCGACTTCGAACATTTGTACCAACCAAGCCCACTGCGCGCTGATCGCCACCATCTATCTGGCCGCGCTCGGCAAGACCGGTTTGCGCGACGTCGCGGCGCACAACGTAGCGCGCACGGCAGAACTGCGCGCGGCGGTTAAGGCAATTCCCGGCTGCGAAGTGGTATTCCGGGCGCCGGGGTTCAACGAATTCGTGCTCCGCGTTCCCAGGCGGGCGAGCGGCGTGCTCGAGGCGTTGCGGAAGCACCGCATCATCGGGGGCCTCGATCTCGGGCGTTTTTATCCCGAGCTTGCCGACTGCGTGCTGATGAACGCGACCGAGCTTACGACGACGGCGCAGATCGCGCATCTCGCGACGGCGCTGCGGGAGGTTGCGGTACATGCCCCCGCCGGCATTTGAAACGCCGTTGATCTTCGACGGCGGTCAGGACGGCCGGGCGAATCGCTACGTGCCGCCGGCGCCGCCGATTGCGAACCTGCTGCCGGCGGCGCTGCTGCGCGACGATCTGCCGCTCCCGGACAACACCGAACTCGACGTCGTGCGGCACTTCACGCGGCTCTCTCAAAAGACGTTCGGGATCGACACGGTCTTCTATCCGCTCGGCTCGTGCACGATGAAATACAACCCGCGCATCAACGACGCGCTGGCGAACCTGCCGGCCCTGCGCGACGTGCACCCGTTCGTGCCGGACGAACTCGCCCAGGGCGCGCTCGCGGTGATGTGGGAACTCGAACGCAGTCTCGCCTCGCTCTTCGGGATGGCGGCGTTCTCGCTCAACCCGGCCGCCGGAGCGCACGCCGAGCTGACCGCGCTGCTGATCGCTAAAGCGTACTTTAAGAAGAAGGGCGACGCGCGGCGCACGACCGTGATCGTGCCCGACACCGCGCACGGCACGAATCCCGCCTCGGCGGCGATGGTCGGTTACAACGTCGTCTCGCTCAAGTCCGACGAGCGCGGCCGCGTGTCGGTCGATGCGATCCGGGCGGCGGCCGGCCCGGATACCGCCGTCTGCATGATGACCAACCCCAACACGCTAGGCCTCTTCGAAGATCATATCCACGAAATCGCGGCGGCCGTGCACGCTGCCGGCGGCCTGATGTATTACGACGGCGCCAACGCCAACGCGCTGATGGGCAACAGCCGTCCGGGCGACATGGGCTTCGACCTCATGCACTTGAACTTGCACAAGACGTTCTCGATTCCGCATGGCGGCGGCGGCGCGGGCGCGGGCCCGGTCGGCGTCGCCGCGCACCTCGTTCCGTTTCTGCCCACGCCGGTCGTGCGTGCCGATGGGTACGGCGAGACGGACGGCCGTTGGCCCTCCGACGGCTTGACGTTCTCGCTCGACTTCGAGCGGCCCGATGCGATCGGCACGATGCGTTCGTTCTGGTCGAACTTCGCGCACATGGTGCGCGCGCTCGCCTACTGTTATGCCAACGGCACCGCCGGGCTCACCCGCGTCTCGCAACTCGCGGTGCTCAACGCGAACTACATTCGCGCGTCGATTCGCGACCTGATCGACATCCCGTACGACGAGATCAACCGGCACGAGTTCGTCGCCTCCGCACAGTCGATCAAGCGCGAGAGCGGCGTGCGCGCGCTCGACATCGGCAAGGCCTTGCTCGACCGCGGTTACCACGCGCCGACCGTCTATTTTCCGCTGCTCGTACCGGAGTGCATCATGATCGAGCCGACGGAAACGGAGTCGAAAGAGACGCTCGACGGCTTCATCGCGGCATTGCGCGACATTCTCATCGCGGCGCGCGAAAATCCGCAATCCGTGCTCGATGCGCCGGTAAACACGCCCGTCAGCCGCGTCGATGAGACCCGCGCGGCCCGCCAACCCGACCTCCGGTGGCATAAAAAAGGGTAATCCTTCCAGCTTTGTGCGGTCGGCAAACTCCTTCTTGGGAGCTGGGCGTATACTTGTTGAAGACCCCCTCCGGAACGGAGCGGATTTTCAGACATGCGGATCAAGTATGAGGTCTCCGCCGGCGGGCTCGTCTTGCGGCGGAACGGTGCGACTCTCGACGCCCTCCTGATTGGGCGAGGGATGCCGCGCGTCTGGTCGCTTCCGAAGGGGCACGTCGAGGCCCGCGAGACCCACGAGCAAGCGGCCCTGCGGGAAGTCCGCGAGGAGACCGGCTGTTGGGCTGAGATCCTGATCAAGCTTTCGGACATCTCGTACTGGTTCTACCTGAACCGCACCAAACACAAGAAATCGGTCCATTTTTACCTCATGCGCTACCTCTCGGGGCATACCGACAACCACGACCACGAGGTCGACGAGGCCCGCTGGTTCGAGATCAAAGCCGCCAAAAAAGCGCTCAAGTACGTCAACGAGAAGCGCCTGGTGGACCTTGGTCTCGAGTATCTCGAGCGTGAAGGCGACAGCATTTTTGCCTTTGAGCCCGAGGACCAGCCGGAGCTCGAACTCGAGGCGATGAGGGACTCTAGCGCATCTTGACCGCCTCCCCGGTTGACGAGCGCGCCTGCCGCGTCTCGGTCGACGTTTTCGACGGTCCGCTGGACCTGTTGTTGAATTTGGTCAAAGAGCAGCAGCTCGATATCGCGACGGTGCCGCTGGCGCTCGTCGCCGATCAGTATTTCGCCTACATTTCGGCGATGGAAGTGCTCGACGTCGAGGTCGCCGCCGACTACCTGGTGATCGCCTCAACGCTGGTCTTCCTCAAGTCGAAGGCCATGCTGCCGCCCATTCCCCAAGAGTTCGAGACGAGCGAGGAGTCGGCTGAGTCGGTCGAAGCACGTTTGCGGGAACGTCTCATCGCCTACTCGCGTTATCGTGATGCGAGCCGCGATCTGTGGACGCGCGCGCAAGAAGCCGCGGCGTTCTACGTGCGCGCGGAGGGCGGCGATGCCGATGCCGACATCACCCAGCGCTACAAGATCGACGTCGCCAAGCTCGCTCGCGCGCTCGAAGCGGCGCTGCGCTCGGCTAAACCGGAAGTTCGCACGATCGTCCGCGAACGCGTCTCGCTCAACGAGCAGATGGACCTCGTCGTGCGGCTCATGCGGCGTGAAGGCCGGGCAAGTTTCTTCGCACTCGTCGCCAACGGAGATCGGTTCACCATCATCGTTACGTTCTTGGCCGTTTTGGAACTCGTTCGCCGCGGGCGGATTCTCGTCGCGCAGAGTGCCGCATTCGACGACATCGATTTGCTGCCGGCGCCGCCGGCGGAGGTCGCGCATGCCGGCTGACGACGTCGCATCTGAAGCGGAACCGGTGCAAGAAGAACTGCTCGATACCGGCGGACTGCAGCGCAGCATCGAAGCGGTGCTCTTCGTCGCCTCCGAAGCGCTCTCGATCAAGACGCTGGCCAAACTCACCGGTGCGGAGGAATCCGAAGTCACGGTCGCGCTGCAGCGGATCGACGAAGAATTCGCCGGCCGCGGTCTCGTGCTGCGCGAAGTGGCCGGCGGCTATCGCTTCGCGAGTTCGCCTGCGGCGCGCGCCGCGGTCGAGGCCTACCTGCTTCCGCCGAAGACCAACCTTTCGCCCGCAGCGCTCGAAACGCTGGCCATTGTGGCCTACAACGAACCGGTGACGAAAGCGCAGATCGAAGAGATCCGCGGCGTGAGTGCGGATTCCGTGATCGCGACGTTGCTCGACCGCCGCTTCATCATCGAATCGGGACGCCGCGAATCGCCCGGCCGCCCGCTGCTCTATAAAACCACCTCGGACTTTCTCGAATCGTTCGGCCTCAACTCGCTCGACGATTTGCCGGCGGTCGACCTCGACGCGCTCCAGCCGCGTGAAGTCGAGTTGCCGATGACCCAAGCGCTCCTCGAAGTGCCGCTAGAAACAACGCCGGACGAAGCGCCGGAAACTCCACCCGACGACCAGGAAGCAGGAGCACTATCGCTCGCATAGCCCTTCCGGCCGACGCCGACGTTTGGGCGCAAATCAACGCCAACTGTCAGGCCGTCGCCACCGCCCACGAACTGATTCAGCCCGGCGAACGGTTCGCGTTGACCGACGATCAGCGCGCGGCCATCACCGAAATCAACGCCGCCCTCGACGACGGCAAACACGAATTTCTGCTCCAGGCGCCGACCGGTTCGGGCAAGACCGAAGTGATGCTGCGCGTCGCGGTCGACACGATTCTTGCCGGCGACAACTACGTCGTGATTCTCGCGCCCACGCGCGACCTGATCCGTCAGCACGTCACGTACTTCTCCGAGCGTCTCGCCGGCACGGGCCTTGGCGTCGGTCAGATCCACGGCGGCGCCGCACCGGCCGACCGGCGTGAAGCGGAAGAAGGCTTGCGCGACGGCAGCATCCGCGTCGTCGTCGGCTCGGCGATGCTGCTCACGATCGATCGCTACTGGGATATGATCGATGCGAGCGATCTCGTGTTCATCGACGACGTCAACGCGTTCGACGAGCGCGAACATCTGCGCTTGCTCGAAAACATCGATGCGCCGATGCTCTTCGCCACCGCGACGCCGAACGAACTGCGGAGTTTCCTGATGCGCATCGGCGCGTTCAGCCGCGTCGTGCGCATGCGCAAGATGCCGTTCAACGTGCTGCCGACCAAGGTGCATAAAGTCGAAGGCGTGTGGGGCGAACCCCCGCCGGAGCAGCTCTCGCACGCGGACGAACTCATCCGCGACCATCTCGGCCGCGGTTCGCGCATCTTCGTCATCGGACGGACGCGCGGCGACGTGCCGCGTCTGGCGCAGCGGCTCGAAGAAACCTACGACCTCGACGTGCAGCAATTGCGCGGTGACATGGCCGATACGAGCGAACAGTCCAAACGCAATCGCCGCAGCGGCGTCAAGGTCAGCGATATCGGCACGCGCGTCGAGATGATGACGGCCTTTCGCGGCCGTGCGCCGTCGATTCTCGCGGCGACGAACCTCATCGGCAGCGGCATCGACATTCCGGCCGCCGACCTGATCGTGATCACGGATTCCGATGCGTTCGGCGAAGCCGAGACGGAACAGCTGATCGGCCGCGTCGGCCGGCGCGAACGCCCCTCCGATGCGGTACTCGTGACGGGCACGACGTTCGAGAAGAACCCCTCACGCGCGGCCGGCGGCGGACGAGGTTTGAGCTTCATGCCGCGCGGGATGCGCGCGAGCCGCTTCAACTACGGACGCCGGTGAATTTAGGACTTCATTGCCGCGTCGGTGCGGGCTACGACGAAACGATCGCCTACGCGAAGCGTTTAGGGTGCTCGTCGCTTCAGTTCTTCAGTGGGAATCCGAAGACGTATCGCGTCGGTCCGATCGACGCGCCGGCGCTCGAGAAATTTGCGGCTAACCGCCAATCGGCGGGCATTGCCACTGCGGCGATCCACACATCGTACTTGATCAACCTGGCAAGCGAAGATCCGAAGATCTCGCACGGTTCGTTGCGGTTGCTGACCAACGATTTGAAGTTCGCAGCCGCGGGTGCCGTGCCGTTCGTCAACACGCACCTCGGCTCGTACGGCAAACGCGATCGCAACGAAGGCTTCGCGCAGGTCGTCGCCGCGCTCGAAACGGCGCTGGCCGACATCCAGCCCGGCGTGTACCTGGTGATGGAGAACTCGGCCGGCGCGGGGCAGCTGTGCGGCGGCACGATGGAAGAACTCGGCGCGCTGGTGCGCGCGATCAACCATCCGCAATTGGCCGTGTGCCTCGATACCGCGCACTCCTGGGCTGCGGGCTACGACATCGATTCACCGGCGGGCGTCGACCGGTTCTTCGATCTGGTCGAACGCGAGATCGGCAACGATCGCGTCGTGATGTTCCACTTCAACGATACCGAGATCGAGCTCGGCGGACACAAAGACCGGCACTGGCACATCGGCGAGGGCCGGATCGGCCTGGCGGGCTTCCGGGCCATCTCGACGCACGCGGCCGTGCGGGGAAAGACGGCGATCCTCGAGACCCCGGGCGAGGAAGCCGACGACCAGCGGAACATGGACCGGATCAAGTCCCTATTCGCGGCTGCATAGCGCGGGGCAAGTAGAACATACGTTCGACGCCGAAGGCGGCACGGTCGTGATCTTGCACTTCGATCTCGATGCGTTCTACGCGTCGGTGGCGCAGCGTGACGACCCGGCGCTGCGCGGTATTCCGCTGGCGATCTCGGGCTCGAGCCGTCGTGCCGTCGTGCTTACGGCCTCCTACGAAGCGCGGCCGTTCGGCGTGCGTTCGGCGATGCCGCTGTATCGCGCGCTCGAACTGTGTCCGCAGCTCACGGTCGTACGGCCGGAGTTTCCACGCTACCGCGAAGCGTCGGATCGCGTGTTCGCAATTTTCGAGGAAGGAGCCGCGGCGGTCGAGGGGCTCTCACTCGATGAGGCGTTCGTGTCGTTGCCCGGCGTGTCGCTCGACGAGGCGATTGCGTTCGCGGAGAACGTGCGTGCTCGGGTGCGCGCGGAAGTCGGGCTGACCTGCAGTGCCGGCGTGGCGTCGGTGAAGATGGTGGCGAAGATCGCCTCGGATGCGAATAAGCCCGACGGTATCACGGTCGTACCGTTGGGAACGGAAGCGGCGTTTCTCGCGCCGCTGCGCGTCGGTCAACTGTGGGGCATCGGGCCGAAGACGCTGCCGCGCGTTGAAGCTGCGGGCGTGCGCACGATCGGCGACGTTGCACTTCTCGACGATGCGGCCTGTTATCGCATCTTCGGCCGCGGCGGGACGTTCTATCGCGATCTCGCGCGCGGCATCGACGAGCGCGAGGTCGACCCGTCGCGCGAACGCAAATCGATCTCGAGCGAAGAGACGTTCGAGTACGACGTCCGCGACGAAGCGCGCATCCTTGCGCTCTTGCGCGAACAGTGCGACGAACTGAGCGAAGGCTTGAAGAAGCGCGACATGCGCGCGCAAACGGTCGGCATCAAAGTAAAACGCAGCGATTTCACCGTCACCGGCAAGCAAACGACGCTCACCGTTCCCACCAACGATCCCGGCGAGATCTTCGCCGCCGCGGAATGGTGCTGGCACCGCTCCGGCCTGCAAGGCGTCCCCATCCGCCTCTTCGGTACTCGCGTCGCCTCGCTCACGATCGGCGAAGAACGCGAAATGCGGCTGTTCTAAGTGGACTCAGCGCCACGATCGCAGTCGCAGAGCTAGGAAACTGCGCGTAAAGGCCGCGGCGGGGCGCCGGGCATGAGGCCGTTGGTTACCGATAGCGGATCGTAGGCGGCCACGGTGACGACGTCGGTTTCGTCGGCGTTGCGGCGGGCGGCGCGGAGGGCTTCGATGGCGTCGGGGAGCGCGTATTGTTCGCCCACGTAGCCGGCTACGAAACGGCCGCCGCGGATTTCTCCACGCGCTTCCATTTTGCGCAGGGCGGCGAGAATTTCGCGCCACGGCGGGGAGAGCGTTTCGCGTGCGACGACATCGCGGAACACGACGCCCCAGCGCGTGAGCAGGCGGCGCGCGAATGCTTCGACGTCGATCTTCTCCGTCTCCGCGGTGAGGCGCGTCCAACGGCCGCCGGACGAACGCGGCCGCGCGCGCAAGCCCTTTTCACCGAGGCGGCGTTTGCGATCGGCCAGCGCGCGCAGCGCATCGAAGCCGTCCGCAGTAACGAAGCCCGCAGCAACGAGTTGCCACAGCGCTTCTTCCACGTCGGCCGGTAAGCGTTTCGTGCCACGCACGATGTCGGCGAAGAACGGTGCGCCGCGCTGCGCGATCTCTTCAAGAATTTCGCGCGCGGCGCCGGAGAGCGCGGCGGATTGGTCGTCATTGCGGACGATCAGTTCGGCCGCATGTTCGCGCGCAAACAGCGCGATGGGGGCGAGCTTCGTCGGGCGGATACGGCGTTGGCGTCCCTCGCCGGCGGGGGCGAGCGCCGGATGCGGCGAGAGCCGGCCCCACATCACGTCGCCGGCATAGCAGAGTTGGTCGAGATAGCCGCGCTGGTAGTCGGCGACGCGCGCGGGCAACACGGTCGTCTCCCACGCGGCGGCGGGAACTTCGTAGCCTTCGAGTTGGCGGATCACCTGCAGCGTGCCCTCGACGCCGTGGAGGCGCGATGACGGTGCGACGTGCTGCCAGCGGAAGAGGAAGCGCACGTAATCGGATGTGCTGACCGGCTCGATCTCGCGGCGTAACGCGCCGAGCGTGAGGCGGTGGATGCGCGAGAGCACGCGGCGATTACACCACTCTTCTGTCGCGTCGCGGAACCGGCCGCGCAGAACCGAGCCTTCGGTTTCGAGCCGGATCAACGCGTTCTCGATCGTGCGGACGTCGATGGCCAGGGCTTCCGCGAGTTCGCCGACGGTGACGGGTCCGCTCGATTCGAGCCAGCCGCGCAATATCTCCGCGACGGCTTCTTCGCGAGATTCAGGCAGCGGCAGCGACGAGGTAACCGTTGCGGTCTCCGGTTCCACGCTCGCTTCGGGATATACGATGTGGGTGAGCGCGCGCCGCTCGGCGCAGGTCCACAGCGGCGTGTTGTCCGCCGTCAGCGTGGTCGCACGGCGTTGCGCGACGAGCTCATCGAACCATGCTTGCCATGCTTCGGCGGGCGGCACGACGGTCAGCGTTAGGAGTGCGTCGTGCAGTTCGTCAGCGTCGCGCACCAGCGGCCACGACGACTCCGCAACCTCGGCGATGGCGGCTGCGTCGAGCACGCTCGACGCATCGGCGTCACCACGCGTCGTCCGGCGCAGCGTAATGGCTTGCGTGCGGCGCTCTTCGAGCGGAGCGTCGTCGAGAAACGCGTAGGGGTTCGCGTTGAGGATCTCGTGGCAGAAGACCGACGGTTCGGCTGTGTCGATCGAGACCGTGCGGATTTCACCGCGTTCCACGCGGCCGAGCACGGCCAGCAAACCGGTGAGGTCCATCGCTTCGTTGAGACAGTTGGCGATCGTCTCGCGGACGAGCACGTGATCGGGGATGCGGATCGGACCCGTCAGGTTTTCACCGCACGCTGCGGCATCGGGGAAGCACGCGGCGAGGAGATCGTCGGCGCGCATGCGCTGCAAGAACGGCGCGACCTTGCGGCCGCCCTGCATGCGTAGGATTGCGAGGGCCCGCGTTGCGTTCCAGCGCCAGCGCGCGCCGAACATCGGCGCGGTCAAGAGGGCTTGCGTCAGCGTCGCTTCTGCGCTGGCCGACTTCACGTACTCGAACACGACCTCGAGCGGAAACGCGTGCTGCTCGGTGAGCGAGATGACGATGCCGTTGTCGTTGGCCGCCGCTTGCAACTCGACGTTGAAGGCGCGGCAGAATTTCTTGCGCAGCGCGAGACCCCACGCGCGGTTGATGCGTGCGCCGAACGGCGTGTGCAGGATCAACTGCATCCCGCCGCCGTCATCGAAGAACCGTTCCGCGACGATCGTCGTGTCGGTCGGCACCGCGCCGAGAATGGCTTTGCCGGCGCGCACGTATGCAACGGCTTGTTCGGCCGCGGGCAGATCGAAGGCGCACGTTTCCTGTAGCCACGCTTTGGCGTCGTCGTCGTTGCGTTCGTCGATGGCGGCGCGGACGACGGCGACTTCGTGCGAGAGTTCGATCGTGCGGCCCAGGCCCTCGCCGTTCCAGAATGGGATCGAGGGCGGCGAACCGTGCGCGTTTTCCACGCGCACCACGCCCGACTCGACGCGCCGGATCATCCACGAGGTCGTGCCGAGCAGAAACACATCGCCGGCCATGCTTTCGACCGCGAAATCTTCATCGACCGTGCCGATGACGGTCCCGTCGGGCTCCGCAACGACGTTGTAGTTCGCGGTTTCCGGAATCGCACCGCCCGAGGTGATCGCTGCCATGCGCGCACCGCGGCGCGCACGGACGTGCCCGTTGACGCGGTCGTGGTGGAGAAATGCACCGCTGCGCCCACGCGACGTCGCGATGCCGTCGGCGAGCATGGACACGACGTCGTCGAAAGCTTTGCGTTCGAGGGCGCGATATGGATACGCCGTCCGCACCAGCGCATAAAGCTCGTCGACGTCCCAATCGTCGCCCGCGCATGTTGCGACGAGTTGCTGCGAGAGCACATCGAGCGCGTTATGCGGAATGCACAGCGCGTCCATCGCGCCGTTGCGCATCGCGTGCACGAGAGCGCCGCATTCCAGTAGTTCGTCGCGCGTCGTTGCGAACAACCGCCCTTCGGGTTGCGCGCCGATCCAGTGGCCCGAGCGTCCGACGCGCTGTAACGCGACCGCGATCGAGCGCGGCGAACCGAGCTGCACGACGAGGTTGACCGCGCCGATGTCGATGCCGAGTTCGAGCGAGGCCGTGGCTACGACCGCGCGCAGCTCGCCGTTCTTGAGGCGCGTTTCCGTCATGAAGCGGATATCGCGCGACAGGCTGCCGTGATGCGCTAGCACGAGGCCCGCGCCGAGGCGGGTTTCCAGCGCGAACGTGACGCGCTCGCTCATCCGCCGCGTGCTGACGAAGACCAGGGTCGTCTTGTGTTCGAGGATGAGCGCCGCGACGCGATCGTAGATTTCCGCCCACATCTCGCCGCTGGCCACCGCGCCCAGTTCGTCCGTGGGCACTTCGACCGCCAGCGTCATCTTGCGGCGGCTGCCGACGTCGACGATTTTAGCGGTGGGACTGAGGAATTCCGCGACCGCTTCGAGCGGGCGGACCGTGGCCGAGAGACCGATGCGCTGCGGCTTCTTCCCGCCCGAGCGCGCGACGAGATCGTCGAGCCGGGCCAGCGTCAGCGCGAGGTGCGAACCGCGCTTGTCGCGCGCGAGCGCGTGGATCTCATCGACGACGATCGCTTCGACGTGCGTGAAGAGCGCGCGCGACTTCTCGGCCGTGAGCATCATGTAGAGCGACTCGGGCGTCGTGACGAGGATGTGCGGCGGCTTGCGCAGCATGCGCGCGCGGTCGCTCTGCGAGGTGTCGCCGGTGCGCGTCGCGGTGCGGATCGGCGCGAGGTCGATGTTCTGCTCGGCCGCGAGTGCCAGCATCTCGCCGAGCGGCGTTTCGAGATTCTTGCGCACGTCGTTGGTCAACGCTTTGAGCGGCGACACGTAGACGATGAGGATCTCCTCGGGCAGCGGTCCTGCCGCGGCGCGGCGGATCAGTCCGTCGAGCGCGGTGGTAAAGGCGGCGAGCGTTTTGCCGGAACCGGTCGGGGCCGAAATCAGCACATCATGACCGGCGCGTATGAGCGGCCAGCCGTGGATTTGCGGTTCGGTCGGCTCGCCGTAGCGTCCGGCAAACCAGCCGGCGACGAGCGGAAATAGTGCGTTCACCTGAACTCGCTACAACCCATCAGACGTGGTCCCCGTTCCAGCACGGGTCGGCCGCGGAGGCGGCCACGCCGGCGGCCTCGCGCTGCCACGCGGCGGTCAGCGCCGCCGAGAGCGGGAGCAGCATCGCGACCGCGTTCTTGCGCGCGCGGACGGCACCGCGGGGAATAGCCCCGCGCGCCGGCGACGGCGGAAGCCAGCCGGTCACCTTGCGCAGGTCGCCGGCTGCGTTGCGGATCAGGGCGGGCACGAGCGCCGCGGCTTCATCGTCGACGTAGGCGAACTCATCGAGCGCGAACGAGTCGACCGCCGGAAAGCGCCGGCCGAGCACGTAGGCCACGAGCCGCCGGCCGCGCATGATGCCGAGGCGCACGAGCACGCCGCTCGACTCCGCCGAGCGTGCGCGCAGGCGCAGCCACTCCCAGATGAGCGGCGGCCGCGTCAATGCAAACGTGCGCGTCGCATCGAGCGCCGCGAAGCAGCGTTCGATTGCCGGCCAGTCATCGTCGCCGAGCGTGCGCGCGGGAATGCGCGCGTGCGGCAACGTGTCGGCGCGCAGCACGATCGCGCGCGACGGCAGCTGCACGAAGCCGAGCCGCTCGTAGAACGCCGGGTGGATGTCGGAGAAGAGGTACACGAGGTCGGTGCCGTTAGCGCGTTCCGCATCGAGCAGCGCGCCGAGAAACGCCGTTGCATATCCGCGCCCGCGTGCCGATTCGGGGGTGAACACCGCGCCGATGCCCGCGGCGCGAAACGTCCGTTCGCCGCAGCGCAACTCACGCTGATAGCGTTTGCACGACGTGACGAGTTCGCCGTCGAGCGAGAGTCCCAGCGTACGAAAGCGCCGGCGGCCGAAACCCGATGCGCTGACCGCGCCGAACTCCGCAGCGTAGTCCGCGAAGCTACGCTCGCCGGCCCACATCTCCGCCGAGTGCGGGAGCACGTCGCGTACGTATTCTTCCGTGGAGAGTTGGACGATCCGAAGCACCCCGGCCCATTCGCCGCCGGTGTTGTGCTCCCTTAAGCTAGACGAACGCGAGCGGCGCGAACTGACCGTCGAGGATGTCGGCGGGGTCGCGGCCGAGCCAGCGTTGGATCACCGTCGCGTAGACCGAGCGGAAGTCGGTAGCGAACTTGAGGTTGCCGCCGCGGTCGAGATCGGTGAGCGAGGGATGATCGCCGAAGATGCCGCCCTTGACGCTGCCGCCGGTGATGAAGACGGGCATCGCGGTTCCGTGATCGGTCCCGTTGCTCGAGTTTTGCGTGACGCGGCGGCCGAATTCTGAGAACGTCATGGCGAGCACGCGCTTGTCGTTGCCGTGCGCCGCGAGATCCTGATGGAATGCGAGCAGCCCGTTCCCGAGATATCCGAGCAGACGATCCTGTTGCGCGCGTTGGCCGGCATGCGTATCGAATGAACCGATCGAGACGAACACGATTTTCGTGCCGGTGTTGGTGCCGATCAACTGCGCCGCGAGTTTGAGCTGCTGCGCGAAGCCGTCGGTCGGATACGTGACGGCGCTGGTGTAGCCGGCAACTTTGGCGCGCAGCACGTCGCCGCCGTGATAGGCTTCGCGCGCCGTGTCGGCGATCATCGCCAAGTACGGCGATTGACCGGCTTTCGCGCCGTCGTAGAGTGCGCCGGCGCTCTGCTTCGATGCGAGATCGCGGCCGGTGTTGTAGGAGAAGGCGCCGAGCGCGCCGATCGCCGGAACGTCCACGTGCGCCGAGACGAGCGCGGCCGGCAGTGTGTCGCCGAGCGCGACGGTTTCGAACGGCGACGGCGGCTTCGAGCCTTGCGGATAACGGCGATCGAGGTAGCGTCCGAGCCAGCCGTATTGCTGCGGCCGCACGGGCGATGCGGTTTCCCAGATCTGCGTCGCTTCGAAGTGCGAGAGGTTGGGATCGGGGTAGCCGACGCCTTGCAGCAGCGCGACGTGGCCTTCTTTATAGAGTTCGTTCAGGCCGGCGAGCGTGGGATTCCACGCGATGCGCTCGTTGATGCGCAGCACGGTCTTGGGATCGACGGCGATCGTCGGCCGTGCGCGTCCGTAGGCGTCGTCTGAATAAGGGATCACGGTGTTGAGACCGTCGTTGCCGCCGCTCATCTGAATGACGACCAGCACGTTGCCCGGGTCGGCCGCCGCGCCGGGGACCGGCGCCGATTGGGCGTAGGCCGCGCGCATGAATGCGACCGGCATGCTGCCGCCGACGGCTGCGGCGCCGAGGGAGCGGGTGAGAAAGGCGGTGCGTTTCATCGGATGCTCGCGATCAATTCAGCTGGTTGACGGGAAGGTTGAGCGTTAGGGCGACGACGCCCCGAATTTTCTCTTGATAGTTTTCCGGACCGAAGGGCAGCGGGTTCGTCATGCCGGCTTGCATCGTCGTCCCGCTGCCGGTGAGGTAATCGACGAGCGTGCCGCGCACGTCGCCCGTCACGTCGTCTTGGAGCGCCGAGGCCGTCAGTATCTCGACGATGCGCGGCGCGTTGAACCCGCCGGCGTCGTGCACGAGCGCGTCGGGCTGCACGTTCGGCGCGTTCGTTAACGTCACGGCCGGCGGCTTGGCCGGGGCGGTCGTGGCGATGAGCGTGTTGACGAAGTTGAACCGAGCGAGCATCGTCGATGTGTTGATCCACGTCGGGCCGCCGTCCCAGCCCTTGACACTCGGCGGGTTGAGCGGCTCTTGTCCCATGCGCGCCAGCACGCCGGGGAGATTCGCGGCGACTTGCGATGCGCCGATGTAGCGCAACGTGCCGATCGCAAACTCGATCGGGCTCTTCGGCAGCGCCCGGTATGCACGCGTCGAGTAGAAGACGTTCGAGCGCAGTATCGTTCCCAGCGTGCGCGAGATATCGTAGCCCGAGAGTGCGTAGACGCTCGCGAGGGCTTCGACCAGCTCGGGCTCCGGATCGGAATACACGAACGCCTCGAGCAGTTTGCGTGAGATGAAGCGCTGGTGGATCGGCTGTTCGACGATGATGCTGATCGCGTCGTCGGCATCGAACGAACCGGTGTGCCCGAGAAACGTCTTGGGGCCATCGTCGTGCTGGGCCGGATTGAAGAACGCCTGGCCGGCCTTGAGCGTCCAGCCGGTAAACGCGCGCGCGCCTTGCTTCACGTCGTCTTCGGTGTAATTGCCGAGTCCGAGCGCGAAAAGCTCCATGACTTCGCGCGCATAATTTTCGTTCGGATGGGCTTTCGTGTTGTAGCGATTGTCGAGCCACACCAGCATCGCGGGGTCGCGCGTCACCGACGAGAGCAGCGTGCGAAAATTCCCCAAGCCCTGCGCGCGGAAGAGTGCATTTTGCTGCGCCATCATTTCGGGCGGCGACTTGCTGACCGCCGTGGCGAAGTGGTTGTGCCAGAAGAGCGTCATCTTTTCGACGAGTTGGCGGCGCGAGCGCAGCATGCGGTCGAGCCACCACAACTGCACGGCCGTCTTGCGCTGACCGTACATGTTGGCCGGCAGCGTCGCGAGCTCGACCGGATAGTCGAGGAACGTCACATCCGGAGCGGCCGGGTGCAGCAGCGCATCAACCGCGCGTTGTGCATCGAGTTGCGCGAACGCCGTAACGTCGGCGTTCGTGCCGCCGAATCCGGCGCGGCGCAGCAGATGCGCGGCATGCCGTTGGTTGAACGGTCCTCGGAACGGCGCGAGGGCAGTCGCAACCTCGAGCTCACCCGAGGGGCGAAAGCCGACTTGCGGATCGGTGGACGTATCGAGTTTGGCGTTCACGGTGATTCAACGGCAAGCATAGCGCGAAAGGGTCACCTCGCGCGACCAACGGGGATGAGAGTTCGATGAGCGCGAGCGTGAGATGTGATCCGCACCGATTAGCGGCCGAGCATCGTCTGCAATTCGGAGACGAATTCGGGGGCGCCGACGCCGCGCGTCGCTCGCCCGCTTGCGCTCACGGTAACGCTGACGTCGGCGCGCAACATGGCGAGGGCGAGCAAGCGGCGATGTTCGCGCGCGTAGGCGAGGTTGAGCTTCGTCTGATGCGAGTACCAGGTGAACTTTGCCGTACGTCCGGCGGGCGCGTCGCCGGCCGCGTCTTTCGGTACCATTCCCTGTACGGGGCTGAACAAGAACGCGTCCGGCACGTAGTACGGCGGGAACGATCCGGCGCGCGCATCGACGACGAAGACGTGATCGAAGCGCCGCGGTCCGATGCGGTCGATCGAGCCGGCGAACACGCCCGTTCCGTCGGCGCCGCCGACCAGCGGTCCGCGTTCGGCAGGCGCGATGCGCGCGAGCATCTCGAGCGCATCTTCGAGCGAACCGCCCGCATGTCGCGCCGCATGGCGGCCGATCAGCGCTAAGACGGCATCGACGATGAACGTGCGGCGCGCCGCGCGCGCGGCCGATTCGCCGGGTCGCGGCGCGTAGAGCCCGGCATCCTCGAGAATCGCGCGCGCTGCGCTCGGACCCGCGTCGCGCGCGTGCACCGCCCACGCGCTGCGGCGTTCGCGAAAAGCCGCGATGCGTTCGCGCGCCGGCGGTGAGAGATCGTGGTCGCGTTCGCCGCGCAGCACGTTCATGGCGAGGCGAATGTCGCGCCGGCGATCCCAGCGGCGATCGCCTTCGGGTTCCGCCACGGGCAGCGGAAAGAGCACCGCCTGCGGGTTCGCCGGTTCGCCGCACAGCACGCCGAGCGAAATGTCGCCCAGCGCGAGCAGCGGCATCTCGAGCATGCGCAGCAGCCACGCGTGCCGGTACGGATCGACCGCAACCCAAAGCGCCGCGAGCGCGTCGCCGGCTTCGGGACGAGCGAGGAGATCGATGTCGCCGTGGAGCGTCAGCGGCACGTCCGCATCGACGAGCGCATCTTCATAGGCGGCAAGGCAGCGCGCGGTGCGATGGACGACGGCGATACGCGCCGGCGGCGTTCCGGCCGCGATCAAACCCACGACGCTGTGTGCGACGAACGCGATCTCGGCATCGTGGTTCGGTGCGCGATGCGTGCGCACGGCGCTGCTCGCGTTGGGCTGTGACGCGACGGCGCCGGTTGCAATCGCTTGCGCGCAAGCGGCAATGGCGGGCGGCACGATCGTACCGGGCGGCAGCTCGATGACGGTCGTCGCCAGTTTGAACGTTGCCTCGGCGCGCGCGCCGGAGAAGCCGTGGATCGCGGACTGCAGCGTGCCGGCAAACGTCACGCCGCGCAGCTTGGGACCAAACAGCGTTTGCAGCAACCGCACTTCGGCGCTGCGCAGATCGTGCGCGTCATCGACAACGGCGAGCGTCAATCGTTCGCGATACGCGGCGGCGAGCGGCGGCTGCTCGGTGAGCAGTCGCGTCGCCTCGGCCAGCGCATCGGCCGCGGTCAGGCAGCCATGGCGCACGAGTTCATCGACGTAGGAGCGGTAGAGCTTCGCCACGATCTTGGCGAGATCGATTTCGCGCCGATGCTGACGCTCGAGTTCGGCCGGTCCGACCAGCAGCGAGCTGCGATATTCATCTTTCGTTGCGAACAGTAAGCCCGGGTCGGCGAAGTTCGGCGGCTTGCCGTAAAACTGGGCGGCGCCGCGGAGCGCCTGCGCGAGCATCGTTTCCGGTGAGATGCCGGCGTCGCGCAGCTTCACGATCAAGCGCAGGACGGCGGCCGCGAACCGGTCGGGCGTGCGCAGCCCGCTGATCTCGGGATCGATGTCGGCGCCGAGATATTCCGCCCATTCGGCCGAGAACAGCGGCGCGGCCGCGCGTTCGAAGATCTCCTCGATTTCGTTCGGTTCGAGTTGCTCGATGTCGGGCGCGAGTCCGCCCGCCAGCGCGCCGTCGGCGACGATCGCAAAGGCGAGCCGCTCGAGCGTGATGCCGGTATACGGCGCGCGCTCGAACGCGGCGCGCGTAGCGCCGTCGAGCCGCGCGGCGATGCGTGCGGCTACATCGCGCGCGCCGTCGGGGTGCGAGCTCGCCACCAGCGTCGCCTCGGGCGCGATGTCCCCGCCGGCGAGCATGGCGGCGTAACGCTGCGCGAGCGCGTCGCTTTTGCCGCCGCCGACCGGGCCCGTGATGAGGATGAGGTCGGAGGCGGCCGGCGCGTTCACGATACGCGCATCGGCGCCGTCGACGGCGCGAATCACCGGCCGAACCGCTCTTCCGCAACGGCCGGCCGCTCGCGGCAGGCGTCTTTATAGGCGCAGTAGCGGCAGGCGTCGGGATCGCTCGTGACGGCGTAGTGCGCGATCGTCGGCGTTGCGAGCGACGCTGCGATCTCGATCATGCGGTCGCGTGCGCGTTCGAGATCCACCACTCCGATCGAGGCCGTGGTGGCATTGCGCGAGCGGCCGTTCTGCGGCGGGCGCTGTGCGACCACGGTGAGTTCGATCGGCTCGACGTCGAGCAGCGCATCCTTGAGCGGAACGAGCGAGAGGCGCGTTACCTTATCGCCCGCAGCCGTGCGCGCCCAGTAGTAGAACGGCAGCTGGAATTCCGAAAAAGAGAGCACGTCGGCCAGGTAGTCGCCGGCGCTCTTGGCGATGGCGCCCGTCTTATAGTCCACTACCGTCACCGCGCCGGTCGCGTCGTCGCGATCGATCCGGTCGATGAAACCGATGAACGCGAAGCCGCCTAGCTGTACGTCGGTCGTCGCTTCGCAGCCGATCACTTCGAACGGAGTCTTGCGCGCTCGTTCGAGCAGCCAGGTGAGGTAGCGTTTTGCCGTCCGGCGCGCGCGCCGTTTCTGAAGCTCGAACTCGACCGGCGCGTCGAAGCGCGTGCGGTGCCGGTCGAACGACGTGACGATGCAGTAATCCAGAAACGATCCGAGCGCGACGGGATCGCCGCCGTCAAAGCGCGCGTGCTTGCCGTGAAATTCTTCCAGCGCGGCGTGAAAGGCGATGCCGTAGAACGAGGCCGACGAGCCGCGATCTTCGACCGCCGTGCACACATAGCGGTAGAACCACTTGCGCTCGCACTCGGCAAACGCATTGAGCGATGAAGCCGAAAACGTTGCGCGGCGCGACGTCACCGGCTGCTGCGGCTCCGGCGCGACGGCCGCTGCGGCAAACGTGGGAAAGGGGATCGGGCGCTGCGTGCAACCCGCGAGCTCGGCCTCGAACTCATCGATGGCGTCGCTTGCCTCCCACGCGGGCGCCAGAATGCGCGCGGCATCGAAGTCGCGCGCGATGCGCTCGAGCGCCGTAAACGTTTGCGCATCGAGGCCCAAGGCCGCAGCGGCCGCTGCCAGCACATCGCTTGCGCCCGCGTCGGGAACGCGGTACGCGCGCGCAACGTTGCGCAGAGCGTGCGCGAACTCGCGGCCGCCCCCGGTCGAGCCGGCGTCGATCACATCGAGCACGTCGGCACCCGCGCCGGCAATAGTCAGCAAGGTCCGCGCATCGTCGGGCTCGATCGGGGCGAGTTTCGAGCGCAATGCGGCGCGCGCGTCGGCGTCGCTCTCCGATGCGGCGAAACGCAGAAAGGCGAACAGACCGCTAGCGCCCGCGAGATCGAGTGCCGGTGCGGTAAGCGGTCCGAGATCGACCGGTTCGAGCGTGAACTCAGCGAGTGCGGCCAGCCGCCGCCAGGCGAACGCGCCGTCGTCGACGAGCAGCAGCGCGTCGATTGCAACCGGCGTTTCGTCGGCGGTGAACGTGCCGCCGCCCAAGACGCCGCGCAGCGCTGTCCCCGCATCGACGGCGTTCACGAACGCTAAGAGCGTGCGATATTCGCCGATCAATCCGCCGAAGGCATCGTCTTCGTCGCGATCGATGGCGGCG
This sequence comes from Candidatus Lustribacter telmatis, assembly GCA_003164045.1. Classification (GTDB taxonomy): domain Bacteria; phylum Vulcanimicrobiota; class Vulcanimicrobiia; order Vulcanimicrobiales; family Vulcanimicrobiaceae; genus Lustribacter; species Lustribacter telmatis. The sequence continues at coordinate 32,505 of PLRU01000016.1, forward strand.
ATCACGCGCGACGCGAACGACGCGCTGCGCCGCACGTGCGCGGGAATCCCGAGTTCGTCGCGGGTGGCCGCGATGCGGCGGATCATCGCGCGCCGTTCGCCTTCGCGCAGCACGTTCATCGCGCCGCCGCGCGAGAGGAACGCCGCCGGTGAAAGTACGGCTTCCGGATCGCCGCCGCCGTGACGGACGAGCACCGGATCGATGCCGTACGCGAGCCGCCGCTCATCGACGAGGATCATCCGGCTCTCTTCGCTGCCGCTTCCACCAAGCCGTTTGCGAGTTCGATGTCCGAGACGCGGTCGACGTTGACCGCGATCTCCGGGTGCGTGCAGAGAATCGCACCCGCCGGCGCGTGCAGGATCGCCGTTGCGCGGCGCTCGGCCGCGGCGACGGTCAGCGACCCAAGCGCGAACCGGGGAAAGACGTCCCAACCGAAGAGCGCGGCGAGCCGCAGCGGCGATTTTCGGGCCGCACCGAGATCGTCGAGCACGGCGCGCAGCGCCGGCAACACGCGCGGTTTGAGCGCCACGAGCCCGCCGCCGCAGAAGCGGCCTTCAACCATCTTGGCCCAGGTGTGCGGGACGGCGGGATACGCGGCGAGATGGTCGCGTTGACTGACGATGGCATACGCCACGTCGAGATCGCGCGCGTTGACGTGCTCGAGAAATTCGCCGATGGCGGCGGTCGAGAGAATGGGCAGATCCGATGCCGCAATCAGGATCACTTCGTCGGGCGCCGCGCCGGTGAGTCCGGACTCCAAGCTTTCGACCATGCGCGTACCGTCGATGCGCCGTTCATCGGCGCCCGCGAGCGCGGCACGATCGTGTGCCGCAGCCGGCGCGACTGCGATGATGCGAGCCACGGCGGGTGCGCTGCGCAACGCCGTGATGACGCGTTCGACGAGCGCGATACCGCCGATCTCGACGAACGCTTTGTTGGGCAGATCGGCTACCGTTGCGGAAACGGCATCGGGTCCGCCGCCGGCCAGCACGATCGCATTCACGGCGCGCTCGGTGCGCGCCAGCCGTCCGCATCGGCGAGCGGCGCGACGAACAGCCGTGCGCGCACGGGGAGGGTGATGGCGCCGCCGAGCGCACGGGCCGCCGCCTCGTCTTCGCAGAGCGCGAACGTCGCGCCGCCCGAACCCGAGAGCATTGCGTGCGCGGCGCCGGCCGCGCGCAGTGCCTCGAGCGCATCCGCGACCGGTGTGTATTGCGCGGCGATCAGCGGCTCGAAATCGTTCGTTGCCGCGGCAATTGCCGCCGCATAGTCGGCTCGCTGCACGGCTTCGAGCGCACGAATGCTTGCCGAATCGGCCCGTGTTCGCGTGGGAGCCGGTACTTGAGCGCGCGCCGCGGCAAGGGTACGATACGCCTCGCCCGTGTCGACGTGAACGTCGGGCGCGAGCACGACAACCCACCATGGCGGCAGCGCGCCGGCCGCCGTCACGCGTTCCCCGGTGCCTTCGACGAGCGCGCCGGTACCCGTGAGGAAGAAGGGCACGTCCGATCCGAGGGCGCGCGCAACGGCGAGCCAATCGAGCGCCGGAAGCGGGCCCAGTGCGCCATCGATTGCGGCGCGCAATATCGCCGCTGCATCGGAGGACCCGCCGCCGAGGCCCGCGCCGACCGGTATCATTTTGCGCAAGGTCACGGCAAGCGGTGCATCTGCCGCACCGGCGGCTGCAAACGCGCGCACGACGAGATTATCGCCGGTCAACGTCGCGGGTTCGCACGTAAACGTGAAGCGTGCGGCCGGTTCGATCGCAATTTCGTCCTCGAGCGCGATTGGCAGCATGACGCTGCGCAGGCGATGATAGCCGTCGTCTTGCCGGTTAAGGATTTCGAGCGTGAGATTGATTTTAGCGGGCGCTCGGACGATCACCACCGGAGCTTTCGCTATGCGCCTTCCCGTCCCTGATGGGAGGCCGCTCCTACGACATGGGCGTAGCGAACGGCGTGGACGCAAGGTATGACGCGCAGCGTGGGGAGTTTTGCGCGTACGTGCTCTCCGAAGCGGAGACGCCGTTCGGACTCACGCTGGGCAACTTCAAAACCTTCGCGACCTCGACGCCGAAGGGCGGCATTCGTGGGCTGTGGGACGCCGACACCGATCAGATCATCTTCGGCGCGCACCAGGTCGCGTACCGCGCCGGCGGCGGTCCGACGCTCTTTCCGCAGCAGATCACGCGCGAGCTCACGTTCTTACCGTACGCGCAGATCGCCGAGTTCGAGCTCGACGCCAACCTGCGCGTCACGGAAGCCTTTTACGTGCCGCACGGACCCAAGCACGATCGCGTCGTCAGTTTCGTCATCGACATCACGATTCACAACGCCGGTGCGGTCGCCGAGTCGGTCAAGGTCTTCCCCTGGGCACTCCTCGTCGGGCAGCGGTTTTACGGTGAGCCGGAAAAAGCCGTGCGCGCGAGCTGCGAGGGCGATTTCATCCGCAGCTTCGGCGAAGAATCGGGTTACGTGCGCTGGTGGGGCGGTTCGCGCAAACCGAAGGCGGTCGTGGTGGCGTTGCGCGAGCAAGCGCTGCTCGGTGCGATGCGCGACGGCGAACTCAGCCCGGTCGCGCACCTCGATGAGGTAACGCCGAAGCTGGCGGAATTCGTCAACCGCCGCATTTTCGGCGCGTTGGAATACGCGATCGACGTCGAGCCCGGTGCGCGCGAGAGCTTGCGCATCGCGGTCGTGTTCCATAAAGACGGCGACGCGTCGTCGAAGCCGGTGCTCGAGCAACTCCTCGGCGACGATACGGCCCTGCACGAAACGCAGCGCTACTACGCGCGCCACTTGGCCGACGCGCGGTTGATGACGCCCTCGCCGCTGGTGAATCGCGGCGTCGTGTGGGCGAAAGTCAACATGCTGCGTGTGATCAAGGAGTATCCGCAAGGCTGGGGTTCGACGAACTCGCCGCCGTCGGATATCCTCGTTTCGCGCGACACGTCGTGGTTTGTCCACGGCTACGACTACTTTCTGCCGCAATTCAGCCGCGATGCGATCGAGCTCTTCAACCGCTCCCTCGAACCGAGCGGGCAGGTCGTCGAATACGTGCGCGGTGTCAACGGTTTCAAGACGTCCTACGAACTCAACATCAACGACGACACGCCGCTGCACATCATCGCAATCCTGCATCATTACAACTCCACCCTCGACGACGCGTGGCTGCGCGGCGTCTACCCGCTCGTACGCAAGATCACCGATTACTTGCTCTCGCAGCGCGATGCGAACGGCCTCGTGTATTGCAAGGCGGCCGGCGTCGACATGTTCGGCATCACCTCGTGGCGCAACATCATCCCGTACTACACGCTCGACGGTGCGGTCACCGAAATCAACGCGGAAGCGTACTTCGCGGTCGAAGCGGCGGCGATGATTGCGGCGATTTGCGAACAGGGTGACGATTGGGGCCGCTGGGCCGGCGAGGCGACCGCGCTGCGCGCGGCGATGCTCGCGAAACTCTTCAATGCCGACACGTCGGCGTTCGTACTCAACTACGATCAAGACGGCAACTACCAGGACAACTTTACCGCCGATGAAGTCTTTCCGGTGCTCTTCGATGTTGCCGACGAGACGACGCGCAAGGCGATTCTCAAGCGGCTGCTCGAGCCCGATTTCATCACGCCGGTGGGTTTGCGAACGATCTCGACGGCCGACAGCTGGTACTTCCCCTCGCACGGTTTCGGGCTGCTCGGCGGTGTGTGGCCCGATCTCACGCTATGGTTTGCCGTAGCGCTCGCGCGCAACGGCGCCTACCGGCATGCCGTACACTTCCTCGAGGTGATCTACGCTTCGATGGAAGCGGGCACGGCGCGCAACACGGTCCCGGGTCAGTTCGGCGAATGGTTCGACGGCGGCTCGCTGACCAATCGCGGCATGTACCTCTCGCCTTGGACCGGTGCGAAATATCTTTGGGCGGTGGCCGAGACCGTCTGCGGGATCGATGGTTACCGCACCAGCGGCCGCCTCCACCTCGTGCCGCGCGTGCCGCCGGAGTGGCACTGGACCGCCGCCGCGCGCGTGCATTGGGGCGGCAATCGCCATACCTACGTCATGGATCATGTCGGCAAGCGCATCATCGGCGATATGCCGCACGCGACGGCCGACGAACCGTACGCGGTCTTTTACGCCGGCCGCGACGTGAGCGACGAGGCGACGGTCTCCCCGGTCGATGTGGCCGCCATTGCCTTCGAGGATGCCTCCGACGGCGTGCGGCTCTTCATTTGCAACCAGTTCGACCGGGCGCGCAACGTGGCGATCGAGTTCCGGGGCCGGATGATCCGGCGGCGTATCGAAGCGGGCGCCATGCTCGAACTGGTGGTCAGCGGTACGCCGCAGCTCCACGACGCGATGCCGGTCGACGTGCCCGCCGAAGTAGCGGTGCATGCCTAGCCGCCGTCCCAAGACCGCCCTCACGCTCGTTGGGATGGGCGCGGTGCTGCTGGTGGCGGTCGCCGTCGGCCAGCAGATCGGCGAGCATACGATCTTCGGCGCGACCCAGCGCCGGGTGGAGATCCCCGCGCAGACCATCACGCCGGTTCCCGAAGACACCGGCGGCGCCAACGAGGCGATCTCCCGGAACTGGAAGCGGCTGCAGGTGGTCTCGGTGGCCACCGACCCGGCGTTCCCGGACCCGCGCGTCACGCCGCCGCCGACCCCCACGCCCAAGCCCTCGCCGACCCCGAAGCCGACGGCCGAACCGACCCTCTACACCTCGCCGCCCCTACCCGTGCCGATCGGCTCACACGAGCCGGGGGAGACTCCGCCCCCGCCGTAATCCGGGCCTGACGGGTCTGACGTTGCGCCCCGGGCCGATTCCTGGGACAATGGCCCGTATGGATTCGCATAAGCAGACCGGAACCGACACGGTCAAACGGGGCCTAGCCCAAATGCTCAAGGGCGGCGTCATCATGGACGTCGTCACGGCCGAACAGGCCGTCGTGGCCCAGGAAGCCGGCGCGGTTGCCGTCATGGCGCTCGAACGCATCCCCGCGGACATCCGTCGCGACGGCGGCGTCGCCCGTATGAGCGACCTCGATCTGATCGCCCGCATCATGGATGCCGTGACCATCCCGGTCATGGCGAAAGTTCGCATCGGTCACCTGGCCGAGGCGCAGACGCTTCAGGCGCTCGGCGTCGACTTCATCGATGAGTCCGAAGTGCTCACGCCGGCCGACGATAAGTATCACGTCAACAAGCACAAGTACGACGTGCCGTTCGTGTGCGGCGCGCGCGATCTCGGTGAAGCGCTCCGGCGCATCGCCGAAGGCGCGGCGATGATTCGCAGCAAGGGTGAAGCGGGCAGCGGGAATATCGTCGAGGCCGTGCGCCACATTCGCGCGATCACCGACGAGATCGCAATCCTTGCCGCGGTGCCGGAAGAAGAACTCGTGTTGCGCGCGCGCGATCTCGGCGCGCCGCTCGAACTCGTGCAATACGTTGCGCGCGAGAAGAAGCTGCCGGTCGTGCTGTTCTGCGCCGGCGGCGTATCGACGCCCGCCGATGCGGCGCTGATGATGCAGCTCGGCGCCGAGGGCATCTTCGTCGGCAGCGGGATTTTCAAGTCCAATCAGCCGGCGAAATTTGCGAAAGCCATCGTCGATGCGACCACGCACTTCAACGATCCGGCCGTCATCGTCGCCGCACACCGCGAACTCGCCGGTGCGGCCGCGATGCCGGGCATCGATCTGCGCGGACTCGCGGAGAACGAACTCATGGCCTCGCGCGGAAATTAAGCCGCGAGTACACCTATGAAACGGGTCGGTGTTTTGGCGCTGCAGGGCGATGTGGTGGAACACTTGCATGCACTCCGCCGTATCGGCGTGGAGGCGGTCGAAGTGAAAAACGAGCGCGAACTCGCGAGCGTTGATGCCCTCATCGTGCCGGGCGGCGAATCCACGACCGTCATTCGTTTGCTGGAACGGTTTGGTCTGGTCGAGCCGATCAAGGCGCGCGTGCGCGACGGCATGCCGTTTTGGGGCACCTGCATGGGCATGATCCTCGCCGCGAAGGACGTTGCGGACATGGAGCAAGACACGTTGGGCTTGCTCGATATCACCGTGCGCCGCAATGCGTTCGGGCGGCAGATCGCATCGGCCGAAGTGGACTTGGACGTTCCCGTCCTCGGTAGTCCGCCGTTTCCCGCCATCTTTATCCGCGCTCCGTGGGTCGAGCGCGCGGGCGCCGGCGTCGAAGTGCTCGCGTCGCAAGACGGGCACGGCGTGTTCGTTCGTCAGGGCAACGTTATCGGAACGTCATTTCATCCGGAGCTCACCGGCGACGATCGCCTGCACGCGTACTTCGCCTCGCTCGTCGTCTAGTCTACGAGACAATCCGGTCGTTGTGGTGCGGGAGCGTGAAGATCATGCGGACGTGCGTGCCGTTGTCTACATCGACGGTAACGGCTTTAGCGATGGCCTCGACGATGCGCATGCCGAAGCCGCGGTTCGGGCGCGGCGCGCGGCTGATGAACGTGCCGCGGTCGAAGACGTCGACGGCGAGCGTGTCGTTGCTCTCGAGGCGCGCGAATAGCTCGATCTCGCTTTCCTCGACGCCTTCGTAGGCGTGTTCGACGGCGTTCGCGAGCGCTTCTCCAACCGCCGTAAGGATGTCGTCCTGCACCTCGCGATCGACTTTCCCGGAAGCGGTAAGAAATGCGGCGACCGCGTGACGAATCGGGCGCGCGGCTTCCCGGCGCGCGATGCAGTTGATGCGCAGTTCGGAATGGCCGGTCATGCCGAGGTCGCCTGCGAGAGGTCCATGAGCGCTTCGGCCCGGTTCTCGAAAATGCGGAATGCGTGGCCCAGGCCGGCGTACTGGATCAAACGCGCGAACTGTTTGCTGCCGATCACGATGGCGACGGGAACGTTTTGCTTGTCGGCGTCGTCGCGGAAGCGCAAGAGTTCGGCTAGCGACGTCGAGTCGGCGTAGCTGACGTCGGAAAAGTCGAGCAGGATGCCGGCCTCGGAGCCGGACACGACGAGCAGAGCCGCGATCTCGTCACGACGTCCGATCTCGAGTTCTCCGGTCAAGCGGATCACGGTGATCGACTTGTTCACGTCAAGCTACCTTCTTCCCAAACCATCGCGTCCATCTTGCCGCCTGTGGCTCGCTTGCGGAAGCGCGGCTTTCCGCCTGAGAAACGCCCAGGCGCCCGGTGAAGGCCGCTTGAGCGCGATCCGCGGAAATGCGCACGCCGGCTGCCGGTTCGGCGGCGAAGCCGATCGTAAGGATCGCGACGTCGTCGCCGATTTCGCGGCCGGCGAAGACGGCATTATGGATAAACGTTGCCGGATCCGGCGCTTCGAGACGGACCGCTTCGGCGACGGCCGCGAGCAAGATCGTTTCGCCTTCGATCACGTCGCGCGAGTGTTCGATCGCGCCGTCGGTGTAGAGCACGAGCATCGCTCCCGGCACGCTTTGGATGCGGAACGTTCGATACTCATTGTCGGGCATGGCGCCGAGCGGAAGCGACCCGCAATCGAGCATGCGCGGCGCGCGCCCCGGCTCGATCAAAAGCGGCGGCGGGTGGCCGGCAATCGAGTATACGAATTCGTAGGTGCCGGCGTCGGCGAAGCCCGCCACGGCAGTAACGAGCGGCGCCTTGTTGGCATAGAGTTCTCGCGCAACGCGCGCCAGCAGCGCGGCCGGCATCGGGTCGAGCAGAGCGGATGAAATGAGCGTTTGGCGCACGCGATTCATCGTTACGGCGGCCTCGATGCCGTGGCCCGTGACGTCGCCGATCGCAAAGAGCACGCGATTGGCAGGCAGCTCGAGCGCGTCGTACCAATCGCCGCCGACTTTGGCTTCTTCGCTGGCGGGAACGTAGGTGGCGCTGAAGCGGAACGTCGGGTGCGTCGGCAGCGGACGTTGCACGAATGCTTCTTGGAGGGTATCGGCGATGCGCTTCTCGGTGGCATAGGCCGCGCGTAAGACATCTGCTTCGCCCCGCTGTTCCGAAGCGCGCAAACGTTCGCGTTCGATGCGTGCAGCTAGGTTCGCTTGCTGAACGGCGTAGAGCAGCGAGATCAGGAGGACGAGGGCGACAGCCCCACCGGTCAGCAAGCCGATGCGGTCGATCGCGCTTTGGACTTCGCGGTTGACGATCTGTTCGCGTAGCGTGAGCAGTGCATCGACGTGCGCGACGTCGGCGCGGAAGCGGTCGACGACGTTTTTGCCGTGCCGCTCGATCGCCTCGGTATTCTCGCCGCTTTCGTTCAAGAGCCGGCTGGCGACCGTCCGCAGATAGTCGCTGTTCGCTGCACCCATATCGTTAACTGATGCGAGCGCCGCCGAGTTCTCGAGTGCGGTCAGGTCTGACCGTAGCGTCCGGAGCGTCGTCGCAAACGGCTGCAGCGCCGCGTTATACGGCTGCAGAAAGAGCCGGTTGTGAGTCGCCGCGTAGCCGCGTACGCCCGTTTCTTCATCGAGCATGTACCTCAGCGAGCTATACGCCAGCGCGCGTGTGGTCGAGAGGTCGGCGGCAGTCTGGAACGAGTGGGCGATCAGCGTCCGGACGTAGAGGCCGCCACCGACCAGCAACGCGATCACGAGCACGGCATACGTGGCGGCCAAGATTAGCGCGCGGCGCCGTTCGCTTCCCATTGACCGCGACTTTCACCCGGCCTCGGCATGACCTTCGCGGGCGGTAACGGTCCATCGGACGGCCGGAGTATTTCCTCGTAGAAGCGCCGAACCGGCCGGGTATGTCGACCGCGCCCGACGCGCTCGCTGCACCGTCGATCGATGCCCTAGTGGGCGAGATGATCGCGACGTTGGCGCTCGCTGCGAACGCTTACCTCGAGCCGAAGGACGGCCCGCCCGATTTGGATGCGGCCGCCCTGGCCTGCGACGTCGCCGGATCGGCGTTCGAGCGAATAGCGCCTAGGCTCAGGCCCGACGAGCGAACCGGGTTGGCCGGACTGCTCACCCAAATTCGGATGTCCATTGTGAAGAAGCGAGGCTAGCCATGTCTCGCTTCTTGCTAGTCCGGCTTGCAAACACGCCGCTCAGGGGAGTCCTGTGAACGACGTCTTGGTTCTCAATTTCACCTACGAAGCGCTGAACATTACCTCGTTTCAGCGGGCCGTCAAGCTGATTTTCTCCGGCAAGGCCGAGGTCGTCCACGGCCGCGACCGCCGGCTCGTGTCGCCGACCTTTGAGATGCGCATGCCTTCGATCATCCGCATGCTCTATTACATCCGGCGGCCGATGCAGAAGGTCGCGCTGACCAAGAAAAATATCTTGCTGCGCGACAACTATGAGTGCCAGTATTGCGGACTCAAGGGCGAGCGGATGATGACCGTCGACCACGTTCACCCGCGCAGCAAAGGCGGGCCGTCGACGTGGGAAAATCTGGTGTGCGCGTGCATGCGCTGCAACAACCGCAAGAACAACCGCACGCCCGAGCACGCCAACATGCCGCTCAAGCGCAAGCCCAAAGCGCCGAAATATATTCCGTGGATCCGCGTCAAGCGCAACACCCTGCCCGGCGAGTGGCACAAGTTCTTGTTCCTCTACAACGTCTCGATCGACGAACAAATCGAGAGCACGTGACGTCCGGCGCGCGCCCGGGAGGACGCTAGTCGAACCCTCGGCATTCGATGACATCGCGTTCGAGGACGAACCGATCGAGAGTGCTTTCGGTCACACCGAACCCGAGGCGACGCCGATGCCCGAGGCGCCGCGCGCGACCGCGTCCGGCGGAATTGCCTATATTACGGTTACGGATGCGGCTGGGCGCGTGCTTTTCCGGCGCGCGGCAACGCCCAACGAGGTCGATGACGCCCTCCGCTCCGCCGACTCCGCCCAGACGGAAGGGGAGGCCGCGATGGACCGGATCGCGTACGAACGACTCCTGGGCGAGATCAATTCCATGACCGGAGTTGAGTCGATCGACGCGCCCATCCTCAAGGGAGATACCCCGTGATCCGTCGCGTAGAACGGCAGTCGCTTCCGGCCCGAAAACTCGGCGTCCGGCGTCGCGCTGCGGGCCTCGCGCCGTTTGAGGAATCGAAGAACCCGGAGCTCGCGCTGGCGTACTCCAACGGCTTCGTCACGGTGGAAATTTCTCATGACGCGCTCGACCGCTATGTCGAGGAGTACGGCGACGTGCCGCTCCCGCTGCGGACCGACGCCAAGACGGGCGACAAGCGCGTGTTCGACGCCAAGCACAACGTTCGCGTGATCTACGACCGCGACGCGCATTTGCGCGAAGTCAACACGCGCAGCCGCGAAGGGCTGCACGTCCGCATCAACTTCCCCCGCGCTAGCTAGCTAGCTTACAGCTGGAAACGGGCCGCGATTTTTGCGGCTTGCGCGGGCAGGGCAGCGGCGAGCGAGACTTTCAGCAGGTCGCCGAGGATGAACGGTGCGACGCCGGTTGCATACGCTTGCGCGAGCGTGAGCCCGTAGACCGCCGTGAGCCATCCGACGCCGCCGGCGAACGCGAGGACGGTACCGGCGAAGATCGCCGCCCAGCGGCCCACGTAGGTGGCCTTCAGGCCGCGATCGAGCAGCGTGCCCATCGCGAATGCCGCGAGGGGATACATCCACAAGTAGCCCGCCGTCGGTCCAACCAGCCCGGGCGGTCCCAAGACCGGCGCGAACACGGGCAAGCCGAGTGCGCCCTCGGCCAAGTAGGCGAGCGTCGCACCGACAGCCAGATTGCGCCCGAGCGCGAGGACGAGCAGCGGGATCGCTAGGGTTTGGAGCGTCAGCGGCACGGGCCACATCGGCACCGCCACGTGAGCCGCGGCTGCCAAGAAGGCCGAGCCGGCGAGGGCCAACGCCAAACGGATCGCGATCGTGCGCGGGACGACGGCGGAAGGAGCGCGTAACATCGCGGTATCCGTATCGCAGACCGGCATCCAACCCCTTCGGAATCCCACTCCGGGCTCGATCATACGCGCGCCCCGTATTTCCAGGTACTCTTGGACTACGTGGACGCGGGCGTCATTCCGTTCCACACGCCGGGCCACAAGCAGGGCATCGGGATGGAGCGCGCGTTCCGCGATTTCGTCGGCGACAACGTGCTCGCGATCGACCTCACGCAGATCCGCGGACTCGACGATCTCTTGCAGCCCGAGGGTCCGCTGGTCGAAGCGCAAGAGCTGGCGGCCGACGCGTTCGGCGCCGAGCATACATATTTTCTGATCAACGGTTCGACCAGCGGCAACCAGTGCATGATGATGACCGCGCTGAACCCGGGTGAGAAGATTGCGATCCCGCGCAATTCGCACAAGAGCGCGATGGGCGGCTTGATCATGAGCGGCGGCTATCCGGTGTGGATGAAGCCGGAAGTCGACGAAGATCTGCACATGGACCACACCGTCACGCCCGAGACGGTGCGCGCGACGATGGTGGAACATCCGGACATCAAGGCCGTCTACGTGGTGAGTCCGACGTATTACGGCGTCGCTGCGGATCTCGTCGGCATCGCAGCGGTCGCGCACGAGTACGGCGTTCCGCTACTCGTCGATGAGGCGTGGGGCCCCCACTTTCACTTCCACCCGGCGCTGCCCGCCTCGGCAATGGAAGCCGGCGCTGATATGTGCATCAACTCGACGCACAAGATGCTCGGTTCGCTCTCGCAAACCGCGATGCTGCACGTGCAAGGCACGCGCATCAAGCTCGACCGGCTCAAAGCCGTCTACAAACTGTTCCTCTCGACGTCACCCAATCTCGTGTTGGTCGCCTCGCTCGACGTGGCGCGTCGTCAGATGGCGCTCGACGGACCGGCGCTGCTCTCGCGCACGATCGAAATCGCCAACGATACGCGCCGGCGGCTCAACGATATTCCGAACGTGTATTGCTTCGGCGAAGAACTTGAAGGCCGGCCGGGCGTGTTCGACCTCGATCCGACGAAGGTGACGATCACCGTCAAACGGCTCGGCTACACCGGCTACGAAGCCGAAGAGATCTTGCGCCGCCGTTACAACGTGCAGTGCGAACTTGCGGACCTCTTCAACACGCTGGCGCTGTTCACGATCGGCACGACCCCCGACGCCGCCGACGAACTCGTTTACGGCGTGCGCGAACTCTCGCGCGAAGACCGGCCGGTCGACATCTTCTCGCCCTCGGGCGTGCTCGACGCGCGCATCAAGCGCGGTACCTACAAGCTCCCGCGGATCCCGCCCTTGCGCATCCTACCGCGCGAAGCGTTTCTCGCGCGCACCGAATTCGTGCCGTTCAAGAAGAGCGCCGGGCGGATTTGCGCCGAGGTCATCACGCCGTATCCGCCGGGCATCCCGGTCATCTCGCCCGGTGAAGAGATCACGCGCGAGATCATCTCGTATCTCGAACTGGAGAAAAAGGCCGGCGTCCGCATGCAAGGCCCCTACGACGGCGACCTCAAGCAAATCCGCGTCGTCGTCGAGTAATCGTCGTCGTGCTAGCCCAGCGGTAGCCAGCGGCGGCCTTCTTGCTCCAATAACGCCGCGGCGGCGTCGGGGCCGTCGCTGCCGGGACGGTATTCGAGGATGTCGTCGCGCGAAGTCTTCCACGCTTCGAGGACCGGTTGGACGGCGGCCCAGCTTGCGTCGACCATGTCTTCGCGTTGGAAGAGCAGCGTATTGCCGGTCATCGCGTGATAGAGCAGCGTCTCGTATCCCACCGCGGGCGGTTCGCTGAAGAAGTCTTTGTACGCGAAGCTCGTGCGCGCATCGCCCATGCGCAGCACCGGCCCCGGTTCCTTCGCGCTGAACGTCGCCGTGAAGCCTTGATCCGGCGCGATGCCCAGCGTGAGCACGTTGGCCACCGGCTTGATATCGGGAGCGTCGGGAAATTGGCGTTGCGCCGAGGGGCGGAACGTGATGGCAATCGTGGTGAGATGGCGTGCGAGGCGTTTGCCCGTGCGAACGTAGAACGGCACGCCCGTCCAGCGTGGGTTGTCGATGTGGACGCGGAGCGCCGCGTAGGTCTCCGTGCGCGAGTCGGCGGCGACCTTGTCTTCACTGCGATACGCTAAGACGGCCTTACCGTCCATCGCTCCGGCACCGTATTGTCCGCGCGCGGCGTCGTCCGGTGCGATCGGCCGGATCGCGTCGAGCAGCTTTACTTTTTCGGTGCGCACCGCCTCGGCGTCAAAGGAGCCCGGCGCTTCCATTGCCGTCATGGTCAGCAAGCTGAAGAGATGGTTCGGGACCATGTCGCGCAGCGCGCCGGTCGCTTCGTAGAACGCGCCGCGTTCTTCGATGCCGAGCGTTTCGGCCGCGGTGATCTGAACCGAGTCGATGTACTCGCGCGACCACATCGGCTCGAAGATACCGCTGCTGAAGCGCAGCGGCATGATCCCTTGCACCGGTTCTTTGCCGAGAAAATGATCGATGCGGAAAATTTGCGGTTCGCCGGCGACCTTGAGGATGCGCGCGTTGAGCGTTTGGGCCGACGGCAGGTCCGAACCGAACGGTTTCTCGATCACGAGCCGGCGAAACGCGCCGTCCGATTCCTTCAACAAACCCGCTCTCCCGAGGTGTTCGGCGATGGTGCCGAAGAAGCGGGGCGCAACTGCGAGATAGAAGATCACGTTCCCGCCCAGGCGTTCGGCGAGCTTTGCGTAGTCGCCGGCATTCTCGAAGTTGAAGACGGTGTATTCGAGCCGCCGCGCGATCCAGCCCCAGGTCGCTTGATCGATCTTATCCGGATGAAACTCGGCGCCGGTGCTTTTGGTGAAGCTCTGCAACGCATCGTTGAGTTCGGTGCGCCAGCTGTCGGTCGTGCGATCGTTGTGATCGAGGCCGATGATCTTCAGCTTATCGTCGAGCAGCTTGCTGCAGGCGAGGTTGTAGATGGCCGGCATCAGGAGGCGTTTGGTGAGATCGCCGACCGCACCGAAAACGGCGATCGTACACGGCGGCGCTGCTTTAGTGGATTCCACGCTTTGTTCTTCCACGAAAACGGCGGCATGTAAACATTAGAAGGTCGCGTCCAACAGACGTACGGACGTTGCGAGGCCGGGATGCGCGCTCGCGGCGTAGCCGATCTCGAGCGTCCCCGTGATCTCGAATATGCGGTCCGGCGCGTGCGCATCGAGCGCCATGGGCGCGCGCAAGCGCACGAGGGCGAGATCGTCGCCGTAGCTCGGTTCGCCGCTGCAACAGGGACAGTAGCGCAGTGAGCCGCGCGCAAACGCGTAGTCGCGCTCGCCGGAAGAGAGCGGTCCGTACAGGTACCCGCGAACGGTCACGCGCTCGCCCGCACGCGCAGCGACGTCCGGGGCGATCTCGACGCCGAAGAAACCGCTCGAAGCAAATACGTCGTCGAACGTCAGCGCCGTGGCGTTCATGCTTGGTACACGACGGCGCCGTCGAGTACGGTCATCGTGCAGTGCAGATCGCGAATGCGATCTTCCGGGATCGTGAGATAGTCGTCGGAGAGCACGGCGAGATCGGCGAGTTTGCCGGGTTCGATCGAGCCGAGCTTGTCTTCGACGAAGTCGACGTCGGCGCTGCCCATCGTGTAGAGCCGCAGCGCTTCTTGGCGCGAGATGCGTTCGTCCGGACCGAGCGGTCCCGTGATCTTGCCCTTGATCTCGACCTTGCGCGTGACCATCCACCAGAGCGACACGTACGGGTTCCAGTGCGCGACCGGCGCGTCGGTGCCGCCGCCGGTTGGAATGCCGCGCGAGATGATCGACTTCACCGGCGTGCAGTAGCCCGCGCGCTGCTCGCCCCAATACCGCAGGCAGTTGTTGGCCAGCCGCACGGATTGATCTTGGACCGTTACGCGGATGCCGAGCGCCCGGATTCGGTCGAGCGCTTCGGGCTTCGCGAGCATGGCGTGCAAGATCGCCCAGCGCATCTTGCCGATCGGATACTTCTCGGCCACTTTCTCGTAGAGGCCGACGAGTTTGTCGACCGTCGCATCGCCGACGGCGTGCACTTGATACTGCCAGCCGCGTTCGGCGGCGAGCATGAACATCTCGAGCGCTTCGTCTTCACCGCCGGCGGGGAGCAGCAATTTGCCATGAAAGTTCGGGTCGGTCTGTTCGCCTTCGACGACGTTGTATTTGTCGTACATGTACGCGCCCTCGATGCCGCCGTCGAAGAGCGTCTTGAAACCGCCGATGCGCAGCCAGTCATCGCCGAAGTTCGGCGCGAGCACCGACGAGCGTGCTTCCACGTCGGCCAGGCTGAAGCCCCACTGCATGATGCGCAGCCGCTGCTTGAGCTCTTTGTTCTTCCAGAGTTCCATATACGCGGCGATGTCGTCGGGCGTCGCGCCGGGTTCGGTCGTCGAGGTGATGCCGAGTGCGGAGAGCATCGAGCCGGATTGTTTGAGCCCGTCGATCAGGCGTTCGCGCGTTACCGGCGGCAGCAGCTTGCGCACCAGGTTCATCGCCGGACTCTCGATCAAGAACCCGGTCGGTTCGCCGTTCGCATCGCGGACGATGACGCCGCCCTTCGGATCGACGGTGTCTTTGCTGATACCGGCGAGTTTTAGCGCGAGCGAGTTCGCCACCGCAACGTGTCCGCCGCGTGGGATGAAGACCGGGTTTTGCGGCGAGATCGCGTCGAGCTCTTGGCGCGTCGGCATGCGGCCCTCGGCAATCTGTCCTTCGTGCCAGCCCGATGACGCGATGACCCAATCGCCGGGTTTTGTCGCGGCGACGCGCTTGGCAAGCGCCGCGTTGACCGCGGCCAGCGTGCGCGCGTCTTCGAGCGCCACATTGAAGATGTCGCGCGCAATCGAGAGCGCGTGCAGGTGGCTGTCGCGCAATCCCGGGATCACCGTTGCACCTTTGAGATCGATCGTGCGCGTTGCTTTGCCGGCGAGCCCGCCGATCGTCGCGTTCGAACCAACCGCCAGAATCGTGTTGCCTTTGATCGCGACGGCTTGCGCGATGCTGAAGGCACGGTCGACGGTTACGATCTTGCCGTTGCGCAGAATGAGGTCGGGCTCGGCAATTGCCGCCGCCGCCGCGCTGCCGCGGCTAAACGGCGCGCTCAAGCCCGCCGCCGCTGCCGCGAACAATCCGAGAACGTTGCGTCGCGACCGGCGCCCCAAACGCCCAACATGTACCACACGTGCCCCCTCCCACTCGTCTGCGATGGCGGAAAACTTGCGGCGGCCGTTCAACTTGTCCCGCCATGAGCACGCGTTCCGTAGTCTTTGCGAGTCCCGGCGGTGAGGCGTTGCAGGCCGACGTGTACGTGCCGGAGTCGGCCACGCCCACGCCCGTCGTCATCGCCGTCCACGGCGGCGGCTGGAAAGTCGGGAGCCGCGATTCCTACGGCCATCTCGGGAAATTGCTTTCGGGCCGCGGCTACGCCGTGTTCTCGATCGACTACCGGCTCGTAAAAAAGGAAGCGAACCGGTATCCGGCGGCGGTCGATGACGTGCGCGCTGCGGTGAAGTACGTGCGCGAGCACGCGGCCGATCTGAACGTCGATCCGAAACGCGTCGTGCTCATGGGCGATTCCGCCGGCGGTCATCTCGCCGCGCTGGTCGGGCTCACCGAACGTCCTTTGGTGGCGGCCGTCGTCGGCATCTTCGGCGTTTACGATATGGCCGCGCAGTGGCAGCACGATCTCGTGACGCGGCCCACCGACAACATCTCGCAGATTTTCCTCGGCCCCCACCTCGTTGAAGACCGCAAGCGCTACTTCGAGGCCTCGCCGATCAGCCACGCGATCACGGCCAATAACGGTCCGGCGTTCTTGATCACGTGGGGCACGCACGACGATATCGTCGATCCGGCCCAATCCGAGGCATTCGTGCTCGCGCTCAAGCAGTCGGGGTTCTTCGTGCGCACGGTCATCCAGGACGCGCCGCACTTCTGGGCCGGCGACCCCCTCGACGAGGCCGGCAGCCACTCCGCCTTCTTCGCCGCGCGCCTACTCCGGTTTCTGGACGACCGCTTCCCTTAGCTAGGCGGCTCGGCCGTAGGCCGAACGCGAAGGATTCGCGGAACGCGAATCCACTAGTCAAGATGCGGGGCGGCGTGGTTTAATCTTGGACCACGGCCCGTTTATGAGAGGACGCCTTGATGTTGCAGTTCCGCGCGGTTTGTGCCGCGTTCATCGCCCTATTGCTGCTCGGCACGAGTGCCTCGGCGGCGGACCCGGTGAAGATCGGGTTCATCACCACGCTCTCGACCTCGGGCGGCTACCTCGGCGAGGATGCACGCGACGGCTTTCTGCTCGCGATGGCCGAGGAGGGCGGCAGTTCGCTCGGCGGCGTTCCGGTGAAGCTGCTGGTTGAAGACGACGGTCTGATGCCGGCTAAGGGCAAGGAGATCGCCGACAAGATGGTGCTCCAAGATAAGGCCACGCTCTTCACCGGCATCATTTATTCGAACGTCGATCTGGCGGTCGTGCCCGGACTGCTGGCCGGCGGCGCAACGTATGTGAGCCTCAACGCCGCCCCCTCGCAGCTCGCTGGGAAGGGCTGTAACAAGAACTACTTCGTCGTTTCGTGGATGAACGACAACCTGCACGAAGCGACCGGTCAATACGCGCAGACGCTCGGCTTCAAGAAGATGGTGCTGCTCGCCCCGAACTATCCGGCAGGTAAGGACGCGATCAACGGGTTCAAGCGCTTCTATCACGGCACGATCGCCGATGAGATCTACACGAGCCTCGACCAAACGGATTTTTCGGCCGAACTCGCGCGCGTCCGGGCGGACCAACCCGATGCCGTGTTCGAATTTTTGCCCGGCGGTCTCGGCATCAACTTTCTCAAGCAATTCTCGCAAGCCGGCCTCAAGAGCAAGATGAAGCTCGTCCTCTCCGCGGCATCGCTCGAGAGCCGCATCGTCAGCGCGACCGGCGACGACACCATCGGCGTCTACGGTACGGCGCACTGGGTCCAAGATCTCCCGTATCCGGCGAACAAAAAATTCGTTGCAGGCTTCATTGCCAAATACCATCGCGATCCGACGCCGTACGCGGCGATGGGTTACGACACCGCGCACGAGATCGCCAGCGGATTGCGCGCGGTCGGCGGCGACCTGACGAAGGCCGATGCGTTTCGCGCGGCGCTGAAGAAGGCCAACTTCGCCTCCGTGCGCGGCAACTTCCGGTTCGGCAGCGATCAGGAACCGATCGAAGACTGGTACAGCACGCAAGTCGTGAAGCGCGGGGGAAAGAACGAGATCGTCACGATCGGGAAGGTCGCGCGCGATTTGGGCAACGCGTACACCTCGCTGTGTCCGCTCTGAATCGGGTGTGACGCTCGCCCTCGAGCAGACGCTGAACGGCTTGCAGTTCGGCGTCATGCTGTTCTTGCTGGCGGCCGGCCTCACGCTGGTCTTCGGCATCATGGGCGTGATCAATCTCGCGCACGGATCGATGTACATGATCGGAGCGTACGTCGCGGCTACGAGCGCCGAGCACGGAGCGCCGTTCGCGGTGGCGGTGCTCGCCGGTGCGGCGGCGGCGGCCGTCGCAGGCGCCGTGGTGGAAGCGGTCGTCGTGCGGCGACTGTACGGCCGCAATCACCTCGATCAGGTGCTCGCGACGTTCGGCCTCATCCTCATTGCGAACGACGGCGTGTCGATCGTCTGGGGTCGAACGCCGCTGGAAATGAAGATCCCCGATGCGCTCGCGGGCGCCGTTCCAATCTTCGATATCAGCTATCCGGTCTACCGGCTGCTGCTCATTGCATGCGGGGTCGCGCTGGCCGTCGCGCTCGCGTTCTTCGTTGCGCGCACGCGCCTCGGCGCCCTGATTCGCGCTGGCGCAACGCACCGTGAACTCGTCGGCGCGCTCGGCGTCAACATCGTGCAGCTCAATACGATCGTCTTCGCGCTCGGCGCGCTGCTGGCGGGCGTGGCGGGTGCGCTCTTGGCGCCGATCCTCTCCGTGCAGATCGGGATGGGCGAACAAGTGCTCATCATGACCTTCGTCGCGATCGTGATCGGCGGCCTCGGTTCGATTCGCGGCGCGTTTGTCGGAGCGCTCGCCATCGGCCTCGTCGATACGCTCGGGCGCGCCTACATTCCCGTGCTGCTGCGCGCGGTCACGACGCCCGATCTCGCCGATACCCTCGGCGGCGGACTCTCCGCGATCGCGATTTACGTGCTGATGGCGGTGGTCCTGATCTGGAAGCCGCGAGGACTGTTTCCTGTTTCATCGCGGTAGATCGCGCCGCGCATCGGCCGTGTATCTTGCGACGCTGCTCGTGCTCGTCGCGATACCCATTCTTGCGGCGATCTTCGGGCAGCCGTTCTGGGTGAATGCGGCGACGCGCATCGTGATCTACGGCATCGTCGCGATGAGCCTCGACCTGATCGTCGGCTACGGTGCGATGGTCAGCTTCGGTCACGCTGCGTTCTTTGCGCTCGGCGGGTACGTGGCGGGGATTTTGCTGACGAACGGGATCGATTCGGCGTTCGTCACCTGGCCGGCGGCGATGCTCGCCGCAGCGTTGCTGGCGGCGGGCGTCGGTGCGCTTTCGTTGCGAACGAGCGGCGTGTACTTCATCATGATCACGCTCGCGTTCGGCCAGATGGTGTACTACGCGTCGGTCGGCCTGAAAATGTTTGGCGGCACCGACGGGCTGCCGGTGCCGGCGCGCAGTACGTTGCCGCTGATCGATTTGCGCGACGCGACGGTGTTCTACATCGTTTGCACGGTCGTGCTCGTCGCGTTCTTCGTCATCGCGTCGCGCTTGGTCGAGTCGCGCTTCGGCATGGTGGTGCGGGGCGCGGCAGAGAGCGAACGGCGTATGACGGCGCTGGGATTCCCGGTCGCCCGCTACCGGCTCGTCGCGTTTGTGATCGCGGGGGCGGTTGCGGGTCTCGCCGGCGCACTGTGGGCCGACTTCTCGCGCTTCGTCAGTCCCGATATGGCTTCGTGGACGCGCTCGGGCGAGTTTCTCGTGATGGTCATTCTCGGCGGCATCGGGTCGCTGGCCGGCGGGTTGTACGGCGCCGCGGTACTGACGGGCTTCGAATCACTGTTCTCGGGCTTCACCGAGCATTGGATGCTGGTGCTCGGCATCGTGCTCATCTTGATCGTGCTCTTCGCAAAGCGCGGCATCTACGGCGTGCTGGCCGGCCGGCGCCATGACTGAACCACTGCTGGCCGTGCGCGGGCTACGCAAGGCCTTCGGCGCTTTGATCGTTACCGACAAACTGGATTTCGATCTTGCGGCGGGCGAAACGCTTGCGATCATCGGTCCGAACGGCGCCGGAAAGACGACGCTGATCGCGCAGCTCGCGGGCGACGTGCGTCCCGACGCCGGCACGATCGCGTTGAACGGGCGGCCGATCGTGCATGAGCCGGCGGATGTGCGCGCGCGCTTGGGCATCGCCCGCTCGTTTCAGATCACGACCGTCGTGCCGACGTTTAGCGCCGAAGACAACGTGGCGCTCGCCGTGCAGAGCCGCACGGCGATGCAGATGCACTTTTGGCAACCGGCCCGCGCCGACGAACGCCTGCGCGAACCCGCGCGCGCGGCACTGGAACGCGTCGGGTTATCCGCCCGGGCCGGCGTGCGCGCATCCGATCTCTCGCACGGTGAAGCGCGCGCGCTCGAAATCGCAATGGCGCTGGCGTGCCGGCCCATGGTGATGCTGCTCGACGAACCGATGGCCGGCATGGGACACGATGAGAGCCGCGCGATGATCGACTTGCTGCGCACGATCAAGACGGAAACCACGATGGTGCTCATCGAGCACGACATGGATGCGGTGGCGCAACTCGCCGATCGCGTGATGGTGCTCGTCGCCGGGCGTGCGGTGGCGAGCGGCGCATACGACGACGTGCGGCGCGATCCGGTCGTGCGCGACGCCTATTTGGGTGAGAACTGATGCTGCTCGCGCTCGATCGCGTTGCGGCCGGCTACGGCGAAACGCCGGTCCTCTTCGAGGTCTCGTTCGAAATCGCAGCGGGTGAAGCGGTGGCGCTGGTCGGCCGCAACGGGATGGGCAAGTCGACGACGATGCGGGCTATCCTCGGCCTGTGCCCGCCGACGAGCGGTGCGGTGACCTTTGCGGGCCGGCCGCTCGCGGGACTTGCGCCGTTCCGGATCGCACGGCTCGGGGTCGGCTGGGTGCCCGAAGGCCGGCTGATCTTCCCGACCCTCACGGTGCGCGAAAATCTGACCGCCACGGCCGCCAATCATGGTGGCCTGGCGCGGCCATGGACGGTCCCGGAAATCTTCGACTTGTTTCCGCGGTTGCGGGAGCGCGCGCTCGCGAGCGGCGACCAGCTCTCGGGCGGTGAGGCGCAGATGCTCGCGATCGGACGCGCGCTGATGCTCGGTCCGCAGCTGATCCTGCTCGACGAGGCGACAGAGGGTCTTGCGCCGGTGATTCGCGATGAGATCTGGCAATGCATCGGCCGCTTGCGCGAGCGCGGGCAAGCCGTGCTGATCGTCGACAAACATCTCGTCGCGCTGGCGCGCGTTGCGGAACGCGCGGTGGTCATCGAAAAGGGGCGCACCGTATGGACCGGTTCCACGGCGGTGCTCGCCGGCGACCGTGAGATTCACGACCGCTACTTGAGCGTCTGAGGCGTTCCAGGTCGGCGCGCCCCCGCGGCGGAAAACGGCTCGCATGAAAACGGTAGCACTCGGTAAGCAAGGTTTGATGGTCTCGCAAATGGGGCTCGGCTGCATGATGATCGCCGGCCATTACGGGACCGCGGATGCCGATGAATCGACGCGCGTGATCGACGCGGCAGTCGATGGCGGCGTGACGCTCTTCGACACGGCCGACGTCTACGGCGGGTCGCAAAATGAAGTGTTCGTCGGCCAGGCGTTGGCGAAGGTGCGCGACCGCGTGAAGATCGCCACGAAGTTCGGCTTCACGCGTCCGGGCGGGGGCGGCAAAGGCCCCGGCGGCGGCGCGAGCGGCGCGGTCGGCGTCGATGGTTCGCCCGAGCACGTGCGCGAAGCATGCGAGGCATCGCTCGGACGGTTGGGCATCGAGACGATCGATCTGTATTACTTGCATCGCGTCGATCCGAAGGTCCCGATCGAAGAGACCGTCGGCGCGATGGGCGAACTCGTGAAAGCCGGCAAGGTTCGTTATATCGGTCTCTCCGAAGTCGCCGAGCCGACGCTGCGCCGCGCGCATAAGGTGCACCCCATCACGGCCGTGCAGAATGAATATTCACCGTGGTCGCGCGAGCCGGAAAAAATGTTCGCTGCGCTCGACGAGCTCGGCGTCGGTCTGGTTGCCTACAGTCCCCTCGGCCGCGGCTTTTTCACCGCCACGATCAACTCGTATGCGGACCTCGCCGACAACGACAACCGCAAGGGCTATCCGCGCTTCAAGGCGTTTGAAGAAAACCGTCCCGTCATCGATCGCTTCAAGGCATTGGCCGCGCAACGCGGTTGTTCGCCCGCGCAATTGGCGCTCGCGTTCGTGATGACGAAGCGTCCGGGCACCGTGCCGATTCCGGGCACGAAGCACGTCAAGCATCTGCTCGACAACCTCGGGGCCGTCGATCTCGCACTCACACCCGCGGAGATCGCGGAGATCGACGAGATCGTCGCGCTCGCGCCCGTCGTGGGCGAGCGGTATGCCGACACCAGCCTGCTCCAGGCCTAATTCGGGCCGGCTACGCAAGCGCAACGAATTTCTGCCGATACGGTATTAAAGATCGTAGAGCGGCCAAAGGTACGCGACCCGGAGCCACGAAGGTTGCCGTGTCGCACACCCGCGGTGGTCTGCGAACACTGTAGACAATTGAGGATGGAAGTTGGCCGTTAACGCCGAGTCCTTCGTGCCCAATTGGGAGCTCACACAGCTCCTCGATATCTTCCCCCTCCCCATCCGCCAAGCGCTGATACGGCTGCCGAACATCGACCGGGTGATCGAAGTCGTCCTCGATCTCGGCCGCCGGCCGGAAGCGCGCTTCGAAGACGACTTCGTCTTCCTCACCGACAACCCGGTGACGCACGAAGACATGGCTGCGGTCGTCTCGCATCTCTCGCCGTTCGGCGGAGATAATCGCGCGGGCATCGAGCAAACGCTGCATCGCATCAGTGCGATTCGCAACCGCTCGGGGAACATCGTCGGCCTCACGTGCCGCGTCGGTCGCGCCGTGTACGGCACGATCGATATCATCCTCGACGTGATTCGTAGCGGAAAATCGATCTGCTTGCTGGGCCGTCCGGGCGTCGGCAAAACGACGATGCTGCGCGAATGCGCGCGCGTGTTGAGCGAAGATCGCAAACGCGTCGTGATCGTGGATACGTCCAATGAAATTGCGGGCGACGGCGACGTGCCGCATCCCGGCATCGGTCACGCCCGGCGCATGCCCGTCACGATTCCCTCGCAACAGCACAACGTGATGATCGAAGCGGTCGAGAACCACATGCCGCAAGTGATCGTCATCGACGAGATCGGCACCGAAGCCGAAGCGATGGCCGCGCGCACGATCGCCGAACGCGGCGTGCAATTGATCGGCACGGCGCACGGACAAACGCTCGAGAACCTCTTGATGAATCCGACCCTGGCGGATCTCATGGGCGGCATCAGCGCGGTCACGCTCTCCGATGAGGAAGCGCGCCGCCGCGGCACGCGCAAGACCGTGCTCGAACGCAAGGCGCCGCCGACGTTCGACGTATTGATCGAAATTCAGGATCGCGATCGCCTGGCCATTCATCAGAACGTCGGCGAAGTCGTCGATGCGCTGCTGCGCGGCTACACGCCGCAGCCCGAAGTGCGCCAACGCACCGCGAGCGGCAGCATCGACATCGTGCAAGAGGCCGATCCGTCGGCCATTGCGGTGATCGACGTACAGTCGCAGCCGCGCACGCAGCAGCGCGAAGATGAGATGCTCTTCGGCGTCAACGGCGAGGCCGTCGGCGAGAGCGACAAACCGCTGATGATCTTCCCCTACGGCGTGTCGCGCAACAAGATCGAACGCGCGATCCAGAACCTGCGCGTCAACGCATCGATCGCCCGCAAGTGGGACGATGCCGACGTGGTCGTCACACTCAAGACGCTCGAACGCAAAGAGTCCGAGCGCCTCAAGTCGATCGCGGCCGAAAACGTGCCGATCTATTCGATCAAGACCAACACGACGACGCAGATCCAGTCGGCGCTCAAAGACGTGTTCAACCTGCCCGCGCTCGACGTCGAAGAGATCGCGATGCGCGAGGCCGAGGAAGCCGTCTACCAAGTGCTGCTCGACAGCCGCGCGGTCGAACTCTCACCGCAGACGTCGTACGTGCGCCGTCAACAGCACTTGCTCGCCGAACGCTCCCGCCTGCAATCGCGCAGCACCGGTCTCGAACCCAACCGCCGCGTGCGCATCTACAAGTTGGAAAGCTGACTCAAGGCCCGATCGTCATGCCGGCGGGAGCGTTCGGGCTCGCGCCGGTGTTGATCGTCCGCAGGACGGTCGGGTTATTGGTATTGAGTGTGGCGCTGGTCATGGTCGCGCGCGCGTACTCGGTGATCGTGTTCGCGAACGGGTTGGATATGTAGAAGTTTCCCACTGCGTCGAACATGATGCCCTCCGGCGCATGCGTGGAAAAGACGCCGCCCGTGAGCGAGGCGCTCGGCGCGCAGTTGGTGCACGGAATGGCCGTGGTGTTCCAGATCGCGAGTTGGTTGTTCGCGTCCGGGCCACCGGCAACCGAGTTGTAGTAGGCGATCGATGAGTACAGAGTTCCGGCATTGTCGACCAAGAGGATCAGCGGGCTGACGCTAGCCGGCCACGACGCGAAACCACCGCTCATGTAGTGCGCCCCGAAAATGCTCTGGTTGGCGCCGCTGGTGGGGAGCGTCGCGACCACGTACTGGCCGATGCTATTGGATAGGGGATTGGCGACGTAGAGGTTACCCGAGTTGTCGAACGCCATGCCGACCGGCGGACCGCTCCAGCCGTCGTCGTCCAACGAAACCGTCTGCAGGCTCGATGCCGTCGCGCTCCCGAAAAAGTTGGTTGGGAAAACGTGGATCTGATCGTCGTCGCACGAGACGAACAACTCGGTCTGGGCCGGGTTGAAGGCCATCGCTTCGCAGCTCGTGTTCGAGTCGACGCCAACCAAGGTGGTAATCTGGCTGATCGGCGTAGCGTTGCCGGTTGCGCCGGCCGCATAAATGTTGATATACGGATGCGAATTCCCGGCGAAATACGGGCCGTTGTCGAGGACCCAGAGCTTATCGTTTGCGTCGAGGATCGGTACGACGGGATTGGAGAGTCCCCCGGTGAGCGTGCGCACGGGCGGTCCGGTCGATCCGAATTGATAGACGGCGATGTTACCGCCTCCCGCCGGGGTCGTCCCCGCCGGAGCGTTGCTGTTCGCCACGTACAGGTAGGAGCGGTCCACGGGGACCGCCAGGCTACTGGTGTAGCCGCCTGCGGTCATCGTCACGTTCACGATGTTGGTGACGCCGGCTGCAAACGCAGCGCCCGAATAGCTCAGCGTGGCGCCTTGGCCCGGTGCGGTGATCTGGGCCGGCGTCACGCTCACCGACGGATCGCTCGTCGTGATGTTGATCGGGGCGGCAAAGGGCGCAGTGCCCGTGATCGTTGCACCGGAGGGATCCTCGATGGTGAATGTGACCTGGACCGAACCGCCGCAGCCTTCGTTGATGCCGTTGAAGTTCGCGTTCCCGTTGGGACAGTTTCCCTGATTGCCGTTCAAATTGACGGTGGGGATGATCGTCCCGATTGCGGCGTTGAGCGCGACGGTGAAGTTGAACGCCGTGCCCGCGGAGATCGTTTGCGTCGTCGAGGCCGAAGCGAGTTGCGTTCCCGTTCCGTTCGCGCCCGTGAAGATCAAGAACGCAAAGGTATCGCTGCCGACGGGCGCGCCGAACGAGAGCGTGCAGTTTCGCACATTGCTCGCGGTCACGCACAGACTCGAGGTCGAGCTCACGTCGAAGTTCGTGTCGGCGCCACCGTTGACGCTGAGTTCGACCGAGGATGCGTTCGGCGAAACGAATTGCGGATAGCGCACCTTCGCCGATGACTGCGACGCCGAAGTCGGGATCGAGATGACGACGCTGCCGGTCACTGATTTTGACTGGGTTTTCGCGGTGCTCCCGGGCATGTTACTGGACCCGCCACCACCGCCGCAAGCGGAGAGGATGAACGTGGCGAGCACGAAGGCGACAAGCTTTTTCATCTTCCGAACAATCCTATTGACTAGCTTACGGTCCGACCGTCATGCCGAACGCTCCCGTTGCGCCGGCTGCAATGGTGAGCGTGCGCAACACCGCGGGATTACTCGCCGAGGGGCCTGTCACGGTTGCCTCGGAAAACTCGGTAATCACATTGGTAAACGGGTTGATGACGTAGGCGTTGCCCGGCGGGTCCAGCGCGATCGAACCGACGGCATGGGTGGTAAACGGAGCACCCGTGAGGGCAGCCGGTGCGCAGTTCGTGCACGGAAGGTTGTGCCAGATGGCAAGCTCGGCCGTCGCATCGGGGCCACCGGCAACTGGGTTGAGGTAGAAGATCGGAGCGTAGAGCGTGCCGTTGAGGTCGACGGCGAGGCCGAACGGCGCGTTCGATGCCACCCATGAACCTGGGGGACCCAAAGAATTGGGCCCGTTGATGTTGTGGAAGGCACCTGAGGTCGGCAGCGGCGCCGGGATGATGAAAATTGCATTGAACGAGTCATCGGAGATGTAGAGATCCCCACTCGGATCGAACGCGAGCCCGGTCTGAGTGGCGGCGCTGTCGTCCTCCATTTGGGTGGAAACGACGCTTGACGCAAGGCCGTTCGCCGATGCCGGGAAGACTTGGATCTCCGTGCCGCACGCGACGAACAAGTATGTACCGGTCGGTTCGAAGGCCATGTCGGTGCATTGCTGACCGCTGAGCGAACTCAGATTGTTAATCGTCCGGATCGGCGCGACGTTGATGTTGCCGGTGTTGGATGTCGGCGCGAAAACGTTAATGGTGCCGTTGTACGTCGGACCCGATCCTGTCCCGCCGTCGAGTACGTAGAGATTCCCGGCTGCATCGACAAGCGGCTTTATCGGCGTTTGCAGGCCGGTATTCGCGCCCGAATACACGCGCACGGGCGCCGTGCCGCCGCTGGCGCCGTACTGGTAGACGGCGACGTTGCCGCCGCCGATTAATGTAGGTGCTCCCGGTGGCACGTTGGCACTCGCGACGTACAGATATGAGCGCCGGATCGGGAAGGTCGTTTGCGCGGTTTGGCCGCCCGCGGTCGCGGTAAAGATCGCTTGATTCGTTATACCGGCGGCGAACGCGCCTCCGCTGTAGATAACCGTCTCGGTTTGTCCCGGCGCGGTGATCTGAGGCGGCGAGGCGGTAAGGGTCGGATCGTTCGTCGTGAAATTTATCGGTACGGCATACGGAGCGCTGCCGGTGATCGGCGCACCTGAAGGATCCTCGACGGCAATCGTCACCGCACCGCTTCCCGCGCAGCCTTCGTTGATGATGTTTTGGATCTCATAGGTCGGCTCGGCCTGACAAGTCGCGTTGCCGTGGGCCGGTGTGATCGAGATGAGCAGCGTGCCGATTGCAGCGTTGAGTGCGACCGTGAAGTTAAACGCTGCTCCGGCAACAATCGTCTGCGAAGACGTCGCGGATGCGAGTTGCGAGCCGGTACCGTTGGGGCCGGCGAAGATCAGGAAAGCAAACGTGTCGCTGCCGGCCGGCGCGCCGAACGAGAGCGTACAGTTGCGTAAACCGGCGACCGTCGTGCACAGACTCGACGTTGAGCTCACGTCGAAGTTCGTGTCGGTGCCGCCGTTAACGCTGAGCTCAACCGACGATGCGCCGGGCGAAACGAACTGCGGATAGCGCACGTGGCGTGTCAGCGACTGCGTCGTCGTCGATGCGACCGGGATCGAGATCACGACGCTGCCGGTCGCGACTTTGGACTGCGGGGCCGCCTGCGAAGCGGCGGGCACACTGCTGCTGCCGCCGCCACCGCCGCCGCAACCGGCGAGCAACACGAGGGCGAGCGCGAGCGCCGTTGACTTGTTCAACGTCCGAACTTCCCGGGCACGTTCGATGGACCCGGCGCGCCGGGCGGGTTTGGTGCCGGCAGCGGCGCCGCTACCGGCGCGCGGGGCGCAGCCGCCGGAGCACGGGTCGAACCGGTGAGGTTCACCGTTCCGGTCGGCGTGGCGTTCGGGTTCGGCGTAGGGTTGCTGGTGGCCGTTGCGGTCGGCTGCGGGGTTGGCGAGCTCTGGCTCGTGACCGCGATACCGACCGCGGCAGCGGCCGCCGCTCCGGCGGCAATCGGGACCACGGCTCCGGCCGCGGCACCGGCGGCGGCCGCACCGCCGACCGATGGCGTCACCGATACGCCGGCGCCGGCGAAGGCGCCGGTGACGGCTCCCAGCGCGCCGGTCGTCACGGCGCCGAGCGCCGAAACGGTGAGAAACTGCCCCGTCACCAGAGCGAACGTTTGCGAGCCGACCTGAACGACGACGCTGTCGGCCGCGCACGCGACGCAGCCGACGGTCGTGACGCCGTTGACGAACGCGAGCAGGCCGACGGTTCCGCGCACGGCGACCTGCGAGGTCGCGGTGACGAAGCGGTAGTTGGCCACGCCGCCTGCCGGCCGTTTGATCTCGAAGCGCAAGCGCGATCCGTCGTTTACCGTGATCGTCGCGCCCGGCGATGCGGTCGTATTGTCAAAGGCGCCGACGAGCACCGAGGTGTTCTCGCCGAGTTCGATCAGCGAGGAGTCCGGCATCGCGATTTGCGCCGCCGATTTGGCGTGCGTCACCGCGTAATCTGGATCCGGCAACTCGAGCTTGCCGAAAACGGCCTTGTAGTCGGAGAGGTCCTTGAGGGTCGCATACCCGATATCGCCGCGCAGGCGCTGCAACTGCTTGGTGGTATCCGCGGCCTGGGTCGCGCGCGGCAAGACGCTTGCGATTAGGCCGAATACGAGCAAAGACGCAAAACCGAGGCGTAGACCGGAAGATACGGTAAAATGACGCTGCATTAACAACTCCCAACGGTGAAGGGGAGCTTTTTCGACGCCGGGCGGCTGCTTACTCGTCTTTTACGCCAAGTGTGAGATGGCGGCGGGGCCTCTCAGGACTCGACTTTGACCGCCCCGGATTCATCGATCACGATGACGGAGTCGAAGGTCTGAGGATCGGCGCCGTGGCCGCCGGCGATCCGGCTGTGGACGGCCAGGCGCTGCTTGCCCTTATCCGTGCCGAGGCTGGACATGCGCAAGAGCGGCTGCTGGTTGGGCTGCGGCATATCCAGCCGGCCGAGGCGAATCAACGCGTCGAGCACGTGCTGCTGCACGCGCATCGGCAACATGCGGTAGGCGTCGTCGCTCTTATCCATTGCCGCGAGCTCCGCGGCCGCTTTGTTTCCGACTTCGTGCATGTCTTTGCAGAAGCGCACGAGCGAGTCGTAATCATCGGCCGCAATCCCGCTAAAGGTACAGCCGAGAACCGTCCACTGCATGTTCTCGCGCAGGATGGTCCCGCTGCGCGCCGTTTTGAGGCGACAGCGAATCTTGCGGCTTCCAAGCTCCATGATGATGTCGAAGTCGGGGACGCCGGGCGGCGTCTTGGTCGCCAGCAGGCAGCCGTTGAGGGAGATCTCCATGCCGACGCCGGGGATCAGCTCGTTGCCGTTCTTGACCCAGGAAATGTTGAAGCGCGCCTTCTTGCGAGGCGAGTGCCGACGTTCTTTCTGTTTTCCACTGAACAGTTTGGTCAGCTCGTTGAACAATACGCTCTCCCGGAGCCAGGCATACCGATGGCGAACCCACGGCGGTGTTTATCACATTCGAAGGCATAGAAGCCGCCGGAAAGTCAACGCTCATCGCCGCGTTGAACGACGACCTACGGGCTAGTGGCGAAAACGTCCTCGTTACCCGTGAGCCCGGCGGTACGCCATTCGGCTACCGTATTCGCCAAATCTGGGATGATCCCGCGAGCGCCATCGACCCGCTGGCGGAGGCGCTGCTGATGAGCGCCGATCGCGCCCAGCACGTCGCCACGGTGATCGTCCCGGCATTGCGGACCGGCACGATGATCCTTTGTGACCGGTATTTCGATGCGACGATTGCCTACCAGGGGTTCGGGCGAGGCCTCGATATCGAGATGCTGATAGAACTTTCGCTGCTCGCGACGAGCCGGATCACGCCCGACCTCACGCTTCTGGTGGATATTCCGCCCGAACTCTCGCTTGCGCGGGTGCGCGCGCGCGGAGACGCCGACCGCATGGATTTGGAAGATCTTGCCTTCCACGGGCGCGTCCGGACTGGATATCAAGAACTTGTAAAGCGCTACCAGCGCCGCTTCGTCGTGCTGGACGGCACACTGCCGCCCGCCGGGGTCCTGGCAGCTGCGCACGAGGCCATTGCCGCCCGGCGGCCGCAGGCCCGATGATCGACGGCACCTTCGACGTCGCCGGCGCAGCCGGTCCCACGCACTTTTTCGAAGGGCTCACCGCCGAGACGCTCTCGCACGGATATCTCTTCGCCGGTCCGGCGGGCGTGGGCAAGAAAACGTTTGCCCTGCGGCTGGCTCAGTCGCTGCTCTGCGTGACGCCGAAGACCACGCTGCTCGGCTATTGCGGCACCTGCAGCGGCTGCACGCGCGTCACGAGCGGCGTCCATCCCGATCTGTATTTTGCCGAGGGTCAGGTGAAGATCGGCGAGCGTGAGGCCGGCGGCTTCCACGCCGCGGAGGAAGCGACGGCGCGCGATCTCGTGCGTCAGCTCTCGATGCATTCGTATGCCGGCGGCTACCGCGTGTTCGTGTTGGGTGACGTCGATTTCACGCGCGAAGCCGCCAACGCGTTGCTGAAGTTTTTTGAAGAACCGCCGCCGGGCGTCTTACTGTTGCTGACCACGACGGCCGTTGCGCGCATCTTGCCGACCGTGCGTTCGCGCTTGCTCGAAGTGACGTTTCCGCTGCTCTCGAACCGCGAGGTCGCCGCGATTCTCGAACGCGAGGGAATCGAGCCCGACGTAGCGGCGCATGCGGCAGAAATCGCCGGCGGGAGCGTTACGCGCGCGCGCGCGCTGCTCGACGGTGAGGGAACGATGCGCGACGCGGTCGTGGAATGGTTTTTCGCGACGCTCGAAGGCGGCAGCGCGGATGCGACGGGCTGGGCGACGCGCCCCACGCTCGAGGAAGGGCTCGAAGTGGTGAAAACGTTGACGCGCGATTGGCTCGCGGTGCGCGTCGGCGGCCCGGACGTGCCGCTCTTAGCGCGCGATCAAGCCGAGCGGATCGGCCGCTTGCCGCAACGCGATCCGGTCGCGATCGCGCGCGCGCTCGGCGCGATCGGCGATGCCGAACGCGTCGCCCGCACGAACGTCTCACCGGCGCTCGTCGCCGACTTAGCGAAGATGGCGCTGTGCGCTACCAACGTGGGGGCGTGAACGATACGTCGCTGTAGACTTTGGCCATGACGACCGCGATGTAGGCGGTAAGGATCGCTTGGATGACGGCGCCCAGCACGCTCGCGAGGATTTGCGAGGTGATACCGATTGCTTCGAAGACCCATTGCTCGATGTAGTTGCCGACGTAGAAAAATAAAACCAGGCTGACGGCCGTGAGCAGGGCCGCCGCCATCGGTGCACTGCGCACGCGCTCGATCGATACGCTGATCGCCGCACCGCCCGGAATTCCGCCGATGGATGCCGCTGCAATCGTATAGATTAACGCGTACATCGCAACCGCGAGCAAGATGATCCCGACGAAACCGCCCAAAATCGTTCCCGCGTATTGCGCGATGCTTAAGACGAAGGTGAAGCCGAACGCCGCGAATAGGATGTCGCGGCCCTTGCGGCGCGCGTCTTGCCACGCGTCGTCGAACGATGCGGCGCCCTTGCGCCAGCCCGCATCCGCGATGATGATCGAGACGCCGAGTGCGAAGAGCTGTATGAGTAACAGAAAGAACGTGGTGAGGCTGGCGATGAAGCCGCCGCCACCGATGCCCGCGTCAAAAAACTGCGAGACGAGGATGCCGAGCACGCCGGCGAGCAGCGGCAGAATGATCACCGTTGGATTGCGCGCGAGCACGCCGAATGCCCGAAGATAGACCGAGAAGTCCAGGCGCTCGCGCGACGGTCTCACGTACGTACGATCAACGAGCGCCGGCGAGTGCCGAGCCGCAGGTGCACGTGCGTTCCTTGGGCAGCGTTTCGATGATCTTGAAGATGCCTTGCTTCACGCGCTCGTTGTTGCTCGAGAAGACCTCGATCACTTCGGCGTGGGAAACGGGCTTGATGCCGCCTTGGCCTTCGAGACCGACGTCGTAGTCGGTGATCAGCGAGATGTTCACGTAACACATCTCGAGTTCGCGCGCGAGGTACGACTCCGGGTAGTTGGTCATATTGATGACTTCCCAACCCAGACTCGAGAACCACTTCGATTCCGCGCGCGTCGAGAAGCGCGGTCCTTGAATGATGACGATCGTGCCCTTGTCGTGGGTGTCGATCCCGAGTCCCTTGAGCGCGTCGACCGCGATCGGACGCATCTGCAAGCAGTACGGATCGGCGAAGCTGACGTGCGTCGTGACCGGGCCGTCGTAGAACGTATCTTTGCGTCCCGTTGTACGATCGACGATCTGGTCGGCAACGACCATCGAACCAGGTTTCACGTGCGCCTGCAGCGAGCCGCACGCCGTCGGTCCGATGATGCGCGTGATGCCGAGTTCCTTAAAGGCCCAGGCATTGGCGCGGTAGTTGATCGACTGCGGCGGATAGCGATGATCCTTACCGTGCCGGGGCAGAAACGCAACCTTGCGTCCCGCGATCTCACCCAGCGCGATTTTGTCGGAGGGCATGCCATACGGCGTCTCCACCCAAACCTCGCGCTGGTTCTCCATCAAGCTATAAAAACCCGAACCGCCATAAACACCAATCTCCGCCGAATCAGTCGCCACTTCAAGCCTCCAGAAAGCAAAAACGCCACGCGGGGCCTTCGAGAGCTATGGCAATCGCCCTACCGAAGGCGGCTCGGGTCCCGGGTCACGCTCCGCTGCGAAAACCGTGAGGACCCGAACGCGATGAATTCGCTTGAAGCGAATTCACTCGACGAAGTCTGACGGTTTGAGCTCGTCGATGAATTTCTTGAATTTTTGGGTGTCCTGGACTTCGGCTTTTTTGTCCGGGACCGATTCCTCGAGCGCGATCTTGTCGGTGACAAAAATCGGCGCTTGCATGCGCAGCGCGAGCGCGATGCCGTCGGAGGGACGCGCATCGATTTCTTGCACTTCACCATTCGAACGAATGATGAGCTTGGCGAAGAACGTCGAGTCCTTGATATCGTGAATGACGATTTGCTCGAGCTTCGCGTGTTGCGATTCGAGCAGCGCACGCATCAGGTCGTGGGAGAGTGGCCGGGGGACGGCCGTTCCCTCAAGCGCGAGCGCAATGGCGGTAGCCTCGAACGGTCCGATCAGGATCGGGAGGTAGCGCTTGCCTTCGAGGTCCTTCAGGATGACGACGGGATCGTGCGTCAGCAAATCGATTCCGAGCTTGTCGACCTTCATCTGCCGCATCATGGTAAGTCCGACGGGCCAAGGGCGAATCCTTCGGTAAGGCATAACCCACCAGCGATGGTTTTCATTCGCACTCTTCGCCAAATGTCGCAGGTCCTATAAATGGCTCTGGCGTGCGGCATCGTCGGCCTCCCAAACGTCGGCAAATCGACGATCTTTAACGCACTTACCCGCTCGGCACAAGCGCTCGCGGCGAATTATCCGTTCGCCACGATCGAGCCGAACGTCGGTGAAGTGCCCGTCCCCGATCCACGGCTCGAAACGCTGGCTGAGATAAGCGCCTCGAAAAAGATCGTGCACGCCACCGTGCGGTTCGTCGATATCGCCGGCTTGGTCCGGGGCGCGGCCAGCGGCGAGGGGCTCGGCAACGCATTCCTCTCGCATATCCGCGAGACCGATGCCGTTGCGATGGTCGTGCGCTGCTTCGACGATCCGAATATCACGCACGTCGAGGGCGCGCCGGACCCGCTGCGCGACATAGAAATCGTGGCTATCGAAATGGCGCTTGCCGACCTTGCGACGTTGGGGAAACGGCGCGAGCGGCTGGCCCGCGAGGTGCGGGCGAACCCCAAGCAGCAGCCGCAGCTCACCGCGCTCGATAACCTTGTCGAAGCGCTCGAGGCCAACCGCCCGGCACGTTCGTTTCCGGCCGATTCGGCTGAGGCGGCCCTGGGACGCGAGCTGTTTCTGCTGAGCATGAAACCGATGCTCTATGTTGCCAACATCGACGAAGCGCAGATCACGGCGCCGGGGCCGATGGTGCAGGCGGTCGTGGCCCACGCCAAGGCCGAGAACAGCCGCGCGATCGCGTTTTCGGGCAAAATCGAGTCGGAATTCGCCGGCCTGACGGAGGACGAGGCCACGGCCTTCCGCGAGGATTATGGGATTACGTCGGGCGGACTCGACCGGTTGATCGTCGAGGTCTACGACTTGCTCGGCTTGATGACGTTCCTCACGACGGGCGAACAAGAAAGCCGCGCGTGGACGATTGAAAAGGGGACCAAGGCGCCGCAAGCCGCGGGCAAGATCCATACCGATATCGAGCGCGGCTTCATTCGCGCCGAGATCATCGACTACGCCGACTACGTGCAGTACCGTACCCCGGAGGCCCTTCGGGCCGTCGGGAAGATCCGCAGCGAGGGCAAGGAGTACGTGATGCGCGAGGGCGATGTCGTAGAGTTCCGTTTCAACGTATAGGGGAGGCAAGGGGCTATGACCACGACGACGGTCCGGGACGTCTCGGTGTTTGGGGACGCGATGGCCTATTTCGACGAGGCGGCATCGCTGCTCGACCTGGAACCGGCCATGCGGGCGATTCTCACCCACCCCTCGCGTCAGATCATCTTCTCGATCCCCTTCCAGCGTGACAACGGCAGCCTCGAGGTCTACACCGGTTACCGGGTCCAGTACAATTTCGCGCGCGGTCCGGCCAAGGGCGGCATCCGTTACCATCCAGGCGTGACGCTCGATGAGGTCACGGCGCTGGCGTTTTGGATGACGTGGAAGTGCGCCGTGGTCGATCTGCCGTTCGGCGGCGGCAAGGGCGGCGTCACCTGCGATCCGGGTGAGCTCTCGCAAGGCGAACTCGAGCGCATCACGCGCCGCTACGCGGCCGAACTCGTTGAGGTCGTGGGTCCCGATAAGGATGTGCCCGCGCCCGACGTCGGCACGACGCCGCAGATCATGGCGTGGTTCATGGACACGTACTCGATGCACATGCGCACCACGGTGCCGGGTGTCGTCACCGGCAAGCCGGTCGAAATCGGCGGTTCGCTCGGGCGGGTCGAGGCGACCGGCCGCGGCGTCTCGCTCGTGGCGTTCGAAGAACTCCAGCACCTCGGCATTGCGCCGGCCGCCGCGCGGGTCGTCGTTCAAGGCTTCGGCAACGTCGGTTCGGTTGCGGCGAAAATGTTCGCGTCGCGCGGCTGTAAGATGATCGGCATTTCCGATATCAGCGGCGGCTACGTCAATCGCAACGGCATCGATATCGCCGGCGCCACCGCGTACGCGCAAGAACATCATTCGCTGGAAGGCTATCGCGGCGGCGAACACGTCAGCAACGAAAAACTGCTCGAAACGGAGTGCGACGTACTCGTTCCGGCCGCGCTCGAAAAAGTGCTCACGGCCGAGAATGCCGAGCGCGTTCACGCGCGATTGATCGTCGAAGGTGCCAATGGTCCCACGACGCCCGAAGCCGATCACATCTTTCAGCGCAAGGGCACGGTCGTCGTGCCCGACATTATCGGCAACGCCGGCGGCGTGATCGTGTCGTACTTCGAGTGGGTCCAAGACCGTCAGGGCTACTTCTGGAAAGAGTCGGAAGTGAACGAGCGGCTCGAAGAACTGCTGCTCACAAACTTCCGCAAAGTACGCGAAGTCGCGCACCAGCGGCAGATCCCGTATCGCACGGCGGCCTACATGGTCGCGATCGATCGCGTGACGCGCTCGATCAAGACGCGCGGGGTGTATGCTTAATCGGGTGTCGTGCGCGTGGGCGGAATGACTTGCTGCAACGACGCCTCTTGCGTTTCGCCGCCGGCTTGTTCGTAGGCGGCTAGCGTTCCCTCGTAGACGCGTACGTGGGAGAAGCCGTCGGCGCGCATCTTCTCGGCGATGCGGCCGAGGTTCTCATCGTTGCCGTGTTCGGCGTAGAGAATTACCGGGTCGCCGTGAGCGATTGGCAGCGCCAAATGGTCGGCTGCCAGCAGTTCGTGCGGGCTGTAGCGGACCGCGCCACGGATTTCACGCTTGCCGGNNCTTGCCGGCATTGATGATCGTGGTGCGCGGATTTTGGGTAAGGACGCCGTCTGCCGTGATGCTCATAGACTCCAGTGTTCCCCGGCAGCGGCAAAACGCAACCCCTCGTTAGGTAACGGCGGGCACACCGGCGCGCAAGCGGATGCTGCTGAGGATAGCGGCGACGGCCATACAGACGCAGGCTGCCACCAGCGCGACCTCGATCACGCTGCGCACGGGCACCGCGCGCGCGGCGGCGGCCGATCCGGCAACCGCGAAGATGATCGCGACGGAGACGGCGCCGAGCGTTTGCCCGGTTAGGCGTGCGGTGGTCATCACTCCCGCCGCGCGGCCGGTTTTCTCGGGCGGCGCGCTGATCATGATCGCGCGGTTGTTCGGCGTCTGGAACGTGGCGAAACCGCCGCCCGCGATTGCTGCGCAGGCGACGATGGCGATGGTGGCCGGCATGGCGGGCAAGAACGCGAAGCACGCGAGCCCGATGCCCATGATAACGATCCCGATCGTGCAGAGCAGCGACGCCGAGTGGCGATCGGAGAGTGGCCCCATGCGAATCGCCACGAAGAGCGATACGATCGGCCACGCCGAAAGCAGCAGACCCGACTGAAACGGCGTTTTACCGAGCACGCTCTGAAAGAAGAACGGCAGCGTGACGTACGCGATGCCTTGCGCGGCATACGTTGCGCTCGACGCCAGTACGGAGATGCTGAAGATCGGAACGCGAAATAACTCGACCGCGAGCATCGGGTGCTCGAGGTTCAGCTGACGGCGGATGAACAGCGTCATCGCGATGATGCCGAGGGCGGCGAAAGCGATGACGCCGAGCCCGGGATTGGGACGCGAGAACCCATCGAGCGCGTAGAAGATCGCGCCGAAGCCGAGCGCTGCAAGCGCCGCTGAATAAAAGTCGAGCTTGGCACCGGTGGCCGCCACCTCGGGCAGGAAACGCCAGCCGAGCACGAGCGCGATGATGCCGAGCGGGACGTTGAGCGCGAAAATCCACGGCCAGGTCGCGAACGATAGGATCACGCCGCCGATCGTCGGACCGAAGGCGGTGCCGGCGGCAACGAAGATCGTGTTCACCGACATCGCGCGGCCCAGTTCCGTATGGGAGAAGAGCGCGCGATTGAGCGTATTAACGGTCACGATCACGGCCGATCCGCCGAGTCCTTGGATCACCCGCATGACGACGAGCATCTCGAACGACGATGCGAGCGCGCACCCGATCGTCGCGAGCGTGAACACGAACATGCCGCCGAGATAGATCGCTTTCGCGCCGCGCGCATCGCCGGCAGCGCCGAAAAACAAAAGCGTGGCCGTCGTCGCGAGCTGGACGCCGTTGACCACCCAAATCGATTCGGCCGACGTTACGTGCAGGCTGTGGGCGATGGTCGGCAGCGCAGTGTTCGTGACCGAGCTCGAGAGCACGGTGAGAAACGTGCCGAGCGACGTCGCGACCAGAGCCCACGGGCGTGAGGCGCTAGACGAAGGCTTGTTCAGCGTGATACGAGCTGCGCGAGAGCGGGCTCGATACGACCTGACGGAAGCCCTTGGAAAGCCCGATGTCGCGCAGGCGCGCGAACTTCTCGGGAGTGACGAATTCGACGACTTTGAGATGTCGTTTGGTCGGCTGCAGATATTGGCCCATCGTGAAGATGTCGACCCCCGCGGTGCGCGCGTCGTCCATCGCTTGTTCGATCTCCGCATCGGTTTCGCCGAGGCCGAGCATCAGCGACGTTTTGGTGAAGCGTACCTTGCCGCTGGCTTTCGCGTGCGAGAGCACCTTGAGCGATTGCGCGTATGTCGCGCGGCGATCGCGGACGGTGGGCTGCAGGCGCTCGACCGTTTCGAGATTGTGCGCGAACACTTCGGGCTGCGCGTCGAGCATGACGTCGAGCGCGGCGAGATCGCCGGCGAAGTCGCCGGTGAGGCATTCGACCTTGGAGTTCGGCGAGCGTTTATGAATCTGCCGCACCGTGTTGGCGAAGATCGTTGCGCCGCCGTCGGCGAGATCGTCGCGATCGACGGCCGTGAGCACGAGATAGTTCCAGCCCAATTCCGCAACCGCTTCGGCGACGCGTTTGGGTTCGAGCCAATCGACTTCGCCCTTCGGCGAGCCGGTCTTCACGTTGCAAAAGTGGCAGCCGCGCGTGCACGTGTCGCCCAGAATCATGATCGTAGCGGTTCCGGCGCCCCAGCACTCGCCGAGGTTCGGGCACATCGCCTCTTGGCAGACCGTGTTCAGCTCGAGGCGCTTGACGTTTGCCTTGACGTTTTCGTACGCTTCGCCGCGCGGCAGCTGCACTTTGAGCCACTCGGGCTTGCGCGGCGGCTGCGGGTTGATCAAGTCGATCGTTTCCATGGCTCTCTTATCTCGACGCTGTCAGAAGCGCGGCGGTTGCGGGTTCGCGCTCGAACGTCAGGTCGAATTCCGCTTCGAGCGCCGGCAGCAGCGCATCGCGCGCCTCGGCCCACGTCACGTCGCGTCCGATTTCGTTGGAAATCGAGGTGATGCCGAACTCCGGCGTGCCGCACGGGGTAATCAGCCGGTCGTAATCGAGCACGGTATCGGCGTTGAGCGCGAGGCCGTGCAGCGAAGTCATCTTTTGCACCGCGAGTCCCACGGCGCAGATTGCGTTGTTGCCGACGTACACTCCGCGGTGTTCTTTGCGTCCGGCTGCGGTGATGCCGAAGGTTGCCAGCGCCGCAATCACCGCGCGTTCCAGCGCGGAAACGAACGGCACGACTTCCCGAAAGCGCGGTAGCTTGCGGATCGGATATACGACCAGTTGGCCGGGACCATGATAGGTAACATCTCCGCCGCGCTCGACTTCAACCACGTCAACGCCGCGTGCATCGATCACGTTCTCCGTCTTGGCCTTACGCCCAAGCGTTATTACCGGATCGTGTTCAACGACAAGCCAGGTGTCCGGCTTGCACCCTTCGGCAACGGCCGTATGCAGTTCGCGCTGCAGAGCCCAAACTTCGCGATACGGGCGACGCCCAAGATCAAGAAGCCGGGCTGTGGTCATGTGGTTCGAGCGCCGAGAGCCGTTCTTCAACACGATCGAAGCGTGTATCCATTCCGTCAAAGCGCGCATCCATTGCGTCAAAACGTGCGTCCATCCGATCCATGCGCGCATCTGCGCGATCGAACCGGTCATCGACTCCGTCGAAACGGCGATTCATGTCGTGGCGAAGGCGTTCGATGCGCTCACCCAGCCGCGCTTCGAGGTTTGTGAGCCCGAGC
>PLRU01000016.1:71908-107733 GCA_003164045.1 Candidatus Lustribacter telmatis
GGTTTGGGGTTGGGGATGTGGATCGCTTTGTTGTGCATCGCTTCGGCTGCGTCCATGATCGATTCGGTCAGCGTCGGATGCGGGTGGATCGAGAGGCCGATGTCTTCGACCGTCGCGCCCATTTCGAGTGCGATGAGACCTTCCCCGATCAGCGATTCGGCTTGCGGTGCCACGATGTGCATGCCGAGCAGCAGATCCGTTTTCGCATCACCGATCAATTTGATCAGGCCGTCGGTTTCATTCATCGTGCGCGCGCGGCCCGAGGCCATGAGCGGGAACTTGCCGATCTTGATCGTGTAGCCGGCCGCTTTTGCTTCCTCTTCGGAGAGACCGACGGTNNTAGATGCCGTCGACCGAGGTTTTGCGCTGCGCGTCGACGTCGATGAAGCCTTTGTCGTTGGTCTTGAGACCGGCGGCTTCGAGGTTGAGCGTATCGGTCACCGGACGGCGGCCGACGGCGACGAGCACCATGTCGAACTCGCGCGTCTCGGGCTTGTTGCTGGTGTACTCGCCGTTGAACGTCGCCTTCACTTTTTGATCGGCGACCTTTTCGATCGTCTCGACCTTGGTGGAAAGCGCGATCTCGATACCCTGTTTCTTCAGGATGCGGCCGAGTGTCTTGGAGATTTCCAGATCCGTACCGGTGAGGATGTTCGGCATCGCTTCGACCACGAGCACCTTGGCGCCGAGGCGCGTGTACACGGTCGCGAATTCGAGGCCGATCACGCCGCCGCCGACGATCAGCAAGTTCTTCGGCAGGCGTTTGAGCTGCACGGCGTCATCGGAGTTGATGATCGTGTCGCCGTCGTGCGGCCAGGCTTTGACGTCGACCGGCGCGCCCCCGGTCGCGATGACGATCGCCTGCGCCGTGTACTCGTCGGTCGTGCCGTCTTTCTTTTTGAGCGAAACTTTGTTCTTGCCCGCGAAGGACGCGTCGCCGTACGCGAACGTCACGTTGTTCGCTTTGAACAACTGACCGACGCCGCCGACGTTGGCCTTGACGACCTTGTCTTTGAAGCCCGCGACGCCTTCGCGGTCGATCTCTGCCTTCGGCACCTTGATGCCGATTTCGGAGGCGTGATCGATCTGCCGCGTGATCTCGCCGACGTGCAGCAGCGCCTTGGTCGGGATGCAACCCCAGTTGAGGCACACGCCCCCGACTTCGTCGCGGTCGAAACACACGACGTTCTTACCGAGCTGACCGAGACGGATCGCTGCGTGGTACCCGCCCGGGCCCGCGCCGATCACGACTGCGTCGACGTTGATTGATGCCATAACTCTCCTAGAACCTGGTGAAAACGAACGTTGGTTTCGCTAAAGAATCGAGCGGCGCATGTCGGCGAGCACGCCGGCGAGGAACGTGGTGAAACGGGCTGCCGACGCGCCGTCGATCACCCGGTGGTCGTATGAAAACGAGAGCGGCAGGATCGTGCGCGGTTTGAACTCGGTGCCGTCCCAGACGGGTTTGACCGCCGTGCGGCAGGCCCCGAGGATCGCTACTTCCGGCGCGTTGATGATCGGCGTGAAATAGGTCCCGCCGATGCCGCCGAGGCTCGAGATCGTGAACGTCGCGCCGGTCATGTCCGCGATGCCGAGTTTGCCGTCGCGCGCCTTCTTCGAGAGGTCGCCGAGGTCGCGCGCGATATCGAGGACGCCCTTCTTGTCGGCGTCGTGGACGACCGGGACGACGAGCCCGTTCGGCGTGTCGGCGGCGAAGCCGATGTTGTAGTACTGCTTGAGCACGAGTTCTTCGCCGTCGAGCGAGCTGTTGACGCTGGGGAACTTCTTGAGCGCCGCGACCGACGCTTTGATCATCAGTGCGAGCATCGTGACCTTGACGTCCTTTTGCTCGCTGTTCAACGCGACGCGAAACGCTTCGAGGTCGGTCACGTCGGCGTCTTCGCACTGCGTGACGTGCGGGATCATCACCCAGTTGCGCGCGAGGTTCGGCCCCGAGAGCTTCTGGATGCGCGTGAGCGGGACGCGTTCGATCGGTCCGAATTTTTCGAAGTCGACCTTCGGCCACGGCAGCAGCTGCAAGCCGCTGCCGCCGGTCGCGCCGTTCGTTGCCGCGGGAACGCCGCTAGCGAGCGTCGTCTTGACGAAGCCTTGCACGTCGTCGCGCGTGATGCGGCCGTTGGGTCCGCTGCCGCGCACCGCGCCGAGCGTAACGCCGAGTTCGCGCGCGAACCGCCGGATCGCGGGACTTGCATGAACGACGAAGCCGTTGCCGCCGGCATGGCCGTTCGTTGCTGCGACCGGCGCGGGGGCCGGCGGTGCAGCGACGGGTGCGGGACTCGCCGCAGGTGCGGCGGCCGGCGCGGGTGCCGGTGGCGCTGCTGCAACGGCGGCCGTCTCGACGATGGCGAGCACGTCGCCTTGCGAGACTTTGTCGCCGACGCGCACTTTGACATCGCGAATTTTGCCCGCGCTCGTCGCGGGAACTTCCATCGTCGCTTTTTCCGACTCGAGCTCGACGAGCGGTGCGTCTTTCTCGACCGTATCGCCGGTGTTAATGAACACGCTGATCACCGGTACGTTGGTGAAGCCGCCGATATCGGGAACGAGCAGTTCCGTTACTGTTGCCGGTCCGGCGGCTGCGGGCTCGGCCGCAGCCGGAGCGGGTGCAGCGGCAGCGGGTGCGCTTGGTGCAGCGGCAGGTGCGGGTGCAGCGGCGGGTGCCGGGGCGGCAGCGGCGTCGGCGGTCTCGACACTGATCAGCACCGAGCCTTCGCTCACCTTATCGCCCACCTTCACCTTGACGTCTTTGACGACGCCGGCGAGCGTCGACGGAACTTCCATCGTCGCCTTATCCGACTCGAGCGAAACGAGCGGTGAATCTTTCTCGATCGTATCGCCCGCAGCCACGAGCACTTCAATCACCGGGACGTCGTTGAAGCCGCCGATATCCGGGACCTTGATCTCTGCGATGGCCATGCTTATACCGTCATCGGGTTGGGCTTCTCGATATCGAGACCGAGCGCGGCGATCGCTTTGGTGACGACGGCTTTTTCAATCGTGCCGGCGTCGGCGAGCGCCTTGAGCGCGGCGAGCGTTACCCAGCGCCTGTCGACTTCGAAGAATGAACGCAACTGCTCGCGCGTATCGCTGCGGCCGTAGCCGTCGGTGCCGAGCGCAACGAACGGCGCAGCGACGAACTGGCGGATCTGATCGCTGTACGTCTTCATGTAATCGGTCGAGCAGATGACAGGATCTTTTGAACCGTTCAGCTGCTGGGCAACCCACGATGTGCGCGGCGTCTCGGCCGGGTGCAAGAGGCTCCAGCGTTCCGCGTCGAGCCCGTCGCGACGGAGTTCGTTCATGCTCGTTGCGCTGTAGACGTCGGCCACGACGCCGTATTCTTTGAGCAGATCGACGGCCGCTTCCACTTCGCGCAGAATCGTGCCGGAGCCGAGCAGGCGCACGCGCGGCGCGCCCTTCTTGCCCTCGCCCTTCGAGAGCTGATAGAGGCCCTTGATGATGCCTTCTTCCGCGCCCGCCGGCATCGCCGGATGGTGATAGTTCTCGTTCATTACGGTGAGATAGTAGAAGACGTCTTCCTGATCGCCGATCATGCGGCGCAGACCGTCCTGCATGATGACGGCAAGTTCGTAGGCGTACGTTGGGTCGTAGGAAACGCAGTTCGGGATGAAGGACGCCATGATGTGGCTCTGGCCGTCTTCGTGCTGCAGACCCTCACCGTTGAGCGTCGTGCGGCCGGCGGTGCCGCCCATGAGGAACCCGCGCGAGCGCATGTCGCCCGCGGCCCAAATGAAATCGCCGATGCGCTGGAACCCGAACATCGAGTAGAAGATGAAGAACGGGATCATCTGCTTGCCGTGCGTCGAGTACGACGTGGCGGCGGCCATCCACGATGAGATCGCGCCCGCTTCGTTGATGCCTTCTTGCAGTATTTGGCCCGTCTTATCTTCGCGGTACCACATCAGCTGATCGGCATCTTGCGGACGGTAGAGTTGCCCCAGCGGCTGATACATGCCGACTTGACGGAACATGCCT
This sequence comes from Candidatus Lustribacter telmatis, assembly GCA_003164045.1. Taxonomy (GTDB): domain Bacteria; phylum Vulcanimicrobiota; class Vulcanimicrobiia; order Vulcanimicrobiales; family Vulcanimicrobiaceae; genus Lustribacter; species Lustribacter telmatis. Next base: position 75,926 of record PLRU01000016.1, read on the forward strand.
TCCATGCCGAAGGTGCGCGTTTCGTCTGAGACGATCGGCACCAAGCGCGGCCCGACGACCTTGTCGCGAATGAGCGCGCCGAGCGCGCGCGAGTACGCCATCGTGGTCGAGAATTCGCGCTCGCCGCTGTCTTCGAGCAGCGCTTTGAAGGCCTCGAGCTTCGGCACCGGCAGCGGTTCTTCGACGTTGCGTCGGCGCACGGGGAACTTGCCGCCGAGCGCGGCTTCACGTTCCCGCAGATACTCCATCTCCGGGCTCTTCTCGTCGGGCCGGATATAGGGGATCTTTTCGATCTCTTTGTCGGAGATCGGAATCGAAAAGCGGTCGCGGAACATGCGCAGCTGATCTTCGGCCAGCTTCTTCGTGTTGTGCGCGATGTTCATGCCCTCGCCCGCCGTGCCGAGGCCGTAGCCCTTGACGGTTTTGGCGAGGATGACGGTCGGACCGGCCGTGTGATCGACGGCTGCTTTGTAGGCCGCGTACACTTTATACGGGTCGTGGCCGCCGCGGTTGAGCCGCCACACGTCGTCGTCCGAGAGATCGGCGACGAGGGCGCGCGTCTCCGGATATTTCCCGAAGAAATTCTCACGCACGTAGGCGCCGTCGCGCGATTTAAACGTCTGGTAGTCGCCGTCGACCGTTTCGCCCATCAGGCGCACGAGCGCTCCGGTCTGGTCGTTGGCTAGGAGCGGATCCCAGCGCCGGCCCCAGATGCACTTGATCACGTTCCAGCCGCCGCCGCGGAAGTGTGCCTCGAGTTCCTGGATGATCTTGCCGTTGCCCCGCACCGGGCCGTCGAGCCGCTGCAAGTTGCAGTTGACGACGAAGATCAGGTTGTTGAGGTTCTCGCGCGCGGCGATGCCGAGGCCCGCGAGCGTTTCGGGTTCGTCGACTTCACCGTCGCCGATGAAGCACCAGACTTTGCGTCCGCTGGTATCTTCGATGCCGCGATCGTGCAGATACTTCATGAAGCGGGCTTGATACACGGCTTGCAGCGGGCCGAGGCCCATCGACACGGTCGGGAACTGCCAGAAGTCCGGCAGCAGCCACGGATGCGGATACGAGCTCAGACCCTTGCCGTCGACTTCGCGCCGGAACGAGTCGAGCTTTTCTTCGGTAAGACGTCCATCGACGAATGCGCGTGCGTACACGCCCGGCGATGCGTGGCCCTGGAAGTACACGAGGTCGCCGCCGTGGTTAGCGGACGGCGGATGCCAGAAGTGGTTGAAGCCGACATCCATCAAGGTGGCCGAGGATTGGAACGTCGCGACGTGGCCGCCGAGGCCGTCGAAATATTTGTTCGCGCGAACGACCATCGCCATTGCGTTCCAGCGCGAATAGTGGCGCAGCTTCTCTTCGATGTCGTGGTTGCCCGGATACGCCGGCTGCGCGTGCACGGGAATCGTGTTGACGTACGGCGTCGTGAGCGTGATCGGGATGTCGGCGCCGCGCGTGCGCGCACGCACCGTCAATGCTTCGATGATTTCTCGTGCGCGCTGCGGGCCTTCGGCTGAAATGACGCCGTCGAGGGCCTCGATCCACTCGTCGGTCTCACGCGGGTCGGGCTCGGCTGCGGGTTTTCCGTTCGCGGCGACCGCGGGCGTAGAAACGTCTAACATGGGTGTAAAATCCTCGGATGCCTCTTCGGCGAGGCCACGGGCAATTCTCCATAGGGTAGCAGCCGAAAAAACACCGTACGCCGTCCAAGCAGGCCCTGGAGCCATCCAATTCTGGGAGGCAAGCCCTCTATGGGCGGGATTGGCCTGTGATAAGGTTAAATTGGATGGGTCATGACGGCGAATGGCTGGGCCCCTGAGGCTTTGGTGGTCGACCGGGAGAGCGTCGTTCCGATCTACCGGCAGCTCTACGAGCGGCTGCGCGAGCAGATCCTCACCGGTGCGCTGCCGGAGGGCACTCGGCTCCCGCCCGAGCGGGTGCTCGCTGACCGGCTGGGAGTCAACCGGAGCACGATCGTTCACGGCTATCGGGAACTCGTTGCCGACGGGTTGATCGAACAGCGCGTCGGATCGGGCTCGCGGGTAGCGGCGCTGGGCGACGGCGCCCCGGAGCGCACGGCCGCGGGCGTGCCGTGGTGGGTGACGCTGCCGCCGTGGCGAGTCGGGCAGTATCCCGCCGTGCTCGGGGAGCTCGCCGCCTCGGAGCACGGCGAGCGGATCGCCTTCGTTCAGGGCGTGCCGCCGGCCGAGCCCTCGCCGCTGGCCGATCTCTCGGCGTCGTTCGCGCGGGTCGGCGGCAACGTCAACTTCGTACTGACGTACGGCGACAGCGAAGGCTACGGTCCGCTGCGCGAAGCGGTCGCGCAACGCATGCGCCGGCGCGGCTGCGAGGTCGACGCGCGCGACGTGATGATGCTGACGGGCTCGACCCAGGGCATCACGCTCGTCGCCCAGTCGCTCGCCGAACCCGGCGATGAGATCGTGGTCGAGGCGCCGACGTATCCCGGTGCGCTGCAGATCTTCCAAATTCACGGGTTGCGCGCGATCCCCGTGCCGGTCGACGAACACGGCGTGCGCGTCGACCACATCGAAGCGATCCTGCGCACGCGCCGGCCGCGCTTCATCTACACGATGCCCTCGCTGCACAACCCGACGGGCGTCACGCTGAGCGAAGAGCGGCGCGAACGGTTGGTGCTGCTCGCGCGGCGCTGGGGCGTGCCGCTGGTGGAAGACGATCCGTACGGCGAACTCGCGCAGTCGGCGCTCGCGCCGCTGATCGCGCGCGGCAACGACGACGTGATCTATCTTTCGAGCTTCAGCAAGACGATCGCGCCTTCGCTGCGTTTGGGCTGGATGGTGGCGCCGCGAACGATCTTCGACCGGCTGCTCTTGCGCAAGCAGTCCTACGACATGGCGACGAGTATGTACATCCAAGCCGGCGTCGATGACTTCATGCGCACCGCCTACGATGCGCACTTGGGGGCACTGCGCATCGAACTGGCGGAGCGTCGCGCAATTGCGAACGCGGCGATCGCAAAGCATTGGCCGCCGTCGCTGCGCGCCGATCCCAACGCCGACGGCTACTACGTGTGGGCGAGCACGCCGCGCGAATTCGGCGCCCGCGCCTTGCTGGCGAACGCGGAGCGGCGCGGCGTCTCGTTTCTCTTCGGCGAACCGTTTTTCGCGCAAGGAGGCGGCGACCACCACATTCGCATCGCGCTCACGCCGGTACCGCGCGACGCGATCGAAGAGGGCATCGCACGCATCGGAGCGGTGGTGAAGGGATGACGCCGGGCTCGCTGCTCGACTGGTACCGCGTGCACGGCCGCGCGCATTTGCCGTGGCGCCAAACGCGCGATCCCTATCGCGTGCTGGTCAGCGAGTTCATGCTGCAGCAAACGCAAGTCGACCGCGTCATCCCGCTCTACCAAGCCTTCATCGCCGCGTTCCCGGATTTTGCAACGCTCGCCGCAGCCGATGCGGGCGATGCCGTGCGGCTGTGGCGAGGACTCGGCTATAACTCGCGCGCCGTGCGCCTGCATGCGCTGGCGCGTGCGGTGGTGGAGAAGCACGGCGGCGTGCTGCCGAGCGATCGGGACGCGCTGCTCGCGCTTCCCGGCATTGGCCCCTACACCGCATCGGCCGTGCGCGCGTTCGCCTTCGAGCTCGACGACGTGGCGCTCGACACGAACATCCGCCGCATCGCGCACCGCACGGGCTTCGGCCTCGAATACCCGCCGCTGGCCACCGACGCGGTGCTCGACGCACGTGCGCGCGAAGCGCTCGAGCGCGGCACGGCGCACGATTGGAACTCGGCAATGATGGATGTCGGCGCGACGATCTGCACTGCGCGCGCGCCGAAGTGTCTGATCTGTCCGCTCCTCTCCGGCTGCATGGCGGCTCCGGTCGACGCTGCCGCGCTTGCATTGCGCGCAAGCAAGGGCGCGCGGCGATCGCCACAAGAGTCGATCCCGTTCGAACGCACGACGCGCTTCCTGCGCGGCCGAATCGTCGACCGCCTCCGCGACGTCCCGCGCGGCGAGGCAATGCACGTCGACGATCTGATCGCGTTTCTGGCGACGATCGTTCCCGCGGATCGTCTCGAGGAAATCCCCGTCATCGCCGATGCCCTCGAACGCGACGGCATGATCGAGCAAATAGCCGGTGCCCTGCGGCTTAAGTAATCGCCTGCAGTATCAAGGTTTGGACCTCTACAAAGGGGGAGCGCGATGCCGGTCGTCCCTTACGTTTTGCGCAGCTTGCCTAGCCCGTTGACGCGGTCCATCCAGCGCGGCAGGTCGGCGTAGCGTTCTTCTTTCCAGGGGTCGGCGTTGTTGTTGTAGCCGCGGGTTTCCCAGAAGCCGGGTTCGTCGTGGTCGGTGAACACGATGCGCTTGAGCCACTTCGCGCTCTTCCAAAAGTAGAGCTTCGGCACGAACATGCGCACGGGGCCGCCGTGGATCGGTTCGATCGGCTGACCGTCGTATTCCCACGCGACAAGCACGTCGTCGTCGAGCATCGCCGAGAGCGGCAAATTGGTCGTGTAGTCGTTGTCGGCAACTTGAATAACGTGCGTGACTTCGGGCGCGGGTTTGGCGCGCTCGACCAGCGTGCGGAACGAGGCACCGCGCCAGTAGGTGTCTTTTTTCGACCAGCGCGTGACGCAGTGGATGTCGCCGCGATATTCCGCCGACGGCAACGCGCGCAGTTCGTCGTATGAGATTTCGAACGGGTTCTCGACGAGCCCGGTGACGCCGAGCCGGTACGTCGCCGGATCGATCTCCGGCACGCCGCCGACGTGAAGCACCGGAAACTTCTGGGTGAGCACCTGGCCCGGCGGCAGCGTCGGGTCTCTCTGCTTCATGAACGGCATATCGCTAAAACGTGTACCCGGCGCAGAGAGTTGCCACGCGGGGGCGAACGGAGGCGGGGTGACGATTCCATTTCCCAAGCGCAAGGTAACCCGTGCCGTCGCGGAGGCCGAGCTGAGCGTCCTCGAGCGAACCTACCCGCACGCCGAAACGGCGTTGGAATACGGCAACCCCTTCGAGCTGTTGATCGCGGTGATTCTCTCGGCCCAATGCACCGACGCGCGCGTCAACCTCACGACGCCGTTTCTCTTCGCGCGCTACCCCGATGCCGCGGCGCTTGCCGCGGCCAAACAAGAAGACGTCGAAGGCATCATCAAATCGTGCGGCTTCTTCCGGATGAAGTCGAAGAACATCATCGCCGCGGCGCAGGGTCTGGTGAAAAATCACGGCGGCGAAGTGCCGAGCGAACGCGCCGCGTTGGAAGCGCTGCCGGGCGTCGGGCGGAAGACGGCCAACGTCGTCATGTCGGTCGTGTTCGAGGCGGCGGCGTTTGCGGTGGACACGCACGTGTTCCGCGTTTCGCACCGGCTCGGGCTCACGCTCGGCACCACGCCGCGCGCGGTGGAAACCGACGTCACCAAACTCGTGCCGCCGGAGAAGTGGCGCCACGCGCATCATTGGCTGATCCTGCACGGACGCGCGATTTGCAAAGCGCCGACGCCCCTGTGCCCGCAATGTCCGGTTTCGATGTGCCCGTCGCGGCCGATCGTCGCGCGGGCGTTTGCCGCGAAGCTTAAAACCGCATCGGGCCGGGCACGTCCAAGTGCGCCGGCCGCGGCAACACGGCGTCGGCCGAAATCGTCTTCAACAGCGCGGACCCGGTGATGGCGTCGCCGTATCCGTCCTCGGTGGAAAGCTTGGAGAGGTTGATGAGCGCCGGCACGTCGGCCGAGGTATCGAATTGATATTCACCGTCGAGGTCGAGCCCGCTGATGACGACCAGCTGGCGTTCACGATCGAGGTCGAGGCTGATCCGTTTCGCGCCGAAGCGCAAGCGCAAACGCAGCGGTTTCTCGAGCCGGACGAACGTCACGCCGTTCTTGCCGAGAATCGAGTTGAGGCGCTTCGTTCCGATCGCCAGCACGTCGGCCAGTGCGGCGAAGCGCGATTCATCATCGCCCATGGCCGGGCGCGCGCCTTCGGCCGTGGCGGAGTCGATCGCAGCGCCGAGATCGCGCCGCGCACGGATGCGGGTCGCCATCGCCACAATCGGGTTTTGGAGGGGTTCCTCGTCTTCGGCCATCGTCGCTTCTATACTACCGCATGGAACTGATCGCTACCGCCGTCGCGCGGTCCGCGGCCGCGCCGGCGCGCGTCTGGGAACGCTTGATCGACGGCCGCCGCTGGCGTGAGTGGAGTCCGGCGACCGATTGGATGGTCGTGGAAGAGGGGCTCGTGGCCGGGGGCTTCGTCACGGTCAAGCGTAGACGGAGCCGGCAAACGGCGTGGCGGATCGAGACGGCCGACGCCCACCGCCGGCTCGCGTTGCTCCTGACCTTCGGTCCGGCCGCGTCGCTGCGGATCGCGTGGACGCTCGAACCCGATGGTTCCGGGACGCTGATCAGTCAGACGATCGAGACCGGGGGCCGCTTACGGCGCTGGCTGACCGATCCCCAGGCTCGCCGCGGTGCGGTATCTTGGTGTGACGATCCGGCCCGCCTCGCTGCGATCGTTGCTGCGGAGTAGGGCTTTCCCGGCAGGCCACGCGGCCAGCGTGGGTACATCGGTCCACTAGTGGACGCGCATTCGGCCTCGCTCCCGACAGTTCAACTCAACCGCATGCAGTCAGTGCGTATGGTGGCGGTGGGCATCGTCGTGGCGTTCATGGTGCTGCGCGTGGTCCCCGATGTGTATCGCCTGGTCCAGCCGTTGGGCGTCTTTGACTACGTAACCAACGATGACGACGTGGTAACGAAAGTCCCCGACGCCGTACCGAAGGGCACCGACGCGCTGCGCATGGGCGATCAGGTGCGGATCGATCGCATCCAGCCGTTCGATCGAAAGCCGGGCATCGCGCGCATCGGCTTTACCGAGCAAAACTACGATCGCCGTTTACCGATCGAGCGCAAGGGCACCGAACGCGTCGTCTATCTGAAAGCGACTGCGGAGTCGGTCGCCAGCCGCGCCGTTATCTTGTTGCGCATCCTGCTCTACGCCGCAGCGGTGGGCTTCGGCGCGTTACTGCTGATCATCAATCCGCGGCTCGCGACGTTTGCATTTTTCGTGTTTTGTCTCGGCGGAGCAGAACCCACGACGTTTACCGACGTGCTGTTCGATCCGCCGTGGCGCGAGATTCCATCGTGGATCGGCGATACGATTTCGGGCCAAGCATCGCTCGCGCTGCTGCTCTTTGCGCTATGCTTGGCGGTCGATAGTCACCGTGGGCGCGTCATGATCGGCGCCGTCCTTGGCGCTGCGGCGCTGTCGCTCGGCACCGTACATGCCTACGACTTCTGGCGCGTTACCTATGCAGCATTGCCGGCCGGGTGGTACAGCCATCTCTACGCTACGGTGGAGACGGTGGCGAACGTGCTCACCGCGATCGCGTTCGCCGTCGCGTTCGTGCGCACGCGCGGCGCCGAGCGGCAACGAACCGGTTGGATCGTCGCTTCGTTTGCGATCGCCGGCGCGGGGCGCATTCTCTCCGAGCACTTTTTCCCGATGTATCTGAACTTTTGGGAAAATGGCGCGCTGCTGTCGCTTTCCATCATTCCGGTGATCGTGGTGTGGATTGCCGTGGTCAAACACCACTTCTTCGACATCGACTTCATGGTCAGCCGCGCGCTCGTGTATACGGCCATTACGGCGGCGGTGATCGGCATCGTCGGCGGCTCCGAAGAACTGCTGACGTATATCTTTTACAACAACACGAACCTGGCGTACGGCTTCATCATCGGGATCTCGCTCGTCATCGGTTCGACCTTCGGCAGGGTCAAGGATTTTCTGGAGAGCTTCGTCGACCGGTTCATCTTCCGGGAACGTCACGCGCAGCGGACCTCGCTCGAACGCGTGGCCTCGAACCTGCTCGACGCGGACGATGCCGCAACCGTGTACAGCGTGCTGCTGCACGACGTGCCGAGCATTCTGGATCTCTCGTTCAGCGGCATCATGATGCGCACGGCCGAGGGCGGGTATACGCTCGCGCACGAGTGGAACTGGCCGCCGGAGTGCGTCTCCTCGCTGAGCCCCGATCACCCGTTGACGCGCGACATCTACAAGTCGCGCGGCGTCCTGCCCGAGGATGCCGTGCGCTCGACGATGGTCAAAGCGCTCTTTCCGAACGAACGTTTGACCTACGCCGCGCCGTTATACTTCGACCGCAACGTGTCGGCACTCGTGCTCTACGGACACAGCGTCTCCGGACTCGATATCGATCCGGAAGAACGCGTCACGCTCGTGCGGCTGATGTCCAACGCGTCGATCGCCCTCAACTCGATCGAGCTTACGGCGTACCGCAACGCGCACGCCGAGATCGCGCTCAATCCTCAATGACCGACGCCCTGGTAGCGCTGTAGGCCGAAGCGCCAGCAAGCGTAGGCGACCAGCAGAAACAGCACGCCGATCAGCGGTGTGAACACGCCGATAGCGAGCGGTAATCCCAGGCCGTTGTCGGCCTTGTTCAAGAAGTACGATGCCGGGAAGTAGTTCATGAACCCGAATGGGATCACGAACGCGAGCAAGAGGCGCACGCCGCGGTTGTAGATGCTCAGCGGGTAGCGCGTGAACTCTTGTTCGAGCTGCAGCACGATCCAGCGCAGCGCATCGACTTGCACGAACCAGAAGGCAGCGGTCGAAATGATCAGCGCGATGCTGAGATCGATCAGCGCTCCGCCCGCGACGACGAGCGTGATGAGGGCGATAAAGCCAAACGATATCACGAGATGATTTGCCACCGTCGCGACGATGAGGAACGCGAGCGCGAGAAGCAGTTCGTCCGGAAAAATCGCCCCGGGCGTCGAGATCACCTGGAAAAGTTCGTCGAGCGGACGCACGAGCAGCCGGTCGAACTCGCCGTCGCGAATCCACTGCGGGATCTCACCGACGGTGGAAAAGAACGTCGCGTTGAGCGCATGGGCCGTCATCCACAGCGCGTAGAGAAACGCCATGTTGCGGAAGTCCCAGCCGTTCATCGACGGGAAATTCGTGAGCATCACCCAGAGCGCGGCGATCGCCGTGCCGTGATAGACGATCGTGAACCCGAACCACAGCAAGAAGTTCGTGCGGTATTCGAGCGTGGTGAGCAGATTGATGCGCCAGTACTGGCGGTACACTTCGCGCATGTCTCAGCCGCCTTGGACGACGACGCGGCGTGCGCCGGCGCGCCAGATCACGGTCGCGATGAGGCCGAGCGCGAGGATCCAAGCGACCTGCAGCCCCATCACTTCGGGGTAGCGCTCGGGCGGAATTTCACCGATGTAAATCAGCAGCGGGGTGGAGAACATCGCCGCAAACGGCAGCGCGAAGATCGCGTTCTGCACGACGGCCGGAAAGAACAGCAGCGGCACGATCTGGCCGCCGAGCAGGTCGGTCACCCACGTCATGATGAGCTGTACGGCGCTGATCTCGAGCGTCCAGAACGCGACGCAATTGAGGATGAAGTTCAAAAAGAAGCCGACGAAGTAGCCAAGGAAGAAGCTGAGCGCAAACGCTCCCAGTACGGTCGCCGAGGGCACGTCAATGTGCACGATCAGCAGCGCTAGCGCCAGCGACGGAACGATCAGCGCGGCATGAAAGAGCACCTCACCCGTCCCGTCGGCGAAAAGGTAGAACGGCACGCTGATCGGCTTCATGAAGTCGACCACGATACTGCCGTCGTGCAATTTATCGTGCAGCAAGCTCGTCTGATCGATATCGAGGATCAGGCCCATGAGCAGCGCCACGGCGGAATACGTGATGATCGTGTGCAGCGGCACGCCGTGCGGCGCGGCGTTGCGTGCATAGAGCGCGACCCACACGACGCGCAGCAGATACACCCGCAACGCCAGCGATGCGATGCTCGTGAAGACTTCGAACCGGTAGGTCGACTCGCGCGCCATCGCTTTGAGCGCGAATTGGAAGTACGGATCGAGGACGGCCAGCATCAGAGCTCGCTCGCGCGCGCGGGCGGCTTCTGATACCCCTCGAGGTAGATGCGCCGGACGATGTCCTCGATCTCCGGCTCGACGATGGCCACATCGGTGATCGCGTAGCGCTCGGTCACGCGCCGGATCAGAGCTTCGGCCGTCGTCGTGCGCCGGTCGAACTTCAGGTTGACGGTCGGCGGCTCGGCGTGCTCGATCTCCACGCCCGGCAGGTCGAAGTCGGGTTGCGGATCCTTGAGGTGGACGATCAGCGTGCGGTGCGTGCCGTACTCATCGCGCAGGCGCTCGAGCTTGCCGTCGTAGATCACCGTGCCCTCATCGATGAGGATGATGCGCCGGCAAAGCCGTTCCACGTCGGCCAAGTCGTGGGTCGTGAGGATGACCGTCGTGCCTAGCCGCTTGTTGATGTCGGCGATGAAGGCGCGGATCGCTTCCTTGGCCACGACGTCGAGGCCGATCGTCGGCTCGTCGAGGTAGACGATCTTGGGGTTGTGGAGCAGCGCCGCCGCGAAGTCGCCCCGCATCCGCTCGCCCAGGGAGAGCTGGCGAACCGGCGTCGACATGAAGCGGTCGAGGTCGAGGATCTCCACGAAGTGATCGAGGTTCTCGCGGTACTGGGCGCGGGGCACGCGATAGATCGCCCGGAGCAGTTCGAACGACTCCCGCAGCGGCAGGTCCCAATAGAGCTGGCTGCGCTGGCCGAACACGACCCCGATGTTGCGGGCGTTCTGGCGCCGCTTCTCGTGGGGGACGATGCCGGCCACCTCGATGGTGCCCGAGGTCGGCACCAGGATCCCGGTGAGCATCTTGATGGTGGTCGACTTGCCGGCCCCGTTGGGACCGATGTACCCCACCACCTCGCCCTCGTCGATCGAAATATTGACGTTCTCGACGGCGACTTTCTCCTCGTAGTGACGGGAGAACAGCGCGCCGACGGCACCCGCGAGCCCCTCGCCGCGGACGACCGAACGGAACGTTTTCCGCAGAGCCCGCGTTTGGATGATTGGCATCAGGGAGCGATTCCCCGGCGCGGCGAAGCCTTCCGGCACGTTCGCTGGCCGTTTGTGGCCGGTTCCTTTTCCACGGAAGAGGTCCGGGTTGCGCGGCAGAGAAACGACGCCGGGAGAACTTTCGTTCTTTGAACGGAGTTGTTCCCGATATTTATTACCGGAAGGGGGTGAGTTTTAATGGCCGCTAAGAAAAAAGCAATGAAGAAGAAGACCGCAAAGAAGACCCCGAAAAAGAAGTAACCTGATCCTCGTTTTTTAGCTCTTATTCGAGACCCGAGCACGCAACGTCAGTTGCGTGCTCTTTTTGTGTGGACCGCAACACTTCGACTCCGCTCAGTACAGGCTCCGGCGAGGACCACACCTATTTTCCGCGGCCGACCATCGAGCGGGCGATCACGATGCGCTGGATCTGTTGCGTGCCCTCGTAGATCTGCGTGATCTTGGCGTCGCGCATCATGCGTTCCACGGGGTATTCGGTTGAATAGCCGAAACCGCCGAGTAACTGCACGGCATCGACGGTGACGCTCATCGCCACATCGCCGCACTTGAGCTTCGCGATCGCGGACCAGGTGGTGATGTCGGCGGCACCCTCGTCGCATTTGCGCGCGGCTTCGTAGAGCAACAGCCGCGCCGCCTCGACTTCGGTTTTCATGTCGGCGAGCATAAACTGCAGGCCCTGTTGCTGCGAGAGCGGCTTGCCGAACGCGACCCGGCCCTTCAAATAGTCGGTGGCATATTCGAGCGCGCCGGTGGCGATGCCGAGCGCTTGCGCGGCGATGCCGGGGCGTGATTTATCGAGCACTTTCATGGCAATTTTGAAGCCGTCGCCTTCCGGTCCGATCATGTTCGCGGCCGGCACGCGGCAATCGGTAAACACCAGCTCCACGGTCGGCGAACCGCGAATGCCCATTTTCTTCTCGAGCTTCCCGACGGCAAACCCGGGCGTGCCCTTCTCGACGACGAACGCGCTGATCCCGTTCGCACCTTTTTCCGGATCGGTGACCGCAAAGACGGTGACGATGTCGGCGATGCTGCCTTGCGTGATCCAGATCTTCGTTCCGTCGAGGATGTAATCGTCGCCGTCGCGGCGCGCGCGCATGCGCATCGAACCGGCCGCATCGGAACCGGAGCCGGCTTCGGTAAGCGCGTACGCCGCCACCCATTCACCGCTTGCGAGCTTGGGGATGAAACGCCGCTTCTGCTCGTCGCTGCCGCCGATGAGGATCGGCAGCGCGCCCAACTCTTGCACGGCAATAATGAGCGCGCTCGACGCGCACGCTTTCGCGACTTCTTCGACGACTTTGACGTAGGTTTGAAACGTGCCGCCGAGGCCGCCGTACTCGGCCGGAAACGGAACGCCGAGAAGATCGTTCTGCGCGAAGAGCTTCTGGATATCCCAAGGGAATTCACCCGTCGCATCGATTTCGGCCGCACGCGGCGCGACCTTTTCTCGCACGAGGTCGCGAACGGCCTCGAGGATCATCGCCTCTTCGTCATTGTCCATAGTGCAAAATTCGACCGAGGGCCGCCGGGCGCATCCCTGGAAGGCGGGGCGCCATGGATAAAGTCGTCGCGTCGTGCGCCGAAGCAGTCAAGGACATTCCCGGCGGCGCATCGCTCGCCGTGGGTGGTTTCGGACTCAACGGCATCCCGCACAATCTGATCGAAGCGCTGCTCGCGCAAGGCACCACCGATCTCGAAACGGTCTCGAACAATTGCGGCGTCGACGGCTGGGGCTTGGGCGTGCTGCTGAACGCGAAGCGGATCCGCCGCACGATCAGTTCGTACGTCGGCGAAAACAAAGAGTTCGAGCGGCAGTATCTCAGCGGCGAGATCGAAGTGGAATTGGTGCCGCAGGGCACGCTCGCCGAACGGCTGCGTGCCGGCGGTTCGGGCATCCCCGCATTCTACACGCCGGCCGGCGTCGGCACGCTGGTCGCGGACGGCGGCTTGCCGTGGCGCTATAACCCCGATGGTTCGACGGCCGTCGCGTCGCCGAAGAAAGAGACGCGCACGTTCAACGGCCGCGAGTACGTACTCGAGGAAGGCATCGTGACCGGCTTTGCCCTCGTTCGCGCGAGCATCGGCGATCGCCACGGCAACCTCATCTTTCACAAGGCTACGCGCAACTTCAACCCGCTCTGCGCGATGGCGGGGAAACTCGCGATCGCCGAAGTCGAGCAACTCGTCGAGCCGGGTGAAATCGATCCGGAGGCGGTGCATCTTCCGGGCATCTACGTGCAACGCGTGGTCGCCGTCGGCAGCGCCGGCAAACGTATCGAGCGCGTGACGACGCGCAAGCGCGGAGGAAACTGATCGTGGCGCTTACCCGCAACCAACTCGCCGCGTGCGTCGCGCAAGAACTGCGCGACGGCCAGTACGTCAACCTCGGCATCGGGCTGCCGACGCTGATTCCGAACTACGTGCCGGCCGGCGTCACCGTCGTGCTGCAAAGCGAAAACGGTATCCTCGGTTTCGGCCCCTACCCCTACGAAGGTGAGGAAGACCCCGACCTGATCAATGCCGGCAAGGAAACCGTGACGTTGCTGCCCGGCGCGTCGTTCTTCGATTCCGCCATGTCGTTCGGCATGATCCGCGGCGGAAAAATCGACGTCGCCGTCCTCGGCGCAATGCAGGTTGCAAGCAACGGCGATTTGGCCAATTGGGTGATTCCCGGCAAAGTCGTGAAGGGTATGGGCGGCGCAATGGACCTCGTGCACGGTGCGAAGCGCGTGATCGTGATGATGGAGCATACGGCGAAGGGCGGCGCGCACAAGATCGTCGAGCGTTGCGATTTGCCGCTTACCGGTAAGGCGGTGGTGCACCGCATCGTCACCGATCTCGCGGCGATCGACGTTACCCCGGCCGGCCTCGTGCTGCGTGCCGTTGCGCCGGGCGTGAGCGTCGACGACGTTCGCGCCGCAACCGGCGCGGCGCTTGCGGTTCCGGCCGAACCGGCAATTATGGCGGTTCCCGCGGGCGTCTGACTTATCGCAACGAGATGGACGTGTTGTCCAGGCGCCACGCGGCGAAGCCGATCAGTACGGCGGCTTCGAGCAGCGTCGTCGCGCTCGCAGTGACGAGCGCAAGAATCGAGCCGCGCTCGAAGATCGCGACCGCAATGCCGGCGGCAATCGGCGGAACGATCAAGGCGTAGCCGATTAGCAGCCGGAGCAGCCGTAACGGTCCGGCCTGATCGACTTCGAACGGCAGTAATGCGTACGATGCGTACCCGATTGCGCCGGCCAGCAAAACCATCGCCGGTCCGGCGAGCGCGCACGCAACGATGATGGGCGCCGGCGCATTGCCCGCAGCGAGACCGATTCCCGCGAGCAGGCACCAGCCGATGATGCGCCAGCCTTGCGCGACCGCAAGCGCGCAGAGGCGCTCGAAGAGCGTCGCGCCGGAAAGCCAAAACAGCGGCCGCCGCAGCTCGTTCGACAGCGATGCGGAACGCATGAACGCGATGATGAACGCGATGTTGACGAACGGCGCCGCGAGTGCGATAGCCCGATCGGGATCACCGTACGCGGTCAATCGCGCGATGACGTAGCTGCCGCCGAGCAGCAGGGCCGTCTCGATGCTCGTCGACCGGACGCTGTTCGTCCGGCGGTATTCCGTCCATGCGCGCCAGACGAAAATGGCGACGCCGGCCGGCGCACCGCGAGTGAACGATTCGCTTCGCGCCGGCCCGCGCGGCGTTCGCTGCATCGCGGCTATCAGACCGCCGCCGCGCAGGCGCTCGGTTCGTGCGATGCGCTTCATGGAAAGTTCGTAGAGTTCCGGATACGCGTCGCGCGCGACGCGGGCCACGTACGCGAAGAGGCCGGCCGTGCACGCGAGCAGTACGGCGATTGCGGCAAACTGCACGCCGGCGCCGGCCAGCAACACGCGCCCGGGATGGAGTTCGGGCAGTCGCGCGAGCAGGCTGCCGGCGGGCGTTGCTGGAGCAAACGTGAGGACCGCATCGCGGATCAGCGGCAGCGGAGCGGCGCAGATCACGATCGCGCCGGCGCCGATGGCGAACGGAACGAACCGCTGCGGCAGTAATTGCCGCGCCAGCGGAACGGCGCCGATCAGGATAAACGCGACTAGGATCAGCACGATATCGCGAACCAAGGCGCTCGTGGGCAACG
Organism: Candidatus Lustribacter telmatis; assembly: GCA_003164045.1. Classification (GTDB taxonomy): domain Bacteria; phylum Vulcanimicrobiota; class Vulcanimicrobiia; order Vulcanimicrobiales; family Vulcanimicrobiaceae; genus Lustribacter; species Lustribacter telmatis. The sequence goes on from PLRU01000016.1 coordinate 90,981, forward strand.
CTTCCGGCAGATAGATCAGTGCCGCATAGAGCAGGCCGAATGCTTGGCGTGCGCTGCCGATGAGAATTTGCCGGGCCTGTACGTAGAGCGTGGCGACGAACGGAGTGGCCGGGGAACCGATGATGAAGCGCGCCTCGGCGGGATGCGCGAACAAACCGGCGTAGCGATTTCCCGTCGCGATGACGACGCCGAGCAGCAGCATGCTGCCGCAAGCGATCGCGTCCGTGCGAAAATACGACACGTCGTGCCCGGCGAGCGTCGTCGGGCCGTGCGCGCCGCGAATGACGCGCAGCGCGATCATCGCGGCGATCGCGATTCCGAACAAGAGCCATAGGACGGCGCGACCAGGCGAACGCCGGATTTCCCGCAACTGATTGACGAACGAGCGCACATCGGCGTAGCACAACGCGCGCAGGGTGCTCACGTGCCGGTAATGTCCAGAAAGATATCTTCGAGCGAACCGGCGCGTTGCGCGCGCAGTTCGTCGATCGTGCCGCTGGCTACGAGCTTGCCGGCGTTGAGCACGATGATGCGGTCGCTGAGCGTTTCGGCGGATTCGAGCTGATGCGTGCTGATCATCAAGGCCGTGCCGGCGCCGCGCAGTTCGGCGAGCATCTCGCGCAATTCGCGCTGTCCGCGCGGATCGAGCCCGATCATCGGTTCGTCGAGCAGCAGCACCGGCGTTCCGGCGAGGACTGTGGCCGCGATCAGCGTTTTCTGGCGCATCCCTTTCGAGAGCGCGTTGCCGACCGTATCGCGTTCGTCGAGCATCGCGAAGCGCGCGAGCAGTTTCTCACCGCGTTCTTCCCAGCCCGCGTCGAGCCGGCACAGGCGCGCGACGAACACCAGGTGTTCCCAGACGGTGAGCAGCGGATAGACTTCCGGCGTCTCGGGAATCACCGCGACGGTTCGGCCGCGATCGCTCTCGAGCAAACGTCCGTCGAAGCGGATCGTTCCCGCATCGGGGCGCGCCAAGCCGGCGAGGCAGGCGAAGGTGGTCGATTTTCCGGCGCCGTTGGGGCCCAGCAGCGCGACGATCTCGCCGCACGCCACCTCGAACGTCAGGCCGTCGATCGCGATCTTCTTGCCGAAGCGCTTGACGAGACCCGAAACGGCGAGTGCCCGGCTCATTATGCTGGGGTGGGTTCGCCCTCGCGGTCGCGAAACTGTTTTAAGTAGAGCTGAGCGTACGCGCCGTCACGGGCCAAGAGCTCGTGGTGGCCGCCCGATTCGACGATCCGGCCGTGTTCGACGACGAAGATCACGTCGGCGTTGAGAATCGTCGATAGGCGATGCGCGATCACGAGGCTCGTGCGGCCCTGCATCAGCGGCACGAGTGCAGCTTGAATCAGCGCTTCGTTGTTGGAGTCGAGGGCGCTCGTCGCTTCATCGAGGATCAGGATGCACGGGTTCTTGAGCAGCACGCGCGCGATCGCCAAGCGCTGGCGCTCGCCGCCCGAGAGCTTATGCCCGCGTTCGCCGACGATCGTCTCGTAGCCGAGCGGCAACGAGTCGATGAATTCGTGGATGTTCGCCGCTTTGGCGGCCGCAATCATCTGCTCTTTGGTCGCGTCTTCGCGCGCGTAACGCAGATTCGCGCCGATCGTGTCGTGGAAGAGATACGTCTCCTGCGTGACGATGCCGATGTTTGCGCGCAGCGATGCGAGCGTTACGTCGCGCACGTCGATGCCGTCGATGCGCACGCTGCCGCGCTGCGGATCGTAGAACCGGGGAACCAGTTGCGTGATCGTCGTCTTGCCGGCACCCGATGGGCCGACGAAAGCGGCCATCTGACCCGGTTCGATGTGGAACGTGACGCCGTCGAGCGCGGTGCGGTCTTCGCTGTAGTTGAAGTACACGTCGTCGAAGAGAACGTCGCCCCGGACGTTCTCGAGCGTCACGGCATCCGGTTTTTCGTCGCCTTCCGGCTTCATATCCAGATAGGCGAAGATGCGCTCGAACACGGCGAGCGCCGAGACGATCTGCACCTGCACGCCGGCTAGGGCCGAGGCGGGCGTGTAGAGCCGGCCGAGGTAACCGACGAAGGCGACGATCGTTCCGACCGTGACGCCGCCGTTGATCGCTAGCCACGCACCGGCGAGCCACACGAGGGCGGGCCCGATGATGACCATGGCGTTGATCGAGGCGATGAACCAGCGGCCCACCATGGCAAGCCGAATCTCGAGCGTCATCAGTTCGGTGCCGGCGCGGCTGAAGCGCGCGCGTTCGAACGGCTCGCGCACGAACGACTTGATGAGTGTGATGCCGGAGATCGAAAGCGTTTCTTGCGTGATCGATTCGATCTCGTCGCGCTTCTCACGGGTCTCCTTGCGGATATCGTACATCCGCCGGCCGACCGGCGAGAGCGGGATGATCATCAGCGGAATGATCGCGAGTGAGACTAGCGCCAAACGCCAATCCAAAATGAAAACGGTGACGACGGTCGTGACCATCGTTGCGATGTTGGTCACGATCGAGACGAGCGTTCCGGTGACGACGTTGTCGATGTTGTCGACGTCGGAGGAGACGCGGTTCATGATTTCGCCCGTCTTCGTACCGGTGAAGAACGAGAGCGGCATCTTATGCAAGTGCGCGACGAGGGTCGTGCGGATGTCGCGCATGATCCCCTCGCCGACGAGCGAGTTAAGGTAGCCTTGATAGACGCCGATCACGCCGCTCGCGAGCGCACTCACCACCATGCCGGCGACGTTGAAGCCGACGAGGCCCATCGAGTGCTGCGGGATCGCATCGTCGATGATCCATTTTGCGAACAGCGGCGGCATCAGGCCGATAATGGAGCCGACGACGATGCAGAACAGCACGGTCGCTTCTTGCTTCCAATAGGGCAGAAAGAAGGTGCCCAAGCGCTTCCAATCGACCTTGCGCTCGATTTTCGGCCGATCGGGACTGAACATTTGCGACCACATCAAGTGGGTTGGGGGACCGCCGCCTATCATTATTGGCCATAACCCGGACGACGCGTCAACGGTTCGGACGAAGTTTTGCAGAGGTCTTGGGGGCCGGCACGGTGCAAATTTGCGCGCAGTGACGCCCCTCACGGAGACGCCGGATAACGATCGCGATCGCGCGATCCGCTGCACCGTCTACAATACCGGTGCGACGCCGCAAACGCTCGACGATCTCGACGCGATCAGCGATGTGATCGCCGAAGGCAAGAGCTTCATCTGGCTCGACATCGCGCAGCCCTCGCCGGCCGACCTGGCGTTGCTTCAGCGCGAGTTCGACATCCATCCGGTGGCGATCGAGGATGCGAGCCTCTGGCACGAGCGGCCGAAGATCGAATTTTTCGAGCACTACGTCCTGGTGGTCGCTCATGCCGCCCGCAGCGACGAAGCGGGCGACCTCGTCACGCACGAGATCGCGATACTAGCCGGCGAGAATTACGTGGTGACCCTGCGCGCGCGGCCCGTCTATCCGCTCGATGAGATCGAGCGCCGCCGCCGCATCTCCGTCACGGTCCCCGCCGATGCGACCGGCTTGCTGTATATCATCCTCGACACGATCGTCGACGGGTTCTTTCCGCTAACGGAAGGCTACGACAACCGGCTAGTGCGGCTCGAGGACCGCATGTTCGGCGACGACAAGTTCAGCGAGCGTACCGAACACGAGATTTTCCTCTTCAAGCGCGGGCTCGTCGTCTTCCGCTCGATCGTCGCGCCGATGCGCGAGATCCTCTTGCGGCTGACGCACAGCGAAATTGCACCGCTCAAGCCGGGCCTCGGGCTCTATTTTCGCGATGTCCACGATCACGTGCTGCGCGCGCTCGAGCAAATCGACATCACGCGCGATCTCGTGAACAGCACGCTCGACATCCATCTGGCCTCACAGTCGCACCGCCAGAACGAAGTCTCAAAGCAACTGACGATCATCGCAACGATCTTTCTGCCGTTGACCTACATCACCGGGTTCTTCGGGCAGAACTTCGGTTGGATGGTCAACGGCATCGTCAGCCCGCAAATATTCTGGGGCCTCGGCGTCGGCTCGCAAGTCGCCACCGTGATCATTCTTTTTTGGTACTTCCGCTTCAAAAAGTGGTTCTGACTACTTTTTGCCGTTGCGCAACGAGGCGAGTTCGCGGAAGAGTTTCTTTTCTTTGTCGCTGAGGTCGGTTGGGAGAGTGCCGATGAGGCGCACGTATTCGTCGCCGTGGGCGTCGCTCTTGAGTTTGGGCATGCCTTTGCCGCCCAAGCGCATGAACTTGTTGCTCTGCGTCCCGGCCGGCACGGTCATCGTGACTTCGCCATTCATCGTCGGGACCGCGAGGTCGCCGCCGAGGACGAGATCGTAAATGCTGACCGGTAGATCGATGTAGAGGTCATCGCCGCGGCGTTCCCACTGCTGATCCTCGGGGAAGTGCGCGATGAGGTAGAGATCGCCGCGCGGGCCGCTATTCGCTCCCGCAGCACCTTGGCCCGTGAGGCGGATGCGCTGGCCTTCGCGCACACCCTTGGGGATGGTGACGTCGAAGCGCTTCGTCTGCACCACTTTGCCACGCCCGCCGCAGGTCGGACAAACGCGCGCGTTGATCGTGCCGCTTCCGCCGCACTTCGGACACGCGTCTTCGATCTGTAACGCGACGCTTTTTTTGCCGCCGGAATACGCTTCGTTCAGCGTGAGGTCGAGCGTCGTTTCGAGATCCTCGCCCCGCTGCGCTCGGCTGCGCGCGCCGGAGGTGGGGCCCCCGGCCGGACGCTTCCCGATGTTCTGAAAGAACATGTCGAAGAAATCCGAGAAGCCGCTGCCCTCGCCGAAGTCCGCGCCGCCGGGGAAGCCGCCCGCCCGAGGGCCGGATGCTCCACTCGGCCGTTGCCGCGCGCTATCTTGCGCGGCGCGTTGCCAGTCGCTGCCGAGAACGTCGTACTTACTACGCTTCTCCGTATCCGAGAGAACTTCGTAGGCCTCTTGGATATCTTTGAACTTTTCCTCGGCTTCTTTCGTGTTTTCCGGATTGGCATCCGGGTGCCACTTGCGCGCCAATTTGCGGTACGCCGACTTGATGTCTTTGGCGGCCGCGGTTTTGGGCACGCCGAGGATCGCGTAGTAATCTTTGTAGTTCACGACGCGTCCCGGTTACTCAGACTTTGCGACGATGACTTGCCCCACGCGCAACACGTCGTCGCCCATCACGTACGCACGCGCGGCTTCTTCGAGCACGGTTTCTTCGGGAACGCTCGCGTCCGGTCGCGTGCCGATCGCCTCGGCGAACTTGGGATCGAACCGCGAACCCTTGAGCGGCACGGCTTTTACGCCTTCGCTTTCGAGTACCGACTCGAATCCGCGTAACGTCGCGGCGAGTCCGCCGCGCAGCCCGTCGCTGCCGGGGTCGTAGGTCAGCGCGCGTTCGAGGTTGTCGAGCACGGGCAAGATCTTCTTGAGGACGGACTTTTTGCCGGCCAAGGAGATCTCGCCGAGCTGACGTTCGACGCGCTTTTTGTAGTTTTCGAAATCGGCCATCGCGAGGAGAAACTTGTTGTAGTTCTCATCGGCTTTGGCTTTTGCCGCGGCCAGCTCTTCGCTGCCGCCGTCCAGCGAGGAGCCGTTCCGAATGAACGGCTCCGCGATGGTTGAGACGTCGATGTCGTCGTTCATGGAAGCCTACTTGGCTTCTTTGAACTCGGCGTCGATGACGTCGTCGTTGTTATGTGCCGCGCCTTCGTGCGCTGCGCCGTCGTGGGCAGCACCGTTGGTCGAGGCGCCGTTCTGTTCCGGACCCGCTTCCGCGCCGCCCGTCGTCTTGTAGAGCGCTTCGGCCAGCTTGTACGAGGCCGCTTGCAGCGTTTCGGTGGCTGCTTTGATCTCGGCGCTGGTGCCGTTCTCGCTCTTGGCCTTGAGCTCCGTGAGCGCGGCCTCGACGTCGGTGCGCGTCGTCGCTTCGGCCTTGTCGCCGACTTCCTTGAGCGATTTCTCGGTCGAGTAGATCAGCGAGGTCGCGTTGTTGCGGATCTCCGCTTCTTCGCGCTTGGCCTTGTCGTCGGCGGCCATCGCTTCGGCATCGCGAACCATGCGATCGACTTCTTCTTTGGAGAGGTTGGTCGATGCAGTGATCGTGATCTGCTGTTCCTTGCCGGTGCCGAGGTCTTTGGCGGAGACGTTCACGATGCCGTTGGCATCGATGTTGAACGTAACCTCAACCTGCGGGATGCCGCGCGGCGCAGCCGGGAGACCTTCGAGGCGGAAACGTCCGAGCGACTTGTTATCGGCCGCCATTTCGCGTTCGCCCTGGAGGATGTTGATGTCGACCGACGTCTGACCATCTTCAGCCGTCGTGAAGACTTGCGTCTTGCGCGTCGGGATCGTGGTGTTGCGTTCGATCAGTTTGGTCGCGACGCCGCCGAGCGTTTCGAGACCCAGCGAGAGCGGGGTCACGTCGAGCAGCACGACGTCGTGGACTTCACCGGAGAGGACGCCGGCTTGAATCGCGGCGCCGATGGCGACGACTTCATCCGGGTTCACCGACTGGTTGAGTTCCTTGCCGGTCAGCTTGCGAACGAGTTCTTGGATCACGGGCATGCGGGTCGAACCGCCGACCATGACGATCTCGTCGATTTGCGAAACGTCGAGCTTCGCATCGGCCAGCGCGTTCTTGAACGGCTGCACGCAGCGTTGCGTGAGGTCGTTCGTGAGCTCTTCGAACTTGGCGCGCGTCATCGTGACGTCGAGGTGCTTCGGACCGTTCTGATCGGCCGTGATGAACGGCAGGTTGATGTTGGTCTGGACCGTGCCCGAGAGCTCGATCTTGGCCTTTTCCGCCGCTTCGGTCAGCCGCTGCATCGCTTGGCGATCGCCGCTGAGATCGATGCCCTGTTCCTTGCGGAATTCGGCCACCAAGAAATCGACGATGCGGACATCGTAGTCGTCGCCGCCGAGATGCGTGTCGCCGTTGGTCGACTTCACTTCGAAGACGCCGTCGCCGACTTCGAGCACGGACACGTCGAACGTACCGCCGCCGAGGTCGAATACGAGGATCGTCTCGTTGCCCTTTTTATCGAGACCGTACGCCAGCGCAGCCGCCGTCGGTTCGTTGATGATACGCAGCACTTCGAGGCCCGCGATCTTGCCCGCGTCCTTCGTTGCCTGGCGCTGTGCGTCGTTGAAGTATGCCGGCACCGTGATGACCGCTTTGGTCACGCGCTCGCCGAGATACGACGATGCGTCGTTGACCAGCTTCTGGAGCACCATCGCGCTGATCTCTTGGGGCGTGTAATCCTTACCGTCGATTTTGACGGTGAAGTCCGTGCCCATATGACGCTTGATCGATGAGATCGTGCGGTCCGGGTTTGTCACGGCCTGGCGTTTTGCCAGTTGGCCGACGAGTCGCTCGCCGGTCTTCGTGAATGCTACGACCGAAGGCGTCGTGCGATTGCCTTCGGCGTTAGCGATGACGGTGGGGCTCTGCCCCTCCATCACGGAGACGACGGAATTGGTCGTCCCCAGGTCGATGCCGACCACTTTAGCCATGTTGAATTGTTCTCGCTTTCCGAGCCGCGTGGACCATCCGTCACAGGATTGCTCCCATTCGGGCCTTGCCGCTTACCGTGGCTCAAGGAGTGATTAAGTAACTTTGCCGCCCTACTGCGGCGTATCGCTGATGATACGCCATATCGGGCGAAATTGTTCCACTCCCTGTGACAACTTTCTGGCACACATGGTTGCGGCGGCAGTGCAGCCTTACCCACAAAAAGGCAAACGGCGCTCGCCTTAAGCGAGCGCCGTTTGAAGCAAAGCGACTAAACGCTTACTGGTTTTGCTGTTGCTGCTGCTGGATGTAGATGTCGGCCGGCTGCTCGCCCAGGGTTAGGACGACGAGCTTCTTGGTGCCGCTGCTCCAGACTTGGAGGCGGACCGACTGGCCGGGCTTCATCGCCTTAACCACGCTGATGATGTCGTCGGGCTTGGTCACGTCCTTGTCGTTGATCTTTTGGATCACGTCGCCGGGCGCGAGGTCGGACTTCGCTGCCGGGCCGTTGGCCGGGATCTGCATGACGACGACGCCGTTGCCCTCGGTGGCTGGGAAGTTGATCTGCGCGCGCACGTTGGCGTCGAGCGGGCCCAGTTGCACGCCGAGGTAGCCGACGCCGGTGCCCGTGCCGTTCGCGTTGATCGTCTTGCCCTGGTTCTTCTCGAGATCGGCCGCGGTCTCGCGGACGAGGTTCGAGGGGATCGCAAAGCCGATGCCCTGTGCGCCGGCCTGCGGGTTCGCCGTCGACTGGTTCACGCCGATGAGCCGGCCTTGATCGTCGACCAGCGGGCCGCCCGAGTTACCGGGGTTGATCGGTGCCGAGGTCTGGAGCATGCCGCGGAAGAGGTGCGAGTTGCCGCTGTCGTCCTGGATCGGTTCGTCGCGGTTGAAGCCCGAGACGACGCCGACCGAGACCGACTGCTTGAGCTCGAACGGTTCGCCGACGGCGATCGCCCACTGGCCGGCGTTGAGCTTCGAGCTATCGCCGAACTCGACGGGCGGCGGGAGTTTGGCGTAGTTGTCGACCTTGACCAGCGCCAAATCGACCGCCGGGTTCTGCGAATAGACGTGTCCCGGCACGTGGTCGCCGTTGGCGAACACGACCGTGATCTTGGAGACGCCCTTCGGCACCACGTGGTTGTTCGTCAGGATCAGGCCGTTGCTGCGATAGACGAAGCCCGAACCCGACGCGCGTTCCTGGAAGCGCTGCGGAACGCCCGGGCCGCCGCCGCCGCCGAAGAACTGCTGCAGCGGATCGCTCGGAACGACGCGCGTCCCGTTCACGGTGACGAGCAGCGAAACGACCGACGGTTCGACGCGTTTGACCGCGTTGACGATCCGNNTTGCCGGGTCCGGCGACGTTGGTGAAGTGGGTGCTCGCGAAGAGCATCATCGAGAAGCTTCCGAGGATCGCTCCGATGAGTCCAACAACCGCCATCCCGAAGAATCTCTTCATGGGGCCAGTCTCCTGTTCGTTACGCTAGGCATCTGAGGTTTGAGGTTCTGTTGCGCTTATACTAACGATAACGGCCCGGCGTGTCGTTCCGTTTGCCCGAACTTTTATCGGCCATTCGCCCGGTTGCCCGCTTGGTCCGGCGGGGGTGAGAACAGCGCGTCTACCCCTAGCTTACCCTCGATTACGGCTCGCACCCGGTCGAGGTCGGCCTTGCGCAGTTCCAGCAGCTGCAGCCGTAAGTAGCTGCGTACGAGGCGCCGGGCCCGGGCTGAGTAGAGGTCGCGGGCGCGGCCGAGCTCCGGCGCAACGATTGCCGTTGGTACGGTGGTTGCGCGGGGTGTCGCGCTTGGTGCGGCCGACGCCGGCCCCGAGAGCAATGCAAGCCCCACGGCTGCCGCGGCGCTACACGATTGATTTCTCATACCGGGGCTTTCACGCCCCAAGCAGCTTCAGCAAGGACCCATACAACCGACTTGAACGGTCAAAGCTACGCCGACACGCTGGTCGTCCCACCGCCGCCGGTCGAGCCGTACGTGCGCGTTATTCCGCTTGGCGGATGCGGTGAAATCGGCCGCAACATGACCCTCTTTGAGACGAAGGACGACATCGTCGCCGTCGATTGCGGACTGATGTTCCCCGATGAAGAGATGTACGGCGTCGACATCGTCATCAACGACTTCAGCTATTTGCGCGACCGGCGCGACAAGCTCAAGGCGCTGCTCGTCACGCACGGCCACGAAGATCACATCGGCGGCATCCCGTATTTCTTGCGCGAGTTCCCGAAGTGCCCGATCGTCGGCACGCCGCTGACGCTGGCGTTGATCAAAGCGAAGCTCAAAGAACACAAGCCGAACGAGCTCGACCTGGTGAAAGTCGAGCCGGGCGACAAGGTGACTTACGGCGAGTTCACGGCCGAGTTCATCCACATCAATCATTCGCTGGCCGGTGCATGCGCGATCGCGATTCGCACGCCGCTCGGCGCGTTCTTTCATACCGGCGATTTCAAGTTCGACCAGACGCCGATCGACGGCGATCCGGCCGACTTCGCCGCGATCGCGCGCGTCGGTGATGCCGGCGTGCTGTGCATGCTCGCCGATTCCACCAATGCCGAACGGCCGGGGCATACGCTCTCGGAGCGCATCGTTGGCGAGGCGTTCTCGAACATCTTCGCGCGGGCGCCGGGACGCATCATCGTCACGTCGTTCGCTTCGAACGTGCCGCGCATCCAGCAAGTCGTCGATCAGGCGAAGCGCTTCAACCGCAAGGTCGCGTTTCTCGGCCGCTCGCTCACGAACGTCGTGCAGTATGCGAGCGAACTGAAGTATCTCGAAATTCCCGACGGCCTCGTGATCAAACTCAGCGACGTCGAATCGTATCCGCCCGAGCAAGTCGTCGTGATGACGACCGGCTCGCAGGGCGAACCGATGTCGGCGCTCACGCGTCTTTCGGTGCGCGACCACAAGCTGTTGCGCATCGTTCCGGGCGACACCGTCGTGATCAGTGCGACGCCGATTCCCGGTAACGAGAAGAGCGTCGGCAAGACGATCAACAACCTCTATCGCCTCGGCGCCCACGTGATCCACGGTTCGAGCGGCAACGCGCACGTATCGGGCCACGCCTCGCAAGAAGAGCTGTTTCTCATGCTCAACTTGGTGCGCCCGAAGCATTTCATCCCCGTCCACGGCGAGTACCGCATGCTGGTCACGCATGGCGGCTTGGCCGAAAAGACCGGCGTGCAGCACGATAACGTGCACATCATCGAAGACGGCGACGTGCTCGAGTTCACGGCGGCCGGCTGCGCGCACATCGGCCGCACCTACGGCGGCAACGTGATGGTCGACGGCTCCGGTGTCGGCGACGTCGGCGAAGCCGTGCTGCGCGACCGCAAGAATCTCTCGGCAGACGGCATCATCATGGTCGTTGTCACGGTCGATTCAGAAGAAGCGCGCGTCGTCGCGGGCCCGGACCTCATCTCGCGCGGCGTGTTCTACTTGCCGGAAGCCGGCGGCGTGGTCGACGAGCTCAAGGCGAAACTCAACGAGATCCTCGCCGGCTGTTCGGCCGAAGGCTTGCGCGATGTCGGCAACGTGAAAGAACACATCCGCGCCGGTCTCTCCAAGGCGGTGTTCGAACGCTCGAAGCGCCGCCCGATCGTCATTCCGGTGGTGATGGAAGTTTAAGCGCGCGGCGGCGTGTAGACGAGTTCGCTCGCCGGAAACGGCGGGAACTTGGAATAGCGCGCCACGACGTCGACGGGCGGCTGTAGAAAGCGCGTCTCTAGGCGGTCGAGGAACACGACGCGATCGGCAGCGGCCAGCACTGCGCGCTCGAGCTTGAGGTATTTCACCAGAATATCGACGGTCTTGTCGGGGTTCGCGCGCGCCCAGGCCGTTGCATCGCGCGTCGCGGAAACGAACGCCGCAATCGCCGCGGGGTGCGCGTTCGCCCAGGCTTGCGTGACGAACCAGCCGGAGCCCATGAACTCTTTCGCGACCGCGTCGGAAGCGACGGCCAACATGCGGCAATTTTCTTTGAGGGCTTTGCCGAAGGCGGGCGGCGAGACGAACGCCGCATCGATCCGTCCGGAGCCGACTGCATTCGCTAGCTCTGCGTTGGGCAATTCGACGAACTTCATCGTGCTCGAATCACCACCGTTCGCGTCGACCCACGCGCGCGGGATGAACTCGCCGAACGATCCGAGGCCCGAACAGCCGAACGTCTTGCCGTTGAGGTCGCGCCCGGTGCGGATCGGCGATGTGGCCGCAACGAGAATTCCGGCTTCGGGTACGCCCTTGGTGAGCACGAATGCGTTCCCCGGCGCGATGTACACCAGCGGCAGATGCTTGTTGTGGGCCACCGTCATCGTGAGCGTCGAGATGTTGCCGATGTCGATCGAGTCGGCGAGCACGGCCGATGCGATCGCCGCGCTGAAGTTGATCGGCTCGAGGTGAACCTGCAGCCCCGCTTTGGCAAAGAGGCCGAGTTCTTGCGCGTAATAGACCTGCGCGCAGTTCTCGGTGGGAATATAGGCGATGCGCAGTGGCGGCGTTTGCGCGCGGGCCGCCCGCGACATCGCAAACGGTGCGGCGACGCCGCCGGCGATTGCGGCAATCGCTTGCGAGCGGTTGGGGTGCATGCGTGATCCTCCCATGTGCCGCGCCTTCGGTGAGCGCGCCGGGTCTCCCACATTTCCAGGGTCTGAATGACCGCAAGCAGTACGGGCTTTCTATGAAGAATCGGCGCTCGTTTCTCACGGCCGTGGCTTCCGGCGGCGTCGGGCTTGCGCTCGTAACGCCGGTACCCGCGGTGGCACAATCCACGCCCGCGCCGTCGCCGTCGCCGACGGGCAAACTCGCGAGCTTCGGGTCGGCAGCAATGGCCGCGACGATGCGAACGCGCTTCGATCCGGCGCTGACCGATGCGGATCTGCAGACGATCGCCAAGGCGATCGATGCGAACAACGACGCCGCGAAGCTGCTCAACCCGAAGAAGAAGCGGCTGAAAAACGGCGATGCGCCGGCCGTACACTTCGCGGTTGCGGGCGACGACCGGTGAACGACGAGGATATCGCGTACGCCGACGTCGTCGATCTGCAAGCGCTGCTGACCAGCAAGGCGATCTCGTCGGTCGAACTGACGCAGCTCTATCTCGACCGCCTCGAAAAATACGGACCGGTCTATAACGCGGTCGTGACGATCTTGCACGAACGGGCGTTGCGCGAAGCGCGCCGTGCCGATCGCGAACGCGCGGCCGGCCGCGTGCGTGGCCCGCTGCACGGCATTCCGTACGGTGTGAAAGATCTGCTCGCGACGCCCGACGCGCCGACGACGTGGGGCGCCGAACCGTATCGCCGCCAGCACTTCGACTTCGATGCAACCGTCGTTGCGAAGCTCGCGGACGCCGGCGCGGTGCTGCTCGCAAAGTTGGCGATGATCGAACTGGCCGGCGGCTTCGGCTACAACGATGCCGATGCGTCGTTTACCGGCCCCGGACGGACGCCGTGGAACCCGGCATTTTGGGCCGGCGGTTCGTCGACCGGATCGGGCATTGCGGCGTCCGCGGGACTCGTCGGGTTCGCGATCGGCACCGAAACCGCGGGCTCTATCGTGTTTCCGTCGATGGCGTGCGGCGTGACGGGCTTGCGTCCGACGTTCGGTCGCGTGAGCCGGCACGGCGCGATGGCGCTTTGCTGGACGCTCGACAAGATCGGGCCGATCGCGCGCAGTGCGCGTGACGGCGAGATCATCTTGCGCACGATCGCCGGCGCCGATCCCAGCGATGCCGACGCGGCCGACCGTCCGTTCCTCGCGCCGCGTCGCCGGCCGCGCATCGCCGTGCTCAAGAACGCGACCAAAGGCTGCATGCCGGCGGTGGCGCGCAACTTCCGCGCGTCGCTCGCACAACTCGCAACGTTTTGCGATCTCGTTCCGAACGTCGCTCTGCCCGATCTGCCGTATGGAGCGGCGGTTGGGACGATCGTCAATGCCGAAGGCGCCGCGGCGTTTCGCGATCTGATCGAATCCGGCAAATCGCGCGAGCTGCGCCAAAAAGACGATCGCTACGGCGGGTACGTCGCGTATGCCACGCCCGCCGTGGATTACATCGACGCGCAGCGTCAACGCGCGTTGATGGTGCGCGCGCTGCACGACGCGTTCGGCGCCTACGATGCCGTTGCCGGGCCGACGATCGGTACGGTGACGTATCCGATCGGCGCGCCGTTCGATAAGACGTACACGCAGTTCAGCGGAACGCCCGACCTGATCTCACCGGGAAACCTAGCCGGCGTGCCGGCACTCGCCATGCCCAACGGCTTCGGCGATCACGGCTTACCGACGAGCATCACGCTGCAAGGCCAGGCGTTCGGCGAAGCCCGGCTTGCCGCGATCGGCCGCCGCTATCAGACGCTCACGTCGTTCCATCGCAAACGTCCGCCGCTGGTAAGTAAAGTCCACGCGTAACGCACCTCGCATGCCCGTATCGGTGATCGTTGCCGCCGCCGTGATCGGCGTGCTGACCGTGTTGCGCGCGTACGCGGCGTTTCACGTGCCGTTGACCGCCGACGAGGCGTACTACTGGACGTGGAGTTTGCATCCCGCGTTCGGCTACACCGATCATCCGCCGATGGTCGCATGGCTGATCGGCCTCGGCCGTTCGCTCGGCGGCGGCGCGGGCTTCGTGCGCTTGCCGTTCGTGCTGTGCGAAGCGATCGCGGCGGTCGCCGTCGGTCGCGCGGCAATGCTCGTCTCGGACAACGCCCGCGCCGGCGCAATCGCCGCGATTCTCTTCGCGTTAATTCCGCAAACGAAACTCGCCATCGGCGAAGCGCTGCCAGATGGCGCCTACATGGCGGCGTGGGGACTCGCACTGTGGGGTGCGGCAGCTCTCGATCGCCGTCCGACCTGGCGTCATGCGCTCGGCATCGGCCTGGCGCTAGCTGCCGTCGTACTCTCACGCACCTTCGGCTGGGCACTCGTCGTTGGGATTCTCGCGTGGTCGTTGGAACGCGACCGCCGCTGGCGCGTGTGGCCCCACCTTACGCTCGCCACCGCGATCGTCATCATGGGCTACCTGCCGTTCGTCGCTTGGAACGCGACGCACGACTGGGAAAACTTCGCCTTCACGTTTCACACGCGTCAGCACTTCGGCGTCGCTTCGGCGCGCTTCATGGACGTCTCGACGGTGCGTTTCGTGCTCTATGCGGCGTTGCTCGCGGCAATCACGTGGTTCGTCGCCTTACGCCGGCCTGAGCGCATAACGCTCGTCGCGTGGACGGCGCTGCCGCTGCCGGCGGCACTGCTTGCGTTCTCGTTCGTCACGACCACGGAATCGTATTGGATCATCGGCCCCGCCGCCTCAGTCGCGCTCGGCGCGGGCATCACCCTCGAACGCATGGCCGCCCTATACCGGCGCATCGTCATCGCCGTTCTCGCGATCGGCACCGCGTACGCAACGGCGACCGCGCTGTTCCTCACGCTGCCGGAACTCACCCAAGCCGGCATTTTCTTCAAGCACCCGGAACTGCGCGGACCACTCGCCTCTGGCGTCTACGTCTTCGCGCCGTTGGCGGCAGCGGTGCAGGCGATAGCAGCACACGACCACGATGCCACGATCCTCACCGACCGTTACGAAACTGCCGCCGAACTGCGCTGGTACGGCGTCGATTCGCGCATCGTCGTCGCGCTACCGCAGCAGCCGCAATGGATGCGCTGGCACGCGGGCCTGCCCGTGCCGCAGCACGCGCTACTCGTCACGTTCGCCGCGCCGCTCGACGCCGATCCGTCACTCGCCACGGCGGTCGTGGCGGCGTTCGACCACATCAAACCGCTCCCCGAGATCACACTCTCGTATGCGGGCAAGCGGCAAGACATCTACTACATGGTGCAGCTCGATGGCGCTAAGCCGAACGCCCGCACCGCCATCCCGTCTTTGTAGACTGGTGTCCAAAGGGCACGGTCTCCACCCCGCCCAACGCAAAACCAAGCCGTGAAAGATGCCTTGCTGGCGGCGCTCGACCGCAACGAATTCCTCCTCTACTTCCAACCGCACGTTAGCCTGGTTAACGGCCGGGTCGATGGCGCGGAAGCGCTGATTCGCTGGCAGCACCCGGAGCAAGGTCTACTCGCACCCGGTACGTTCTTGCCGTTTGCCGAGGAAGTCGGTCTCGTAACGGAGATCGGCGCATGGGTCATGCGAGAAACGGCGCGCCTTTCGCGGCCTTGGCGCACCGCCAATCCGGACTTTCACATCTGGTACAATTTGTCGAAGGCCGAGTTCAAAGATCCGGGGCTCATCTCGCGCCTACATGAGCTCGGCGACGATCTTTGGGGCATTGGTGTCGAGATCAACGAGAGCGTGGCGATGGAAAACGTCGACGAAACGTTGACCATCATGAACGCCTTGCACAAAGAAGGCCTCTTCATCGCGCTCGACGACTTCGGTACCGGCTACACATCGCTTCAGCATCTCAAGCGTTTGCCGATCGACGTGCTCGAGATCGACCGCGTGTTCGTCAGCGGTGTCTCGCACAACAAGCACGACAACTCCCTCGTCGAAGTGCTGCTGTCCATCGCGCGCGCTTTTTCCTTTGCCACGCTAGCCGAGGGCATCGAGACGGAAGAGCAAGCTGCTGCGCTGCGCAGTCTCGGCTGCGAGCTCGGTCAGGGGTATTTCTACGCGCGCCCGATGCCGGCCGATGATTTCTCGTTGTTTATCAAGCAGTCGGCGACGGCGTCACGCTAACGGCTAGTCGTCGTCGAGGCCGTTGTCTTCCATGTACTGGAGAAAGTCCAGCGAGTACTTGATCTCCGGATGATCGGCTAGCCACGGGTTCTCGGCAATCGCTTCTGCGCGGTTTCCGAGATAGAGCTCGCGGTTATTTGCGAACTCGTTCCAGGCTTTCGCGCCGCCCGCAACGGCGTGTTCTTGGACGTAGCTCGCGACGTCGTCATCGCTTTTTGCAGCGGTGACGGCGGTTTGAAAGGCGTCGCGCGTGATGCCGAGTTCGCCGAGCATCTTTTCCGTGAACCCTTCGATCGTGTAGCCCGAGAGATTGCCGCCCGGAAGTGCCGCTCGAAACTTATCGATCGAGCGCGGAAGAAAGACGACGCCGGCGATTTCGTCACGCGTGCGGCGGGGAGGGGCTTTACTGAGATCGAGTGGTTCCATAGCGCATCGTGCAACGCCGCTTCCCCACTCGAAGTTTCAGATGACTCTAGAGCGTGCTACCGCCGGGTCCACTCGCTAGGGCGAAGTCGTTTTTGCCGGCGTCCCACTGGAACAGCGCTGCCGACTGACCGCCGAGTCCGCGTTGACTGCCG
>PLRU01000015.1 GCA_003164045.1 Candidatus Lustribacter telmatis
CAACCCGGCGAACCCGCCGAGAGCACGTTTAAGGACAAGATCAAGCAACCGGCCTATCCGTGTCATGAAGCCAACGGCTTGATCCTCGCCTACTTGGGCCCGGGCGAACCGCCGCTCGTGCCCGAGCTCGACTTTCTGGGCGCCGATCCCGCCGGCGTGTGGGTGACGAAACGCTTTCACGCCTGCAACTATCTGCAAGCCAACGACGTCGATCCGCAGCATCTCTCGTTCTTGCATCGCTTCTTCGACGAGAACGTTTCGAGCAGCGCGAACAACAAGTTCTATGCAGCCGATCTCGCTCCGGGCATCGACGTCGAGACGACGCCGTTCGGTTTACGCGTGTACTCGATTCGCAAACACGAAACCGATCAGGTGTACGTTCGGCTGACCAACTTCATCATGCCGAACGCGCAAGCGTTTGCCGGCGCACCGCTGGTGAATCCGCGTAACGAACGCCTCACCGATGAGAGCGGCTACTGGTTCCATTGGCACGTTCCGATCGACAACGTGAGTCATTGGAAGTACATCATCGCGTATCGTTCCGATGGCCCGGTCGACAAAGAATTCCAAGAACGCGTCTTCGCGCCCGAAGTCGACGGCAAGGGCTATCGCGGCGTGCGCACGGCGCAAAACCGGTATATGCAAGATCGCGACGAGATGCTCGGCGGCAGTTACAGCGGAATGGGACGCAGCTTTCAAGACCACGATCGCTTCGCAGCCGAGTGTCAGGGACCGATCTACGACCGCACGCAAGAACATCTCGGCACCACCGACCGGCCGGTGATCGCGATGCGCAAGATGATGCTCGACGCGATCGAGGACGTGCGCGCCGGACGCGATCCGATCTTGGTCAACCGCGATCCGAACAACCACCCGTTCGAAGACTTCGTCATCCGCTCGCCCATCTTGCCGAAGACCCAAGAACTGCGCGGCTTCTGGAAGCAGCCGGCGACCCGTTGAGCGCAACTGCCCCCGGCGGCCGGCTCGCCGGGAAGACGGCCCTGATCACCGGCACCGCCGGCGGACAAGGCCGCGCCGCCGCGCTGCTCTTTGCCGCCGAAGGGGCACGGGTCGTGGGCTGCGACCTCGATGAGGCCGGGGCGCTCGAGACCGAGCGGCTCGTTCTGGCCGCCGGCGGGCGGATGCATTCGCAGCAGCCGGTCGATCTAAGCGAACGGACCCAGGTCGAGGCCTGGATCGCTTGGGCGGCCGAAACGTGCGGCGGCTTCGACATTCTCTACAACAACGCGTCCACGCCGAAGATGAACCCATTCGCGAAGCTGACGGCCGCCGAATGGAGCTTCACGATGCGCAACGAGCTCGATCTCGTCTATCACGCCTGCCAAGTCGCCTGGCCGCATCTCCTCGCGCGGCGCGGCAACATCATCAACACGGCCTCCGCCATGGCGCTGGTGACGCGCGGCGAGGGCTACAGCGCCCACGTCGCTGCCAAGGCCGGCGTCATCGCGCTCACCCGTCAGCTCGCCTACGAGGGCGGCCCGCACGGCATACGCGTCAACGCGCTCTCTCCGGGGCTGGTCGAAACGCCGATCACGATGCGCTGGCTGCACGATCCCGAGAAGCGCCGCGAGCGCGAAAAGTGGTATCCCATCGGACGCCTCGGCCGGCCCGAAGACGTTGCCTACGCCGCGCTCTACCTCGCCTCCGACGAAGCCTCGTGGGTGACGGGCAGCAATATCGTGATCGACGGCGGCACCAGCACCATCTAGGAAACTTTCTTCCGGCCGCGCTCCTGCACGATGGCACCTCGTCGTTATCAACATAGAGGGCTAGCCGCTCGTTTCCTTAGGCGGTTGTCGAATGCGCTCGCCTCCCTTGACCTGTACCTTGAGGTGGACCCATTTGAGGGAGGGATAGTTTTTTGTTGACATTACTTGGTGCCGTCACGCAGCTAGCCGCTGCGACACCGGTGCCGACTCCAGCACCGATATTGGTTGCGGATCCGCCGTGGCTCAATGCGGGCGATACTTCGTGGCAACTCACCGCCGGCACGTTCGTCGGCATGCAAAGCATTCCGGGCCTGGCAATTCTGTATGCGGGTCTGGTCAAGAAAAAATGGGCGCTCAACTCGGCCGTGATGTGCTTCTATGCCTTCTCGATCGTGTTGATGACGTGGTCGCTGTGGGGCTACAACATGTCCTTCGGCAATCAGTGGCTAGCCATTGCCGGCAACGGATTCCTCGGTATGCCCGGCCCGGCGATCGGCGCCGCGCAAGAAATCGGACAAGCAACGATTCCGGCAGCCGCATCGTCGCTGCCGCCGCTGCGTTTCGCGGGCTCCGCGATGATCTGGTTCCAGTTCGTCTTCGCGGCAATCACGCCGCTGTTGATCGCTGGTTCGGTTCTCGGACGCATGAACTTCAAGGCCTGGATGATCTTCGTTCCGCTCTGGAGCTCGATCGTCTACACGGTTGGCGCATTTAGCCTCTGGGGTGGTGGTTGGCTCGCGCAATTGGGCGCAGCGGACTATTCCGGCGGTTACGTCATCCATTTGGCGGCCGGTGTTTCCGGTTTCGTCACGGCCGCAATGGTCGGACCGCGTTTGCTCGCAGACCGTAAGGACTTCGAGCCCAACAACTTGATCATCGCTCTCGCCGGCGCCGGTATACTCTGGCTCGGCTGGAACGGGTTCAACGGCGGTGACCCGTACTTCGCTAACGCAGACGCAGCAG
>PLRU01000046.1 GCA_003164045.1 Candidatus Lustribacter telmatis
CGGGCCGAGTTAGCCCACCCGCACCGTCTGCCCTTGAGCGGAGGATGGCTGACGGCCCCGCCCCCCATTTTGTCATCCCGATCAATCCTCGTCGCTGAGTAGTGGTCCTTCGACTCCGGTTTGCTTCGCAAACCTGCGCTCTGGATGACAAATGGGGGCGGGGCGGCGGAAGAGCGGTAGGACGCTTTCGGCGCCGGCACGGAGCCGGGCGATGTTGGCTCGGTGGGTGTAGACGATGAGGACTGCTGAGGCGAGGCCGTAGATGCCGCCGGGGGTGCCGATGAGGTACCAGAGGGCGGGGGCCATGGCGAGGCTGGCGAGCATCGAGCCGGCTGAGGAGAAGCCCGTCGCGAGGACGACGGCGAGCCAGATGATCGCGAAGATGCCGCCGGCCGGCCACGCGAGCGCGATGACGGCGCCGAAGTTGGTGGCCACGCCTTTGCCGCCGCGGAAGTTCAGGAACGGCGAGAAACAGTGGCCGGCGATCGCTGCGAACGCGGCGACGGCCGCGAGTGTCGTGCCGTCGAGGGCTCGGCCGGCGATGACCGGCAGCGCGCCTTTGAGTGCGTCGAGAATCAGGACGGCGATCGCGCCGCCTCTGCCCAGCGTGCGCAGCGCGTTGGCGGCGCCGATGTTTCCGCTGCCCTCGTTGCGCAGGTCGCGGCGGAAGAATAGGCGCGATACGACGACGCCGAACGGGATCGCGCCGATGAAGAACGATGCGACGACGAGCGCCGCATCGGCCGCAATCGTCACCTGCGCGATTCGTCGCGCGGGCGTTCGCGGAAATCGAGGGTCAGCGGCACGCCTTGGAAATCGAAGTTCGAGCGGATCACGTTTTCGATGAAGCGCTTGTACGACGGCTGAATGAGCTTCGGCTCGTTACAGGAGAAGATGAACAGCGGCGGGTGCGTCGAGACCTGCGAGCAGTAGTAGATCTTCAGCATCCGGTCTTGCGAGATCGGCGGCGGATGCGCGATCACGGCGTCTTGGATCACGGCGTTGAGTTTCGCCGTTGGGATGCGGCGGTCGAGGTTTTCCGCGACCTGCCCGACGACCGGCATCAGGCTGCCGAGCCGGCGTTTGGTGAGTGCCGAGAGAAACGTCACCGGCGCGAACGATGCGAACGGCAATTGCTCGTGGATGCCTTCGATCAATTCGTTCTGGCTGAACTCGCCGAGCTCGCGCACGAGATCGTACTTGTTCCCAACGATAATCAGGCCTTTTTTCTCTTCGATTGCAATGCCGGCCAGGCGCCGGTCGGCGTTCTGCGGACCCTTCATCGCATCGACGAGCAGAATCACGATGTCGCAGCGCGAGATCGCGCGCAGCGAACGCAGCGAGCTGTAATACTCGATCGCGCCGTGCTTGTCGGCGCGTTTGCGCACGCCGGCCGTATCGATCAACCGCAGCGTTTTATCGCCCCACGGCAAGAGGCTGTCGATCGAATCGCGCGTCGTGCCCGGGACGTCGGAGACGATCGTGCGCTCTTCGCCGAGGATCGCGTTGAGCAGCGACGACTTGCCGACGTTCGGCTGGCCGATCAGCGCGAGCGCAAGTTCGGTGTGCGGTTCTTCCGCGGCGCCTTCGGGCGGCAGCCGATCGACGATCGCGTCGAGCAAGTCGCCCGTACCCTCGCCGTGAATTGCCGAGACGGGAAACGGTTCGCCGAAGCCGAGCCGCGAGAACTCGCCGTGCACCGACGCGAGCGCGTTCGGCGATTCGGTTTTGTTCGCCACGAGCAGCACCGGATGGTGCGTGCGCCGCAAGATACCGGCTACGTCGATGTCCACGGCGTTGAGGCCGTCGATCGCATCGACCACGAAGACGATCACGTCGGCGTCGCGCGCGGCGTTCTCGGCTTGCTCGCGCGTGCCGAACGCAATCGCGTCGTTTGGATCGACGTCGAACTCGATGCCGCCCGTGTCGACGCACGTGAAGGTGCGCCCGCGCCAATCGGCGAGCGCATAGAGCCGGTCGCGGGTCACGCCGGGCGTGTCCTCGACGATCGCAAGCCGTTGGCCGATCAGGCGGTTGAACAGCGCGCTCTTCCCCACGTTGGGGCGACCGACGATTGCGACGGTGGCGGGACGGACACGCAGGTTGGGTATGTCGGCATGCGCGATGTCGGCGCCGTCGAAAGGGAGTTCGGTCATGGGCAGTTGGTCGTTTCGCGCGCCGTCGGCGAATCTTGCCGTTTTGGCGTTCGCCGCGGTCGCTCTGCTGGGTGCGGCGCCGACGGGGGCGATCTTCGTCACGAGCTTACCAAGCGGCGCCGACGTCTGGCTCGACGGCACATATGTGGGCCATACGCCGGTCGTGGTCGATGCGCTGGTGGTCGGCGCGCACCATCTGACGCTCACCCGGACGGGCTGGACGCCCGAAGATCTCGCCATTGCCATCGCGCCGGCGCAGACGCAAACGACCTCGGTCGTCTTGGTCCGCGACGGGAAGACGAGCGAGGGCTTGGGCCAGATCGCGATTCACGCCGCCGACCGTCTCGGCCCGATCACCATCGACGGCCAGGCGGCCGTCGTGGCCAAAGACGGGACGATCGCGGTGGCCGCGGGGACGCACGACGTCACGATTGCGGCGCCGCAGGGCAAGCAGACGCGAACCGTAACCGTGTATCCGCAGACGCGAACTGAAGTCGTGCTGGGCGGCGATACCGTGCTCCGTTCGATCGTCATCGCGCCGGCCGACGATTATCTTCCCGCAACGGCGGTGCATCTCGAGGGCACGCGGCTCGTCGTCCGTTACGGCGGTCACGACGTCATCGCGCACCTCGGGGCGACGACGTACACGATCGACGGACATGCCATTTCCTACGATGCGCCGCCGACCGTCGTCCGTACCCGCATCTACCTACCTCTGGAACTACTAACGATGCTCACGATCCGCGACAAGAAATAATGGCAACGATCTACATCGAGACGCACGGCTGCCAAATGAACGAAGCCGACTCGCAGTATATCGTTCGGCGCGCGACGAGCGCCGGCTATACGCTCGCGGAACGCGCCGAGAACGCATCGGTGCTGGTGCTCAACACGTGCACGGTGCGCGACAATGCAGAGAAGCGCGCCTACGGCCGGCTGCATCACTGGAAGGCGATCAAGTCCGCCGATCCGTCGGTGCGCGTCGTGGTCGCCGGATGTCTCGCCGAACAGGATCGCGACCGAATGGCCTCGCTCTTGCCGCACGTCGACGGCGTGTTCGGCACGAAGGATCTGCGCGCGCTCGGCGACGCGCTCGAAAACTGGCGGCCGGAGTTTTCCGACGACGGCGAAACGGTCGACCGCGAGCTCGACACGGTAATCGGCGGCACGAGCGACGGGGTCACCGGTCCGTACGACGCATTGCGCGCCTTCCTGAACATCCAGCGCGGCTGCTCGTATTTCTGCACGTTTTGCATCGTGCCGCATGTGCGCGGGCGTTTCGACCATCGGCCGCTGGGCGACATCCTCGATGAGGTGAAGCGCAAAGTCGCGGCCGGCGCACGCGAAATTATGCTGGTCGGACAGACGGTCAATGCGTATCGGGAGCCGGCCACCGGCGCCGATTTCGCCGATTTGCTCGAGATCGTTGCCGCGATCGACGGCGTCGAGCGGATCGCCTTCGTATCGTCGCACCCGAAGGATCTGGTCGAGAAGCTCGCCCGCGTCGCGGCGACGTTGCCGAAGATGAACCCGCGCTTCCATCTGGCCGTGCAATCGGGTTCGAACCCGATGCTGCGGCGTATGAACCGCAAGTACACGATCGAAGAATTCCGTGACCGCGTGGCGATGTTCCTGAGCTATAACCCGGCGTGGGCGATCACCACCGACATCATCGTCGGCTTTCCCGGCGAGACCGAAGCCGATTTTCAGCAAACGCTCGATCTGTGTTCCACCGGCATGTTCGCGCAGGCGTACATGTTCATGTACTCACCGCGCCGCGGCACGCCGGCCTCGCACTGGGAACCGGTCGCGCCGGAGATCCAGCGCGAACGCTTCGCGCGGCTGGTAGCGGTAACCGACGCGCACGTGCGCGGCTATCACGATCGCAAAATCGGCACGACCGTGCGCGCGTTGATCCACGGCGTGTCGCGCAAAGACCCGACGCGCCTCGCGGCCAAGACGACCGATAACGTCACGGTACATTTTCCGATGATCGAGACCGCACCGAACCTGGCCGAACCGTGGATCGACGTGAAGATCGACCGCGCAGCGGTGTGGGGCGTCTCCGGCATTGCCGTCGGACGTGCACGCGCGTGGGACGCGCCGGCGCGCCCGGTCGAAGCGCCGCTCATCGATCTCGTCGGGATGCGGTAGCCGGTTTGACCGAGACCGTCGTGTGGTCCCCGATGCTCGAGCAGTATTTCGGGATGAAGGCCAAGCATCCGGATGCGATCTTGCTCTCGCGCGTCGGCGACTTCTACGAAGCCTACGGTGAAGACGCGGAGACGATCGCGCGGGCGCTGCAGATCGCACTGACGTCGAAAGATGCGGGCAGCGGGAAGAAGATCGCGATGGCCGGCGTGCCGCATCACGCGCTCGACGGGTATCTCGCCAAGCTCGTGCTGCAGCGCCGCGTGGTGGCGCTTGCCGAGCAGCTCGAAGCGCCGATTCCGAACAAGCTCGTGCGGCGCGACGTCGTACGCGTCGTGACGCCGGGTACCGTGATCGAAGAGCAGATGCTCGAAGTCGGCGTGCATACCTATCTTGCGGCGATTGCGGCGGTGGACGACGTCGTCGGGCTCGCGCATGCCGACGTCTCGACCGGGCACGTGATGGCGACGGCCTTCTCGGGGGAGACGGCGTTCGACGATGCGCTGGGCGAAATCGCGCGCCTGGATCCGGCCGAACTCGTGGCGGACGTGCCGCCCGATGCGCGCAACGCAATCGAACGGATGCTCGAGAACGCTCGCACGCGCGTCGTCGCCCCGCCGCTGTCCGCCGTGCCGAGTGCGGTCGCGCCGATCGACGGCTTCTCGCACGACGAATCGCTCGCGATGCGGCGCACGCTCGATGCGCTCGGCGCGTTCGTGCGCCGCGTCGGCGTTCCGCAGAGCGCCGGTGAGGCGTTCCGGCCGCCGCAGTATTACACGCAGGCTGCCTTCCTCGCGCTCGATGCGAACACGCGCAAGCATCTCGAATTGCACCGCGCGCTCGGCAGCAACGCCAAGGCCACGCTGCTCGCCACGATCGACCGCACGCGCACCGCGATGGGATCGCGCATGCTCGCGCGCTGGCTCTCCGCGCCGCTGATCGCACGCGGCGCGATTGCCGCGCGGGCCGATTGCGTCGAGACGTTCGTGACCGACGGCAGCCGGCGCGCCGCCATCGCCGAGGTGCTGCACGCGTGCTTCGATCTCGAACGCATCGCGCAGAAGATCCGTTTCCGGCGCGCGCTGCCGCGCGATCTGGGTTCGCTGCGCCGCACGCTGGCATTGCTCGATCCGCTGATCGATGCATTGCGCGATCCGGCGCTGCCGGCGCTCCTCACGGAACTGCGCGGCTGCTTGGGCGGGTTCGACGACGTGCGGGCCGACCTCGCGGCGTCGCTCGTCGATGAGCCGCCGGCGACGCTGGCCGACGGCGGCGTCATCCGGCCCGACGCGTCGTCCGACCTAACCGAATGCGTGGCGCTGCGCGGCGATGCGCGTGCGAGCCTGAACGCGCTCGAAGAGCGCGAGCGCGAACGCAGCGGCATCAAGGGGCTGAAGATCAAGTACGCGTCGGCGTTCGGCTACGCGATCGAGATCGCGAAAGCGCAAACGGCGAACGTGCCGGCCGACTACGTGCGCCGCCAAACGCTGGCCAACGCCGAGCGCTACGTGACGCCGGAGCTGCGCGAACTCGACGCCGCAATCGCCGGCGCGCAGGCGCGCCAACTGCGGCTCGAAGGCGATCTCTACGCCGCGCTGCTGGAACGGCTGGCTACGCGCGTCGACGATCTGCTCGCCGCGGCCGACGCACTCGCGCACGTCGATGCGTTCGTCTCGCTCGCGCAAGTCGCGTCGGAGCGCGCGTACGTCCGTCCGGCGTTCGTCGACGGCTCGACGATCGACATCGTCGATGGCCGCCATCCCGTCGTCGAGGCACTGCTCGGCTCGTCGTTCGTCCCCAACGATCTGCACGTACACGAGGATGATAACCGTTTCGTCGTGCTGACCGGACCGAACATGGGCGGCAAGTCGACGTTCTTGCGCCAAGCCGCGCTGCTCGTGATCCTCGCGCAGATCGGCTCGTTCATCCCGGCGCGCAGCGCGTCGCTCGGCATCGTCGACCGCATCTTCACGCGCATCGGTGCGGGTGACGATCTCGCGTCGGGTCAATCGACGTTCTATGTCGAGATGGCGGAGACGGCGGCAATCTTGCGGCGCGCGACCAATCGCAGCCTGCTGCTCGTCGATGAAGTCGGTCGCGGCACGGGCACGATCGACGGCCTGGCGATCGCACAAGCGATCTGCGAGTTCTTGCTCGAGCGCGAATCGCGCGGTCCGCTCACGCTCTTCGCTACCCATTTCCACGAACTGATTGCGCTAGCCGACCGCTGGCGGCTGGTGGCGAACTTCCACATCACGGCGGTGGAAAATACGGCGCGCGGCGGCGCGCCGGTGTTCTCGCATCGCGTGCTGCCGGGTTCGAGTTCGCGCTCGTTCGGCATCGAGGTGGCGCGAATGGCCGGCTTACCGCCGACCGTGATCGCGCGAGCGCGCGAGATCAGCGATGCGCTCAATGGCCGGCCGAGTCTCGAAAATCAAGTTCCGCTCCGCGGTAAACTAGCGAAACCGGAAATCATAGAACAGCCGTTGCTGTTCGATTTGGTGCGAAACCGGGTAGCGGGAGAAGGATGAACGCCCTTAGCAACCTCTACGTTCCGGCCAATCACGACGGCGTCATTGCGGTTGCGATTCTGTTCGGCACCGTCGTCGTCGCGATCGTTATCCAGCGCTTGCTCTTTTCAGCGCTGGAACGGGCGTTCCGTAAATCGAACGAGGGCGTGGTTGCTGCGCTGCTCCGGCGCGCGCAAGCGCCGGCGGGGTTCGCGTTCCCGCTTTTGGCCGCATTGATCGCCATTCCGGATCTGACATTTCCGCCCGATGTCGATGCGGTGCTCGTCAAGCTGACGGCCGTCGCTTCGGTCATCGCCGTCGCGTGGGTGATCATCGCATCGATCGGGCTCTATACCGATCTGATGAAGCGGCGCTACAACCTCGCCGACGAAGACAACTTGCACGCGCGCCAGGTCGAGACGCGCATCAACATCTTGGCGCGTTCCGCCGTGATCGTGGTGGTGATCCTCGCGTTCGCCTTGGCGGCAATGGCATTTCCATCCGTGCGCGCGCTCGGCACGACGCTGCTGGCGTCTGCCGGCGTCGCGGGCATCGTGATCGGTATCGCGGCCCGGCCGCTGTTCGAAAATTTAATTGCCGGCGTCCAGCTCGCGCTCTCGCAGCCGATTCGCATCGACGACGTGGTGATCGTCGAGGGCGAGTACGGTCACGTCGAGGAGATCGCGTCGACGTTCGTCGTCGTGCGCATCTGGGATCAGCGCCGGATGGTCCTGCCGCTGACCTACTTCATCGAGAAGCCGTTTCAGAACTGGACGCGGACCGGCTCGGCGCTGCTCGGCACGGTGATGCTTTACGTCGACTACTCGGTGTCGGTCGACGCGCTGCGCGAGCAACTGCCGAAGATTCTCGAAAACGACAAGAAGTGGGACGGCGCGGTGCAAGGCCTGCAAGTCACCGATGCTAAGGAATCCACCGTCGAACTGCGCATCCTCGTGAGCGCGCGCAACTCGGCCGATCTCTTCGATCTGCGCTGTAACGTGCGCGAAGCGATGATCCGGTTTCTGAGCGCGAACCATCCGACCGCGCTCCCGACGAACCGTCAGATGGCGATGGTCGCGCCGATCAAAGCGGAGCCGCCCAAGACGGCGACTTAGGCCGGCGGCGTTTCGGCGGCCGGTTCGGGCTTTCCGACCGCGTCGAGGACCGGCGGCACGTTGCCCGCTTGAAGGGCGCCCATCGCGCCCGGACCGAGCGTGCGTGAGAATTGTGCCAGCAGTTCGAGCAATTGCTGTTCGTTCTGATCGACGAATGTCATCGGCGGCAGATCGGTGCGGGGCGTGCGCAACGCGGTACGCGCGCGGCGATACTCGGAGCGCGCGACTTCCTCGTCTTTGTAATTTGCCCCGTAATGGTCGGCCACGGCCATCGGCCGGCCGTCGGCTCCGCGGCTGAGTTTCGCTTCGTACGAATCGGCGAGGCGGTAGACGTCGATGACGTTTTCGATCAGCGGTTCGAGGCGCGGGTCGTACGCGAGGTGATAGATCTTGCGTTCGAGATCGCGCAGCAGAAAATACGTCAAGTTGCCGTAGCGTGCAACGCGCACGATCGTCAAGCCGGCGAACGGCGCTTCGAGCTGCAATATCTTCCGTTCGGCGAACTCGCGGTCGCGTTGTTCTTGCGGCGGAACCTCGCCCTTCTCCAAGCGCTGGGCGTAGCGCGTGCGCTCGACCTTGATTTCCTCGACGCGCTTGTGCAGCACGCCGACGCCCGGCCGGGCATGAAACGCGGCGAGGCCCTCGGCGCCTTCGAGTTTCTTTTTGATCGCGTCTTCTTGGAGGTAGAGCGCGCGTTTGAGCTGTTGCTCGAGTTCTTCCTCGTCGTGTTCTTTGCGGCGGCGCAGCGTCTGGGCTGCGACGGCGTCGGCGGCGGTCGTGATGGCCCGGTTGAACATGCGCCCGGCCGTACCCATGCTGAACAGCGATTCCCAGAAGGACGGCTTCACCGGCTTGTTACGGTCGACGCGATGCGGATAGCGGGCGGCGTATTCCTTGAACGCCTTCTCGGCCTTTTGCCGCCGTTCGTCGAGCAGGGAGGCGGCGACGGCGATCTCGGCGCGAATGGCATCGCGCTTTTTGGTGAAGCTGTTCCGCGTCCGCGATTCGGCATCACCCGCTTCGCGACGCTCGAAGCGCACCCGGGCTTCGTCGTATGCGGCGATCGACTGGGCGTCTTTTTCGAAGTCCGGGATGATCGGACCGGTACTCTCGTTCGACGTCGTCAAGCTCTCGGGTCGTCCTGTGGGAGCGGCGGGTGGTAGTCGACCTTGGTTCCGCACGCAGCGCTGGCCTTACTGCCATGGAACCGTGCGGGCACGGCGAAACGGCGTGCGATGGCGATTCGGCTCCTCGACCCGGCGACGATCGGGCAGATCGCGGCGGGCGAAGTGATCGAACGGCCGGCGTCGGTTGTCAAAGAGCTGGTCGAGAACGCGCTCGACGCCGGCGCCCGGCGCATTGCCGTCCGCGTACGCGGCGGCGGATTGGAATCGATCGAGGTTGCCGATGACGGCGCCGGCATTGTCCCCGCTGAGGTCGCCGCGGCGCTCGTGCGTCATGCCACGAGCAAGCTTCCCGACGCCGGCGGCCTTGCAGCCGTTGCGACGTTAGGCTTTCGCGGCGAGGGCCTGGCATCGGTTGCGGCCGTGGCCCGCACGACCGTCAGTTCGCGGGTGGCCGGGAACGAGATTGCGACGGCGGTCGATGCGTTCGGCGAAGAGATCGGCCTCCCGTATCCGGCGCCCGGTCCCATCGGCACGCGGGTTGTGGTGAACGACCTGTTTGCCAACGTACCGGCCCGGCGCGAGTATCTGCGCACCCCGGGGGCGGAATTCACCCGCATCGCGCAGTGGCTCGCAACGATGGCCCTGGCCTATCCGGCGGTCGGCTTCACGCTCGAGCATGACGGCCGGCGCGTGTTTGCGTTCGCACCGGACGGCGATCCGGCGCCGCGCCTGCGCCATACGTTTGGAACGCCGGCCGACGGAATGCTGCGCGTTCACGGAAGCAGCGACCGGATCGCCGTCGATGGCTGGATCAGCGCACCCGGCGACGACCGGCCCGACCGGCGCGCGCAGGTGTTGTTCGTCAACGGCCGGCTGCTGCGCTCGACGTTACTCTCCGGCGCCTGGACGGGCGCCTACCGCACGTTTGCGATGACCGGCCGCTATCCGTACGGCGTACTGTTCGTCGACGTCGCACCGGATGAAGTCGATCCCAACGTTCACCCGACGAAGAGCGACGTTCGGCTGCGGTTCGGCGAACGCGTCAATGCGGTGGTGCGCGAAGCGATGGGCACGGCGCTGCGCGCGGCGGCAACGGCGCGGCTCGAACGCGCGATTTCGTTCGCCCCGCACGTTTCCGGCGAGCACGCCGATCTGCCCGCAACTGCCGAAGCGCTCGATCCGCAGTGGAGCGGATCGCTGGTGGAAGCGAGTGCGCCGGCGTCGTCGCTGCGCGTGCTCGCGCAAGTCGACCGGACGTTCGTGCTCGCCACCGACGGAAAAGCGGTGGTCTTGATCGATCAGCATGCCGCGCACGAACGCGTCGTGTACGAAGAACTGATGACCAACGTCGAGCGGGCTGCGCCCGGCGAACCGCTGCTGATGCCGTACACGTTTGAAGTGCGGCCGGATCAAGAGCGCGCGCTCGAAGCGAGCCGCGATGCGCTAGTCGCCACGGGCCTCGTCGTCGAACCGTTCGGCGAACGCGCGTATCGCATCGTTGCCACGCCCGCGCACACAACGCACGCCGGCCGCACGCGCGCGTTCGACCTCGCCGGTTTTCTCGACGGGCTCGACGACGACGGCCCGGCGCTCGATGCGCGTCATGCCGTGTGGGCGTCGCTGGCCTGCCATTCGGTTGCGCGCGCGGGCGATCCACTAGTGTACGCGGAGATGGTCACGCTGCTGGAGCGCTTGCAGCAATGCGCGAACCCGATGCATTGTCCGCATGGGCGCCCGACGATCGTGCGGCTCGAGCCCGACGCGATCGCGCGATTGTTCAAGCGCATCTGATGCCCGCGCACGCGGGAGTGCTGATCCTCGCCGGTCCGACCGCGAGCGGCAAGACCGAGCTTGCGCTTGCGCTAGCGGAGCGTTTCGATGCGGAAATCGTCGGCGCGGATTCGCGCCAAATCTATCGCGGCATGCCGATCGGTACGGCGGCTCCGACCCCCGGACAACTCGCTCGCGTACCGCATCATCTCGTCGCATTCCTCGACCCGCACGAGCGGTATTCGGCAGCGCGATTCGTGCTCGATGCGCGGCGCGCGATCGACGACATCACCGCACGCGGACGGCGCGCGATCGTCGCCGGCGGCACGGGATTCTATCTGCGCGCGCTTGCCGGCGATGTTACACTCGACGCGGCATACGATCCGGCCGTACGTACGCGGCTCGCGGCCGAAGCCCGTATCCATCCGCCTGAGGTGCTGGCCGAGTGGCTCGCCGCGCTCGCGCCCGAGCGTGCGGCGGCGATTGCGCCGAACGATCCATATCGCGTCGCGCGCGCGCTCGAAGTCGCACTCGCCCGAAGGGTTCCGGATGCCCCACGCGATCCGTTGCCGACATTGCGCGCCGGCGGGATCCCGTTCGTCAAACTCGTGCTGGAGAGCGACCCCGACATATTACTCGAGCGAATCGAACGGCGCGTCGATGGTATGCTTGCCGCCGGTTTGCTCGAGGAAGCCGAACGCGTCGGCGGCGATGCGGTGGCGGCCGATGCGGTCGGTTATCGTGAGGCGCTTGCCTTCTTGGCCGGGTGGTCGACGGCGGCGGAGCTACGGGCGCAACTGATCCGTTTTACGCGGCGTTACGCTAAGCGCCAGGCAACGTGGTTTCGTTCGGAACCCGGCGCCGTGCGCGTACCGGCGGCTGCCGCTGAAGCGGCGGCAAGAGAACGCCTGGGCTGGGAGTAACAGCCGGAGATGAACATGCGGCAACAGCCGATCCAAGACGTCTACCTCGCCGAAGTGAAGCGTCAAGCCGTTCCGGTCGTGATTTATCTCATGAACGGCTTTCAGCTGCGCGGCGTCGTGAAGGGCTACGATCCGTTCACGATCGTGCTGGAGTTCGAGCATAAGTCGCACTTGATCTACAAGCACGCCGTCTCGACGATCTCACCGCAAGGTCCGCTCGTTGCGCCGCTCGTTCCCGAAGAGGCCGTCGCGCAATCATGAACGCCACCGTTCCGTTCGTTAAAATGAACGGAACGCGCAACGAGTTCGTCGTCGTCGATGGGCGGGAAACGCCGCTCGACGATCCGGTCGCGTTCGCGCAGCACATCTGCGATCCCACCCGCGGCCCCGGTGCCGACGGTCTTTTGCTCGCGCTCGACTCGGCCACGGCCGACGTGCGCATGCGCATCATCAACGCCGACGGCAGCGAACCCGAGATGTGCGGCAACGGCATTCGCTGTCTCGCGCGCTATCTCGACGAACACGATGGCCGCAGCGCCGCGGTCGTCGAGACGATCGCCGGACCGATCGCGACGCGCATCCTTTCGCGCGAGCCGTACCTCGTCTCCGAAGTGATGGGCGTGCCGCAGATCGGCGCGCCGCACGACATCGCGGGATTTCGTGCGACGCCGGTCGACGTCGGTAACCCGCACGTCGTGATCTTCGTCGACGACTTGGCCGCGATCGACGTTCGCGTCATGGGTCCGCGCATCGAGCGCGATCCGCGCTATCCCGAAGGCACGAACGTGCACTTCGCGCAGATTGCCGGCGACCGTTTGCGCGTGCTGCATTGGGAACGCGGCGCCGGCGCGACGGCGGCCTGCGGCACGGGTGCCGTATCGTGCGCGGCCGTAGCGATCGCGCAGCACGGTTTCGTATCGCCGGTGAACCTCGACGTTCCGGGCGGTACGCTCACCGTGGAATGGTCGGCGGGCGAACGCGCGACCCTCATCGGCGACGCGGTCGTCGAGTTCTCGTCTACCTTCGGCTGATGATGGTCGGGCTAGCGTACAGCGACGCGCAAGGCCGCGTCTATTTCGATGAGACAAAGTCGCCGCTCGCGGACGGCGGGATCGTGCGCGAAGTGCAACCCGACGAATTGATCCCGCTGCCGCCCGGTGCGATCGTGTCGATGCTGCCCGGCCGGGCTCCGAAACTCGCCGCCGGCCGCGCGGTGCCGAAGCGCACGGCCCTCGGCGTGCTGCTGCCGGCGGGGTACACGCGCACACTGCTCCCCGCGTTCACGCGCGCGGAGGGCGCGCCGCAACTGCCGCTCTTCGGATACACGTTTGCATGCGTCGTCGATGACGAGCTCGCCGTTGCGGCCATGCGGACGGACGAAGGCGAAGATTGGCAGCCGCGCCGCTTCAAACCGGGCGAACTCGAGGGCATCGTCGCGAAGCGCATCGCGATCGACCCGCGCAATCGCACCCTCGCGCAACTCAGCGTCTGCGCACGCGAATACGGCTGCTTCACCGCGCAGAACGTCTTTCTCGAACGTGGAGAAGCGGCGATTCCGGTGGCGCCAAAGTGCAACGCGGCCTGCATCGGCTGTATCTCGGAGCTCGATGCGGACAGCGCGATCCCCTCGCCGCAGACGCGTATCGCCTACGAACCCGACGTCGCCGATCTCGCGCGCATCGGCGTGCATCACCTCGAACGCGTCGCGGACGGCATCGTCTCGTTCGGGCAGGGCTGCGAGGGCGAGCCGCTCTTACGTTCGACGCAAATCGCTGCCGCGATCGAGCAGATCCGCGCCCAGCGCGCGAACGGGACGCTCAATCTCAACACGAACGGCTCGCTGCCGAAGGCGCTGCGGCGCCTGATCGACGCCGGCTTGCAAGCCGTGCGCGTGAGCCTCAACTCGTTCCGCCCGAACGTCTATGCCGCGTACTATCGGCCGACGGGATATACGCTCGAAAACGTCCTCGAGAGCGTGGCGCTCGCGGTCGATGCGGGATTGCGCGTGTCGCTGAACGTGCTGACCCATCCGGGCGTGACGGACGAACGGGCCGAGATCGAGGCGATGGAGACATTTCTACGCGCCCATCCGGTTGCGCTCGTACAGACACGCACGCTCAACATCGATCCCGACGTGTATTTCGCATGCGTGGGACGTCCGGCCGAGCCGTTAGGCATGCGTGAAGCGCTCCGGCGCATCGGCGAACTCGGCGTCGCGGTCGGCAACTTCACCCACACGCATTAGCGCTGCCGCGGTCCGGCTACGGTTTCCATCCGGGTGCTCGTACGATGTAATCGAGCCGTTTCGAGCGGATTGCATCGGCGAACATGGCCCAAAATTCTTCGTAGGCGATGACGATCGGGTTGCTGCTCGTGCGCGGATGCGTTAAACCGAAGGTGGACGCGATCTCCGGCCGCTCGGCTTGATAGGTGCCGAAGAGATGATCCCAGATCAGCAGCACTGCGCCGAAGTTCCGGTCGAGGTATTCGACGTTGCTCGCGTGGTGTACGCGATGTGCCGACGGCGTGTTCACGATCGACTCCAACCAGCCGACGCGCGGTACCAGTTCGGTGTGGATGAATATCTGATACGTGAGGCTGGCCGATGCCATGCCGAAGACCCACTCGGGCGCGAAACCCAGCCAGACGACGGGGAGATAAAAGAGAAAAACGCCTGAAACGAGCGGCGTCCACGCGAGCCGGAAAGCGGCCGTGAGCACCATGCGCTCTACGGTGTGATGTACGCTGTGCGAGGCCCACATGAAGCGAATCCGATGCGAACAGCGGTGTTCGAAGTAGAACGCCAAATCTGCGAGCAGAAACAGGACGATCAGGAGCGGCCAGTTTTGCTTTGAGATGGGGATCGTGAAGAGGCGCCAGTGATAGGCCGCCGCCGCGATCACGCCGATGATCAAGCCGTTCGTGAGTGCTTGCGCGACGAGATGACCGCCGGCGATCGTCGCGGAGAGGATGCTGCCTTTCCACGGGTAGTGCTCTCGGCGCGCCTGTATTACGACGATTTCCAGCACGATGGCCAGGATAATGAGCGGCAAAACTGCGACCGCCGCCGCGTTGCCGTACCCCGAGAGCAGGTGACCGAGTTGCGCAAAACTAAGATTAAATTCCATTTGCTTGGCAGCCCTGCTTCAACAAGGACGGCAAGCTGACATGCCCGCTAAATGTTCACGAACGGCTGCCGTACGTTGGCCGGTGTCTGCGCGACCGGCGTCGTGCCGCCGGTGATCAGATCGCCGCGCAGCGTGACGTTCTGGCCCTGCGCCGTCACGTCGACTCCGCCGCTGCCGTTCGACGTGAACGTCGTCGTCAGGTTCTCGCCGAAGTTCGATTCGCTGATGCTCACCGAACCGTTCGCCGCTTCTGACACCTGCTGGCCGCCGGAGAGCGTCAAGGACTGACCCGGAGTAAGTGCGACGGCTTGGCCGTGATCCGTGACGGAGATCGTCCCATTGTTGGTCATGCTCACGCTCTCGCGGCCGCCGTCCATCGATGCGGTCGCACTTGCATTTTGCGTGATGCCGTTTGCGCCGGGCTGCGTGACCGAGGTCGAGACGTGGAAACCGTCGCCGAAATCGCGCGTCGAAAACAGATCCTGATGGCCTACCATGCTGTCGAACTTCGAGTTGACGTTGGCCGTGCTGCCGTCGGCATTCTGTTCGGTGCCGCTGACGCTGAGATGCGGATCGCCGGTCGATCCGAGCGAGACGTTGGCGAATGTCGCCGCACCGCTCGATGCACTTTGCGGCGCGCCGGTCGTCGTAGGCGTCGAAGCGGTCGGGGTTCCCATCAAGGCGTTGCTGAGTTTGGCGATGGACTGCTGTACTTGACTCGCCAACTGCGCGAGGATGCCGCTGATACCGGAGTTCGCACCCGGATCGGTCAGCGGCGCGGGATCGTTGTTGCTCGCGAACCATGCCGGCCGGACTGCATCCGTGCTCGCGGATCCGTAACCGGCGTATGCCGGGCTTCCCGCAGGAAACGTTCCGGACGAACCGGCATTCGGCAGCGCCCACGGTGCTGCAGTCCCGTTCAACCCGT
The DNA here is from genome assembly GCA_003164045.1 of Candidatus Lustribacter telmatis. GTDB lineage: Bacteria > Vulcanimicrobiota > Vulcanimicrobiia > Vulcanimicrobiales > Vulcanimicrobiaceae > Lustribacter > Lustribacter telmatis. The sequence goes on from PLRU01000046.1 coordinate 15,809, forward strand.
CGCTGGGAATAAATCCGTTACCGAAGATCTGGGACATTGTCGTTCGACCTCACTGCGTAAAAAGAGAACTGACGTTCTTCATTCACGCGTTGGGGCGCAATCGCAAGGGCGGCGTTACGGAGCTTTGCCCACCAAGGCTGCGCAAACGTCGGCGCGAGCGGTGTGCTTGATCATCGCAATCACCGCGTCGCCGGGCGCGAAGACCGTCTCGCCGTTGGGGATCACGACTTCGCCCGCGCCGCGGTCGACGGCCACGATCACGCTGCCGGTCGGCAGGGCGAGGTCGGCGATGCGGCGGCCGCTGGCCGGCGAGTCGGTGAGGATCGAGAGCTGCACGAGTTCCAGGTCGCCTTTGCCCAAGCGCGCCAGCGTTTCGAGCGTGGTCGCGTTGACGCGGTCGTCGATGATATCGAGGATGATCTCAGTCGATGAGATCACGGTCACCGGCTGTTCGCTGTCGAGCGATTCGAAGATCAGTTTGTTCTTGGGGTTGTTCACGCGCGCGATGCAGCGCGCTTTGGAATGCTTCTTGCTGATCAGCACGACGACGAGGTTGTCTTCGTCGTCGCCGGTGTCGGCCACGACGACGTCGGCCCGCGCGACGCCGGCTTGGATGAGTACGTTCGGGTCGCAGCCGTCGCCGACGACCGCGATATCCGCTTCCAGCAGGTTGGTCATCATCTGCGCCTTGCGCGAATCTTTTTCGATGACCACCACTTCGTGCTGCTGTTTGAGCAGGCCGCGTGCCAGATAGGTGCCGACCTTGCCGCCGCCAACGATTAAGATGAACATAGTCTACGCGGTTAAGCGCGCTGCGGGTCTCGCTTTGCTGAAGGTCGCGGCGAATGCCGCGAGGGCGTCGGGCGCGACGATCGCATTGATCTCGTCGCCTTCGTGGAGAACGTCGCTCGGGGCGGCGACGCGGACGCTGCCGAGCTGCCGGATCGCGGCGATGCGGATCTTGCCGTCTTCCTCGATGTCGGCCACGCGTTTGCCGCTCTGGCCGCTCGCCACCGTAGCAACGAGCGAGGTCAGGTTGCCGAAATCGAACGAGGGCATCGAGGTGTACGGCGAGTCGAGCAGAGCGTCGCGGATGATCTGCGCGCCCAGCGTGGTCGGGGAAAACGTTTCGATCCCCAGATCGCGATAGAGCTGGCCGCGCGGCGGATCGTAGATCCGGGCGACGATTTTCGGGATGCGGAACATGCGCTGTGCGATCAGCGCCGCCATAACGTTGCGGTTGTCGCCGTCGGTCACGGCAACGAAGCCGTCGGCCTTCTCGGCACCGGCGCGCTTGAGCACGTCGTAATCGATGCCGGTGCCGACCTCAACCCCACCGCCGAACCGCGCGCCCAGGCGCTTGAATGCCCCGGGATTCTCGTCCACGACCACGACGTCGTGCTCGGCAACCAGCAATTTGGCGAGCGTCGAGCCGACGCGCCCGCACCCGACGATTAAGTAGCGCATAATGAACCGTCCGGTGGATTAGACGAACCGGCTGTAGTTCCCGCGGCAGGAGCGAAGGGTCCAAATGGGAATTCGTGGGACTTTGCCCCGACACCGTGGTACGACGGGATGTAGCTCAGCTTGGTAGAGCGCTGCGTTCGGGACGCAGAGGCCACAGGTTCAAATCCTGCCATCCCGACCACTCTCCTTTTTGCAAGCGTTCGCCGATTGTTTTCCCGTTTTAGCCCGGCAGCGCGACGCGCCTTACGGGCAGCCGAACAAGAGTGCCGCAACCACGATCATTATTACGTGGGCGTGGAACACATGCTCTTCGCGCTGCTCGAGGAACACGATCCCGCTATCGAGGAGCAACTTCGTGCCGCCAATTCATCGCTCGCCGGTATTCATGCCGAGGTTAAGCGGGCGCTCGGTACGGGCGAAGGCCGCATCTGGGAAGGCATCTTGCTGACCCCGCGCGTCCGGAAGATCATCGCCTTAGCCGGTACGCGTGCGGGCGATCGCGATATCGAGCCGATCGATTTGTTCGAAGCGATCCGCGAAGAAGGCGGCGGTCTCGCCGCAACGATTCTGCTGCGCGCGCGCAACTCCGCGGCAGCGGGCCGGTAAAACGGGAGCACCATGGAACACCTGAGCAGCTTCTTTCACGCGTTGGTGATCCACTTCGGATACGCCGGGCTGTTCGTGGTGATGTTCCTCGGCAACATCGGCATGCCGACGGGCACGGAAATCGTGATGCCCAGCGCCGGTGCGCTTGCAGCGACGGGCCATCTGCCGAATGTCGGGCCGCTTCCGGCATGGACGATCGTCGGCGCGGTCGGCACGCTCGGCGAAGTGTGCGGCGGCTTGCTGCTCTATTACATCGGCTGGTACGGCGGGTTGCCGTTCGTGCAGCGGTACGGCAAGTACGTTCACTTTCGCGAACACGAACTCGAACGCGTGCACGCGTTCTATGAAAAGCACGGTCGCCCGATGGTGTTCTGGTGCCGGTTCATTCCGTTCGTGCGCGGCGTCGCCGCATTGCCGCCGGGCATCTCGCGGATGCCGAAGCGCTACTTCCTCACCTACACGGCACTCGGTTCGGCGATCTTTTGCTTCGGACTCGCCGGACTCGGCGACGAAGCCGGGCACAACGTCGATGCGATCACGGCGTACGTGCACGATTTTGCGCTGGCAATTGTCGGCGGCGTCGTCCTCGTCATCGTCGCGGCGATCGTGGTGTGGCGGATCCGCCGCGCTAACCGGGCGCCAGCACCGCCAGCGGCGCAACGGCAAACGCCGAACTCGCCGTAATATCGCCGGCGGCATCCGTCGTGATGCTGCGCCCGTCGAGCACGTTGTGATAGACGGCATCCGGCCGTCCGAGGCTGATGCGTTCGTCGCCGTATGCTAACCGCAGGCCCCCGCGCACGTGCGCGCGGGCGAGGCGCGGCGCGGCGACGACGAGTTCGTCGCGCGCGAACGCGACCAGCGATGCCGCTCCGGCGCCGGTGATGTCGAGCGCGCGATAGGTTCCGCCCAAGAACGTCGCTGCGTGCGCGCGCCGCCACTGCAGCATGCGCCAGGTGACGTAGAGCTTGATGCGCCCATCGGGCCAGGCCTCGAGCAATTCGTCAAGCAGCGCGGCGCGGTCGTCGTCGCGCGCGGCGAATGCGCCGAGCATATCGCGCCGGCGATCGTAGTCGACGGCGCGGCGGTTATCCGGATCGACCAGCGAGAAATCCCACAGTTCGCAGCCTTGATAGATGTCGGGCACGCCGGGCACGGCGAGTTTCAATGCGACCTGCGCGAGTCCGTGCAGCGCCGCGACCGGCGCGAGTTGCGCCGTCAACGCACGGACGTCGCGAAAGAACGGCGTCTCGGGCGCCAAGGTGGTGCGCACGAACGCCTCGAGGGCATCTTCGTACCCGGCGTTACGGTCGGTCCAACTCGTCCGAAGCTTCGCCTCGCGCGCCGCTTTGAGCGCGTAGGCGACGAGCCGGTCGACATACGCCGCGTGCTCGTCCGCGTCGATCGCTCCATCGCCAAGCCAGGTCGGCGGCAGCGTGCCGACGACGGTTTGGTAGAACAAGAATTCATCGACCGGGCTCGGCGCGCCGTCGCTCGCGTGCTGGGCTGCGTTCATGCGCGACCAGCGCGCCACGCCGCGGCTCCATTCGGGTGCAAACTCGGTCAGCGCGGCAATGCGCAAGCGCGTATCCTCGCCGCGTTTGTGATCGTGCGTTGCTGTCGCGAGCATCGCGTGCGGATGGGTGCGTGCGCGCTCGGCGTTGGCGGCGTGGAATTCGTCGAGCGACCGGCCGAAGCGCGCCGGCTCGCCGCCGACCTCGTTGAGCGCAACGAGCCGCACGTAGCGGTAGAACGCGGTGTCTTCGAGCGACTTCGCGCTGACGGGACCGGTGTATTGCTGGAAGCGCATCGCGAAGCGCAGCACTTCGGTTCGGTCGTACGTCGCGCCGGGCCGCGCGATGAGCTGCGCGCTGAGCGCGTCGCGAATGAAATCGAACACGGCGTCGTCGGGGAACTCGCTGCGGGCGCGGGCGGCGGCGACGGCGGCATCGATCACGCGCTGGTCGTCGGGCTCGATCGCATCGTCGAGGACGTAGGTCCGGTAGACCGGGAACATCGCGATGACCTCGATCAGCGTGCGCCGCAGGCCGAGGCTGGTGAAGTCGCGCGAACGGCGATCGGAGTGCGCGATGCGAACGAGCCCGTCGATCAGCACGCTCAGTTCGCTGGCGAGATCGATCCGCATGACGCGGCGCTTCGCCTCGTAGGCTTCGTCCGCGAACGTCGTCATGCGTCCGGTGACGCGCCGGTAGATGCGATCGAAGCCACGTTCCGCATCGCGATCGATGAAGATGCCCGCGACGAGGTTCATGAAGTCATAGCCGGTCGTCCCGGCGACGCGCCAGTCCGGCCGTAGCCGTTCGGCGCCGAGGAGAATCTTCTCGACCACGAGATAGAGCGGCTGCCCGAGTGCGGCGGAGCGGTCGACGAGCAGGTTCGCGTAGCCGCCGGGATTGTAGAGCCCGTCGATGTGATCGATGCGCAGGCCCTGGATGCGTTCGTCGGCGATCATCGCGAAGACGAGCTCGTGCGTGCGCGCGAGTACCTCAGCATCCTCCACGCGCAGACCGGCCAGATCGTTTATGTCGAAGAAGCGCCGGTAGTTGATCTCGTCCGACGAAACGCGCCAGTACGCCAGCCGGTAATGCTGCGCGCCGGCGAGCGCATCGAGCCGGTCGGGATCGGTGACGAAGGCGGCGCAGCCGTCGGCGAGGGCGCGGGCGAATGCCGGCGCGGCGGCCACGCGATCGGCGAGTTCGCGCTGCAAGGCCGAAGCGCGATCGCGCATCGCCGTGCGCTTTACCGCTTCGCGCGGCCGCCCGCGCAGCGCTGAGAACGAGGCGCCGAGTTCGCGCAGCACGGCCGCAATTTCGGGCGGCGCGTCCTGCGCGGCATACGTCAGCACCAGGCCGTAGGTCGGCGGCGCGAGCGGAAAGAGATGGTCGAAGTAGTGCAGCGTCAGCGCGTCGGTCGGGGCGTCGAACGTGACGGTGAGCTCGCCGCGTTCGACGACGCTGCCGTAGTGGTCGCCCAGCACCGGCAGCACGACTTTGCCGCGGCCGATCGAATTCTTGCGCCATTCGATGTCGAAGAAGTGGCTGTACGGCGAGAGCGCGCCCCAGGTGAGGATGTCGTACCACCACGGATTATCGGTGCCGATGCCCATGTGGTTGGGCACGAAGTCGACCAGATGCCCCATGCCGCGCGCATGCAGCGCGTCGATCATCGCGCGATGCTCGGCCTCGTCGCCGATCTCGGGGTTGAAGCGCGTGTGATCGACCACGTCGTAACCGTGCTCGCTGCCGGGCCGCGCGCGAAAATACGGCGAGGCGTAGAGATGCCCGATCCCGAGCGCGTCGAGATACGGCACGATCCGTTCGCCGTCGGTGAAACGGAAACGCGGACCGAACTGGACGCGGTAGGTCGAGAGCGGAACCGCCTCGATCCTCACGTTCGGGCCCAGCGGACCGCCCAAGCCGGCGCGCATCCGGCGTGATACGTTTCACCGTGCGTTGCGTAGAACGTCTCGCCCGCAAGGCGGTCGGGGAATCCATTCACCGCGTCGGGCGAGAGGTTGGCATCGGCGTGCAGCGCGCCGTCGGTAAGTTGCCAGCGCAGCGTTAAGCCGTACGCGCCGATGCGTTCGCAAACGGCGTCGCTGCCGCGCACGTTCGCGACGAACGGGATGACGTTTTGGGCGCGCGCGCGCAAAAGTGCCGTCGTGAAGGCGAGGGCGGCGGCATGTTGCGGGGCGTCGCGTTCTTCCCAGCGCAAGCGCGACGCTTGGAACGTCGTCACGGCGGCCGGATCCGGAATCGTCGCACGCACCGCGGCATCGGCGAATTGTGGAAACGCTTCGAACTCGCGCCGGCGGCCCGCGGTGACGAGCTTCGCGAGGTTCGGTTCGAAATCGCAGAAGAAGAGGAACGGCGTCGATGCCGCCCACTCTTCACCCATGAAGAGCATCGGCGGTGAGGGGACGAGGAAGATGAGCGCCGCTAGTGCGCGCAGGACTTCGGGTACGGTGAGCTGCCCGAGGCGTTCGCCGAACGCGCGGTTCCCGATCTGGTCGTGGTTCTGCAGGAACGAAACGAAGGCGGAGAGTGGAAAGCGCGCGCTCGGCAAACCGCGCGGTTTACCACCCCGGTGTTCGGAGGCCTCGCCTTGATAGGCGAAACCCGTTGCCAGTGCCCGGCCGAGCCGGCCCACGGGATCCTCCGCGTAATCGCGATAGTAGCCCGCGATCTCGCCGGTCGCGATCACGTGCGCGCAGTGATGTACGTCGTCGTTCCACTGCGCGTCATAACCAGCGTCGAGCAGCGTTACGTCGTTGAAGTCGTTCTCGACGACGAGCGCAACGTGCCGTTCGCGCTCGCACGCCGCCAGCGCCGTGGCGCGCACTTCGCTGAGAAATGACGGCGTCTTCGGGTCGACGATCGCGTGCGTTGCGTCCAAGCGCAGGCCGTCGAACCGGTAAACGCTTAGCCAGTAGGCCGCGTTCTCGGCAAAGTATGCGCGAACGTCGGGAACCGTCACGTCGATCGCAGCGCCCCACGGCGTATGCCCTGCCTCGTTGAAGAACGCCGGCGCGATGCCGTGCAGATAGTTGCCTTCAGGCCCGAAGTGGTTGTAGACGACGTCGAGCAGAACCGCCATGCCGTGCGCGTGCGCGGCGGCGATGAAGCGCTTGAGATCGTCGGGCCGGCCGTAGCCCGCGTACGGTGCGTACGGAAGCACGCCGTCGTAGCCCCAATTGCGCGCGCCGGGAAACGCGGCGATCGGCATCAGTTCGATCGCGGTTACGCCGAGGCCGGCGAGATCGCGCAGTTTGTGCACCGCCGCGTCGTAGGTGCCGTCGAATGTAAACGTGCCGACGTGCAGTTCGTAGATCACGTGTTCGTGCCACGGCCGGCCGTGCCAATCGTCGTTCGGCCAGGCGAAGTGCGGAACGATGATTTCGCTAGCTTCGTGCACGCCGTCGGGCTGAAAACGCGATCCGGGATCGGGAATCGGCCGGCCGCCGTCGGCGGAAAACGCATAGCGCGAGCCGGCATGGGCCTTCGGATCGTCCACGGCAAACCAGTCACCGCTGCGCTCCATCGCAAGGGTCCGGCCGTCGATGAGCGCGTCCACGGCTTTGGCCGCCGGTGCATAGAGGCGCAAACGAAAACCGTGCTCGAGCGCGAGCGGCCCGAACCGGCCGGTGTAGGCGAGCGTCATGACGATGCGGCAACCTCGGAGCGTTCGAAGATGCGGGTGAATTCCGCATACAGATCGCGCATCCGCTCCGGCCGCGCGTGGGCTTGGTAGACGATCGCTTCGAGCGTGGCGCGCACGAGAAAAATATCGACAAGTCCGCGCACGTTCTCGCGCTCGTAGGGCGTGCCGAGCTCGCGAGCATGCTCGAGATAGCTGCGGGCAAACGTCGTGGCCGCTGCCCGCACGAGCGGCTGCAGCGCGGGCGCGACTCCGGCGGCATCGACCGTCGGATCGGTCGCCACGTCGAACGCAGCGGCGGCCGCCACTTCATCGAGCGAGCGGATCATCGTCGCAACGTCGGCAAACGGCGACGTGCGCCGGCGCCGCTGCGTTGCCGGCCGGGCCGCTTCGCCGACGCCCGGATCGATGATGAGCACGTCGCTTTCGGTGGCGAGGACGCGCCCGAGATGGAAGTCACCGTGAACGCGCATCGCGAGTGCGCCCACGAGCGGAGCATCGGCGATAAATCGCTCGATCTGCGCGCGCAGTGCGAGCGCGGCCAGTGCCTCGGGGCTGCGATCGCGCGAGATTTGAGCGAAGCCGCGCTCGGCCAGATCGCGCAACTCGCTCTGCAGCGTCGCGGCGTCCTCCGCCGTAAATGCACGTGGCGCAAAGTCGGGATGATCGGAGCGCGCGAGCAGCGCGTGCATGTCGGCCAATCGCCGGCCCGCAAGTCCGAGGATACGATCGATCGGCGTGGCATCATCGGCCGCGACTTGGAGCGAGCGCATGAACATCTTATGCAAAACGTCCCAGCCGCTGCCTTGCGCCAGAATGTAGCGGCGCGCAAGTCCGACGCCGACCTCGCCGCCGCCGGTCGCGCGGTAGGTGAACGTTCCGAGCAGCGGAGCCGTGTGCGTGAAGTTCGCATCGTGCAGAAAGCGTGCCAGCTCGATTGCCGGATTCGTTCCGCGCACCGTGCGGCGATAGAGCGTGAGCAGCACCGTTTCGCCGATGACCGCGGAGAGCCGCCGGTCGCCGGATTGCGGGCGGCGCAGGTTGTTCTCATCGGCGATTGCGAGCGACTGCAAACTCCACGTTGGTTCGCAGTACAGCGCACCGCCGGCGCCCGCGAACAACGTGTTGTTGCGGACGGCATCGAAGAGTCCGCGCCAGAGGCGATCGTCGATGCCGGCGTCGAGCAGGAGCCCTTCGCGCGGCCCGGTCCGCGTTTTTGCGAACGCGGCGCGCAGCATCGGCAGCGGCCACTCGCCGTCGGCGTGCGCGAGTTCGAGCGGTAAGATCAGGGCCTCGTCGTTGGTTGAGACGCCGAGGATCGCCAACGCCGGCGATTCGTCGCCCGTACCGAGCGGGACGATATCGTTCAGCGCAATCGGCGTGGGCTGGAGTCCCGGCGCGAGCAGTTGACGCACGGAGAGGACGGACGGCAGCACATCGCGCTCGAGGGTCGAACGTGCCGGCTCGCTCAAGAGGCTCGCGCGTCCGCGCGGCAATACGACCGTGATGAATTCCGGCGGTTGCGGCGTCGCCGCTTCGGGTGCTACCGGCGCGTCGGTTGCCGCCGCAAGCACGAACCAGAAAAACGCGTGGCCGTGCAGCGTGATGACGTAGCGGTCGTCGACGATCGGCGGAAACGCACTCCAGCCGATCATTTCGACGGGCGTCCTTCCGCTGAAGCGCGAGAGGTCGAGCGAGACGGCTTGCGAGGTGCGCGCCATATTCGCCACGCAGAGCACGACCTCGCCTTCGAAATCGCGCACGTAGGCCGCGATGTGGCGATTGTCGGGATGTAAGAACGTGATGCTGCCGCGACCGAATACGCGGTGCGCCTGGCGCACGCCGATGACGCGGCGCATCCACTGCAGCAACGACGACGTACTGCGTTCTTGGGCCTCGGCGTTGGTCGAGGCGTAGCCGTACACCGGATCCATGATCGGCGGCAAAAACAGCCGCTGCGTATCGGCGCGCGAGAAACCGCCGTTGCGATCGGCCGACCATTGCATCGGCGTGCGCACGCCGTCGCGGTCGCCGAGATAGATGTTGTCGCCCATCCCGATCTCGTCGCCGTAATAGATGATCGGCGTTCCCGGCATCGAGAGCAGCAGGCTCGTCATCAGTTCGATCTTGCGCCGGTCGTTCTCCATCAGCGGTGCGAGCCGGCGCCGGATGCCGACGTTCACGCGCGCTCGCGTTTCTCGCGCGTAAACGCTGTACATGAACGCGCGTTCGCGGTCGGTAACCATTTCCAGCGTCAGCTCGTCGTGGTTGCGCAAGAAGATCGCCCACTGACAGTTGGCCGGAATCTGCGGCGTTTGGCGCATGATGTCGTAGAGCGGGTAGCGGTCTTCCTCGGCGATCGACATGAACATGCGCGGCATCAGCGGGAAGTGGAACGCCATCTGACACTCATCGCCGTCGCCGAAATACGCGTTGACGTCTTCGGGCCACTGGTTCGCTTCGGCGAGCAGCAGACGATCGGGGAATTCCGCATCGAGAATCGCGCGCAAGCGCTTGAGGATGTCGTGCGTTTCGGGCAGGTTCTCGCTCGTCGTGCCTTCACGTTCGCAGAGATACGGCACGGCGTCGAGGCGCATGCCGTCGATGCCCATCGCGAACCAGAAGCGCATCACGTCGGCGATCGCGTCGAACACCGGCGGATGATCGAAGTTCAGGTCCGGCTGGTGGCTGAAGAAGCGGTGCCAGCAATATTGTCCGGCGACCGGATCCCAGGCCCAATTCGAGGTTTCCGTGTCGGTGAAGATGATCCGCGTGCCGGCATACGTTTCGGGTGAATCGCTCCACACGTAAAACTTGCGGTAGAACGAATCGCGCGGTGCGTGGCGCGCCCGTTGAAACCACGGATGCTGGTCGGAGGTGTGGTTGACCACGAGTTCGGTGATGATCCGCAAACCGAGTTTGTGCGCGGCCCGGATGAACGTGCGCACGTCGCGCAGCGTGCCGTATGAGGGATGCACGCCCTTGTACTCGGCGATGTCGTAGCCGTCATCGCGTAGCGGCGAGGGATAGAACGGCAAGAGCCAGATCGCGGTCGCGCCCAGCTCTTTGATGTAGGGCAGCTTCTCGATCAGGCCGGCGAAATCACCGATGCCGTCGCCATTGCCGTCGGCGTATGCCTTGACGTGCAATTGATAGATGACGGCGTCCTTATACCAGAGAGACGGCTGCGTGAGCTCCACCAGGGGCTATCGTACCCCGGCGAGCCGCATTTCTACCCGGGTGCGACCGTCCGGGCTGCAGCGGCGCGGCGAGCGCGGGTGTAGAGGACCGTCCACGCCAGGATGCTGCCGATGGCGACGACGGAGATGACGGGCGAAGCGGCTGTAGCCATGGCGATCGGCAGTATCATCGCGATGACGACGCGCGCCCCCGCCTCGATCAAGAGCCCGGCACCCCAAACCAGCGTGATCAGGCGAAACGCTCTCCGCGCGGCGGGTCGTTCCCACAGCGCTTCGCTCGCCGCGCGCGCCGCCGGGTCGGCGCCGGCGAGGTCGAGGTTGAGGCGGTAGATCAAGGGCCGCGGCGTTGCCAGCGAACCGAGGAACAGCAAGCCGAACACGCACGTGAACAGCGAGTCTTTGAGCAGCGCGAAAATGGCGTTGCCGGTGGCGAACGAGAGCCCGAAGCCGGTGACGATACCGATCAGCGACACGATCGCGATGATGCCGACACGTTTGGTCTTCACCGCTTCGTACACCATCTCACCGAGCGGAAACACCGTTGCAACGGCGAGGGCGATCAGCGGCGAGACGCCGTGGCGCAGCAATACCTGAATCGCGATCAGCGGGAGGACGAGACTGACGCCGAGCGTGCGGTACAAACCGCTGAAACGCGTCGGGCCCGGCGGTTTAGCTGCGGGTGGCATCAGCGGCAATCCAGTTGCCGTGAAAGCCCAGCGGAACGCGTGCCGGCAGCGGGACGACGGCGACGGGGGGTTTGGTGATATCGCTCGCGTCGAGCACGACGAAGCTGCTGCGGTCGAGCGCTGCGTCGTAGACGTAGCACATCAGCCAGCCCGCATCTTCGCCCGTCCCCGCAGGGACGAACACCGCTTCGCCGGGCACGCAGCCGGCGCCGAACGAATGTTCCGTCGATGTGCCGTCGGCGAGATCGTGTTTGCGCAGCTCGCGCGCGCCTTCGCCGGTAGCGCTAACCGCGACGGTATAGCCGTAGCGATGGCGGCTGCCGGTCAGCCGCTCGTCGATGCGCGGAAACTCGCTCGAACGCTCGTCGAGCGTCGCTTCGCTCACGCGACCGGCCGCGAGGTCGATCGTGAAACGGTGCAGCGTCGTCGGCGAGAACGAGTCGTTCCCATTGCGCCAGAGTTCCTTGTAGCGGACGACGTCCATCACGATCTGCTCGCCGTCTTCGAACGCGTTGAACACGTGGAAGACATAGCAGGGCTCGATGTCGAGCCAGCGCACGGCCGCCGCCGGGTTCGCGCGATCGACGATGCCGAGCCGTGCGCCGTAGCGATCGCTCCACTTGTACGGGAACTTGCCGCGCAGACCGAGCATCGTATCGAACACCACCGGCAAGTCCATAAAGATCGCGTACCGTTCGGTAAGCGCGAAGTCGTGCATCATCGTCACGCCGCGGACGGGAATGTTCCGGCTTTCGAGCAGCGTTCCGCCGGCGTCGATCCGATGATAGGAAAGCGCACCCGGCCGTAGTTGCATGCCGAACCCGTGAAGTTCGCCGGTGCGCGGGTCGGTCTTGGGATGAGCCGAGAACGGCGCCTTCAAGCGGCCGTCAAAATCGTAGACGCCGGTCGTGGCGAGATCGCGCGTGACTTCGGTCGGGAACGACGATTCGACGAGCGCCAGCAGACGATTGCCGTGCGCGATGATGTTCGTGTTGGCCGATCCGACGCTAAGGTCGAGCGTGCCGTTCATCCGGATGTAGGGCGCATGGTCGACGAACTGCCGCGTGCGCACCCAGCGATTACGGTAGGCCGTCGCGCGGCCGTTCGCGAGGCGCACGCCGTGCAGCATGCCGTCGCCCATGAACAGGTGACCGGGCTTGGAGCCCGGCTGAGGATTGGGCCCGTTCCGGATATAGTCGCCGCAAAGTTCGGGCGGCAACGCGCCTTCGACCGGAAGATCGAACGCCTCGATCTCAGCGCTGACGGGGGTCGCGTAGGCGGCGGCTGCAACGGCTGATCCCATGGCTAACCTTTCGTACGGTGGCGCGATGTGATATGTTTTGCGGAATGTGTAAGATATTACATGTAAGAAATTACATGTCAAGCCTTTCATGACGAAAGTCAGCGTACTCGGGAACATCCTTTTGGGGCTGCTCGGGAGCGGCGGGCGCACGGGCTACGAGCTGACCCGCGACTTCGATGTAAGCCTGGCCAACGTCTGGGCGGCGAGCCACAGCCAGATTTATCCGGAGCTGGCGAAGCTGGAGGGCGCGGGCTTGATCCGCAAGACCGAAGCCGGCCCGCGCGGGAGCCAGCGGTACGCCATCACCCCTGCCGGCAACGACGCGCTGCGGCATTGGCTTGCCGAGACGCAGCCGGTTGACAACCCCCGGGCGGAATGGATGGTCCGCGTGTTTTTCCTCGGCACCCTCGCTCCGAACCAAGCTGCAACCTACCTCGAAGGCCAGCAAAAGTACCATGCTGACAAGGTGGCGCGCTACCGGGCATTCGCCGAGCACTGCGCGGTCGACGACCCGGACTCGCGCTGGGACCGGATCGCGCTCGAGGCCGGGATGCGCTTTGAAGCGGCGATGGCTGATTGGGCCGCCTGGGCGATCGGCGAACTGCAACGAACCCCTAAGGCTTGATGGAGTCGACCCTCGAGCGGACGCTGGCCCAGCTTCCCGACGCGCCCGGCGTCTATATGATGATCGGGGACGACGGGCAGATTTTGTACATCGGCAAGGCCGTCTCGCTGCGCAGCCGCGTGCGCTCCTACTTTCAGGATAGCGCCGCGCACGCATACCGCACCGTGAAGATGGTGGAGCGCGTCGTCGACGTGCGTACGATCGTCGTCTCGAACGAGATCGAATCGCTGATCCTCGAAGCGAACCTCATCAAGCGCCACCAGCCCGCGTTCAACGTGCGGCTGCGCGACGACAAGCGTTTTCCGTACTTGAAGGTGACCAACGAGCCGTTCCCGCGCGTCGTGTTCACCCGCGTCGTGCGCGACGACGGCGCGCGGTACTTTGGGCCGTACACCAACGCGCACGGATTGCGCGAACTGATCGACCTCGTGCGCATCGTGTTTCCGTTACGCACGTGCCGCGAACCGATCGACGGTAAGCGCAAGCGGCCGTGCCTGCAGTATCATATCAAACGCTGTCTCGCGCCGTGCGTGGGGTATCAGTCGGAGCCGGACTACGACGTGCTCGTCGATGAGGTCGTGCTGTTTCTCGAAGGCCATCACGACGCGCTGATCGCGCGCTTGCAAAACGACATGACCGATGCGGCCGAACACTACAACTTCGAGGCGGCGGCGCGGCTGCGCGACCGGATCATCGCGGTCCGGCGCACGATCGAAGCGCAGAAGGTCGTGTGGCGTTCGCGCGTCGACATGGATTTGATCGCGGTGGCGCGCGAGCGCGGCCAGGCGTGCATGCAAGTCTTTATGGTGCGCAACGGCAAGCTGCTCGGTCAGGAACACTTCATCCTCGACGGCACGGTCGATGCGACCGAGGCCGAGCTGTTCTCCGAATTCCTCAAGCAGTTTTACACCGCGCGCAGCGGGCAACTCGGGCTCGACGCGTCGATGGCGAGCGACATCGCGGGCAGTCCGCTCGCGTTGCGCGCGGCGCGCGACCAGCAGTCGCCGGTCGCCGAGAAAGAACGCTCGCGCCGGCGCAATAGCGGCGCCGAGGCGATCCCGAAAGAGATCCTCGTGCAGGCGCATCCCGACGACGGCTCGGTAATCGAAATGTGGCTGACCGAGGCGAAGGGTCAGCGCGTGCGCATCCTGCGCCCGGAGCGCGGCGAGCGCGCCGATTACCTGCGCCTGGTGCAGAAGAACGCCGAGCAAAACCTCAAGAATTTTCTCGCGCATCAGGAAGCGCAGGAAACCGCCTCGGCGACCGCACTGACCGAACTCGCGGCGGCCCTCGATTTGCCCGAGCCGCCGCATCGCATCGAGTGCTACGACATCTCGAACATTCAAGGCACGAACGCGGTGAGTTCGATGGTCGTGTTCGTCGAAGGCCGGGCCAAGAAGAGCGACTATCGCCACTTCAAGATTCAGTACGATAAGGGGCCCAACGATTTTGCGATGATGCAGGAGACGTTACGGCGGCGGCTGCGCTATTTGCGCGCCGATGCCGATCGCCCGCCGGTGGCCGACGGCGACGCGGCCGGGGCAGCGATCGAAGCGCAGGCGCGCAAGCGCGATCGTTTCCACGAGAAACCGGATCTCTTGCTCATCGACGGCGGCAAAGGGCAACTCAGCGCCGTCGTCGAGGTGATCCGGGAAATGGATATGATCGGCATTCCGGTTGCGGGCTTGGCGAAGGAGAACGAGTGGCTCTTCGTTCCGGGAAATCCTGAACCGATCGCGCTGCCGCCGAATTCCGCCGGACTGCACCTCGTGATGCGCGTGCGCGATGAAGCGCACCGATTCGCCATCACCTATCATCGCAACCGGCGCGACAAAGCGATGACGAAGTCGGTGCTCGATACGCTGACCGGCGTCGGCCCGGTACGGCGCAAACGGTTGCTGACGGTGTTCGGTTCGGTCAACGCGATCAAGCGCGCGAGCGTCGATGAGATCGCGGCGGTGAAGGGCATGAGCCCGGCGCTCGCATCGCACGTGAAGGCGGCGCTCAGTGGCTGACCCGTTCGTTTTCGCGAAGCCGTTCTTGCACATGCTCGATCCCGAGCGCGCGCACGAACTCACGCTGCGCGCGCTCGAAGCAAACCTCGTGCCGGCGCAACCGCAGGTCGACGAACCGAGCATCGCGATCGACCTGTTCGGCCGCCGGCTCCACGGTCCGGTGGGCTTGGCCGCCGGCTTCGATAAGAATGCCCGCGTGTTCCGGCGGATGTACGCGCAGGGTTTCAGCTTTGTGGAAATCGGCGGCGTGACGCCGCGTCCGCAGCGCGGCAATCCGCGCCCGCGCGTCTTTCGCCTGCCGGAAGACGGCGCGATCATCAACAACATGGGCTTTCCCAACGACGGCGCCGAGGCGGTCGTGCGGCGGCTCGGCGGCGAACGGCCGGCCGGAATGCTCGGCATCAACCTCGCGAGCAACGGCGACAGTGCCGACCCGGCCGAAGATTTTGCCGGGCTCGTGCAGCGCTTCTCCAATTATGCCGACTACCTAACGCTCGACATTTCGTGCCCGAACAGCGCCAACGGTAAAGTGTTTCTCGAACCGGCGCGGCTGCGCGATCTGATGGCGCGGCTCGGTGCGCTCGATCGCGGACCCGTGCCGCCCAAGCTCGTCGCGAAGCTCTCGCCCGACATCGACGATGCGCTGCTCGGCCAACTCATCGAGGTGCTGCTCGAGGCGAAGATCGACGGCATCATCGTCGCCAATACGACGATCGAGCGGCCGGAAACGCTGCGCGGGAACGCCTCGATGCGCGGCGGCCTGAGCGGCCGGCCGTTATTCGCGCGCTCCACCGCGATGCTCGCGCAGGTGGCGCACCTCACGGGCGGCGCCGTGCCGCTGATCGGCGTTGGGGGAATCGCAAGCGGACCCCAAGCGTATGAGAAGATTCGCGCCGGCGCGACCGCCGTGCAGCTCTACACCGGTCTGATCTATGGCGGCACGGCCCTGGTGACGCGCATCAAGCGGGAGCTGGCGGTCTTGCTCATGCGCGACGGATATGGCACCCTAAGCGAGGCCGTCGGCACGGCGCGCTCTGCGCGGAAAGTGAGCCCATAATGCATTTCCTCATTCGAGTGATCGTCAACGCCATCGCCCTGATGATCGTGGCGTACTTCCTGCCGGGTGTGAGCGTGACGGGATTCGTCGGCGCGCTCATCGCCGCGTTCGTGCTCGGCATCGTCAACGCGATCTTGCGTCCGATCCTCATTCTGCTCACGTTGCCGATCCAAATCGTCACGCTCGGGCTGTTCACATTCGTAATCAATGGTGTTCTCTTTTGGTGGGTCGGTCAGTGGAATCTCGGGCTCGTCGTCAATGGATTCTGGCCGGCGTTCTGGGGCGCGATCGTGCTCGGCATCGTGTCGTTCGTGCTGTCATCGCTGCTGCGAGGCGCCGATCCGGAAACTGCCTAGCTCATGGTCCGCATCCTCGTCGTAAACGATGACGGCATCGCTTCCGAGGGGATCGCGGTGCTGGCGCGAGCGCTGCAACCGCTAGGCGAGGTGACGGTCGTTGCGCCCGATGGCGATCGCAGCGGGACGAGCCATTCCATCTCCGTGCACTCGGCCGTGCGCGCGCAGGCGATGCCGGAGGCCGGCTTGCGTCGCTTCGCGTGTTCGGGCACGCCCGCCGATTGCGTGCTGCTCGGCGTGAACGAACTCTGCGGCGGGCGGCCCGACATCGTGCTCAGCGGGATCAACCGCGGCGCGAATCTCGCCGACGACGTGAACTATTCGGGCACGGTTGCCGCAGCGGTCGAAGCGACGATCGTGGGCGTTCCGGCGATCGCGGTTTCGCTCGCGTCGTCGTGGCCGAAGCAAGATCCGGTGCACTATTGGGATGTCGCCGCAAGCGTCGCGCGGCGGCTGGCGACCGAGGTGTTGCGCGAGCCGTTGCCGCCCGGCACGTATTGGAACGTGAACGTGCCCAACGTCGCCGAACTGCGCGGCATCCGCTTCACGCGGCTGGGACGCAAGCAGTACGCGGACCGGTTGGCACGTGAGGACGACGGCGGCGCGGGCGCGGCGTACTACTGGGTTTGGGATATGTCGCATCTCGGCGGCGGCGACGACACCGATACGGTAGCGGTCGATGGAGGCTACGCAAGCGTGACGCCGCTGCAGATCGATCGGACCGACGAGGCGACGCTGCGGCGCTATGCCGCGCGCACGCTGCCGGCCTGACGCAACCCGGACCTCTTCGTTTACGTTCATTCCGAACATGCGCGCAGCAACGTTCACCCACACCGGACCGGCCCGCGACGTACTTCACGTCGGTGAGATGCCGACACCCGAACCCGGACTGGGCGAGGTGCGGGTGAAGCTCGCGACGTCGGGCGTGAACCCCTCCGACGTCAAGCGCCGCGGCGCGGCGCCGCCGGGCAAGCCGGCGGAATTTCCCGTGGTGATCCCGCACAGCGACGGCGCCGGGACGATCGACGCGGTCGGTTCGGGCGTGCCGGCCAAGCGCATCGGCGAGCGCGTGTGGACCGTGAACGCGCAATTCAAGCGCGCGTTCGGTACGGCGGCGGAATACTGCGTACTGCCGAGTGCGTTTGCCGTTCATCTGCCCGACAACATCGACTTTTCCGTCGGCGCGTGTCTCGGCATCCCGGCATTGACGGCGTATCACGCGATCATGCTCGACGGATCGGTGCGCGGCAAGACGTTGCTCGTGCAGGGCGGCGCGGGAGCGGTCGGCGCGTACGCGATCCAGTTCGCGAAGCTCGACGGCGCGACGGTGATTACCACGGTCAGTTCGGATGAGAAGGCGGAACGCGCGCGTGCGGTGGGCGCAGATCACGTGATCAACTACCGCACGGAGGAAGTAAAGGCGCGGGTCGCAGAGATCACCGGTGGCAAGAAAGTGGACCGCGTGATCGAGGTCGATCTGAAAGCCAATGCGATGACGTACCCCGATGTGCTGGCCGAACACGGTAAGGCCGTGATCTACGGTTCGGGTGCGCCGCCGATTCCGATTCCGTCGTTCATTCCCTGGAGCACGACGCTGCAGTTCATTCTCGTATACACGCTCAGCGACTATCAGCGCGAAAGCCACGTCGGCGCACTCGACCGGCTGCTGACCGCCGGAAAACTGCAGCACGCGCTGGGCGAACATTTTCCGCTCGACCGTATTGTCGAAGCGCACGAACGGGTGGAAGCCGGTAGTCTCGGCAACGTGATCGTCGACGTTTCGAAGTAGCATGCGCGCAGCCGGTTCGCTGGAGCGTCTTTTTACGTGTGCGCTGATTGCGCTCGCGTTAGACGGGTGCGCGGCCGGTGCCGGCGCGCAACGTGATCCCGGCACGATCGTTTCGCTCACGCGCGTCGATGGCGCAACGATGAATCCGATGTTCGGGCAGACCGTCCAAGACGGCATCGTTTACCCGCAGATCATCTTCGAGTCTCTGAGCTACATCGGCGCCGATTATCTTCCGCATCCGCGTTTGGCGACGTCGTGGACACATTCGGCCGACGGGTTACAGTGGACGGTCGACCTACGGCACGGCGTGCGCTGGTCCGACGGCGCGCCGTTCACGTCGAAGGACGTCGTCTTCACCTACGACGCGTTAATCGATCCGCAGACCGCTTCGATTAACGCCGGCGATATGGTGTACATCAAGCGGGTAACTGGCGATGGCCCCTTCCGCGTCCACTTCACGCTCGCGTATCCGAGCGCCGTGTTCACGCTCGTCGGGATGGGTTTCGAAGCGAGCATATTGCCCGAGCATATCCTCGGCCGCGTTCCTCATGACCGGTTGCGCTTTAGCGCCTTTGGCGAACATCCCGTCGGCACTGGGCCCTACCGTCTGCTCCGGTGGCAGCACGATAGCGAAACGATCTTCGTCCCGAACCCCTACGCATGGCGGAAACCCCACATCGCGCGCTTCGATGTGCGCACGATCTTCAACGATCAGGCGCAAACCGACGCCATGGCCAACGGTTCGGCCGACCTCGTCGACGATACCGGTTCGACCGTCTATCAACAACTCGAGCGCATCGCGCCGAAGGTCAAGCTGTTGACCTTCCCGTCGGTCTACATCGATGTGACCCTGCCGAACACGCGCCGCCCCGGTCTCGATGATGTCATCGTGCGACGCGCAATGATGTACGGAAATAATCGCCAGGCGCTCATTTCAGGGTTTTTCCAGGATAAGGTGCCGTTGCCCGATGGGTTGGTTCCGGTTGGGCTCACGCACTGGCACAACGGCCACGTGGCACAGTATCCGTACGATCCGGTTAAAGCGCGGGCGATGCTCGATGCCGACGGTTGGCGCGTGGGGCCTGACGGCGTTCGCCGGCGCGGCAACGCGCGACTCGCATTCGAACTCTTGATCAATCAGGGCTCGGCCATCTTGACCGATGCAGACCTTGAGTTTACCGCCGACATGAAGGCGATCGGCATCGAAGTCGCACTGCGCGAGATGGATTTCCCATCGATGGTTGCGCGCGAGTTCAAGGGCGACTTCGATCTCATCTCCGAAGGCTTTGGCGGTTCGGTCGACCCGGACATGACGGCGAACCTTGCGACGTCGTCGATCCCGCCCGCCGGCCAGAATACCGGCGCTTTCCACGATCCGGTGCTCGATCGTCTGATGAAAGCTGGTCTCACGGAACTCGACGACGGGAAACGGCGCGCCATCTATAACGAGATGCAGCGAGAGATCGCTGATAAGGTGCCGATGCTCTACCAATGGACCCGGTTCGCCGGCACCGCGTATTCCGCGCACCTCGTGCTCGATCCGAAAACGACGCTCCAGCAACCGCTGCTGTACTACAACATCGAAGACTGGAAGACGGCGCAATGATCGCGTATATCATCCGCCGTTTGGCCGGAGCGGTGCCGTTGCTGCTCTTCATTAGCGTCGTTACCTATGCCATGATGGCGCTAGCGCCGGGTGGGCCGGCCGCCATCCTCGGTCCGCGCGGTGCGCTCTCCCCTGCCGTAATGGCACGCATCAACGCGCTCTACGGGCTCGACAAGCCGTGGTTCGTGCAATATTTCTACTGGCTCAAACAGCTGGTCTTGCACGGATCGCTCGGCGCCTCGTATGTTGATCAACGGCCCGTTGTCGAGAAAGTGCTCGAACGGCTGCCGGTGACGATTGAGATGGTCGGTCTCGCGCTGCTGCTCACACTCCTCATCGCCATCCCGATCGGCATCTACGCCGGCGCGCACCGCGGCTCACTCTTCGACAACGCCACGTCGGCCGTCGGCTTCGCGTTTTACGGGATGCCGGTCTTTTGGCTCTCGATCGTGTTGATCGATTTGTTCGCCGTGCAACTGCGCTGGTTTCCGTCATCGGGGCTTTCGTCGCTCGGACGCGAGGACGACCCGTTCGACCGGTTGTGGCATTTGGTGTTGCCGGTGGTGGCGATCGCGCTGGTGAGCTTCGTGAGCTGGATGCGTTATCAGCGAAGTTCGATCATCGAGGCGATGAGTTCGGCATATATCCGAACGGCGCGAAGTAAGGGACTCACCGAGCGCGACGTGCTCGTCCGGCACGCGCTGCGCAACGCGCTGCTTCCGATCATCACGTTGCTGGGCTTGAGCCTGCCGACGCTGGTCGGCGGCGCGTATTTCGTGGAATACGTGTTCTCGATTCCCGGCGTGGGCTACTTGACGTTCACGTCGATCTTCGCGCGTGACTATCCGACGCTCATGGCGATCACGATGCTGACCGCCGTGCTGATCGTGCTCGGAAATCTGCTTGCCGACGTGGCGTATGCAATCGCCGATCCGCGGATACGGTACGGCTGATGCGTCAATTCAGGCGGTTTCTGCGCGAACGATCCGCCCTCGCCGGCGGCCTTTTCATCGCGCTCATCCTGCTCGCCGCGCTGCTGGGACCGCTGATCGATCCGACGCAGCCCGACGTGATCTCACACCCCCTGCTCGGCCTGCCGCAACCGCCGTCGTTTGCGCACTGGTTCGGAACCGATCTCCTCGGACGCGAT
The DNA here is from genome assembly GCA_003164045.1 of Candidatus Lustribacter telmatis. Lineage (GTDB taxonomy): Bacteria > Vulcanimicrobiota > Vulcanimicrobiia > Vulcanimicrobiales > Vulcanimicrobiaceae > Lustribacter > Lustribacter telmatis. The sequence goes on from PLRU01000046.1 coordinate 36,847, forward strand.
GAATTCGTCCGCACCTTGTACGGCGCGCGCGTTTCGCTGCTCGTCGGCGCGGCCGCAATGGCGCTGTCGTTTACGATCGGCGTTCTCTACGGCGCGATTGCCGGTTTCGCCGGCGGCTTCGTCGACAGCCTGATGATGCGCTTCGTCGACGCGATGCTTTCATTCCCGACGTTCTTCTTGCTGCTCATCATTTCGGCGCTGACGAACCATTTTTCACTCTCGATCATCATCGTCATCATCGGTCTGACGGCGTGGCCCGGCCTCGCGCGATTGGTGCGCGCCGAGGTGCTGTCGTTACGCGATCGCGATTTCGTCGAAGCGGCGCGTGCGCTGGGCGCCAGTCCGGCACGGCTGGTGACGCGTCATCTCATTCCGAACGCGCTGGCGCCGGTCGTCGTCGCGGCGGCGTTCGCGATCGGCGACAACATCCTCGCCGAATCGTCGCTTTCATTCTTCGGTCTCGGCGTGCAGCCGCCGCAGGCGTCGTGGGGCAACATGCTGCAAGACGCGCTCACGCCGCAAGCTGAAGCCGCGCCGTGGATGGTACTCGTGCCGGGCCTCGCGATCGTCGCGACGGTACTCGCGTTCAGCCTCATCGCCGACGGCATCCGCGTCGCACTCGACACCTCGATCGGCCAACAAGGCGCAGCTGAGACTCTCGAAGTCGAACCGCCCCCTTCTGTCATGCCGAGCGCAGCGCGTAGCGCGTAGTCGAGGGACAGCCACCAACCCCGATTATGGCAAGCGCATCCGCAGCCGCTGAACGTAGACGGTGGCGGCGACGATCACGAGTCCCATCGCAAAGCTAACCGGCAGACGGCAGTAATCGGGCAGCGCCTGCCAACTGACCGCGCCGACGATGAGCAGGCCGATCGTTGCCATCTGCACCCACCCCAGCCACGTCGCGGAGACCCGTCCGGATATGTACGCCAGCCGTTCGCCAACGAACGTACCGGCCAGCGCACCGAGCAGCACGCCTAGGGCGTCCGTCCAACGGCTGGCGAGGGCGCCGTCCCGGATCGTCATGGCGATGGCAGCGACCGCCGCGACCGCAATCAAGGCGACGATTGCCCGGCGCGGGGAAGTCAGCGATTTCGGCACGTCCGGTTCGCGCATCTCGACCACCTTTCGCGCCCTCGACGAGCGATACCCGGATGTGGTAAAATAGCATGCTTACCGGTGACAGCGGTGGGTACAACAACGGAAACACTCATGGGGCTGAGTAGGCTCGACGGGAAGATCTGAGGTTGTCGTAAGCAGGCGGAGTTGCGAGCCCTCCTAAAACGATCGCAAGCGTTTTACACGCGAACAACGAATACGCACTGGCTGCTTAGTTTAACTAAGTAACCACCGTTGGAGAGAGGTTGCCGTTGCCATCTCACCTGCGGTCATAAAGTACGGCTAGGACGCTGAGGCTGATGCGAGAGGCGCCCGAAAACAACTGCATCTGCTGCGCACGAAATTCCGGTTTCGAGAAGTTCGCGCGATTAAGATAAATTCGAAGCTGAGCCTGGAGAAAGCGGCAGTCCAGCTTTTCGGACCCGGGGGGCGGCTCCCCGGCAGCTCCACCAAATTTCCAAATTTCTGCTCCATCCCAACGGCCAGTGAGATCGCCCAGCGACTCACCGGCAGAGGGGGTTGAGCTTTTCGTTATTGGGCGTCTTCGTCCCAATCGCCGTCGCCGTTGGGACGATTCTGTTCGGCCTCGTCGACGATGTCCGTGGCGAGCGCGAGATCGGCGAGATCGCCGTGCTTGATGTAGTGCCACTCCGGCGGCAGCGGCTTCAACGATTCGTTCTACCAGACTCCCGGCAACAGCCGGTAACGAACGCTCCGGCAATAGTCCGCATAGCCGGGTAAATGCGCGGTGAGCATCCGCTCTTCGTCGAGTAGGCGCGCGACGATGACGGTGGTCATTGGGACGAGGAGCACGAGCGCCCACCATGAGCCGAGGGCGAGGGGCGCGCCGGCCAGCATGAGCAGCGCGCCCGCGTACATCGGATGGCGCACGGCCGCGTACGGGCCGGTGGAAACGACGGTTTGGCCGGGCGCGACCGCAATGCTCGTGGCCGTGTACGAGTTCTCCCGTAAGACGCGAAAGATGGTGTAGAAGCCGAGTGCAACTGCGACGTCGCCCGCGATGGCAAGGGCGGGCGGTACGTGTGACAACTCGAAGCGGCGATCGAGCGACGCTACGAGGAACGTGCTCATGAAGACCAGCGCGGCTGCGGCTTGGATTGTTTTCTGAAGCGGCTCTGTCTCAACGCTTGGGCCGCCGCGTATGCGGCGTTCGAGCAGTGCCGGATCGTGCTTCGCCAAGTATGCCGTGATCAGACCGGCTGACGCGAAGAACACTGCGAGAAAGAGCCACGCGAAGGGGTAGTTGAACGTCCATGCGGGCCCGAAAAGCGCCACTGCCAGCGTGACGAACAGTTGTGCCAGCCCCAGGATTGCCTTTCGTGTCAGTGGGTCCAAGAGGCCGCCATTCGCCGTAGTCGCTATCCGAGCAAAACCGGGATCCGCCAGATGCCCATGCTTTTCACTTGCATATTATAGCAGAATGGCTGCGAATCAGTAGTTTTACAAAGGCACCCGAGCCGACCGCGAATGACTGCACCCGGCCGTTGTGCGATTTCATCCCAAAAACACGGGCCGTTGGGTGATCGCCGCTAGTTCTGGGGGTGGAGTTTTTGTTATTGAGCGGTCTCATCCCAACGGTCACTTTGCGAGGATTTCGTTCTCGGACGCAACGTTCGCCCCGGCATGATGACGCGGGGCCGGAGAAGACCCCATTTGACGTAGCCGCTGCTCGGGTCGGCTTTTTGGGCAATAGTCAGCGAACGCCGAAAGCGGAAGAGATATCATCTAGGGTGATTTTCCCTGAGGACGGCAGAAGAAATCGTCGTGCCAAAAGGCCGGGAAGGCTCGTTCGGGGATTTGCTGCGGGACGGTCGTTTGCAGGCCGGGCTTTCACAAGAGCAGCTTGCCGAAATGGCCGGCATCAGCGCGGCGGCGATCAGCGCCCTAGAACGGGGTTCGCGACGCGCGCCGTATAGCCACACGGTCGCCCTCTTGGTTAAAGCCCTCCGCCTCAATGGGGAAGAGCGGTCGGAATTCGAGGCGGTAGCGCAAGCCGCGCGGGTGCGCCGACGCGTACACGAGCCGGAAACGGCAACACGCCTTCAAAGACATATTCCGCTATCGTCGACATCGCTCTTGGGACGTAGAGACGACATTGCGCAGACGATTGCTGCTCTCGCGGAATTCCGGGTCGTCACGGTAACGGGATCGGGCGGTATCGGTAAGACGCGTCTCGCATTGGAAATCGCACGCTGCGAGCCGAACGGGCAGTGGGATGAAGTCTGTTTTGCGGATCTCACATCGCTAAGCGACGGAGCGTTTATCGCCGGTCGGATCGCATCGACGATCGAGCCACCCCTCGCCGGCCCCGTCGAGAGCGTGAGTAGTTTAGTAGCACAGCTCGCAGAGCGCCGTCTGCTGCTCATCCTCGACAACTGCGAGCATCTCACCGCTGATGCCGCCACCGTAGCTCACGCTGTCATCACCGGTTGCCCGCACGTCACGCTACTTGCGACCAGTCGCGAACGGCTACAGATCGAGGGCGAGTCCATCTATCGCTTGTCGCCGCTCACATTACCAGATGAGACGCCGTCCACACTCAAAGACGCCTCGAGATATTCAGCGCTCGACCTCTTTCTCCAGCGCGGCCGGCAACGCGATTCCTCGGTCATATTCACAAACGACAGCGTGAACTTCGTGTACAACATCTGCCGTCGTCTCGAGGGCATTCCGCTGGCTATCGAGCTGGCTGTAGCGCGACTCCCATTCCTCGGGCTCAAGGCGCTTGATGCGAGATTGGACGAACACTTCTCGCTTCCGGGTGCTCCCCGGAACTTGCCACTTCGCCAACAGTCAATGCAGGCAACAATCGCCTGGAGTTTCGAACTGCTCGGCGATCTCGAGCGCAATCTCCTTTCGCGGATCGCGATCTTTTCCGGCGGTTTTACACTCGATGCGGCGCGCTCGGTTTGCGCGTTCGATAACATCGACCAGTCCTCGGTTTTGCATCTCCTCGCGTCGCTTGCGGACAAGTCCCTTATCCAAGTCGTTCAAACAGAAAACAGCGCGCGGTATGTATTGCTCGATTCGGTCCGCACATTTGCCCTGCAGCAACTCGATCGATCGCAGCTGTACACCACAACTGCACGGCGTCACGCGGAGTGGCTCGCGCAGATCGGAGACGATCTTCCACGGACCATGTCTCTCGAGGTCTTTACGGAACTGCGTCCCGAACTCGAAAATGCGCGAGCTGCTCTCGCCTGGTCACTCAATTCATCTTCCGAGGACGATCACGCCGTGGGCGCACGAATCGTCGCCGGCCTGCGCGACCTGTGGTTCATAAGCGGCCATCCAGCGGAGTTAGGTGCCTTGTGTGTGGCGTCGCTCGCGCTGATCGACGAAGAAAAACATCCAAAGCTTGCGGCGAAATTATTGCACAGAATCATTGTAGAGACATTTAACGAGCCGGGGGTGCTCGCGACGATCGAGCGTGCGATTCCGCTCTTCGACCGCATCGGAGATGCGCGCGAAATTATTGCGCTACACTCGTCCTTAACGTACGTTCTTGCGACACGCGGCCTCGTCGCCGATGCCCGACGATCTGCCCAGCGAGTGGAGGAACTCTCTGCAGCGGAAGAGATGCAGACGTCGCTCCCCTATGCCAGATTTCTGTTCTCGCGCGCAATGCTGCACGAGAGCGAGGGGCTGTTCGACGAAGCGCGCGCCGACCTCGCAACCGCCGAGGCAATCGCAACGTTGCACGGCGAAGAATTTTACAACACGCGATGGCTCAAGATTCGGGGCATTTTCGTTGAAGCCGCCGCCGGAAATTTGCGCCGCGCGATCGACATCGCCAACGAGATTCTGGCGAGCGAGCATGGAATGACTCCCGCAGTCGTCCTTCAGGCAAACGAGTGTCTCGCCTGTCTGCATCTTTTGCTCGGCGAAGCCGACGCAGCCGAGGCGGCCACGAGAGTCGTGTTCAACGCTACGGGACGCGACGAAGCGTTGGCCGTTCAATACGTGGCGGGAGTCGCAAGTTTACGCGGCCACCCACACGTAGCTGCGCGGCTGATGGGCTTTATCGACGCTTCTCTCGAGCGCTTTCCCCTCGAGCGCGATTCGCTTCAACGGCGAACGTGGAACCTTCTTTTCGCGTCCGTCGCGAAAGCGCTCCATCCGGACGTTCTCGCCCTCCTTCGAGCGGAAGGCACGAGGCTCGGCGCGCAAGCCGCCCTTGCCGAGGCGGCCGCTGCACTCGCACTTCGCTGAGGTCCATTTGTAACTGTCCGGCCCGCTGTCACAGTTGTGCGTGGAGCCTACAGAGGAGAACACGGTAGCCTTTGTTCATCGCCACCGCGGCCGAGAGCCGCCTGTGCGATGCAAACACTACTGAAAGGCCTCTCATGATTGGTCATCTTCCCGACGGCAGCGGTGCCGAGCAAGTCTTGGCGCAGTCTACCAAACCAACGGTGGTCCTCATTCACGGCGCCTGGGCGGACGCATCGAGTTGGAACGGTGTCATCAAGGCACTAACTGCCGATGGATACCCCGTGGTCGCTCCTCCGAACCCACTGCGTGGTGTCGCTTTGGATGCTGCCTCGATCGCGGCATTCCTCAAGACGATCCCGGGACCGGTTATCCTCGTTGGTCATTCATACGGTGGTACCGTCATCAGCGCCGCATCGGCCGGCAACCCCAAAATCAAGGCACTCGTCTTCGTCGATGCGTTCGTTCCCGAAGGCGGCGAGAGTTGTTTGAGTCTTCTGGCCACAGCTCCGCCTCCGCCGAAGGACTTGTTTGTTGCGGTGCCTTTCGCAACGGCTAGCGGCGGTGACGCGGATCTTTACCTCGCGCCTAAATATTACGGCGCGGTCTTTGCATCTGATGTACCGGCACCAATCGCATCGCTCATGGCCATCACCCAACGTCCGATTGCCAACAGTGCACTCAACGAAAAATCGCCGGAAGCCGAAGGTTGGAAGACGATCCCGTCCTGGTATGTCGTCGGCGACCTCGACAATGTGCTCCCGCCAAAAATCCAGTTGTTCATGGCACATAGGGCAAAAGCGCACATTTCACATGTCTACGGCGCGCACCCGAGTATGATCGAGCATCCTGGCGCTACCGTGGACGCCATCGTTGCCGCGGCGACCGCGACAAACGACCCATCGAGCTTGCTGACTCTCGATCAGCGGGTCGGATAGAGTCGGACCCGAAAGCCAATACTCCGTATCGCTTGCACCCTGCCCGGAGTTTCGCTTTGAAAGTTTCCGCATCGCGCTTCGTAAGAGTCGTCGCTTCGCTTTTTGTGCTTATGGTCATCGTGTCTGTTCCGGCGGTTGCGGACGTACAAGAAGCGTACTTGGGCAAGCAGATCTACGATTGGCTATACAGCACGGGGATAATCGTCTCGAAGTCTCCGCTCTACAACGACATCCTCAACCCGATCACCGAGCCGTTGAAGGCCGTGGCAGGTCCGCGCTACGACGCGCCGTTCATCTTCACGATCGGGCGCGATCCCTACCCGAACGTAGCCTCGGTTCCCGGCGGGCGCGTCTACGTCAGTGACAAGACCTTTGAAGTCATCCGCTACCGCGAAGAGCTCGCGGGTGCGCTCTGCCACGCGGTCGCGCACACCGTTCGTCACGACTTCGCGAGCGTGGCCCGCAAGGCGTTCAACACGCAGCTCGCTGCAGGGGCCTTGATGTTGGGCGCTAGCGCCAGTTATTACGGTGGCATCCTCAACAACCCGTTGAGACTTCTCGACCCGAATACGATCAACGGATTGGTGAACGCCACCAAGCCCGGCAATGTAGCGGCTGCGAACGCGGTGGCCGGCGCCATCCGGGCCGGAAGCGTTTCCCCGATGACGGCGGCCGAGAGCGTCGAAAGCGAGGCCGACGTAACGGGCGCGGACCTCTGCGCCAAGGCCGGCCTCAACCCCTGGGGCCTCGTATGGCTCCTCGAAAATTACCAAAAGTCCAAGATGGCCGGACGCATGGAGATGCTCTCTGATGCACCAGGCGACCGCATCCGCATTCTCAAGGCATATTTTGCAAGCGCGCCTGAGCGATTCGCCAAATTTGACCGCGATCGCGCGCACGGCACGCCGATGCAATAGGGCTAACCGCATGTGCTTGGTGGCCAGTTGCCGCTCGTCACGACGCGCTGCTTGTGCCACGTCGGCGTCGCGAACTGCTGCCACCAGTAGTCGAGGTCTCCGCACGCGTCTGTCGACGCCATGACGATCGATTTCCCGGTCCAGGTAATTCCGCCGGGATCCATCCATCCGCTGTACTGCGCGCTTCCGGGCGGATGCTGTAGTGCCCACGTTCCGCTGCTTGTCTGGTCCTTCCACCAAAAATCGAACACTTGTAATTTGATGTTTTCGTCGATCGCCGCCACGACGACGGAGTTGCCCGCGGCCCCGACGGCCGGGCCGCCGTATTGGCTCACGGCGCCGACTTGCTCTTTGCGCCATGCCGTTGTTCCCGCCGCTTGCGTCCAGGTTGCGATCGCGTTGTCTGAGCCCGTTACACCCACATTGGCGGCGATAACGACGGCACTCCCGGTCCACGCGATCGACGGAAACAGCGAATAGCCGGTATCGACAACCTGGCGGCCCCACGTCGCCGAACCTGCGGGTTGCACGTAGTAGCACATTCCGTCGCTCTCGTTGCCGTTGCAACTGCTCGCGATGACGACGGACGAGCCCGTCCACGCGATGGCCGGCTGCAATGGGGCCACAACCGAAAACGGCGCAACGAGTTCTTCGTACCACGTCGTTTTGTTTTTCTGCTGAAACCAGTAGTGCAAGCCGTGTTTGTCACTCGCGGCGATCACCACCGCCGAGCCGGTCCAGGCGATACTCGGCATGGAGTAGCCCACCACCAACGGCGTGACCTTGCCGTTCAGCACGGAGTAGAACGAGCAGCATTCGGGCGGCCCTGCGGCGACGAGCTGCTGGTGCCAAACGGTACTGCCTTTTGCTTGCCACCAGTAATAGAGGCCACCGTTGCGCACGTCCACCGCAGCGATGACGACCGAGTCGCCGGTCCACGCGATCGCGTTGGAACGGTAACCCGTCGGTGACTGCGGGACGACGGTGTTTTCCCAACTGGCCGGACATCCACCGGTGGACGCGACGAGTTCACGATGCCAGGCCGTCGTACCGGTCTGCTGCCAAAAGTACGAGAGATCGCCGCCGCTATTCCCCATCGGTGTTGCAACGAGTACGACCGACGATCCCGTCCAGGCGATGCCGCTGCTAAAAAACGCATCCTCGCAGCCGGCACGAGCGGGCGCGGACGTGAAAATGGCGATCCCGAGCATCAGCACGACGGCTGGTGCGGCCATCAAGTAAAGGCGTTTCAATGAGTGAATCGCCGGCACGATGTGACGCTTGTTCCCCCGCCGTGCCGACCCCTGGCCGTCAGGCATGAAGACGACGTGCATCACAGCGCGCCCAACTGCGCCCAGCACCTGAAATGTGAAGAATTTGCGAAGAACGGACCTGGTCGTTCACACTTCGGGAACACTTGGGTGTCACGCTTATTCCTGTGATGACGACTATGACCGATCAGCCCATTCCGGGCACGATCCTCTTCAACGGAGCGAACGCGATGAAGGGTTACGCTCTCAATAAGATGTGTTTCTCGTTCAATAGCAGATCGAACCGCGAGGCGTTTCTTCGCGACGAAGAGGAATATATGGCGCGTTTCGGCCTCAACGAGCAGCAGCGAGCCGCGATCAAATCACGAAACGTGCTGGCCCTCCTTGAGGCCGGCGGAAACATCTACTACCTCGCCAAGTTCGCCGGAATATTTCACTTAGGCGTACAGGACATCGGCGCACAGCAAACCGGTGTGACCGTTGAAGAGTTCAAGGCCAAGCTCCTTGCGGCGGGGTGCTAACCGGATGGCACGCATTGTCGGCGGCATCGCGACCACCCATGTCCCCTCGATCGGAAATGCCCTGGAGAAAGGGCTTGAAGCCGATCCCTATTGGAAGCCATTCTTCGATGCGTTCCCGCCACTTCGCCGGTGGCTCGACGAAGTGCAACCCGACGTTGCCGTCGTCCTCTACAACGATCACGGGCTCAATTTTTTTCTGGACGCCATGCCGACGTTTGCGGTCGGTGCGGCTGCCGAGTATCGCAATGAAGACGAAGGCTGGGGCATCCCGACATCCCCGCCGTTTAGCGGTGACCCGCGCCTTTCGTGGCATTTGATCGAAAGCCTTATGCACGACGACTTCGACATTTGCTCGTGTCAAGAGATGCTCGTCGATCACGCCTTCACGATCCCGATGCAATTGCTCTGGCCCGCGCGCTCGACGATGCCGCGGACGATTCCGATCAGCATCAACACCGTGCAACACCCGATTCCGACGCCTTCGCGCTGCTATCGATTCGGCCAAGCCCTTGGGCGCTCGATTGCATCGTATCCCGAAGATCTCCGCGTCGTGGTCATCGGAACGGGCGGCCTCTCTCACCAGCTCGACGGTGAGCGCGCCGGTTTCATCAACCCGGCATTCGACCGGATGTGCCTGCAGAAGATCGTCGATGCGCCCGATGAGCTCGCGAGCTATGCGACGCTCGACCTCATCCGCGAAGCGGGGGCTCAAGGCGCAGAGCTGATCATGTGGCTGGCGATGCGCGGCGCCTTGACCGGTAGCGTCCGCGAACTTCAGAGCACCTATCACGTGCCGATCTCGAATACGGCAGCCGGCGTCCTCTTACTCGAGAACACCACCCGGCCGGAGCTGGCCATCCGTTAACGCCGAACTACGCTGGGGTGCCTGTTGCGCTTCGGGCCGCAATGAGGCCCTGGCAGATCGCGCGCGCTAGACCGTGCTGGCCGAAGCCTCCGGCCGACTCGCCGCCGCAGTAAAGCCCTGGAATGACCGCGCCGCGCATGTCGATCACCCGGCATTCGGCGTCGATGCGTAAGCCGGCGAGCGAGTCGTGCAGAACCGGCGTCGCCCAAGCGGCATAGAACGGCGGCGTTTCGATCTTGTAGCGCGGCTCGGACTTGTCGAAATCTTCATCGATGCCGTTCTCGACGAACGTGTTATAGCGTGCGACGGTCGCCTGCAAGTCGGCACCGCGCATCGGCACGCGCTGATGGGGCATCACGATCGACTCGGCCAGTTCTTCGAGCGTGTTCGCGCTGAAGAAGAAGCCCGCTTCGGTATCGACGTTCGGCGGCCGCGGGTCCCACGCTTCGCGCGCGACCGCCGCAGCGTCGAAGATCGCCCAGATCGCACCACCGCCGTTGCGCGTCTCGCCAATGCCCGCCATCGCTGCGTTCAGCCAGTTGTTGGGCGCGTATGTGATGTTCGACGCGTTGCGGTGGCTGAGCGGTTCGTATGCCGTGATCGAGCCGTGGTTGTTCGCGGAAAAGTGCAAGCCCGTCTCGTCATAAAAGCGCCGTCCGAGCATGTTGACGTGTATGACGTCGTGCCAATCTTGCACGCGTAAGCCGGACGCGCGCGCTTTTGGGAATACCGGGCTGCCCGGCATCCACTGCAGGTTGACGTAGTTAAATTGACAGCCGATGAGTCCGGGTTTGGTGATCTGCCAGCCGAACTCGGCGACTTGGTTAGCGAGTCCCCACAGCGCTGCGCCGATCGCCATCGCGGCAAGCTCCCCGCTCGCGTCCTGGTCCGACCACGGCATGCCCGCGAGGCCGCAATATTCTTCGGTCAGCCGCGGATCGAACATGCGGCGGAACTCGATGTTGCCTTGCGATCCACCGGTACCGATAATGACGGCCTTGCGCGCCCGAATATTGCGGACGGTGCCGGCGTGGGTAACGGCGATTCCGAGTACGCGGCCCGAGGTGGGCTCTTCGCGATGGATTGCAGTCATGCGATGTTCGAGCAAAATCCGCACGCCGGCCCGGCGCGCAGCAACTTCGAGCGGTCGCATCAGCCCGTTGCCGGTCGACATCGTTGCGGCGACTTCGGGATCGGCGGGTGCGCCGGTCTGTATCAGCGGCCACTCCATGGCGGCCGCGTGCATTTCGCGCGGCGCGGAGTTGCCGACCGCGTTCCCACCGCGTTCGTCGGGCGCCTTATCGACGAACACGACGCCGTGCGCGACGAGCCACTCGTATGCCGGCACGTTGTTGTCGGCGAACGCGCGCACGATCTCGCGATCGTTGTAGCGGTAATCGGGATGCCCGTTCGGTTCGACGACCGTCCAGTCGGTCAAGTCCCCGAACAGCAAGTCGGGCGAGTCGACGATGCCGTATTTCTTCTGCGCGCTCGTGCCGCCGCCGAGAGGAACGTTTCCGCCGCTGGTGATCGCATGGCCGCCGATGTCGTTCTCGGCCTCGACGACGATAACGGAAGCGCCGGCCTCGCGCGCCGCGATCGCCGCCGGGAGTCCAACCGCGCCGGAGCCGATCACGACGACGTCGGCTTCATCATGCCAGGTTATTGGTTCCATGAAGATTGCAGTTTCAGCCCTTCCAGATAAGGTCGGCGGCGACGAGCGGTCGGGCTAATAGTTTGTATTTGAACGCGGCATCCAGCAATGGCTGCAGCATGGCCGGGTCGAGTGTGGTCGCCATCGGCTGTCGCAACTTGTCGACTTTCATTTTCGTCCAGTCCGACAGCAGCTCGACCGCGCGGCCCTGATTGGCGAGCGACCATTGCGTGCCTTCGACGACGCTCTTCGCAAAGGCGTGCGCCACAGTTTTGTTTGCGTTGGCCCATGCCGGCGTCGCGACCCAGAGCGTCCCGAGAAAGCGCGGCGCGATTGCGACATACGGATCGGCGAGCACGCGCAAGCCGGCAGCGCGGCCGAGGCTGAGATACGGCTCGAACATGAGGCTTGCGGCGATGCGGCCTTGCGCGAGCGCCTGCGGTACGGCGGCCGGCGGAATCTCAAGGAACTGCACGCTTTTCGCGTCACCGCCGTTTTCATCGAGCCACGCCAATGCCGCCAGCTGATCGGTCGAGCCGATCGAATTGACGGAGATGACTTTTCCGGCGAGGTCCTTCGCGCTGCGAATCGGCGAGTCGCCGGCGACCACAACACCCGAGAATGGATGGTCGGCTTCGCTGATCGCCCCCGGCGCGATCGCGGTGAACGGCAAACCTTTGATCACCGATGATGCGAACGACATGCAGTTCGACGCGCCCACCTGCAGCGATCCCCCGACGATTGCCGCCGCGACGACGTTGCCTCCCGCCATTTTTTGCAGATTGACGTTGAGGCCGTTCTTCTTGAAGATTCCAGCTTCTTGCGCGTAGTATGCCTGCGCGGTGATCTCGTTCGAATTCAAACCGACGTTCAATTCGGTCGCATCGGCGCGCGCGAACGATGGCGCGGCGATGAACGCGCCGCCGAGCATGAGCGATGCCTTACGAGAGAGTTGCATGGTGCCTCCGTTTGGTTTTAGTCAAATCAGCCCGGCGATGAAATCCGCCACCGCGCTGCTATTGGATTCGAGCATCATCATGTGCCCGTTGCCGGTGATTCCGTGCTCGCCGAGCGCATAGCGCGTCGCATGTGCTCCGGCCGCATTGAGCCAGTCGGCCACGCTCTGTTCGAACGCCGGCGGGTGGTCGGGATCATCGGTACCGTGCACGAGGGCGATGCGCTTACCGCGAATTGCGGCCTCGTCGATGATCCGTGGCGCCGATCCTTGGAAGTTCATGCGCCCTAAGATGAGCGGGAACGGCACCGGGATCAGCGAGTTGATGTACCGGTCGGCATACGCGCGCGGAAACTGCGTGCCCGGTCCGATCAGTTTGAAGTCGGCGGCTTCGCGGCTCATCGACATCGCTTGCCCGCGGCGGATTTTCTGCACCGTCGATCCGGCGAAACGCTGCAGGTGCAGTTCCTCCGGATCGTCGCGCAAGACGATCGGCAACGGCTGCATGTTTCCAGGCGGCGCGCATGCGATGCCGATCAAGAGCGCGATTCGTTCGGGCATCGTCTCGAGCAGCTTCCAGCCGAAGTGGCCGGACATCGAATGTGTCATCAGGATGACGGGCTTGGATTCCGTGCGGATCACGTTCGCGAGGCCATTGCACACCACATCGGCAGACAGCTCGTCGTTCTCGAGAAACCCACTCCGACCGACGCTCGGCCAGTCGGGGACAACGACGCGATGTCCGTGCCGAACGAAGTCGTATGCCCAGCCGGGGCGGTTGTCGATCGTCGCGAGAAAACACGCGCCGGTGTGGCCGCCGCCGTGCACCAGTACCATCGTCGGCTTGGTCGCGCCACCGATCGGCTCGAGCACATCGTAGTACGTCGCCGGATCGTCGGTAAACACTCGGTGACACGTTTAGCACTGGGCTCGTGCAACCTTCGGTGCTTGCGCGCCCGTCCCAAACACGGTGGGGACGGATGGCGCGCGGCAACTGACACACGGCGAGATCATGGGCGCGCTGACCGGAATTTTGATCGCGGTCCTGCTCTCGGCGCTCGACCAAACGATCGTCAACCCTGCCCTCACCGCGATCGCGACCGATCTGCACGCGGTCAACGACCTTTCGTGGATCATCATCGGCTATTTTGTCACGTCGACCGCGTTGATGCCGGTCTACGGGAAGCTCAGCGACATCTACGGGCGCGGCCGGCTGATGATGATTTCGATTGCGATCTTTGTCGCCGCGTCGTTGCTCTGCGCGTGCGCGCAATCGCTCGTGCAGCTCGCGCTCTTTCGCGCGTTGGAGGGGGTCGGCGGAGGCGGGCTCACGGTGATCTCGCAAGCGATGATCGCCGATTTCATCTCTCCGCGCGATCGTGGGAAGTACCAGGGCTTCATCGCCGGGACGTGGGCGTTTGCCGGTGTCCTGGGGCCGCCGCTCGGCGGTCTGCTCACCGATCATCTTAGCTGGCGCTTCATCTTTTGGATGAATCTGCCGTTGGGTTTGCTCGCGTTTATGTTGTGCCGTCGCGTGTCCAGGCGGATGACGAATCCGCCGGCGCGCAGCACGCGGCTCGACTACGCGGGGGCGCTACTGCTCATCGCGGGCGTCTCGCTCGTTCTGCTTGCGGTTTCCGGTTCGACGAGCGGCTGGAATGCGTGGGTCGTCTCGGAAATGGGGGCGGGACTGGTTCTGCTCGCGCTGTTCGTTGCGCAAGAATTCCGGGCCGACGATCCGATCGTGCCGCCGCGGTTGTATCGCAACGGAATTGTTGTCGGGATGAACATCGTCGGGTTATTGCTTTCGATGGTGCAGTTCGGGGCGCTGGTGTTGCTGCCGGTGTACTTTCAGCTTGTGATGGGCGTGCCGGCCACCATCTCGGGCGTCATGATCGTGCCGATGCTGCTCCTCATTCCGGTAGCATCGGTGCTGGCCGGGCAGTTCATGGTGCGAACCGGCCGCTACAAGCCGATCTTTCCGGTGGCGTTCGTTCTGATGACGGTCGCGCTGATTGCGTTTTCGCGGATGTCGGCGTTGAGTTCGACGCTGTCTTTGGAGTTGGCGGTTGGGCTGCTGGGTCTCGGGATCGGGTGTTGTGGACCCGTGCTCATGGCCGGCACGCAGAACGCCGCGCATGGCGCCGATCTTGGGGCGGCGACGTCGTCTATCACCTTCGCGCGTTCGCTCGGGGCGTCGCTTGGGACTGCGATGTTTTGGGCGATTTTGCTTGTGCCGTTAGCGTCTGCGTCGCTCGGTAGTACGGACGCGCTCTTTCATGCCGGCCATGCCGGGATTGTCGGGCTCCCGGCTGGGGAGCGCGAGCGTGTGATGGGGCTGCTTGCGACCGGGTTTCACAACGTGTTTGTGATCTCGGCCGCGATCGCGTTTGCTACGGCTTTGTTCTCGCTGTTCTTGAGGGAAGAGCCGCTCAAGACTGCGCCGCGTTCGCGGCTGGTGAAGTTGGCGCAGTGATCGTCACGTTTGCGGCGGGCGATGCAGGCGCCGCGTGCGAACGGGTATTTGGGGAATACTCGATGCATGGAAACGACGATGGAACAACGGAAGCTCGGTAATTCCGACCTTGCGATCACGCCGATGGGCTTCGGCGCGTGGGCGATCGGGGGCGGTGATTGGCGGTTTGGCTGGGGCGATCAAGACGATGCTGAATCTATTGCCGCCATACGCCGGGCAGTCGAGCTTGGTATCAACTGGATCGACACGGCGGCCGTGTACGGCTTCGGTCATTCTGAGGAGATGGTGCGCAAGGCACTTGACGGGATGACTGACCGGCCGTACCTGTTCACCAAGTGTGGCCTCGTACCGTCGGCCACCGATTCGCGGGTGCCAACCGAGAACATCAGCGCCGCTTCGATCAGACGCGAGTGCGAAGCGTCGCTCAAACGGCTCGCCGTCGAAGCGATCGATTTGTATCAGATCCACTGGCCCACCGACAACATCGAAGACATCGACGAAGCATGGGCTGCGATGGCGGAACTTCAGCGCGCCGGGAAAGTCCGATACATCGGGGTCTCGAACTTCAACGTCGCCGAACTCGAACGGGCGCTAGCGATCGCGCCGGTTACGTCGCTCCAACCTCAGTACTCGCTGGTGAAGCCCGAAGTCGAAGGCGAGATTCTGCCGTTCTGCAAGCAGCGCGGAATCGGTACGATCGTCTACTCTCCGATGGGCGCCGGTTTGCTGACCGGAGCCATGACGCGCGAACGCGCAAAGGCTTTGCCCGCCAACGACTGGCGCGCGAGTAACCCGGAGTTCCAGGAACCGAAACTTACGCAGAACCTCGAACTCGTCGCGCTGCTTGAGAAAATCGGTGCCCGTCATGGCCGCTCGGCTGGTGAGATCGCGATCGCCTGGACCTTGCACAACCCGGCGGTGACCGCAGCGATCGTGGGCGCCCGATCGCCGCGGCAGGTTGAAGGGAACATCGGTGCGCTCACATTCCGCCTGAGCGAAGAAGAATACGCGGAGATCGCTAGGCGTAGGCGTCGCTGAAGGGGAGGCTTCGTGCGCGTTTGCCGGTGGCTGCAAAGACCGCTGAGGCGACCGCCGGTGCGATCCCGGGCAAGCCGAGTTCGCCGATGCCCGTGGGCGGCTCGTGGCTCGGGAGCGCATATACCTCGATCGACGGTGCGTCGGGCATGTGGAGTACCGTGTATGTATCGAAGTTCGCCTGTTGCACGCGCCCGTGTTCGAGCGTGATTTTGCCCGTCAGGGCCGCCGAAAGCCCAAAGGTGATGGCACTCTGTGTCTGCGCTGCGACGATGGCGGGATTGACGACGGTTCCGCAGTGCACGACCGCGGTCACGTGATGCACTTTGGGTTGGCCGCCGCTCACCGACACGTCGGCGACGAGGGCGCCGACGCTGCCGTTCCAATACATTGCCGCAATGCCTTGATGCGTGCCGCGTTCACGCGGACGACCCCAGCCCGCGCGCGCCGCCGCCTCGCGCAGACATTGTACCGTTGGAGACGCGGCCGGCAGCATCGCGAGACGGAACGCCAGCGGATCTTTGCCGGCGGCGTGCGCGAGTTCATCGATGAACGATTCGGTGACGAACTCGTTCCAATTCGCATCGGGCGCGCGCCACGAACCGACCGGGATGCCGTGTTCGTAGTCTGCGACGGCGGCCGTATAGTTGGGGATCGCGTACGGGATGTCGGTAACGCCGTTTCGCGCCGATGGGTCGACGGCTTTGAATGACGGATCGTGGGCGCGTCGCGTCGACTCGGCGACGACGACGTGACGCAGCGCGAGCAGACGGCCGCGTGCGTCGATGACGCCGCGTACCGCGTTGACGCTCATCGGGCGGTACCAATCGTGTTGCGTGTCGTCTTCACGCGTCCACACCACTTTCACCGGCGCCTTGATCGCGTTGGAGACCGCGACCGCTTCCTCGATGTAGTCAGACTGAAGGCGCCGCCCGAAGCCGCCGCCGAGCATCGTCGTGTGGATGATGCATTTCTCGAGCGGTAGTCCGGTAATCGCCGCAGCTTTGGCCTGGCCGAGTGTCTGCGCCTGGGTGGGCGCCCACACTTCACAAATGCCGTCGTGCACGTACGCCGTTGCGTTCTCGGGTTCCATCGCGGCGTGCGCGAGGAACGGTCCGCGGTAGATCGCCTCGAGCGTCTTCGCGCCGTGAACATCGTCGACGCTGTGACCGCGTTGAAGCGCAATCTGCCATTGAGCCGGATCGCTCGCCATGCGCTCCGAAACCGCGAACATCGCAGCGCTGTTGAGCTGCGCGTTCGGACCTTCGTCCCACTCGACGACCAGCGCGTTCCGGCCCTGGAATGCAGCCCATGTATTGCCGGCGATGACGGCGACGCCGGTCGGCACTTCGACCGCGTCCAGCACGCCGTGAATCGCCTTGGCCTTGCGGGCGTCGAAGCTGCGGACTTTGCCGCCAAAAACCGGCGAACGCGCGATCGCGGCATAATGCATTCCCGGAACTTTGACGTCCATTCCGAACCGCGCGGTTCCGTTGACTTTCGCGGGAATGTCGAGCCGGCGAGTCGATGCAGCGCCGATGAGCTTGAACTGTGAGGGGTCCTTGAGCGACACGTTGGCCGGCACGGGGAGCGTCGCGGCGAGGGCGGCCAACGACCCGTACGTTGCGCGGCGCTTCGTCGCGCGATCGATCACAACGCCGTTCTCGGTGGCGAGATGCGCGGGATCGACGCTCCATTGTTTCGCCGCAGCGGCGACGAGCATTGCGCGAGCGGTCGCGCCCGCACGGCGAAGGGGAAGCCAGGAGTCGCGCATGCTGGTGCTGCCGCCCGTCGTCATTCCCGTCGCGCCATTATAGACATAGCGCGGCGCGGCTTCGGCGATCGTGACCCGGAGCCGTTCGAGCGGGAGGTCGAGTTCTTCGGCGATCAGCGTCGGGAGACCGGTCATGACGCCCTGGCCCATTTCGGACTTGTTGAGGGTGACGGTGACCACGTCGTTCGGGTCGATGTGCAACCAGACATCGGGAGCAAAGCCGCTCGCAGCGGTTGCGGCCGAAGCTTGCGCCTCGAGACTGATACCCAACGCGAGGCTACCGGCGAATACGCCGGCCAGCTTGACGAATTCGGAGCGAGAGACCGTTGCCGTCATGCCGATTTCTCCAGTTGGCCTGCGGCACGGTGGATCGCCGAGCGTATTTGCTGATAGGTTCCGCAGCGGCAGATATTCGTCATCGCCGTCTCGATGTCGGCATCCGTCGGATGCGCATTTTGTTGCAGTAGACTCGCCGCAGCCATGAGTTGCCCCGATTGGCAGTAGCCGCACTGCGGGACTTGCTCTTCGATCCACGCCTCTTGCACCACGTGCATGCGGTCGGTTGCCAGCGACTCGATCGTCGTGATGCGCTTGCCGGCCGCAGCCGATACGGGAAAGACGCATGAACGGGTCGCTAGCCCGTCGATGTGGACGGTGCAGCAGCCGCAGAGCGCAACACCGCATCCGAACTTCGTGCCCGTCAATCCGACGACGTCGCGTATTACCCAGAGGAGCGGCATCTCATCGGGAACGTCCACGTCGTGAGGCTGTCCGTTTACGTTCAAGGATTGCATGTATGGCCTTCCGACTCGCAAGCGCTATGCCAGCGATGGTATCGGAACCGCCGCAAAAAGCGGTAAGACGATTTTTCGGGGCTACACGTGCACGATCAGGTCGTTCGCCGTTAGGGGCTTGGCGATTGCGCCGAAACGGTACGCGCCGGCGAGGACCGGGTTGATCAGGGCCGAGTCGAGCGAGGTCGCGTACTGGGAGCGGGTTCCCTTTTTCACGTCCTCGACCGTGAACTTCGTGTACTTCGCGATGATCGCGGCCGTCTCGTCCGGATGCGCGTTGGCCCAGCGGGCCGCCTCGTAGATCGCGGCGACGAACCGCCGCGCGAGCACGGCATTTTGATTGAGCCAACTCCGTGTCGACACCCACGGGCCGAGATAGAACGGCGCGATGTCGTTGAAGACGCTCTCGAGGATGCGCAGCGGCACGTCCGGGCTGCTCAAGAACGGCTCGATGGTGACGGCGGCGGCGATGTTGTTGCGCGCGAGCGCGGCCGGCATTCCCGTGAAGGGCAACTCGATGAACGCGACCTTGCTCGTGTCGGCGCCGCTCTTGCGCAGCCAGACCTGCGTTGCGATTTGGCCCAGCGTGTTGAGCGCAACGACGCCGATGCTCTTCCCTTCGAGGTCGCGGGCGCTGCGAATCGGCGAGTCCCGGACGACGGCCAGCGCGAGCGAGGGGACCTTGGTCACGACTTGGGTCCCGCTGCCGGCGAAGACGCCGAAATCGATCCCGTGGATGATCCCGCTCGCGGTTCCAACGATGTCGCCCTGCGCGCAGTCCGCCGCATTGGCTGCGACCGCGTTGAGTGCGGCCGAGACGGTCGGCTGGACGATCAGCTCGATGTTGAGCCCAGCCTTCTGGAAGAAGCCCTCGTCGCGCGCGTAGTAGGGGTTCATGTACGGCTCGGTCAGCGAGACGGCGATCCGGATCGTGCCGGGATTGCTCTGCGCCTGCGCCGCCCGCGGTAGCGTCGTGGACAGCGCGCCGCCGAGCAGCGCGAGCACGGCACCGCGGGTAAGGTGTTGCTTCTCAGACGAGGAAGCGCACTCACCCATGGAACCAACTCGCGAACGTTGTGACATCGTCGTCGTCGGCGGGGGCAGTGCGGCCTTCGCCACGGCGGTCGCCGCGCGTGAAGCGGGTGCGCAGCGCGTCATCATCGTCGAAAAGGCGCCGTTAGCGGAATCCGGTGGCAATGCGATGTTCTCCCATACCGGCTTTCGATTCGCCAATCGCGGCGCCGCCGAGATTCGCGAGTTTCTCCCTCACATTGCCGACGAGCCGTTCGCGAAGATGCACATTCCGCCTTACACGCAGGATGATTTCATGAACGACCTGGTCGCCGTGACGCAGGGCAGGATTGACCGCGCGCTTGCGACCGTCCTCGTCGAAGACTCAAACAGCGCAGTGCACTGGATGCTCCAGCTCGGCATCCCGTGGGACGTCGGCAGTCACATCGTCGTCGACGGCGAGCTGTTTTTCGGACCGGGGATCAACATTCACCCCACCGGCGGCGGGCGCGGACAGATCGCCGCCTGGCGCGAGATCGCGGCAGCGCACGGGATCGAGGTTCGGTACGACACGCCGGTTTCGGGCTTGCTCGGCAACACGCGCCGGGTCACCGGCGTGCGCGTCGACGGACCCGACGGTGAGGTCGAGATCGAAGCGCGCGCGGTGATTCTTTGCGCCGGCGGCTTTCAAGCCAGCCGCGAGATGCGCGCCCGCTATCTGCGCGGGAAGCCCGACTTCATGAAGGTCCGCGGGACGCGCCACGACACCGGCGAGGTGTTGCGGATGGCGCTCGAGCTCGGTGCGCGCGGTGCCGGCGAATGGCAGGGCGCGCACGCGACGCCGATCGACGCCGGATCGCCCGACTTCGAAGTTCCGGTGCGCAGCGACGGGATGGGCAGCTGGACGAACCGCTACAGCTACCAGTATGGAATCACCGTCAACAGACTCGGCCGGCGCTTCTTCGACGAAGGCGAAGCTCACCAAGGATACACGTACGCAAAAACGGGTGCGGCGGTACTCGATCAGCCGGGCGGGACGGCATTCCAGATCTTCGACCAAACCGGGATCGCGCTGATACGGCCGCATGCCGAGATGCACCTCGAAACGAAGGTCGAGGCCGGCACGCTCGAAGCGCTGGCCGACGCCCTGCAGATTCCGCGCGAACCGTTGCTGGCGACGATCGCGGCCTTCAACGCCGCGATCGACGGAAGCAAGCCGTTCGATCCGACACAGTCCGACGGTCGCACGACGGCCGGCGTCAATCCGCCGAAGACGAATTGGGCGACCGCGATCGTCGCACCGCCGTTTCGCGGCTATCCGATTACGGGCGGTGCGACGTTCACCTTCGGTGGGCTCGAGATCACGACCGACGCACAGGTCGTCGGCATGACCGGCCGGCCGATCGAAGCGTTATATGCCGTCGGCGACATCAGCGGCATGTTCTTTCACAACTATCCGGCGTTCACCGGACAAACGCGCAACGTCGTCTTCGCGCGTCGCGCCGCACGCCACGCGCTGCGCTCTTGCTAACGGTAAGGCTGGACGAGAACGTCGATCGATGTACCGTGATCCGCAACGCGGCAACTCGGGCCGCTGCCGCCGTGAGCGGCGATGCTGTTGACCTTCGTGAAGATCTGCACGTTGCAGACGATGTGCATACGAGCCGGATCCATGATGGTCAGGAGTGGCGCCCAAGCGTTTGAGTGGTGGTGTGTGTCACGTTCAAATGTCCGCACACGATCGTTCGCGAGGCTGTCGCCGGTCCTACCGGTACCGGGGCTGCACAATTGCGAGGAAAATGTGAAGGTGCTATTGACGTTGATGTCACTTCCCATCGCGTTCCTCACATGAAGGGCGAACGTGGATGGGTGGTCTGCAAGCGCAATAGTCGTGAGCGACGAAAAGGCCAATAAGAACGAGAGAAGAGTCCGCACGGGGCCTCCGTTTCGTGGTGTATGAACGCTTGCTTGCCTACATACGGCGGCCGGCTTTTTTTATCCCGAGTTCGTCGAGGGACAGCCACCCAGCTCGCAGACGACTGCTCCGTGTTACTCTCTACGCATGAGCGACAAAGGGAAGCCGCCGCCGGATTTCGCGATGGTACGTGCCGTCGAAATTCTAGCGCAGATCGCCGAGAAGCAGCTGAAGTCAGCGCACGTGCTGCCGCCGCCGATCGATGTGCCGATCATTCTGTTCAACGAACACATCATGTTCGTCATCGGGAAGACGCAGCGCGCGGCGGTTATCGCCGAACTCGGACCCGGCTATGCCTTTCCGACGAAAGGCTGGGAGTCGTATGCGATGCACGAGGGGACCACGCGGTGTCTCCTGAGTGCGCTGTATCGCGACGACGTGCTGGTCGGCATCGATTATTATGTCGCACCGGCAAATCGCGTGCCCGAATTGCGCGCGGGTAACTTCGGCGAATTCCGTTTCGTGCCGGGCCAGATCATGATCGGCAGCGACATGCTGCGGTTGGATGAACGCTTTGTAGCGGTTGCCGAGGGTCCCGACAATCGGACGTTTGCGCATGCCTTCGAAGTGCGCTTCCCGGGAGGCATTGCGTACGTGCAAGGCACCGGCGGCCACGTGCAGCGGCTCGTGCTCTACGCAATCGGCTAGCCGGGCCCGTGTTCGATTTCGTCGACGCGATTCGGGTAGAAGGCCAGATGGTCTTTGATTGCGGCAACGGCTTCGTAGGGTGCTTCGTACGTCCACACGGCGTTGACCGCGCGCTCGCCGCCCGCCGCGATGCTATAGTAGGCCGCGTCGCCTTTGTATGGGCAATACGTCGCGTTATCGGTGCGCGCGAGCAACGTCATGTCGACGTCGGCGCGCGGGATGTACTGCACGGGTGCATAATCGCTCTCGCGTAGCGTCAGCGCGTTGCGCGAATCGGCGATGAGCTTGCCGCCTGCCAGCACGCGCACGCGTCCGGCACTCGGCTCGATTGTGATCGGATGATCGGCGCTCGGGATCTTAATGGTTTTCATGCAGCAGTTCTGTCTCCATAGGAATTAGTCGAAGGGTTGACCCGGGAAGATGTTGTCGACCGCGATCGTTCGCGTCCCGTCCTCGTCGCGCACGACGAACTTTCCGCCCGAGTAGAACGAGGCGCCCGTCACCGCGCCCGATTTGCTCAGGATGTAAAACGTGAGGCCGAAGCGCGGCGTACCGCGCGAGTTGATGAGCCGCTTGTCGGTCGTCACCGCCCGGACCCTGCGCAACGCCTCGACCGCGGCGTCCTTGGGCGAACGCCCCGCGCGCATCCGTTCGATGATGTACATCGACGAGAGCGTGTAGAGGTTCGATTCGCCGCGACCGGTCGAGCCGACGGCGCCGACCTCGTTGTCGACATAGAGTCCGGCGCCCAAGATCGCCGCGTCGCCGGTGCGGCCGGGGATCTTCCAGGCGAGACCACTCGATGAGTTCACTGCGCAGACGTCCCCGGCGGCGTTGATCCCCGCGCAGACGATCGTTCCCCAATAGTGCTGGATGTCGACTAAACCGTCGCGGATCATCGACTCGGCAGCGGAACTGATCCGCTCGCGCTTGGCCGGATCGAGGTAATGATCGGGGTCGATGCGGCGCTTCCATTCGTGCCACAGCGCGCGCGAGTGCTCGGTGTTCAAGTCGGCTTCGATCGGGAAGCCCATCGCGCGGGCAAACTGCTGCGCGCCCGCACCGGCGAGCAGCTGGTTGTCGGTCTGCTCCATGACGGCCTTCGAGACGAGCGACGGCGTCTTCACCCCTTCGATCGCCCCGACACCGCCCGCCCAGCGCTTGGGGCCGTGCATGCAGCACGAGTCGAGCTGTACGACCCCGTCGGCGTTCGGCAGTCCGCCGTACCCGACGCTGTCGTCGAGCGGGTCGAGTTCGTTGATGCTTACGCCGGCAACGAGCGCATCGAGCACGTCCTCCCCGCGCACGATCCCATCAAAGGCTCGCTCGACGCACGTCTGCGTCCCCCCGTTTCTAAACTGGTTGCCGTTCACCGTAGCGAGGACGATCGGCTTGACCGGCCGGCTCAAGAGGATCGCCGGCGCCGCGCTGCCGACGCCGAGAAATTCCGTTCGGTTGAGCTTCATGATTGCGGCTCACTCTTCGCCGTGAGGCCGTCCGCGGCTTCAAAAATACGGCGCATTGCCGCGCCGAGTCCGCCGACGTGCTCCGTGAGCACGGTCGCGTGATCGCCGCTAACGGAGTGGCGCCGGACGCGCGCGACATGACGCCATCCCATGGACGGGTCACCCGACATTCTTGGTTTATCGTCGTCGGCCCAAATCAAGTCGATTGAACGCGCCGTGCGTTTCGGAAAATAACGCAGCAGACGATCGCTGTAGATCCGGTCGGCGGGTGTCGTCGGGGCGGGCGGGTGCCATAGTTCGTCAATTGCGATTAAAATCTCGGCGGGGGACGATCGCGTGCGCACCGCGTTGGCAATGCTGCGCACGGTTCGGTAGACGAGCGTGGTGCCGCGTTGCGAGAGGAGCCTGCAAGCACGCGACGTCAATGCCCAGAGCGGTTCCAGTAACGCGTTCGGAGCGGCACTCGCAACAAGCGCGACAACATCGACGGTCGAGCCGGCATTTTCCAGCCTGCGCGCTACTTCAAATGCAACCACGCCTCCTGCGCAGAAACCGGCCAGACGATACGTCTGTGAAGGTACCGCAGTTGCGATCATCACGGCGTCGGCCGCGGCCATCGCGTCGATGCTTTCGGGAATCGAATCGCCCAGCGCGCCGTTCGGGCGAACGAGGTAGACCGGCTGTTCCGAGTCCAACGCGGTCGCCAGGAAGCGAGCATATAAGCCGCCGCCATTGACGTCGCTATCGTAAAAGAACAGTGGTGGACGCGAACCGGTAGCGCGCAGCGCGACGATCCGATTGCGGTGCGCGTCGTTCGTTTGGGCGAGTACCGCTTGCGCAAGCTCCCGAATGGTCGGCGCGAATAATAGCGTATCCGTGGACAGCGTGACGCCGAGGTCTGCTTCGATTCTGGTTATCACGCGGATCGCTCGCAACGAATCGCCGCCGGCCGCGAAGAAGTTTTCGTCAAGTGCCACCGGCGCGTACTCGAGAACATCTTCCCAAATGCGCAATAGCGCTTGCAGTAACGAATGGTCTTCGCCGGGTTTCGGATCGAGCTGCGCGACGCGTGAGTCTCGAGCGAATGTGTCCGTTAACTCACGCCGGCGAATCTTTCCGCTGCCGTCTCGTGCGATCGCCGATACCAGGTGCACGATGTTCGGGACAGCCGGGCGCGGTAGGATCAGCGCCGCGTGCTCGATCAGCTGTCTCTCGGTCACCATCGCGTCCGCGCGTGGGACAACGGCTACGGCAACGTGCTGGCCCAGGGTCGGATGCGGCAGCGGAAAGGCAACGGCATCTGCGACTGCGGGGTGCGCGCGCAGCGCCTCCTCGACGTTGCCCGGTGCGACTTTCTCACCACCGACGTTGATGAGTTCGTTCAGCCGTCCCGTGATATAGAGGTAGCCGTCGGCATCGATGTGCCCCGCATCGCCCGTGCGGTACCAGCCCGTCACCGGATCGACGATCGGCCCGCGCTCGCCGCCCGCATACGACGGCGCAACATTTGCTCCGCGAATGGCGACTTCACCATCAAAAATGGCAATCTCGCAGCCCACCGGGCGACCGACCGAGCCGAGTTTACGCGCGAGCGGCGGGGGCGGATTGAGGGCGGACGTCGGCGCTTCGCTCGTGCCGTAGCTTTCCAGCACGGGTACGCCGAGTGCCGCTTCGAGATCGACCGCTACCTGCCGATCGAGCGGCGCCGACGTCGATCGAATGAACCGCAGGCAGTGATCGAACGGCGCCGCCTCGCGCCGTATATAGGCCAACACGTCTCGATGCGCGGTCGGCGACGCCGTATACCAGGTGGGCTTGTGGATTCGCAATCCGTCCACGAGCGCCGCCGCGCCGATCTCCAAAGGGCAAACGACGGATGCTCCGGCTACCAGTGACGCTCCGATCACGTGAGTGATAGCGTGCACGTGATGCAACGGCGTCGCATTGAGGCACCGGTCCGCCGGCTGCAGGTTCAGCGCATCGACGATCGAGTTGAGGATGTGCATGAGCCGGGGCATGGTGTGCGGTACGATTTTGGAGAACGCGGTCGTGCCTGAGGTGCGCAGGAGCAATGCTACATCCTGGGCATACTCGGGGACGCGCTCCCGGCGCTGATACGGCTCGTCCGCGTGTACGTCGAAGACGCCGGCGGCCGCCTCAGGTGCAGCGATCATCCGCAAGATACCGACGCCGTGCCGGTTGAATGCGTCTCGATGCCGCAGGATCGCGGCCGCATCCGCGAGCACGAACGCCGGCATGATATCGGCCAGAAACGCGTCGATTTCGGCCGGTGGACGGCTCGGATCGAACGGAGCGCAGATCCCGCCGGACATCGCAGCAACGATGGCGGTGAACAGCTCCGGCCCGTTCGCTGCAGCGACGGCAATGACGGGATTCTCGGCCGGCACCCAATCCGCAAGAGCCGCGCCAAGGGCATCGAGGTGCGCAGCAAGCTGCTGATACGTGCACGTCGTGCGCGCCGTTGCAAGCAGCGCCGGAGCGTCCGCGTGCAACGCCGCGTGGGCGCTCACCGACGCCTCAAGCGAGCTGCGCAAACGGTTAGCGCACGTGCGCCGGCGTGCGTTCCGGTGCCGCCCCCGTTTGCTCTTCGGCAACCAGCTTCGCGAGGACGCGCTGCACGCGGACCGCGCCGGCGTCGACCTCCAGGAGTGCGAGACGGCGATTGCCGACTTCGTTCATGCGCGCTTGCTGCGCTTCGATCACCGGCGCGTCTTGCGCTTCGAACGCATACTTCCGGCCGACGGAGATCGTCTCGCGAATCTTGAGATCTTCTTCGAGCGGGCGCGGCGGGACGGTGAAACGTACGGCCCCAAAGTGATAATGCGTTGACTGTTCGCTCTCCGGCGTTAGCAAATGTAAACCGAAGTAGCCGGTGCCCGATTCTTTCGGGGTGCCGGGTTCGCGCACGCCGGTATCGAGAATCATGTAGCTCGGCGGACGCCAGTGCATCAATAGCCAGCTATCGACGTTCTTTCCGTCATTTCGGAACATCATGTTGGTCAGCGACGGTACGGGGACGTCGTACGACCAGCGCGCGATCGTAACGGTATCGCCGTCCTGCGTCACGTTGACGTCGTCGTTGACGGTGCCTGTCAGAACGCCGGCGTGGAGAAACGGCACGTGGCTGAGATCGAGCAAGTTGTCGACGATGAGCCGGTAGTCGGCTTTGATCGTCATGTAGTTGCGCGTGCTGATGTGTTCGGGCCGTGCGTCGTCGAGACACGAGTAATCGGGAATTTCTCCGGGATCGCCGGTTCCCGCGCCCATCCAGACCCATACGAGCGAGTATTTCTCGGTGACTTGGTACGAACGAACTTTCGCGGCCGGCGGGATTTTGTGATCGGTGTGCGGATTGAAAACGCACGTGCCCGTGCGATCGAATTCGAGGCCGTGATACGCGCACGCGATGCGGTCGCCGTCTTTCGCTTTGCCGAGCGAGAGCGGTGCCAAGCGATGCGGGCACGTGTCCTCGAGGGCGACGATCTCGCCCGATTCGGTCCGGTAGAAAACGATCGGCTCGTCAAGAATGCGGCGCGGGTGGAGGTCGCGGTCTTTGATGTCTTCGGACCAAAAGGCTACGTACCATGAGTTCTTGGGCCAAATCGCTGCCATGGTCACCTCGGCGTAGGGGCGGTGAAACGTTGTAGTAAGATTGTACGGGCTTTAGATAACTCTCCTTGGTCGCTGGGCCCGTTCATCACTTAGGGCGTCGCCATGAGGGGCAGCAACAGCTGCGAAGGATGCTGCGCATCGTGGTAGATCGTATCGGCACCGACGTGCCGCGGACCGTACGTGTGGGTGAAGATGTTGTCGGTAACGGGTGAGTCGCCGTTTGCGAGCTCTAAGCGAATGCGGCTGCCCTTCTTGAACAAATAGGCCGTCGGCATTACGGCAATGTCGAAGCGATAGATGTGATTCGGACTGAGCGGCTGCATGACTGCGTCGGTGTACCAGGGAGCGTGGGGTAAGGACCACACCGCGTCGAGCGCGCGATGCGACGCGCGCAGCCAGCCCTTCGTGACGATGCGCGAACGCGGATTGATGTCTTTCGAGCGCTCGTCGGCCGGCTGCGCCGCTTGATCCGAGAGCTTTATGAAGAAATCCGTGTCGGTATTGGTCGATGACGCATACAAAATCAGTTCGATCGGTCCCGTCACTTGCGTGTCGCGATCGAGCGGCGGCGTGGTGAAGGTGAGCACGCGCCGCACCGGATCGGGCCGTCCGTCCGGCCCTTTGCCGACGACACCATACTGCCAGCCCGGATTCGGATAGGCGAACACCGTACGCGGCAGCGTTCCCGCCGCAGGCGCACCGGTATCGAGCAGCCCGTCGTTGAGCGACGTCACGCTGCTGGTCGGGCCGGCCGCGAGCGAATATGCCTGATAGGTGATGCCCGCGGGCGGCCAGGTGTTCGCGGTCAGCACTTGTTCCGTATTGTTGAGTACGTAACGCACCGGCGGCGCCGTCACGTAGTCCGTTTGCTGTCCCTTCAGGCACCAATCGTAGAACGGGAGCAGGTAGGTTTGGTGGAAGTTGGTGCTCGCATAGTCGGCGACCGCCGCTTGGACGTCACCGCCGCCAAAAACGAGCAGCTTCTTCGGTCCGCGAACGCGCTCGAAGCCGACGATGTTGCCGTTGAGATGCAAGTCGACTTTGCCCCACACACCGATCGAGAACGTCGGCACGGTTGCTGTGGCCAAGCCTTCGGCCGCCGTCCGTTCTTTCCAAAAGGCGTCATAGAGGTTGTGGCGGCCGGATTGAAACGTGTAATCGTATGGGATCTCGCGCGGCGCGCCGGTTTTTGGATACTGGTTCAAATAGCGAACCAGATTCCACCAGCCGACGGGATAGTCGCCGGGAATGCCGCCGGTGTAAGCCGACGCGTGATAGGTATCGATGTTGCCGTCGTACGGTGCGATGCATGCGAGATGCGGCGGATGCTGCGTTGCCATGAACCATTGTGAGCGCGCGTAATACGACTGACCGACGCCGCCGATCTTGCCGTTGGACCACGGCTGTTTTGCGAGCCACTCGATCGCTTCATAGAGATCGCGCTGCTCGCGTTTCGATTGATACGTATATGTTCCGCCGGAACGGCCGGTGCCGCGCGTGTCCATGTGGACGTACGCGTAGCCGTGATCGTTGTAGAAGCGGATCGGCCCGAGTTCGGAAAACGGAAAGATTGCCGACGGCGGGATCGCGTCGTTATCGAAGCGATACGGCGAGGCGGCGAGTAACACGGGCATTCTGCGGCTTGCGGCCCGCGGCAGATACACCGCCGCCCGGATGACGACCCCGTCGCTCATCGGAATCGCGATAATACGATCGGGCGACGGCTGCGCCGTGTCCTGCGCCGCAGCCGGCGCGAACGCCAAAAGCGTGGCGATGAGCGCGGCGCCCACGACGTGCTTGATCATCAGCATTCGAAAACCCCTACGGTGTGAACAAGATGCCGTTGACGTCGACCGGCTTCTTTAGGACGCCGAGGTCGAGCATCGCATTGGCATAAAAACGGTAATCGTCAGCGGTTGCGGTTGGAGAGAACCTTGCTCGCGGTCCCGAGAAGCCGAGATATTTCGCTTCGATCGCCGTCGCTTGATCCGGATTAGCAGCGATATATTGTTCGCCTTCCAGGATCGCGGCATTAAAGCGCACGATCGTGTCGCGGTGGCTCATCGCCCACGACCGAGTCGTCGTGTAACCGATGAGCAACACGTCGCTGCGCAATTCGGAAACGTAATCGGTGAGTTTGTAGCCGGCGCCGTCCGCGATCAGGCGGCTGCGGAACGGTTCGATTGCCGCGACGGCATCGACCGAGCCGCGTGAAAGAAATGCGGCCATCTGCGGAAACGGTACCTCGACCCACGTCACGGCGCTGGTGGGCACGCCTTTCGATTTTACCCACTCACGGGCCATGACGTCGAGGCCTCCATACAGTCCGGGGACCCCGACCTTCTTGCCCCGCAGATCCTCGGCACTGTGAATGTTGGAGTCTTTGCCCGCGATCAACGCGATCGTCGGGTGATCGCGGGTGTGGTGGCTGATCCCCCGCACGTTCACGAGGTCGAGCCCGCCTTCGCGCGAGAGCAACAGCACGGTCGGAGGCACGCCGCCGATATCCGCCGCCCCGCCGACGAGCGCCGCCGGAATATTATTCGAGACCCGCTCTACGTTGAGCGTGACGTCGAGGTTACGCTTGGCGAAAAACCCCATGTCTTTGGCGACGAAGGCGGGCAAAAAATCGTTTGCCGGCGGGTAAGCGACGGTCAGCGTTTCGGCACCGGCCGCCAGCGGCGCGACGAATGCCAGCGTTATTGCCGTGGCGATCGTCGCGAGGGCACGCCGTCGCGCGGACGTTGGAAAGTTCATTTGGCACCTGCGAGCGTAAGGTGAAGTTCGGAAGTCCGGCATCATTGCGTCGGGTGCGGGGAAGTACCTGGGCGTTACCGGGGGCCTTCGACCGGACGCCGTAATGGGGCGTTATGACGGTTACGGCCGAGGGCGATCTGCTCTGGACTCCGAGTGCGGCATTTGCGGCGCAAACCAATATCGCGCAGTTCATGAAGTGGCTGCGGGACGAGCGCGGCCACGCGTTCGCGGACTACGAAGCGCTGCGGCGCTGGTCCGTCACGGAGACCGAACCGTTTTGGGCGGCGATTTGGGATTACTTTGCGGTAGAATCGTCGCGTCCGTACGACCGGGTGCTGACATCGTCGATCATGCCGGGTGCGCGCTGGTTCCCGGGTTCGCTCGTGAACTATGCCGAGCACGTGTTGCGCGGCGGCCGCGGCCGAGGCGAACGCATCGCAATCCATCATCGCTCGGAGCTGCGTGCCCCGGCAGACGTCACGTGGGCCGAGCTCACCGCTCGCGTTCACGCCGTTGCATCCGGCTTACGGGAACTCGGGATCGTTCCCGGCGACCGCATCGTTTCGTACATGCCGAACATCGTCGAGACGGTCATCGCGATGCTCGCCACAACCGCCATCGGCGCGGTGTGGTCATCGGCCGCACCGGAGTTCGGCGCAGGCGCGGTGATCGATCGCTTCGCGCAGATCCGCCCCCGGCTCGGCTTTTTCGCCGACGGCTACACCTACGCGGGTAAGGAACTGGATCGGACTTCGGAGGCGCGCGCGATCGTCGCGGCGCTGCCGACGCTCGAGCACGCGATCGTGCTGCCCTATTTGAACCCCGATGCGCGCTTCGGCTTTTCCATACCGGAGATGACGTGGGCTCAGCTTGAGGCTTCGAACGCCGGCGTACCGGCGGACTTTCACTACGAGCGGGTTCCGGAAGATCATCCTCTCTGGGTGCTCTTCACTTCGGGGACGACGGGTCTTCCCAAGGCGATCGTTCACGGCCACATCGGCATCATCATCGAAACGTTGAAGAACCTCGCATTTCATATGAACCTCGGGCCGGAATCGACGATGTTCTTTTACAGCACGACCGGTTGGATGATGTGGAACCTGCTCGTCAACGCGATGATGCTCGGCACCAAGATCGTGCTGTACGACGGACACCCCGCGTATCCCGAACCCGACTTGCTGTGGACGCTGGCCGCAAATGCGCGCGCAACGCAGTTCGGCGCGAGTCCGGCGTACGTTCAAATGATGCGGCAGCGGGGCGTGTGTCCGCGGCTCACGCACGACGTTTCGTCTTTCGAGTCGATCTTGTTGTCGGGCTCCCCGGCGACCGCGGAAACCATCGCGTGGTTTTATCAGGACGTCAAAGCGGATCTGTGGGTCACCTCGCAATCGGGCGGAACGGAGTTCTGCAGCGGTCTCGTCGGCGCCGTGCCGATTCTGCCGGTCTACGCCGGCGAAATTCAAGCGCGCGGTCTCGGGATGGACGTCCAGGTGTTCGACGACGCAGGCGCGCCCCTCATCGGCGAGATCGGCGAACTCGTGCTGACCACGCCGGCGCCGTCGATGCCGCTACGGTTCTGGGACGATCCCGGCAACGAACGATATCTCGCAGCCTACTTCGATCGCTATCCGGGCGTGTGGCGGCACGGCGATTTCATGAAGATCAACGAACGCGGCGGGTGCTACGTCTACGGGCGTTCGGATGCAACGCTCAACCGGTTCGGCGTGCGCATCGGTTCGGCCGAAGTGTATCGCGTGCTCGACGAGATGCCGCAGATTGCGGAATCGTTGATCGTCTGCCTCGAATTGCCCGACGGTGGTTTCTATATGCCGCTGTTCGTGAAGCCGGCTCCGCACCAAACCTTCGGGGCCGATATGCAGGCGGCAATCGTCACGTCACTGCGAACGCAATGCAGTCCGCGCCACGTTCCCGATGCAATCTTCGCCGTGCCGGCAATTCCGTACACGCGCTCGGCTAAGAAGATGGAAATCCCCATTCGGCGGATTCTCACCGGCTCGGCCGCCGCCGAGGTCGCGAGTCCGGAAATGTTGGCCGATCCGGCATCGCTGGATTGGTACATTGCGTTCGCCGCCGAAGCGCCCGAGCTCGCGCCGTTCCGAACTTAAGCCGAAGCGGCGGCGACCGGCGGAGCCGGAGAGAAATCGCCGCAAACGCGATCGAATATCTCGCGCGCGTTCTCCGGAATCGCGTCGCCGCGCCACGCGACGTGCTGATCGGGACGGATGAGCGCGAAGCCGGCTTGATAGAGCTCGGCCAAACGCGGTTCCTTCGGTGCCGCCACGTCGAACGGCACGCCGCGCGCCGCGGCGGCTGCGGTGAAGCGAGCGACGCCCTCGGGATCCGCTTCGCTTAGCACCAGCAAGGTAAAGCCCAACCCGAAGCGATCGTAGAGCGAAGAGCCGTCGGCCAGCCACGCATGCGGCGCTACGCGTCCGGGGCGTGCCGACGGGATGTACGTTGAGTAATCGGCGGCGGGAGCGGGCGTGCCGTCGCCGACGAGCAACGGCGAACCGTCGTAATGATATCCGAGCACCACGCCGAGCGTATCGAACTCGCGACGTTTCGCGGCGACGATCGCTCGGCCGGCTTCGGCGCGGACCCGCTCGCCTTCGGGTCCCTCAGCGTCGATCTCGTCGCGGACGAGGCTGTTTCCGAGGATCGCTTGGTTTGCCACGGCTTCGTTGAGGACCACGAGATGCACGGGCCGGCGTTCGCTTTCGTACGCGTCCAATAACTCCGCACCGCCCCAGCCTTGCAGCGTCGCTGCAAGCTTCCAGCCCAGATCGACGGCATCGCCGATGCCCATGTTCATGCCGAAACCGCCGAAGGGCGGATGCGTATGGCACGCATCGCCGGCGAGAAAGATCCGCTTGTCGCGATACGAGCCGGCAATGAGCGAACTCGACGTCCACGGGTCCGTGGCGAGAACTTCGGTTGCGACCTCGACACCAGCTGCGATCCGGAGGATCTCGCTTGCGTCCATGTGCTCGACATCCGGGCCGTTGGGGATGATCGGAACGCCGAGAAACCATTTGCCCTCGACGCCGTCATCCATCGGACCGATGATGATCGGTAAATCGCGGTTCACGAACCAGTAGTGGATCGCTTTGCCGAACGGATGCGACGCGGCGAGATCGGGCGCGTAGAAGATGAGGTTGACGAAACGAGCGAGATCGTGCTTGCCCTCCATCTTCACGCCGATGAGATTGCGCACGCGGCTGTGTACGCCGTCGGCGCCAACCATATACGATGAGCGAATCGTCGCGCGCTCGCCGGAAACGACATCGACGACCTCGGAGCGTACCTCGCTCGGCGACTGTTCCGTCGTCTCCAAACGGCAATTGAAGCGCACGCTCACGTTCGGCAGCGCTTGTACGCGCTCCAGCAGCACGTTCTCGAGCGTATATTGCGGAACCCATTGCGAGGATTCCGAATACCACTCGTTCCGTTCGGGCGAACAGTTGAGCGCGTTCTCGAAAATCGCCAGCAAATGCCCGGTGAAGCTCGTCACGAACAGCGCCCGCGCCGGGTAGTCACGCGGGATCGGTGAGACTTCCCGCAGACGTTCGGCGATGCCCCAGCGCCGCAAGTGCTCGCGCGTGCGGGTATTGGTCGTCTTGGCGCGTGGGGCTTTGCCGACGCGATCGTTTTTCTCGACCACGATGCAGTGGATACCGCGCTGACCGAGTTCGATCGCAAGCGAGAGCCCCACCGGGCCGGCGCCGACGATGAGGACGTCGGTCACGGGCGCGGCGCCTGCCAGATCAGTTCGCTCGCCGGAAACGTCTTATCGATCACATCGTATTTTGCGCTGGCGTCGATGACGGGTTGGATCATCGACGCACTCAACGTCGTGCCGTACGTTGCGCGTGCCATCGTTGAGACGACGGCCGGATCGAGCTTTGCGTATCTCACGAGAATCTCGGCCGATTCTTTTTGGTGCGTGTTGGCCCAGATTGCCGCTTGGCGCAGGGCGGCGACGAAGCGGTTGGCGGTGGCGGGATTTGCCTGCAGCCATGCCGGCGGCGCAAAATATCCCAACTCCATGAAAGTCGGCGCGATGCCGTCGAGCACGTTGCCGAGCGATCGCGCGATGCCTTTGAATGATGACGCGAAGGGCTCGACGGACGTCACGGCATCGACGCGATGCTGTACGAGGGCCTGGCCCATTTGCGGAAACGGCAACTCGACGAATTTGAGCGATTTGGCATCACCGCCGTGCGTATCGACCCACGACATCGCCGAGACTTGCTGCATGCTCTTGAGCCCGCTGATGCCGATCGTCTTCCCGTTGAGATCGGCCCCCTTGGTGATCGTTGAGTCGATCGCGACCATGAGCGGGTCGGTGAGCGTGTGACCGGTGATGATCGCCGCGGGTGCGATGTACTTGAAATCGACCCCGTGCAGATGGGCGAGCGCGACGGTGGTGATGGGCCCGACCGACACATCGATTGCGCCGGCCGCAAGCGCCGCGGCTGCTTGCGGGCCGCCGGGCATCGTCTGAATGTTGACCGTCAAGCCGGCGTTCTTGAAATAGCCGAGGTCCAGTGCGTAGTAGACCGTGCCGATCGTATCGAGCGGAATGGCGCCGACATTGATGACGGCTGGGGCATCCGCCGCTGCGGCCCGCAACGCCGATGGAACGAGTAGCGCGGAGGTAGAAAGCGCAACGCTGCGACCGAGAAATGCGGCTCGATTGACCATAGGGTTTCGCCCGTTTGCGAGGGCCCGCAGCCTTCCTCCTACAAATGTCGCAGACATGACCGTGCAAGCCGTCCCCAGCTCCGACATCGACCTGTGGACCGACGCGGCGCTGAGGGATCCGTATCCGCTCCATCGGGCGTTACGCGATCTCGGTCCGGCCGTTTGGCTGCCGCGTTTCGAATTCTACGCGCTCGCGCGCTATGCCGATGTCAAACGAACGTTAGCCGACTCGGAAACATTCGTCTCGGGACAAGGCGTGGGGATGAATCAAGCGATCAACACGACGATGCCGGGAAACATTCTGGCCTCCGACGGTGACGTTCACGATACCCTGCGACGCATCGTCGGTGCACCGTTCGGCACCGCCGCAATCCGATCGCTGCGTGCCGCGATCGCCGAGGAAGCCGAGCGCGTCGCGGATGCCGTCATGACGAAGAAGCATTTCGACGGCGTCACCGAGCTTGCGTGGCACTTGCCGCTGATGGTCATCTCGAAACTCGTCGGTCTGCCCGAGGCAGGCCGCGAACGGATGCTCGTATGGGCATCGGCAACGTTCGACGCACTCGGTCCGCCCGGGCCGCGATTTCAAGCCGCAGCTCCGGCATACCGGGAACTGAATACGTATGTCGCCACGCAAGCCGTACCCGGGAACCTCGTGCCGGGAAGCTGGGGCGACGAAATTTATGCGGCGGCAGCGCGTGGCGAAATTCCGATCGAAGATTGTCCCAAGCACCTCGTCACGTATATCACGCCGAGTCTCGACACGACCATCTTCGGGATGACCAACGCCCTCTGGCTCTTTGCCGAACACCCCGAAGCGTGGGACGCGTTGCGCCAAGAGCCCACGTTAATCGGCAATGCCGTGTCGGAAGTACTGCGGCTCGAGTCACCGGTCCAATACTTCACGCGCGTGTGCACGCGGGATACCGTCATCGGTGACATGCCGCTAGCGGCTGGTTCGCGGGTGCTGCTCTGCTTTGGATCCGCCAATCGCGACGAGCGCGCGTGGGATGAACCCGAACGCTTTGACGTTCGGCGCGATGCGAAAAACCAGCTCGCGTTCGGTCACGGTGCGCACGAGTGCATCGGCATGCCCCTCGCTCGCTTAGAGATGCACGCCCTCATCACGGCACTTGCCAAACGCGTTCGCCGCTTCACCGTCGACAAACCGGTCCGTGCGCTGAACAACCTCTTGCGCGGGTTCGAACGTTTACCGATGACGGTCGAGTGAGCGGCAAACTAAGGAGAGACGCTATCGCGCGCGTACCTTGCTTTCCGGAATTGCATACCGCTTGTTCGTGATGCTGAACCGTGTTATTATGGCGCAACTCAGCAAGGCCTCGGTTGGTGTGGGGCGAGTCGGCTGGCGTGGGTCGTTTTAGATTCGCGCACCGTTGTCGTTGGACTTACCGAGCATCTCGCGCTACGGGCGCGGAGGGGTCGGATCGATGAACGGTTTTTTTGTTGCGCGACGACTGGCGGTCGTGGCGCTCTCAATGTTTGCGCTGTCTGTTCAGGCATCGGCGCAGACGTCGCTCAACTTGCCGAAAGGCGCATCGCTTGCGCTTCTTGTTACCGCCGGAGCAGTCGGTGATGCGTCGGGATTTAAGCTCACGGGAACGATGCAACTGCCGGCCTGCAACGTAGCACACGTGCAGCAGATTCCCGACGGCGTCGATCCCAAGCCCGGCGTTCAGCCATGGGTCGTCGTGTATCTTCAGCCCACGGCACAAACCGTATGCCCGCACAATATCGCAATCGTGCCGATCCCCACGAATCATTTCAGCGTAAAGCCTATGCCTAAATCGGTGGGAGTTTACAGCTCGAAATTCGGTACGTATGGACATCCGCAGACCGTCGCCGTCGCAATCCCCTAAATAGGAGGCGCTCAATGGCCGCTGTTTCGTTCGCAACCCAAATTTTGCCGCTATTTACCGCCGGGGACATCGCATGCATGACGCCGCACGGCGTCACGCTGAACTCGTACGCCTATATGTCGGATGCAACCGATGGGCATGCGAATGCCCAGGCCGTGTACGACGCACTCACCGGCACGACGAAGCCGAGAATGCCGCTACACGGTCCGTATTGGCCGCAAACCCAACTCGATCTCTTTGCAAAATGGATGTCGGATGGCTGTCAGCCATAACGTTGGAGGTTGAAGTGAAGAACAGACTTTCGATCGCGTCCGCCGTCGCCGCAACGTTGCTGCTGGGCAGTGTGATCCTGACGCCGCTTGCGCACACCTCGGCCGCAGCCCCCGATGCGCCGTACCATCCTATCCCACCGGGTTTCGACTTCCCGGCCGATCAGCAAACGCTCTTGAATATGCGCGACCATCAGGACGTCGCAGGAATGCGCAAGCACGCATGGATGGTCTTTGCCGGCATGACGCAGCCGGTCGATGCCGGCGGGGAGCCGGTCTGGGAAACCTGGTATGCGCCCGAAGATGTATTTACGGCCCCGGCAACCGGCGCTCAACTACAGGGATTGCACCGCAGGCGGCTGCGTTTCGAGGTGCTGCATCAATTGCAGCGGCGCGGCGCCCGGCCCCAAGCGCTCGGTGCAAACCTCGCGTCGTTCACGCTTTTCAATGGCGACACGCGCGACTGGGTACAGAAGAATGCGCTGTACTCAACGTCTGCGCTCGACACGTTGAACAACGGTTTTACGAGTTCGGGCACGCCCGTTGCGCAGCGCGAAATCAAGGAGTTTCCGAATAAAGCGATGAGTCTGAAGGCGGTGTGGCTCGTCGTAAAGAGTCCGCAGAACAGCCCGCAGATGACCGGCGTCCCCGTTTGGGATCCCCCGCAGAATGTTCCCGTGCCGGATACCGCGAGCCATCCGATGCAGACATGGTCGCGATTCGTCGCCGTGGACGCATCTGGAAACCCCGTTCCGCCTGGTACGAAGGCGACCGCGAACTTCGTTGTCGCTCATCCCAACTCTCCCGTTGTGTCGATCAATCGCTTCTACTCGATAAAGCTGACCGATCCGGCCGTCGTTCAAGCCCTTCATGGAATGATAACTATCGTGAATGCGCGGTCGGCGGCAGTCGGAGACTACGTCGTCCTTCTCGGCCTGCATTATACGACGAAAGAGATCCCGCAATGGGTCTGGTCGACATTCTGGTGGCACGATCGGCCGAACGACCCGCCCTTTGGCGCGGATCGCCCGAGCGCGGTAAAGGGCGTTTGGCAGAACTATCGGATGACGACGACCTACGGCATGGATACGCCGAAGGAAAAGGACGGTTCGCCTCCGATCGCATTCAATCCGTATATCGAAGCCGGGTTGACTCCCGATCGGTTCGGTTCCGGAATCCAAGCCAATTGTATGTCGTGCCACCAGCAGGCCGTGCATCCGTCGGATCTCAGCTTCACGTTGCGACGAGGCACGATCGATCCGGCAGATCCGACCTTTCAGAAAAAAACGAAGACGGATTTTGCATGGTCGATTCCGCAAAACGAACAGTGACCGAAGATGAAGGCCGGCTCGTTGCGCTAACCACTGCGGCCAAACGGCTAGCGCTTGCAATCCCGGGAATTACCGGTATCGATTACGGTATTCGGTATACGAACGGTAAGCCGGTTTCGAGTCACGGCATCCGGTTTCACGTTGCCGTGAAGCGTCCCAAATCCGAAGTCGCTCGAGGTGAGCGCATTCCGAGCGACGTCCTCGGCATGCCGACCGACGTTCTTCAAGCGAACTACGCGCTGCACGCCGCACAGGACACCTTCGGTTCGTTCGATCCACTCATTCCGGGCATCAGTGTCGGAAATATGAATCGCGGCGACACGGGAACGCTCGGCGCCGTCGTTCACGACCAAACCGACGGAAGCGCCTGCCTGCTGAGTAACTGGCACGTCTTTTGCGCGGCTGCCGATGTCGTGCGCGGCGAAGATATCGCGCAGCCCGGTCCCGAGTCATCGGATGCTACCCCGAAGGCCGTCGCCAAGCTGAAGCGGTGGACGAATCTCGCCCACGGTCTCGATGCCGCGATCGCGCAGCTTAACACCGGCGTAGAATGGCGCAATGTGCCGCTCTTCTTGCCGGCAGCAATTGCTGGAATTGCCGCACCGCAACTTTCCCAGCACCTCGTGAAGTGCGGCATCTCATCCAAATTGACGCATGCCGTCGTTGACGGCATTCACGGCTCGTACCGTATGGACTATTCGGATTTTGGCGACACGGTGCGCTTTATGGATGGAATTCATTTGAGCGCCGATCCCGAACACGTCGACGAGGATATCAGCCTCGAGGGCGACTCCGGTTCGATGTGGATCGACCCGGCGACAAACCAGGCCGTTGCCCTCCACTTTGCCGGCGAGGACGGCGCCGGACCCACCGCCGACTACGCTCTCGCGCACCCGATTTCGGCGGTGTTCGCGGCGCTCGCCATCGGCATACAGGCCTAATCGGCTGACGGAGCTCAGTCCCCAACCGGTATGTCTTTTTGCTGGCTTGTCGCGCCGCCGTCGCCGGGCTTGAGGCGCCAGAAAACGGCAGTGGAGATCACGGTGAACGCGCCGAGCACGAGAAACGCCTCATGCAGCCCGTTCATGAACTGGGTGGGGTTTGAACGAAGGCTAGCCGGAACGAAAAAGGCCGTGGTGAGCCCCGCTGCCGCAACGCCGAAGCTAATCGACAGTTGCTGAAACGTGCTGGCGATCGAGCTGGCGTTGCTGGTCATATCTTGCGGGATGTCCGCGTACACCAGCGTGTTCATGCTGGTGAGCTGCAAGGATTGAAAGGCGCCGAAGCAGGCCGCTTGCAGAACGATGATCCACACCGGCGTGCCCGGCCCGACCGTTGCGAACAGCATCAGCATTAATCCAAGGATGACGGTGTTGGAGATCAGCACCATGCGATAGCCGATCATGGCCAAGATGCGCGGCAGCAAGAATTTCGTTCCCAGGGCGGCCATCGCTTGGGGCATGATCAGCAGGCCCGATTGTACCGGCGTGAAGCCCAATCCGACTTGGTAGAGGAGCGGCAAGAGGAACGGCACGCCGCCGATACCGAGACGGGTGAAGAAGCTGCCGTTGACGGCCGAGCTGAACGTACGGATGCGGAAGAGCGCCAACTGCAGCAATGGATACGCCGTTCGCGACGCGTAGAGAGCGTAGCCCGCGATCAGCAGTAACGATAACGCCGTGAGTCCGAGAATCTCAGCCGAGCCTAACGTATGGTCGCCGAAGATTTCCAGCACGTACGAGAGCAGCGCGACGCCGGAGCCGAACAGGATCAAGCCGACGAGATCGAGCGGCTTGCTGTTCTTGTCACGATAGTCCGGCAGGTGCAGATAGACGAGGATGAGGCCCGCGATGCCGATGGGCAGGTTGGCGAAGAAGATGAAACGCCAGTTTAAGTAGGCGACGATCAGCCCGCCCGCAATCGGTCCCAGCATCGGACCGACCAAGGCCGGCACGGCGACGAAACTCATCGCGCGCACGAGTTCGGATCGCGCGAAGGTGCGCACCAGCGTCAGCCGCCCTACCGGCACCATCATCGCACCGCCGCAGCCCTGAAGTATGCGGCAGGCAACCAGCAGATGGATGTTGCTGCATAGTCCGCAGAGCACGGAGCCGAGCGTGAACATCCCGATGGCCCACGTAAAGACCCGGCGGGTTCCAAATCGATCGGCCATCCAGCCGCTAACCGGGATGAACACCCCGAGGCTCAGCGCATAGCTCGCCAGCACCGACCGCATTTCCAACGGCGCCACACCCAGCGCTTTGGACACGACGGGCACCGCTGTGTTGAGGATCGTCGTGTCGAGCGCTTGCATGAAGAACGCAATCGCGATGAGCCACGGGAGAAAACTCTTGGCGGTGACGGAGGGCTTTGACGATGATGCGGGCACGATACTCTCGTCCCACTCTTCACGGTGCCGCAGAACGGGGGCCTTTATTTTGACCACAGAGGACACGGGCGTCGGGCTGGAACAGACGCCCGATCAAGTCGTCTTGCGCGAGGCCGTGCGCGAACTCTGCTCCTCGTTTGGCGACGCCTATTGGCGCGCACTGGATGCGGAGCGCGGATACCCCGACGCGTTCGTTCGGGCACTTACCGAGGCCGGCTATCTGGCCGCGCTCATACCCGAGGAGTATGACGGCGCGGGACTCGGATTGGCCGAGGCTTGCATCATCCTAGAAGAAGCAAACCACTGCGGCGGTAACGCTGCGGCATGCCACGCTCAGATGTACATGATGGGCACCGTCTTACGCCATGGCAGCGCGGAGCAGAAGAAGCGGTTCCTTCCGCCTATTGCTAAAGGTGAGTTACGCCTCCAAGCGTTTGGAGTGACCGAGCCCAACGCCGGTAGCGACACCACCAACATCGCAACGACCGCAACGCGCAAAGGCGACCGGTACGTCGTCAACGGCCAAAAAGTCTGGACGTCGCGCGTAGCGCACAGCGATCTGATGTTGCTGCTCGTACGCACGGCTCCGGCTTCGAGCGATCCCAAAGAGAAGACGCTGGGGCTATCGACGCTGCTCGTCGATCTGCGCGAAGCGAAGCCCGGAACACTGGACGTGCGGCCGATCCGTACGATGATGAACCACGAGACGAACGAGGTGTTCTTTCATGACCTCGAGGTTCCGGTCGAGAACCTCGTCGGTGAAGAGGGACGCGGCTTTCGCTATATCTTGGACGGCATGAATGCCGAGCGCATTCTGATCGCTGCGGAGTGTGTCGGCGACGGGAATTTTTTCATCGAGCGTGCCGTCAAATACGCCGGAGAGCGGATCGTGTTCGGCCGTCCGATCGGACAAAATCAAGGCGTCCAGTTTCCCCTTGCCCGGGCCCACGCCGCGATCACTGCGGCCGACCTGGTGCGGCGCCAAGCCTCGGCGCTCTTCGACGCCGGCCGGCCCTGCGGGGCAGAGGCGAATACTGCGAAACTCCTCGCCTCCGAGGCGTCGTGGCAAGCAGCGAACGCCTCGATGGATGCCCACGGTGGATACGGCTTCGCCGAGGAATACGACATCGAGCGGAAATTCCGCGAGACGCGGCTGTATATCACCGCGCCCGTATCGAACAATCTGATCCTCTCGTACATCGGTCAGCATGTGCTCGGCATGCCGAGATCATTTTAAGATCTGACGGTAATGGGGTCGCTGCTGCGCGCGCCCGCCGCGATGCCTTTCGGCGCAATCGCGAGGATGCGTTCGAGCTGCGCAGGCGTCAGGTGCACGGCCGTCGCCGCAACGTTCTCTTCGAGGTATTTCACGCGTTTGGTTCCCGGGATCGGGATGATGTCGTCGCCTTGAGCGTAGAGCCACGCGAGGGCAAGCTGCGCGCCGGTTATGCCGAACTCGGCGGCAAGCGCGGTAAGGCGGTCGACGACGGCCATGTTCTGCGTGAAGTTATCGCCGTCAAAGCGCGGATTGCGTGCGCGCGGATCGGAGGGCGCGAAGCCGTCGTTCGTCCGCACGGCGCCGGTGAGCATCCCGCGCCCGAGCGGGCTGTACGGAACCAGCGCGATTCCGAGTTCGCGGATCGCAGCGAGTACGCCGTTGTCTTCAACGTCTCGGCTGAAGAGCGAATATTCGCTCTCGAGTGCAGCGATGGCGTGTACGGCCGCCGCGCCGCGCACGTTCTCGGCACTGGCCTCGGAGAGTCCCAGGTGGCGGATTTTGCCGGCGGCTTTCAACTCGGCCATCGCACCGACGGTCTCCTCGATCGGGACCGTCGTATCGACGCGGTGCTGATAGTAGAGGTCGATCGTGTCGATGCCCAACCGCTTTAGAGAGGCATCGCAGGCAGCGCGCACGTACTCCGGCCGGCCGCTGACGCCGCGCGCACCGGCCGTGCCGAACGTTCGGCCGAACTTGGTCGCAAGCACGACGCGATCGCGCCGGCCCTGCAGCGCACGGCCGACAAATTCTTCGTTGTGCCCGTTGCCGTAAACGTCCGCGGTATCGACGAACGTAACGCCGAGTTCGAGGGCGCGGTCGAACGTCCGGAGCGCTTCCGCATCGTCGCTCACGCCGTACGGACCGGACATGCTCCAACAACCGAGCCCCATCGCGGAGACGGCCGGTCCGCTGCGCCCAAGCTGACGTCGATCCATACGGCTAGCGTTCGGCCTCTAAGCGGCGCGTAAGCGCTTCGGGCGTTGGAATTCGCACCGAATCCGCTAGTCCCAGCGCTTTGAGCGTGCAAATGGTTAGCCAGGTGGTATCGAACTCGAACCAGCGCAGGCCGTGCCGCGCGGATGATGGGAAGGCGTGATGATTGTTGTGCCAGCCGTCGCCCCAGGTGAGCAGCGCGACCCACCAATTGTTTCTCGACTCGTCGCCCGTTTGATACGTTTGGTAGCCGAAATTGTGTGCGACGCTGTTGACGAGCCCGGTCACGTGAATGGTGAAGATCACGCGCACGAACATTCCCCAGATCACCCACGACACGCCGCCGAGCAGCAGCAGCGCGAGTCCGAGTCCGATCTGCCAATACAAATTGGTGCGTTCCAAGAACCGGTAGAACGGGTCGCTCATGAGATCCGGCGTTAGACGCTGCATTTCGTCTTGCGTCGGGCGCGCTTCGTTCGGCCGGTAGAGCCATTCCATGTGGCTCCAACGCAGACCGCGGCGCCCGTTGTGCGGATCGCCGGCGCTATCCGAATTGGCGTGATGCCGCCGGTGCGTCGCAACCCACGTGATGGGGCCGCCTTCCATCCCGAGCACACCAAGGACGGCGATCGTGTGGTTGAGCCAGCGCGGGACGCGTAAGCTCTGGTGCGTGAGCATCCGATGGTAGCCCAGCGAAAGACCGATGCCCCCGGTGAGATTACAGAGAACGATTGCGACCGCTACGCCGGACCACGTAAAAGTTGCCGGGATAAATGCCAGCAGCGTGCCTAGGTGGAGGATCAGCAATCCGATTCCGGTGCCCTTCCCGTCGGTAGGGATGCGGGTGGGTACCGTGGACTGGAAACTGGTATTTTGCAAAGAACCCTGGATTCGTAGAGTCGCAACCTTGCCCGGTTCGTTACCGCACGCCTCCCGGGTCGTCAATAAGAAAATGCCGTGG
Organism: Candidatus Lustribacter telmatis; assembly: GCA_003164045.1. Classification (GTDB taxonomy): domain Bacteria; phylum Vulcanimicrobiota; class Vulcanimicrobiia; order Vulcanimicrobiales; family Vulcanimicrobiaceae; genus Lustribacter; species Lustribacter telmatis. The sequence continues at coordinate 80,650 of PLRU01000046.1, forward strand.
TGAGATGCTCTCCGATCAGGCGGATCGCCTCGCGAGCCGTTTCAACCGGCGGCCCGTGGGTGAAGCCGTGATCGGTTTTTGCAAATTGCCGATGGACGACGGTAACGCCGGCGCGGCGCAGCGTCTCCGCGATGTGGTCCATCTCCGGCGCGAGCGTATCGTACTCGCCGGTCATGACGAGGGTGGCCGGCAGCGCGAGCGCAAGGTCCTTGTCGTGCAGTGGTGAGGCGATGGGATCTGCGTGCCGTGCAGCATCGGCAAAGTACGTGTCGTTGACCAGACGCTGTATCGCCGGCGAGATCTTCGCGTTTCGTTTTGCCGACGTGCGATCGGTGCGCGTCACGTCGGCGACGGCGTATTCGGTTACGAGCGCACGCAGGCGAAAGGCTTCGTTTGCATGCGCGAGCTGGCAGACGTTGATGGCGAGTTTTCCGCCGGCGCTGCCGCCGCCCACGGATATGCGGCCGGCGTCCCAGCCGTTGACCGCGGCTGTATCGTACACCCATGCGGCGACGTCGTAGCACTCCTCTTCCGCTACGGGGAATTGAACTTGCGGCGCGACGTCATAATCCACGCTGACGACGACTGCGCCGACGTCGGATGCAATATAGCCGGCGATGTGTTCGTCTTGCTCGGGATACCGGCCGTAGAAACCGCCGCCGTGTATTTGGATGTGCACGGGCGGCAAACGTCCGGCTCCGCCGGGTGCCGGCGCGCCGGCGGGCGGGCGATAGATGAGGCATCGCACCGAACCATGGCGCGTGGGCACGCGAACCTCGGACGGTTTTGCAACGGCGCGGCTCGCAAAGTACAACGCCCTTTCGGGTCGCCAAAATAGCGGTGACAAGCGTTGCAGGACGTAAGCGCTGATCCACGCGCGAGGCCGGATTCGTACCATCGCCCGATCCTCAGTCGTCGCGTTCCATAGCGCGCGCGGTGATTTTCTCGCGCAGGTCGATCAAGCCGCTGCGCAGGCCTTCGTAACGCCGGACGCCGAGAAGTTTTGCGAAGTCGGTTTCGATCCGTTTGGCCGACCGCCGCGTGACCTTCATGAACTCGCGGCCGCGCTTCGAGTAGCGCACGATCTTCGCGCGCCGATCCGTCGGATCCGGCGTGAGGTCGACCAAGCCGAGCCGGGCGCATTCCTCAACGAGTTGACCCATCGCGCCTTTGGTCACACCGGCCCGAGCCGCCAGATCGACGATCCGCGTTCCTTTCGGCACGTCGATGTGGCGCACGACGTTGAGATGCACTTGCCGCACGTCGTGGAAGCCGGCCTCGTGATACTCGTCGAGAATGCGAGCCTCGAAGGCATGGAACACGAAGAGCAGCAGCCGCCCAATGTTGTAGTGCCGCCAGGCCAGCGCGGCATCGGGATCGAGGCCTTCGAATTTTTCGGGATCGACCCCGCTGCTGATCCGCATCACGCGTTTCGTATCGACCGAGAGCGCGGTTATGGAACGGCGTCCCTTCGGTGCGACGCTCGAGCTCTTCTTGGCCATAGTGCTCCGTTCGCCAACCGAGGGCCCTGACACTCGCTGCGGCACCGGGCCTAAGCCGGCTTTCTTGACGCTGGACGGGTGTAATAGTATAACGACAGTACTTTATGAAACTGTTACGCATCGGCGAACCTGGCCGCGAACGCCCGGCCGCAATTGACGGCACGGGCGTGCTGCGCGATCTCTCTGCGCATATCTCGGATGTCGATGCGACCGCGTTGAGCGATTCGGGCCTCGCCGCGTTGCGACGCCTCAACCTCGATGCGCAGCCAATCGTCCTGCCCGGTTCCCGCATCGGTCCGTGCGTTGCCAACGTCGGAAAGTTCATTTGCATCGGGCTCAACTACGTCGACCACGCCGCCGAGGCCGGGATGGCGCTGCCGGAGGAGCCCCCCATATTTCTCAAGGCGACGTCGTCGATCAGCGGTCCCGACGACGACGTGGTCTTGCCGAAAACGTCGACGCACGGCGATTGGGAAATCGAATTGGGTTTCGTCATCGGGACGAAGGCGTCGTACGTCGCGGAAGCCGGCGCGCTGGCCTACGTTGCGGGATATTTCACCGCGAACGATGTCTCCGAACGCGATTTCCAGTTGAATCGCGGCGGGCAGTGGACGAAAGGGAAGAGTTGCGATACGTTCGGACCGATCGGACCGTGGCTCGTCACTGCGGACGAAGTTCCCGATCCGCAGAAACTCAAGCTGCACTTGGCGGTGAACGGTGAAACGATGCAGTCCGGCTCGACGGCCAACATGGTGTTCGGTGTGGCGAAGCTGGTGAGTTACCTGAGCCAATTCATGACGCTGTTTCCCGGCGATATCGTGTCGACGGGTACGCCGTCAGGTGTCGGCCTCGGACGTAAACCGCCGGTCTACCTCAAGGCCGGCGATCGCATAACCGCTAGCGTCGAGGGTCTCGGAGAACAGAACCAGCTCGTCGTCGCCGGCTAGGGGTGATAACGTCGTCGAGTTTGAAGAGCGCCGCGGCGTTGTCGTGGAGAATTTTCTGCAGGTCGGCGGGCGGGAGCCCGAGCGAGACCAGCGCTTCGAGCGAACGGCGAATTGCGGTTCCGGGCGGCCCGATGGGGAAGTCGCTCCCAAAGCACAGGCGGTCGACGCCCAGCGTCTTGATCGCATGTTCGATCTCCGGCGCGCCGTTCCAAATCGACGGCGCCGTGTCGAACCAGATGCGCTGCAACTGCGCGCGGTAATCTCGCGCCGGAATGTGGTTTTCGGGGCGCGACGGGATATCGGCCATCAGCCGGTCGAGCATCCCATAGAACATGCCGCCCAGATGTCCCATCAGGAAGCGGACGTTGGGGAAGTCTTCTAAGACCCCGCCGTAAAGCACGCGCACCGTCACGAGCGTGAGGTCCAACCCGCGGCCGAGCGAATGTCCGAGATTGTACTGGTCGAGAATCGGTGCGTCGACCGGACACGCTGCCGCATGCACGAAAATCGGGACGTTGAGTTCGTTGGCGGTCTCGTAAAACGGCCAGTACGCTTTGTCATCGGGATAGACGCCGCGAAACGTGCAGGCGATGGATATGCCCTTGAGCCCGTCTTCGCGGACGGCCCGGCGCAACTCGGCGCAGTTACCGTCTTCCCCGAACGGCGGCGCGTGTGCTAGGCCGATGAACGTGCCGGGATACCGCCGCGCAATGGCCGCCACTTCGCGATTGTAGATTTTTGCGCCGTCGAGATTGAGCCACATCGGGATCACTCCGGCGGAGAGAACGGCGGCGCGCGCGCCCGACGCGCGAAGGGCGCCGAGGTTGCTCTCGATGTTCATGAACGCCGTCGCGTTGAGTTGCGTGTCGAAGCGGCCGTCTTTGACGTGAAGATGATCGCCGTCGATGCGCGCGCTGATGCCCGGCTGCACGTACCGTTGTACGTCCGCCAGAATGGCTTTCGGGATGAAGTGATGATGGGTGTCGATCGCACCGGGTTGGGACGATCCGGCGGCGCTCACTTCAGCGCGCCGCCCGGGCATTCAATGGAAAGATATGCGATTCGAGCTTGAGCGGATACACGGGTGACTCCCAAAGCGGATGCCCGGCCCTTGACGGCCTTTTTCCGAACATAGTATAAATACCATACTAAATCAAAGATGGGGGAAATTTCCTCCGGAGGACGTCGCTTGGGTCTAGAGCGGACGGCGGTTGCGATTGTAGGCGGCGGACCCGTTGGTCTATTGCTCGCGGCGGAACTCGGCGTGCGCGGCGTCCGGACGATCGTGCTCGGCGACTCTCCAGGCACGTCGACGCATCCGAAGGCGAACACGCACGGCGCGCGCTCGATGGAGATCTATCGCCGCCACGGCGTCGCCGCCGCCCTCCGCGCCGGCAGCCCATCCAAAGAGCACCGGACCGACGTCGCGTACTACACGCGCCTGCTGGGTCACGAACTGCACCGCGTCTCACTGCCGGCGCCGCGCGAATCGATCGAAGAGACGCTCGAGCCGCAGACGCGCTGGCCCACGCCGGAACCGCAATTTCGCTCGAGCCAATTGGTTCTCGAACCGCTGCTGCTCGACCGTGCGCGCCAGTTCCCAACCGTCGACGTTCGTTACGGGCACCGCGTGTTTGAGTTGACCGAGCAGGGCGATCACGTCGAACTGTGCGCGGAGACCGCCGGTGGCCGGCAGGTCGGCATCCGCGCGGAATATGTTGTGGGATGCGACGGCGGACGCAGCTTCGTGCGGCGCGCGATCGGGCAACGGCTGCAGGGCGAAAGCGGCCTCGAACTCGAGTTCATGGGCGGTCGCATGCTGGCCACGTATTTTAGTGCCCCGGGTTTGCAGCAGCGGCGGCGCCACCCGCACGCCTGGCAGAACTGGTTCATTCTGCCGCACGTGCGCGCGTTGATGTTGACGCTCGATGCCGACAACGATCTGTATTTGCTGCATTACCAGTTTCCGGCCGGCGGCGAGGCCCGGAGTTTCGGCGACGTGCTCGATGAGGTGGTCGGCGGCCACGTGAACGCGCATGTGATTTCGTCCGCGGAGTGGCGCGCAGGCATCAGTCTCGTCGCGCAAAAATTTCGCGCCGGCCGGACGTTTTTAGCCGGCGATGCCGCGCATCTCTTCACGCCCACCGGCGGCTTCGGTCTCAATACCGGCATCGAGGACGCATTCAACCTCGGTTGGAAACTCGCTGCGGTCATCGGCGGCTGGGCATCGCCCGAACTGCTCGACAGTTACGAAGCCGAACGCCGGCCGATCGCCGATCGCAACACCGCCTACGCTCTAACGTTAGCGCGCCGCAACGGTGAATGCCCGGTCGGCGCAGAGATCGAGGCGCCCGGATCCGCCGGCGAAGCGGCGCGCGCTGCTGCGCAGGCGCACCTCGTGCGCAATGCGCGTTGGGAATACGATACGCCGGGCATTCAACTCGGCGTAAGCTATCGGGGCTCGCCGGTGATCGTCGTCGACGGCGCTCCGGAGCAACCCGATTCGCCGATTGAGTACGTTCCGAACGCCGTGCCGGGAAGCCGTCTGCCACACGTGTGGTTAGCCGATGGAGGGTCGCTCTACGATGCGCTCGGTCCAGAATTTACAATCATTTCGTTCGGCGCACAAACAAACGGCACGGCGTGGGTCGATGCCGCGGCTGCGCGCAAACTGCCGCTACGCGTACTGCATCTGCCCGATCGTACGGAACTCTCGGCACTAGCCGGCACCGGCTGGCTCCTGATCCGCCCCGATGGGCACATCGCTTGGCGCGGCGATACGGCCGACCCGGGCGCCATCCTCGACATCGCGACCGGGCGCCGCGTCGAGAGCGCCCTCAAAACAGCCTAACTAGCGAGAGGAACGAACATGGCCGCTAAGACGACATCCGCCCCGAACTTGATGTTCAGCCACATGGGCATCAGCGTAACCGACATTGAGAAGATGGAAACATTTTATACGCATGTTCTGGGCTTCGCGGTTACCGACCGCGGTGAAGCGGCCGGCATGCAGATCGTATTTCTGTCGCGCGATCCGATGGATCACCATCAGATCGTCCTCGCCACGGGCCGGCCGGCGCAATTGCCGGCGAATACCGCCAACCCGCAGTTCGGTCCGAGCATCAACCAGATCTCGTTCAAGATGGGATCGCTCGCCGATTTGCGTGACATCCACGAACGGCTCACTACCGGCGGCGGGACGGATTTGTTCCCCGCCAATCACGGCATTGCGTGGAGCATCTACGCCCACGACCCCGAGGGCAACAACCTCGAGTTCTTCGTCGATACCGACTGGTACGTCACGCAGCCGTTTCTGATCCCGCTCGAACTTTCCAAGACCGATGCGGAGATCGCGGCCCTGACCAAAGAACTCTGTGAAAACAGCGCGGGTTACGAACCGTATGGCGATTGGCGCGACCGCGTTGCAAAACGCATGACGCCGTTCGCGGCGACCGCCGGCGTGGCGCACTAGCCCACGTGTGGATTCGTTCCGCGTTTTGGACGGGCACGCCGAAAGCCGGCGCCGTCGAGCAATTTCAAACCGCAATCGACGGCATGCTCGTACCGGCGCTGCGGGTGTTGCCGGGCGTTCGCGACGCAAATGCGTTGTGGCCCCGGCGGCTCGAAGATGCGCCGCCGCAGATCGCCTGTCAGATCCTCGTTGAGTTCGACAACCGCGAGGACGTCGATCGCATGCTCGCATCACCCGAGCGTCACGCATTGCGCAGTCGAGTCGTTGAGATCGTTGGGCTCTTCGACGGCGCGATCAGTCACATCGACTACGAGGTCGGTTAAACCGTGCCGCACTTCCGGAGGTATTCTATGATCATCCGCCCGCTCGTCGCATTGCTTGCGGCCGTCGTGTTGGCCAATTCAGCCGGCGTCGCGATGGCCGCAGACCCGGTCGAGATTCCGGCGATCTTACCGGTGACGGGCGGGGCCGCCTTTCTCGGCAAAGAGTTTAGCGACACACTCAAACTCGTTGAAGATCGCACGAACAAGAGCGGCGGCATCGGCGGCCGTCCGATTCATTTTGCGATTCAAGATGACCAGTCGAGTCCGCAGGTCACCGTGCAGCTCACGAACGCCGCGCTGGCCAAGAACCCCGCGCTCGTGGTAAACGGCGGCCCGCTCGCGCTCTGCGCGGCGGCCGCTCCGTTGATGAAAAGCGGCCCGGTGATGTGGTGTCTCTCCCCGTCGCTGCGGACAGAGGCGGGAACGTACGCCTACGGCGTCATGGCGTCATCGCGCGATTGCCTGATCGCGGGTATGAACTACTTCAAGGCGCGCGGCTTCAAGCGGATCGGCGTCCTCAACGGTACCGACGCGACCGGGGCCGATGCCGACGACATCTTGGCCGAGTTGATAAAACTGCCCGAATACGCCGGCATGTCGTACGTCGAATACGAACACTACAATCTTGCCGACATGAGCGTGGCGGCGCAACTCTCACGCATCAAGGCGGCCGGAGCGCAAGGCTTGATCGCCTACACCACCGGGGCTCCGATTGCGACCGTGCTCCATGGCGTCGCCGACGCCGGTATGGACATTCCGGTGTTCACCTCGAACGGGAACATGTCGATCGCGCAGCTCGACGGCTACAAGACGTTTGCGCCGAAGGATCTGCTCTTTGCCGGGTATGCGGCGTTCGATGCCGATCCTCACGTCGATGCCGGCGTGAAGCAGAAGATCGGTTTGTTCGATAGCGAGATGAAAGCGGCGAACTTGTCGCCGGATTTACTGCACGCGATTCCGTACGATCCGGCCGCGCTGATCGTCGAGGCGTACCGGCGCGTTGGTCCGAGTGCGACTTCAGCCCAGCTGCGGGATGCGTTCAACAGCGTCGTCGGTTGGCCCGGAATGCTCGGCCGTTTTGACTTTCACGCCATTCCGAACCGCGGATTAGGCCTGAAAGCCCTCATCGTTTTGAAATGGGATCCCGCGCACTCAAGCTGGATCGGGGTTAAGACCTGAACGTTTCAGCCGAGCGGTAAGGCCGTTGCGTATTTTACTTGTTTGAGCGCGAAGCTCGAGCGGATATTTGCGATGACGGAGATCGGCGTGAGTTTGTCGATGATCAGGCGCTCGAGCGCCTGAACGTCTTCGACGACCACGCGGAGCAAGTAGTCGGAGTCGCCGCTCATGAGGTAGCACTCCATGACTTCCGGCCGCTCGCGAATGGCCGCCTCGAAGATATCGAGTGCGTCCTTCGTCTGCTTTTCCAGGCTGATCTGAATGAAGACGCTGACGTTGAGCCCAACCGCGTGCGGATCGAGCAGTGCCACGTAGCGGTCGATCACGCCGCGTTCCTCGAGCGAGCGCACGCGGGCGAGACAGGGCGAGGGCGAGAGGTGAACGCGCGTCGCGAGTTCGACGTTGGTGAGCTTGGCGTTCGCTTGCAGCTCCGCCAGAATGCGCACATCGACGGCGTCGATTTCCGTTACCGGCACGTTCGCCGCGTTTTGCCTCTTCATACGATACATTATGCTGTGCGGGGCGCCCAGAGGCAAGAAGATCGGAACCATATACTGCGCGATATCTCATATACTTACGGGATGGACACCGTGAACGCGGCCGAACCCGACATCGATCCGGGCGAGACGCAAGAGTGGCTCGAAGCGCTGGCCGGAACGGTGCGCGAGTCGGGTAAAGATCGCGGCGCGTTCTTGCTCAAACGCTTGAGTGAGCACGCGAACGAAATTGGTCTGGTCGACCGCCGTCCGTCGTACTCGGCCTATCAAAATACGATCCCGGTCGAGGAACAGGGCCCCTACCCGGGCGATCTCGCTTTGGAAGAGCGGCTGACGTCGATCATTCGCTGGAATGCTTTGGCGATGGTGGTGCGCGCGAACAAAGCGTACGGCGACCTGGGCGGGCACGTTGCGAGCTACGCGTCCGCAGCCGAAATCTTCGAAATGGGATTCAATCATTTCTTTCGGGCGGGTAACGACGCGTCGCCGGGCGATTTGGTTTTCTTTCAACCGCATTCGGCGCCGGGCATCTACGCGCGGGCCTTTTTGGAGGGCCGCCTCAGCGAAGAACAACTCGGGAATTTCCGCCAAGAACTTTCCGGCAACGGCCTCTCGTCGTATCCGCATCCGTGGCTGATGCCGAAGTTCTGGCAGTTCCCGACCGGTTCGATGGGGCTCGGTCCCATTACATCGATCTACCACGCGCGCTTCATGCGGTATCTGGAACATCGCGGCTTCGTCGAGTCCTCCGAGCGGCGCGTTTGGGGTGTGTTCGGTGACGGTGAAATGGACGAGCCGGAATCCATTGCCGGCTTGACGCTCGCGGCGCGCGAAGGGCTCGACAACCTCACCTGGATCGTCAACTGCAACCTGCAGCGGCTCGACGGTCCGGTGCGCGGCAACGGTCAGATCATACAAGAGCTTGAAGCGCTCTTCACCGGCGCCGGCTGGAACGTGGTCAAAGTACTCTGGGGTTCGGAATGGGACGTGCTATTCGCCCGCGACAAGAACCACGCGCTGCTGCGCAACTTCGCGGCGACGGTCGACGGCCGGTACCAGACGCTCGGTGCGAACGACGGCGCATACAATCAAGCGCATTTTTTCGATCTCGATCCGGAGCTGCACGAGCTCGTGTCGAGCATGTCGCCGGCCGACGTTGACGGTTTGCGCCGCGGCGGCCACGACTTTCGCAAACTCTATCCGGCCATGAAAGCGGCCCGGCTGCACAAGGGGCGGCCGACGGTCATTCTCGCCAAGACGAAAAAGGGCTACGGCGTTGCGGCGGCCGAGTCGAAGATGACCGCGCACCAGCAGAAGAAGCTCGACGTCGATGCCTTGCGCCAGATGCGCGATCGATTCAATTTGCCGCTCTCCGATGGCGATCTCGAGGAGATGCGGTTCTATCGGCCGGCGGAGAACAGCAAAGAACTGAACTATTTGCGCGAGCGTCGCGCGGCGCTCGGCGGAGGTTTACCGGCGCGCCGAACGACGTCCACGAGCATCGCCGTGCCGGCGCTAAAAGACGTCTCGAATTTTGCCGTGGACGCCGCGGGTAAGGAGATGTCGACGACGATGGCCGTCGTGCGCATCTTCAATGCACTGCTGCGCGACAAAGAACTTGGCCCGCGCGTCGTTCCGATCGTTGCCGACGAAGCGCGGACGTTCGGCATGGACAACATGTTCCGGCAAGTCGGCATCTATGCACCCGAAGGGCAGCTCTACGAACCCGAAGATGCCGCCTCGATGCTCTTTTACCGCGAAGCGAAAGACGGGCAATTGCTGGAGGAGGGCATCAACGAGGCGGGCGCACTCTCGTCGTGGATCGCGGCCGCAACGTCGTACAGCGTGCACGACCGGCCGCTGCTGCCGTTTTATATTTTCTACTCGATGTTCGGCTTTCAGCGCGTCGGCGATCTGATCTGGGCGGCCGCCGACCAGCGCTCGCGCGGATTCCTCATCGGTGCGACCGCCGGCCGGACCACGCTCGGCGGAGAGGGACTTCAGCATCAGGATGGTTCGAGCCACGTCGTCGCCGCAAGCGTGCCGAACTGCCGCGCCTACGACCCGGCGTTCGCCTACGAGGTCGCGGTCATCATCGATCACGGTGCGCGAAGGATGATGACGCAGGGCGTGGACGAGTTCTATTACCTCACGGTGATGAACGAAAACTACGCGCAACCCTCGATGCCGCCGGACGCCTACGCGGACATCGTCAAGGGTATGCACCGGCTGCGTGCGTGGCCGGCTTCGCACACGGAAAAGCGCGTGCGCCTGCTCGGCTCGGGCGCGATCTTGCTCGAAGTGCTGGCGGCAGCCGATCTGTTGCGCGACGAGTGGGGCGTCGATACGGAAGTGTGGAGCGTAACGAGCTTCGGAGAACTTGCGCGCGACGCGCGAGCCGTCGAACGCTGGAACATGCTGCATCCCGCGGACGTGCCGCAGCTAAGCCATGTGGAGCAATGCCTCGGTGGCGATGCGATCACCGTGGCGGCGACGGACTATGTGCGCGCGTATCCGAGCATCATCGCTCCGTTCGTCGGCGGAGATTTCGTGGCGCTTGGAACGGACGGCTTCGGGCGCAGTGCGACCCGTGCCGAATTACGCCGTTTCTTCGAGGTTGATCGGCACGCGATTACGCTAGCCGCTTTGCGGCGCTTGGCGAAACGCGGTGCGTTGCCCGTTAGCGACGTGTCCGCGGCGCTGTCGCGATACGGCTTGGATATCGATACACCGCCGCCGTGGGAACGCTGAATCGCCGGCGGGAAGGTTTGCGTATGTCTGAGCTTACTCCTGAAGTGCAGGTCGAAACGGGCGTCGTGCGTGGAACGCCACGCGACGGCGGCGGCGTGCTGGCGTACAAAGGCATTCCGTATGCCGCTCCGCCGGCCGGCGATTTGCGCTGGCATGCGCCGCAGCCTCCATTGCGCTGGGACGGCGTGCGCGATGCGACGCGGTTCGGCACCCGTGCTTTGTCGGCATGGGCCGGTGACGCGGTTCCCGTTCCGCTGCGCGGCGAGGACTGTCTCAATCTCAATATTTGGACTGCGGCGCAGCGCTCCGACGAGCGGCGGCCGGTTATGGTTTGGGTGCATGGAGGCGGATTTCAATTCGGCACGTCCGCGAATCCCAGCAGCGATGGAACGCGGTTAGCTCAACTGGGCGCCGTCGTCGTGAGCTTCAACTATCGCGTCGGCGTTTTGGGGTTCTTGGCGCACCCGGAGCTCGACCGTGAGGGACCTTCGGGCAATTACGGGCTGCAGGACCAGCTTGCCGCGTTGCGTTGGGTGAAGGCAAACATCGCGCTATTCGGCGGCGATCCCGGCAACGTGACGGTGTTCGGCGAATCGGCGGGCGCGCATGCGATCGGCATTCTCTTGGCATCGCCGCTCGCGACGGGATTGATTCATAAAGCGATCGGTCAAAGCGGCGCGTTCTGGGATACCGTGCATGGTTCGCTCTCGACGTTCGATGAGGCGCGCGCGCGCGGCGTCGCATTTGCCAAGCAGCTCGGCGCACCGTCGATTGCGGCGCTGCGCGCAATGCCGGCGCAAGCGGTAAACGCGGCAGCCCCTTGGGAATTCTCTACCGATCCGGCCGCGACTGCGTTCTCGCCGAATATCGACCGCTACGTGGTGCCGGACGTGCCGGCCGCACGCTATCTGCGCGGCGAACAATTGCCCGTCCCGCTCTTGGCCGGATGGAACGATGCGGAATACTGGCCGTTTCGCGGTCTCGCGCTGCCGCATCAGACGGCCCAAGACTTCCGTAGCGCCGCGGAGCGCATGTTCGGAGCCGGCCGGATCGAGGAGTTTCTCACGCTGTATCCGGCCGATAGCGATGCCGCGGCAAGCGCGTCGGCCGACGTGCTGATCGGCGATCTGATCATTAGCGCGCAAATCCTCGAGTGGCTCGATATGCAACACCACACCGGCGGCGCGCCGGTCTACGGATATCGGTTCACGTACACCTCGCCGTATGCGCCGATAGCATCGCATCTCGTCGATGTTCCGTTCGTCTTCGGGACGCTGACGCCGCAATTTATCGTCGGCGGGACATCTGGGCCGTCAGATGCGGATCGCGCGTTGTCCGAGATGATGATGGCCTATTGGGTGAACTTCGCCGCGAACGGGAATCCCAATGGGACGGGTCTGCCGCCGTGGCCGGCGTACCAACCCGACGGCCTGGTGCAGAACTTCGGGCAAACCGTGATTGCGCACCGTGCTCCTGAGACGGCGCGCTTTCGATTCCTCGCGAGCTTTCGGGTGAACGGTATTCTTCCGGCTGCCTGGCGAAGCGCGTAACATGCGTCTGATCGTCGTCGCGCTAAGCGCGTTTTGTTGCTGTGCATTCGGCTTGCGGGCCGACGCGCAGCCGGCCGGGCCGGCGCCGGTGGCCGGAACCGTGATCGTCACGCTCGGCACGGCCGGCGGCCCGCGACCGCGCGCGATTCGCTCGCAAAGCGCGAACCTGTTGTTGGTGAACGGCACGCCGTATCTGATCGACGTCGGGGAGAACGCCGTGCGCCGGCTCGTGCAAGCGGGCGTCGACTTCGTGCGGGTGGGGCGCGTCTTCATCACCCACGGGCATAGCGATCACACGATGGGCCTTCCGGCGCTCTTGGCGTCGCAATGGGAATTTCAGCGCCGCGACCCGGTTGTGATATACGGGCCGCCGGGCACGCAGAAGCTTGTCAGCGGCGCCTTGGTGTTCCTCGAAGAAAATTCAGCGATCCGCGCTACCGAAGGAAACCCCACGCCGATCGACGCGATGGTCGCGGCGCACGATGTAGCGCCCGGCGTGATATATCACGATGACAACGTGACCGTGACGGCGGTGGAAAATACGCACTTCAACTTCCCGTCGACCAGCGCGGCATACGGCAGGTACAGATCCTACTCGTATCGATTCGACACGCCGGGCCGATCGGTCGTTTTTACCGGCGACACGGGCCCGTCGCCCGCCGTCGTAAAACTCGCCAAGGGCGCCGACGTGCTCGTCACCGAGGTGAATGCGGTGGACGAACTGGTCGCAGTGTACAAGAAAAACGGGACGTGGGCGGCCAAGACGCCCGAAGAACAGCAAGGCTGGCTACGCCACCAGAACGAGGAGCATCTCTCGCCTCAAGCCGTTGGCGAACTCGCGACGCAGGCCGGCGTGAAGAGCGTGATCCTCACGCACCTTACCCCGAGTGCCGATCCGAACGATGACTACGAACGCCTCGCCGTCACCGTTCGGAAATATTACACCGGCTCGGTACGCGTCGCGAAAGACCTCGCGCGGTTTTAGTTCGGATCCCGGAGCGGCAATAGCGCGCGAACGATCTGCTCGGGTTCCATCATTCCGCTGATGGCTAACCCGCCGGGCCAGCCGTAGGCCGGCACACCTCGGACGCCGGCGGCCCGCGACGCGGCGATCGCTGCGTCGACGGCGCCGGCGAATGCGTGCGTTTGCCACGCAGAGTCTACCTCAGCCGGTTCGACTCCGGCCGCTTTTGCGTTGGCGCGGATCACGCCGGGATCGGCGACGTTGGCGCCATCGACAAAAAACTCCCGCGATACTGCGTGATGAAATGCCGCCGCGGCCTGGTCGCCC
>PLRU01000053.1 GCA_003164045.1 Candidatus Lustribacter telmatis
AGGGTCAGAAGATCGTTTTGTTCCGCAGAGAGCATAAGTGAAATTTATTGCCGCGCGTTCCAGGTCCCGCTTTGCGAGGATGCCGTACGTTGCCGTCGTACGGCGCGGTCATGAAAATCGCACGGTTCGATGGTGGACGTATTGGTGTTGTCGTTGGCGATCGGATCCACGACGTCAGCGATGCGTGTGGAGTCGATCCATCGGAATGGCCGCCCATGGGCATGATTACCACGATCGCCGCGTTCGATGAATTGCGTCCGGGCATCGAACGCGATCTCGGTTTATCGGTCGGACAGCCGCTCTCGAGCGTAGTGCTTGAAACGCCGATTCCGTGGCCGCACAAAGTGCTCGCGCTGCCGAATAATTATCGCGCGCACACCAAGGAGATGGGCAACAACTCGCTCGACGCCGGCGCTGCCGGTTTCTTCATGAAGTCGAGCGGTTCGCTTTCGGGACCGTCCGAGCCGATCGTGATTCCCGATAAGCCCGGCCGTGATTTTCATCACGAGTGCGAACTCGCCGTCATCGTCGGTCGAACGGGCCGCAACGTTGCGCTCGAAGATGCGCTCGACTACATCTTCGGTTACGCGTGTCTGATCGACGTGACGATGCGCGGCAAAGAAGAACGCGTGATGCGCAAATCGTTCGACACGTTTTGTCCCGTCGGTCCGTGGATCACGACGGCGGAGGAAGTCGGTCCGACGGCCGACATCGTTTTGCGCTTATGGGTGAACGGCGAACTGCGTCAGGAAGCGCCGGTCAGCGAAATGGTCGTGGGCATTCGCGAAGCGATCGTGATGTGTTCGTCGGTCACGACGCTGCAGCCGGGCGACATCATCGCGAGCGGCACGATGGCGGGCGTCGGGCCGATCAAGCCCGGCGACTCGGTGCGCATTGCGATCGAACGCGTCGGTGAGATGACGATCCCGGTCGTGGCGGACGCCGCGGTCGAAGCTTAGCTTTTCCAGCTTTCCTCGAGCAAGTCGAGGCGCCGCAGTATCTCGCGGTCGGTCGTAATGAAGAGTCGCGTCCGTTTGGCGGCATAGTGGGTCATCCACTGGCCGCTGGGCAGGGTGAAAACGTCTTTGGCACCCCACGCGATGGTGGCGTCGCCCGACTGCGTGTGGCCCGTGCCTTCGACCACCGCGCACACGGCGTGGCTCGAGGTGCGGAACGGTGCCGTCGTGCGGCCGGCATCGATTTCAACGAGCGTGCAGTCGAGCAGTGACATCGTGGCGCCGCCCGTGGCCGGATTCACGTACCGCACGCGACGTGCGCCGTCGGGCCCGCGCGGCGCGGCGGCCACGGCGGCCGACGCGGTCGCCCACGGATAGCGGAAGACCGGGCTGTGCATCGTCGGATCGGGGGCTTCCGGCAACAGGTTGGCATAGCCGTAGGCGGCGTCCGGCGTGCGCGCGGGCATATTGCGCACCGGCCCCGGCTCGAAGGCGTCGGTGCCGAGGTAGCGGTGGAGGGCCGCGTCGAGCACGTCGAGCCAGACGATCGGCCCGTCGCCCGGATGCACGTGCTCGTGCCAGGTCCAACCGGGCGTGAGGATCAGGTCGCCTTCGAACATCGGGCAGACTTTGCCGTCGACGACGGTGTTTGCGCCGTTGCCGTCGAGCACGAAGCGCAGCGCGTTCATCGAATGACGGTGCGGCCGCGCCGATTCGCCCGGAAGCAAGATCTGGTAGCCCGCGTTGAGGTTGGTGATGGTAAAGGGATAGCCCGGGGCGGTCGGGTCCGGACCCATCAGCGAGAGAACGCGCCGCTCGATGACGTCGACCGAGTTCATGGCGGCTGCATCGTCGATGAGCGGTTTCATCGTCTGCCAGGGCCAGACCATCGGCCGCTCGGGGGCCGGCGCCGCGCCGTGCGCGAGGCGGTTCTCCCACAGCGGAGAGACGCCGGCGGCGTCCCAGGCGGCGCGCCGCTGCGCTGCAGTGGGCTCGGCAGACGTCTCGATCATTTAGTGCGGCCGTATGCGCCGGAATACCCACAGCATGAGGGCGATGATGATCAGCAAGACGACGGTAAAACACGCCCAAAACAGGAGAGCTGCTTTGGGCGAATTGTACCAGTCGGTATAATCGTCGAGGCTAAACCGGATCGCAAAGAGTACGGCGAGGATGCTCATACCACGACGCCGTTCAAGCCCGGTCTAGCGGATGGCGCCGTAACGGCGCGCGAAGGCGGCTCGGTCTTTTTCGAACATATCGCGCACACGGCTCGATTCGGCTTCGGCTTCGCGTTCGGCTTGAGCACGCGCTTTGGCCTTGACCAAGGCTTCGGCGATGCGGGCCGGCGAGGCGGCGCCGGTGGCTTTTTTCGTCATCCCAAGAGAATTTGGCCCCCGGCAGAATCCGCCTCTTGACAGTGACCCCGCGGTACGGTCAAGAGGCCGGTTATCCTAAGGGGGAGCCGTATCTCCGACGGCATGCGCCATCGCGCGATACACGTTGAGCCGGCCGCAGCCTTGATGCGTGTCGCTGAGGTCATCCGCGGTCGAGCAGAGCAGTGCTTTCATTGCACTCGGTGACTGGTAGGAGGAGTTGACCGCGAGAATGAGAGCGGCAGCTCCCGCCACGTGCGGTGTCGCCATCGATGTTCCCGCAATGAGTGTTCGACAATCGGGGATGCCGTTCGTCGATGCAAAATCGGGCCCACAGTTGCCGGTAAAGTTCGTGTCGCCGGCACTGCTCATGAATGGCGTAGATGTCCAGATGTTCTCGATCCAGTGGAGATCGTCGGCGGTTCCCGAGAGTTCGTTGTTCGAGGGATCGCCGCCAGGCGCTACGATTCCCCACGCGCCGGAACTGTGCACCGCCTCGCTCGGGCTGCCCCATTGCGAATACTGGGCCACGTACTCGACGATATTCGTCGACGACGCCGCAGTCGTTCGCGTGGACGTATAGCTGGTCGTACCCGTTCCTGTTCCGTCGTCGAGCGATGTCGCGCCAACGGCAATCACGCCGGTGTCGCACCCTGGGGCGGTGACGCTGGATGTTCCGCTATTGCCGGCGGCCGCAACGACGATGACGTTTGCCGCGATAGCGTCGCTGACTGCCGCTCCCTCTGTCTTGTCGGTATCCACGCCGTTGGTACATCCGCCGCCGCCGAGGCTCATGCTAATGACGTTCACGTGTTGTGCGACCGCATCCATGATGGCTGAAGCGATATCAAAGGTACTCGAGGAGCATTGGCCGTCGCCTGAGTCCGAAGAACAGGTGTCGTCCGGCGTCGGGAACACGCGATACGCGTAGATCGATGCTTTGCCGCCGGCGCCGGTAAATCCAAGGGCGTTGCCGGACGACGCGGCGGCGATGCCGGAGACATCGGTGCCGTGGCCGTCTTCATCGGTGCTGAAGTTGCCGGACGATTGCACGTTGTTTAAGTCGCTGACGAAGCAATGCTGATAGGCGATTGCTCCAGCTAGTTCCGGATGGCTCGCATCTTCGCCCGTATCGATGATCGCGATCTTGATCGAGGACGACCCTAGCGCGTTCTGAGTAGCGTTATAGGTCGAGCCGCTTTGGCTGTACCCGTACGCGTTCTCGAGACCTATGGCTTGCATATCCCATTGGCCGGGGGTGGTCGGACTCTCGGCATACGGCGCCGATTGCTGCGTGTAGGGTGCGAAGCCTTGAAAATACGGGTCATTCGTATAGTAGGGCGATGTCGTCGATCGATATCGCCGTTCGCCGGTGACGGCGACGCTTCGGAAGCCGGATTGCGAGCGCAGCGATGACTCGGCCTGCGCGACCGAACTCGTCGGTACTGCAACGACCCGCATCGCGGTGTTGGTATGCGGGAAGTCATAGGTGTGAACGAGATTCAGTCCGAGTTGCCGTTCGCGTGACGCGATTTGCGTGGCATTCGTCTGGGCGCTGGAGCGATCGTACGTGACAGCAAGCAGCGTCGTCGTAGAAACCGCACTTGAGGTGTTCTGGTGGCGTGCGAGCCGTCGCGGTCCTTCGCCGTTTGCCGCGAGGCGAACGACCGAATTAGGTGCGCCGCTTTGCGGGCACGCATACGCGTTGCCCGCAGGCGACGAGGATGGAGTTGATGTAGGTGCCGCGGTCGTTTGCGAAGGCGGCGCCGTCGCGGGAGTGAGCACTTGTGCCGTTGACAGAAGTGCGAATGCATAAACCGTGCCGCCGGTAAACGTGATCGGTACCATGCCCGGCACGAACGTCACGGTTG
This sequence comes from Candidatus Lustribacter telmatis, assembly GCA_003164045.1. Lineage (GTDB taxonomy): Bacteria > Vulcanimicrobiota > Vulcanimicrobiia > Vulcanimicrobiales > Vulcanimicrobiaceae > Lustribacter > Lustribacter telmatis. The sequence goes on from PLRU01000053.1 coordinate 4,204, forward strand.
AACCGTTGATCGCCACGGGGCCGGCCAGCGTCGACCAGTTCCCCGCGGCATTGCCCGGATTATAGGCGAGGTACAGCGCGCCACCCGCTCCGAGGGCGAAGCCGGACGGAAGTGAGAACGTGAACGTTGGCCAGCTGGTAAACGCAAGGTTTGCGGTCGCAGTTAAGGTGAGGTACGCGAGTGGTACCAGCGATCCGCCGATCGCTTTTGGAAGACGCGAAGACGAAGCCAGTGCCGCGCCGCTGGGATTAGTCGCTGAAAGAACGAGTGCGGCCGATCCGGCGGAAGACGTTCCGGGTAGCGTTACGGCGCCAGCGTACCCGCCTTGAATGGTCGCCAACGTGGCCGTTGACGGCGACGTGCCCGCGGTAACCGTAGCTGTGGTTTGTGCCGGACCCGTCGGTGTCGGAGTCGATCCGGGGGTGGGGGTGGTTACTGGAACATTGGGCGTGCTGCTGCCGCCACCACCGCCGCCGCAGGCGGCGAGTAGCAATGATGCTGAGACGACGAGTGCTGCCGCGACCGGCGCGATCTTAGTGCCAGTGATGATAGTACACCGGTCCGAAGCCGATACCGACGGAGACCGGATACGGATAGCCGGCCGGAACGAAGCCGTACGTTGCGTACGGCGTGTCGATTTCGTTGGCGGCGAACGTGCGGCCGCGGTTGTAACCCATGATCGTCACCGACATGCCGGGCTGCAGCGCGAGGCCGGTCGGATTGATGACCGTGCCTTGATGCATGTCCACGCTATCGACGAACCCGCGAACGTCGCGTACTTCCAAGTGATACTTCCCATCGAAACGGTTGATTCTGCCTTGAATCGTCTCTTCTCCGTTTGCCGCGGGCCGGGCGTACGTCGGCGCGGGCTGCACGGCGGCAGGCGCCGCCGGTAGCTGCTGCGCCGATGCGGCGAGCGGTACGGAAAGGACCGCAAGACTAAGCATTGCGGCAAAGATTCGGAGGCTTCTCATTGTGGGTCTCTTTCGCTCCTGGTGCGCGAGGTTAATGCCGGGGAGGGTCACTATTTTCTGCGGCCGGCCGCCGGATGAACGTAACCGAGTATTCCGGTGTTCCGGACACGGAACGGCACCCCTGGAGTGTGACGGGGGCACCGATCAGTGTAGCGGACGTCGCTGCGATGCGACTTGGAACGTTCTGAGGGCATCCTAAGGGGTTAGTCGTGCAAGATCACGCGGTTTGCGATGAACGTACCGTTGCTGTAGTAGCCGGTGATCGCGACGCGCTCGTTCGTTGAGGGCGTTTCGCCGCGCGGGAAGATCCGGGTACCGGGCTTGAGATCGATCGTCTGCACGTTGCCGTCGCGACGCGCGACCTGCAGGCGGAAGGGCTGGAAGGCGGCCACGGTGCCCAAAATCACGTGCTGCCGGTCGAATTGGCCTTGGTCCCACTGGGGCTGCCACTGACGGTANNTCCTTGTTAGACGAGCGATGAGTTCACGGCAAGTGTACCCAACGGTCGCGGGCCGTTCACTAAGCGCGGGTGAGAATTGGCTTAGGGTCAGAAAAGGGAAGCGTTCGCATCGCCTGCCAACAGCAGCAGAGAAGTCGTGCGGTCCCTTGCACGATTACCTGGGGGGATGCTCACTATGCCGATTGCAAAGCGCGTTGCAGCCGAATTTCTAGGCACGTTCTGGCTCGTCTTCGGCGGCTGCGGCAGTGCCGTGCTGGCCGCCGCGTTTCCGCAGCTCGGCATCGGGTTTGCGGGCGTCGCGCTCGCGTTCGGATTGACCGTGCTGACGATGGCCTACGCCGTCGGGCACATCTCGGGCGCGCACTTCAATCCGGCCGTCACGATCGGGCTGCTCTTCGGCAAGCGCTTTCCGGCGAAGGACGTGGTTCCGTATATCGTCGCGCAAGTGATCGGCGGCGCGGTGGCGGGCTTCGTGCTCTATCAGATCGCGTCGGGTAAGGCGGGCTTCAGTACGGCGGGCGGCTTTGCGTCGAACGGCTTCGGCGATCATTCCCCCGGCGGTTATACGATGGCTGCAGCGTTTCTGATCGAAGTCGTGATGACGTTCGTGTTCCTCATCGTGATCATGGGCGCGACCGACGGCCGCGCACCGGCGGGCTTTGCGCCGATTGCGATCGGCCTCTGTCTCACGCTCATTCACCTCATTTCCATTCCGGTCGACAACACGTCCGTCAACCCCGCGCGCAGCACCGGCGTCGCGCTCTTCGCCGGCGGTTGGGCGATCGGGCAGTTGTGGCTCTTCTGGCTAGCGCCGATTATCGGCGGCGCGCTCGGCGGCTTCGTGTATACGTGGCTTGGCGAGGCGAAGCCCGACATCGTCGGCGAGATCGCGGCGTAAGCGGCGATGACGATTACCGTGATGCTTGCCGCGCTGGTGACCCTGCTTGCCGCGGGCGGCCCAGGGAGTTGGCTCGATGCGAAACCGCTCGTCAATTGGAACGTTGCGGGTGCGGCGTTGCCCGCGCGTCCCGGACCAAAGGATGCCGAACTCGGGCTTGGCGGACGCTGCCGGTCGTCGGTTCGTCCGCCCACGACGATCGAAGATCGCGCCCTCGTGAAGCGCGGCTGGTCGCTCGTGGGTCCCGCGACCCGCTACGCTACGACGGTCATCGATTTCGCAATGTCGAGCGCCGACGGCATGTGCCGTCCGAACGGCTATCAGGGATTCGTTTTCGTCAACGGGAAATTCGCCGGAACGCTCGCGCCGCACCCGATGGATTCGCGGACGGACGGAGCGGTTTCGGGGCAGATGATAACGCTGCGCAACGCAAACGACATCGAAGCCGCGTTCGCGCGCTACAGCGACAAAGACCCGCTGTGCTGTCCGCATGCGAACAGTCTGGTGACGTACACGATCAAAACGGCGCCCGCTCCGCGGGTGTTTCCCGTTGCAGTGAAGACGCGGCCCAACTAGAACAATCACCGTGCCGGCCGCGCGGAGAGATGGCAGAGCGGTTTAATGCAGCAGTCTTGAAAACTGCAGAGCCTTCACGGGCTCCGTGGGTTCGAATCCCACTCTCTCCTCCAGCGGGCCTGGTATCTGCGCAAGGGCGAGTTGGGGGTTGGAGATGGGCGAAGGGAAAGGGATGAAAGGGAGCTTGGGTTTGGCCCTGGGCCTCTTCGTGATAGCCCTGCTTGGCGGCGGGTCGAGTGCCAGCGGCGCGAGCCGTACGCCGACCTACCCGTGCGTCGATCAGCTCGGCTTTTCCAATACGACGCTGACCCTCGTCACGACCGTGACGCCCTATGCCGGGACGAAGTGGATTTACGACTCGGCACCGTCGGTGGTGGCGCAACAACTTCTCACCGACCTCAACGCGAACACGCACAACATCATTTTCACAGAGGCGAACGGCGTGGTCCCGAACCTTTTCTTCAACATCACGTTGAACGAGACCAACACCGGCACGCAGCAAGATACGGCGTATGCGACCGTGACCGGGTTAGCGAAATCCGGCAACCTGTTCACCGAGAGCAGCGGCGTGGCGCCCTACATCGGTTGGAAAGTCGCGGTCGATCACCTCACGACCAATATGCTGACCTGGCTGGAGAATGGCTGGCACACCAACCCGCCGTGCCTTCGCCCTGACGGCACGATGCGTACGACATGGCCCGACGACGCCACGCCTAGCAGCGGAACGCAAGGCCCGCGCCGGAAGTAACGATACGGCCCGTCGGCTCAGCTCTCGGGCTCGCCTCGTTGTTGCGAACGTTCGGCACGCCACGGATCTTCGAGGTCGAGCGCAAACTCGCGGAGCGCTGCGATGAGCCGCAGGTCCGCACCGTCCGTCAGCGGGCGGTTCGGATCGTGTAACCGGCTCTCGCCGACGCGCCGATCGGACCAGATCGCGCGCTCGACTGTGTACGAACCGTCGTTCAGCTGCGCGATGTTGAACTCGAACCGCTCGAGGTCGCGAAGCTCTTCGTCCCAGTCCAACAGCCAGTCCCGGCCGGTCCGGTCGCGCAAGCGGAAATAGATCGCGTCGAAATACTCCACTTGTCCGTTGAAATAGAGACCGTCCACTTTTCCGCCGAGAAAGGCGAGTTTTTCGCGACGCATCTCCCGTGCGCGAAACTCGTCGACGCCCACCTGCCCGTCCTTGAGCCGCTTCTCGAACGCCTTCCGCTCCACATCGATTGCATCGACTTGAGCGGCAAGCTTCGCGATGCGCTGGTCGCGACGAAGCTCGGCCTGACCTTCCGCACTATCGAAGTGCTTGCGCCAATCCGTCTCGCGCGTCAGGAAAAGCTGCGCCAGCAGGGCGTCGTGTTTTTCCACCGCTATCTGGGTCTCGCGGACACGTTTGGCGAGCTTCCCCGACTTCGCTTCAGCTCGCAGCATCGCACGGTGCTTTCGTCCGGCACGGCCAAGGGTGGTGATTTCCTCGAAGAGCAGCGTCGGGGCGGCTCGAGCCTCTAGGCGATCGACCGCATTGCGGTTGACGCTGGCATTGAACTCTTTGGTCGCTACCGTGACTTCTTCGGCCACTTCTCGTGCAAGTGCCGTGAAGAACTCGACTGACGCGACGAGCTCTTTCCGCCGGGTCGCGTGTTTCGCCCGCACTACTTCCAAGCCGGCCTGGAGCGAAATCGAAATCAGGTGCGCGATTTTGACTTCGAGCGCCTTGATTGCCGCTTCATCGGCCTGAAAATCAGGGATCGCGAACGAGCGCTTCGCCGGCTCGGCGCGCGTAAGCGCATCGTCCACGAGAATATCGTCTGCCAAGAACCGATCATACCAGGAGGAAGCGCTCGGCTGTCAAGGAGCCCGACCCGGCGTTACCTCAACCGTGCGCTGACGCACGCATGAAAACGGGCGGAATTCGGCGCCGGGACCGGAAGCAAGCAGGCGAGGTCAGTTGTGAACCAGCTTCGGATTATTTACGCCGGCGGCGAGCAGACGGATCAAGAGGCGTTAGACGTCATCGTCAAGGCGAGTGGCATCGGTGACGTGCGAGTCCTCGTCGCCCCGGAGGCCGTCGCCGAGATCCTGGCACATCGCGTCGATGTATTGATCGTCGACGTGAAGCAGCCGAGTCAAGACGTGCTCTCGCTCATGCGCACCGCGACCCTCACCAACGTGCGCCGGCCGGTGCCGGTGATCGTAACCGGGTCGCAGGACGCCGGCGAGCGCATCGAGGCGTGTTTACAGCGTGGTGCGACGGATTATCTGATCACCCCGTTCGATGCCAAGCATCCCTCCCTGGTCGTCCGCCGTCTCAAAGGACTCAGCGCCAACGGTCAACCGGCGCGCCAACTGGAGGTGACGCAGGCGCTCAAACCGGAGGTAGCTCCGGGCGCTGCGCCCTCGTCCGCGAACGGACACGCGGGGCCGGACAAGTTCGACGACGCTCAGCGCTTCGTCCCGCGCGAATTTCTCCAGCTCTTGGCCAGGAAATCTCTGCGCGACGTGCGGCTCGGCGACCACGTCGAGCGGCAGATGACCGTGTTCTTCACCGATATCCGCAGCTTTACCAACCTCTCGGAATCGATGTCGCCGCGCGATAACTTTAAATTTCTGGCGTCGTTTCTGCGCAACGTGACACCGATAATCCGCCAGGCCGGCGGCTTCGTGGACAAGTATCTCGGCGACGGCGTGTTGGCGCTCTTTCCGGGCGAGCCGGCGCAAGCGGTGCTCGCCGCAACGCAAGTGCAGCGGCAGATTGCGCGCTACAATCAGGGTCGTCGCCTAGCGGGCTATCGGCAAGTCCGCGTGGGAATCGGATTGCACTACGGTACGCTGATGCTCGGCACGATCGGCACCGTGGATCAAATGCAAACCACCGTCATTTCGGACGCCGTCAACGTTGCCTCGCGACTCGAGGGCATGACGAAAACGTTCGACATCAACGTGGTGGTCAGCGGGTCGGTCGTCGCGGCGCTGCCCTCCGATCACCCGTTCAAATTGCGCGGACTCGGCTCGGTAACGGCCAAGGGCAAGACGGAGAGCGTCGAGGTGTTCGAATGCTACGACACCGACCCCGACGAGCTCGCCGAACTCAAGACGAGCTTGATGGCGCAGTGGGACCGCGGGATGGAGTCCTTTCGCGAGGGCAAGCTGCTCTCGGCCGGCCGCGTCTTTGCGCGGATCGCCGAGATCAACCCCGCCGACACGGTCGCCGCATACTTCCGCGACCGGTCTACGCTTGATGTGGCCAGCCAGTTCCGCGGCAAGACGTGGGACGGCAGCGAGCACCTCGAAACGAAATAGGGTTGCTGGACACTACCGCTTGAATTTGGGATAACTAGGGAGAATATCCGTATTTGGGAGTCCGTCCCAGTTGTTGGAGGCCGGGATGCGTCGAATGCCCCGCTCAATCGTCGCCGCGTTATGTGCAGTGTTGGTCTGCGGGGGCACCGCTTCCGCGACGATGCAGCCCCCGCCTAACGCCGTCGAAGCCGCCCGCGCCAGCGAGGTTGAGGGCAATGCCGGAACGGCTATTGCCCGGCTTGAGCCCTACGTTAGCGCGCACCCCGAAGACCCGACCGCCGCGCGCATGCTCGGCGATTTATATTTCCGCATCGGCGACGTTGCGCACGCGCAAACGGTGTGGCTTGCGGAAACGCGCCGTCATCCCGACGATTCCGTAACGCACGAGCGCCTCGGGAGTTTATACGCGGCGCGCGGCCGCTTGAACGATGCGATCGGCGAGTTCGACAAGAGTCTTCCGCTGCGTGGCGGCTTGATGCAGCTGATCGAACTGCGGCGCCGCACGAACGGACTCGATGCGTTCGTGGAGCTTGCTCAAAGCGGGCTGCGGCTTAACCCCGATGATCCCTGGCATCTGACGTTGTACGCTACGGTACTTGAAGCAACGCACCACGCGGGCGAGGCGCTTCAATATTACACGCGCGTCGTCGACTTGGCGCCGCTCGCAAGCCGCTGCGAAGAACGCATCAGCCGTGCGGTGGATTTGTTCGACCTCAAGCGCGATGCTGAAGCCATCACCGACCTGCAACAGTGTTTGCGGAACGAACCGAACGATTATGCCGGGCTAACGCTGTACGCGTGGACGTTCTTGCGTTCGGGTGACTACGCGCAAGCGCGCTCGCTGCTCGATCGTGCGCTGGCAGGACAACCCAACGGCGTCGAAGCGCTCATCGACATGGGTTATCTCGAAGACGCAACGGGCAACCCCGAGGCCGCGGCGCTCTGCTATCGCAAGGCGATCGCCGGCGACCCGTTGCGGCCGGAGGGCTACATCAACCTGGGCTATGATTATGCGACGCGGCATAGCTACGCGCAGGCTGAAGCAACGCTCCTCGCGGGTCTCGTCGCCGCGCCGGGCAACGGGCGGCTGCATTTTCTCCTTGGGTCGACCTATCGCGCGCAAGGGAAAGTCGCTCAAGCGCACACGCAGTACGAATCGGCGCTCTCGGCGGACGACGCCGAAGTGGTGAACGCGGCGCGCGACGCAATTACGGCGATGTCCAAGTCGGCCGGCTGACGGCGTCTCAGCGAAGACGATAACTCGTTTTGCGTGCTCGGCCGTCGTTTGCAGCGAGGATGTTCTTCGCAACGAGGTCGGCGATATCTCGCAACGCGGTGTCGGCCGATGTTTTGGCGAGTGCCGCGTACTTCGTCGTGTTGATCCAGCCATCGAATGAGCCGGAAAGATAGCGCTCGAGCACCTTGCGTTGACGTGCGTTCAATTCGACGCCGGCATGGTCGCGCCAGAAGCGGCTCGCTCGCGTGAGCTCCTCGATTGCGGCGAGAGTATGCTCTGCGGCTCGTTCGTAGCACTGTGCGAACCATTCGACCCACGCCGTTACATTGACGTCTCCGCGTTGCGTTCGCTCGAGCGTTTCATAATAGGCGGGGCGCTCCGTGAGGATCTGACGCGATAGCGAAACGTACTGCGCCGCGTCCGGCTGTGCGCGCGTGAGAACGAGATCGGCGATTGCCCGGCCAATCCGGCCGTTTCCGTCTGCGAACGGATGAATGGTTAGAAACCGGAAATGGGCGATCGCTGCAAGGGCCACGGGCGGAAGCGCTGCGGCCGCCGTCGACTCGATCCAGGCGACGTAGGCGTTCATTTCGGAACCGACGCGCGCAGCCGGAGGAGCCTCAAAGTGAATGATGCGCGCGCCGGGCGGCCCAGACACGACTTGCATGGGGTCGTCGCTGTTTGGCCTCCAAGCGCCGACGGCGATACCGCGTGGTGCCGATGCGAGCAGTTCCCGATGCCAGGCAAAGAGGCGCTCGCGCGTTAGCGGCGCCGCGGCGTTTCGGATTGCATCGACGGAGAGCGAGACCACTCCGTCCGCGGCAGGGTCGGATCCATCCGCACGTCTGAGAGCGAGCCGGCGCGTGAGCGAGGCTCGAATGCTCTCAGGACGGATCCGCTCGCCCTCGATCTCCGATGTGTCGAGCGCCGTTGAGACCAGAGCCTCACGTGCCAGTGCGTCACGTTCCCCCGTGGCGAGCGCGGCGAGGGCTCCCGCGACGCGCCCTTCGGTACCGGCTACGGCGACGAGCAATCGGGATAGGCGAGCCGGGTCGAAGCGCAGCTCCGGCCAATCGTCCCGTTCCCACAAGAATCCCCGTATCATTGCGGAGATAGTATACCACGATCACCGCTTTTTTGCGGAGATCATTGGCTCCGATCGCCGCACGGCCTTGGGTCGAAATAGACACCCCGGGTGGGGGTGTGCTAGAGTTGGATCATGCCGAAGAAATCTGTGCCCGCCAAGAGCTCGAGCCTCGATACCGAGCGTAAGGCCGACGTTCTCAATCGGCTGAAGACCGTGCGGGGCGTGACCGACGGGATTTACCGGATGGTTGAAGCCGACGAATATTGCGTGGATGTCATCAAGCAGATTTCGGCTGCGCGGGCGAGCCTCGACAAAGTCGCGCGGATTTTGCTCGAGAACCATTTCTCGCACTGCTTCGTGGATGCGGTGAAGGCCGGTGAGGCCGACGCGGCTGTCGCCGAACTGATGGAGACGCTGAACTTCCATCGGGAACTCGTCTGATGCTGTTGGCAAAGATCGGTGAGGCGCTCTTGCTCGCAGTGGGCATGATGTGGCAGGTTGCGTGGAGTCTCATCCTCGGCTTTACGCTCTCAGGCATGGTTCAGGCGCTCGTTTCCAAGGAACGCATGCAGGCTGTTCTCGGCCGCGACGGGATTCGCGAGATCGCGCTTGCGACCGGATTCGGCGCGGCGAGTTCGTCGTGTTCGTATGCCGCCGCCGCGATGAGCAAGACGCTCTTCAAGAAGGGCGCTGCGCTCGTTCCGAGCCTCGCGTTCTTATTTTCCTCGACGAACCTCGTGCTCGAACTCGGCGTCATCCTGTGGGTGCTGATGGGTTGGCAGTTCACCGCTGCAGAGTGGATCGGCGGCCTCGTTTTGATTGCGATCATGACGCTGCTCGTGCGCTTGACCTATCCGAAGAAACTGATCGAGGAAGCGCGCCGGCACGTGGATGAAGCCGGCGGCCACGATCACGGCTCGATGGAAGCCGCCGAGGGAACGTTCTTCGAGCGGCTGCGCCGGCCCGAAACGCACGTGGCGATCGCGCAGAACGCGGCGATGGATTTCTCGATGCTCTGGAAAGATTTGATCGGCGGGTTCGTTATCGCCGGCTTCCTCGGCGCGCTCGTGCCGAACGGTGCGTGGAAGGTGCTCTTTCTGCAAGGCGCCCCGCCGGCCGTGCAGCTGGTTGAGAACGCCGTCGTCGGGCCGCTGATTGCCGTCGTTTCGTTCGTATGTTCGATCGGCAACGTTCCGCTCGCGGCGATTCTTTGGACCAGCGGCATTTCGTTCGGCGGCGTGCTCGCGTTTCTGTACGCCGACCTCATCGTGCTGCCGCTGCTCGACATCTACCGCAAGTACTACGGCGTGCGCATGATGCTCTACATGTTCGCCATTTTCTTCGTGACGATGGCGGTCTCGGCGATGATCATGGACGGCGCGTTCTCGGTGCTCCATCTCGTACCCACGCCGAACCCGAACATCGTGCACGACATGACGACGTTCTCGTTCAACTACACGTTTTGGCTGAACGTCGGATTCGGCGCGCTAGCCCTCTACCTGTGGCGGCTCGACGCGCAGCACCCGATGGACCACGGCTGTCATCACGACGCCGGCAGCGAGATCGTTCCGACGTCGACCGTCTGATCGCCATCGACGGCAATACCGGGCTGCGTGGCTTTGACGATGCCGTTCTGCTGCACGCTCAGGGTGTAGGTGACGGCGAGAACGCCGATCACGGTGAACTTTCCGCGCCGGTCGGTATGCGCGTGATACCGGCCCGTGGGTGCGCTTAGCAAAATATCCGCGCCGGCAACGGGCGCGCCGCTCGCGTCGGCAACGGCGCCGGTGATCGTCCCGGATTGTCCGCCGGCCGCAAAACTCGGCGTCGTGGTTGTGAACGCGGCGCACAACGCGAGTGCGCCGGCGGCAGCGAATGAGAGAAGGCGTTTACGCGTTATTGAATGGTGCATACCCTACGTACGTGGCAGTGCGGCAGAGGTTTCGCGGTAAGGGACGGGCCACGCAGCGGCGAATTTGGGCAGCATGCCAAGCGCGACGAGTGAGATCACGATTCCGAGTGCCGACGGCGGCGCAATTCCCGCCTACATCACGCTGCCGGCGAAGCTGCCGGCGCCCGCGGTGGTACTCGTTGCCGCGGTCTCCGGCCTCGACGCGGGCGCGCGCGAATGGGCCGATCGCTACGCACAGCGCGGCTTCATCACCGTCGTGCCCGATTTTTTCTGGCGCACGATTCCCGGCCCGATGCGGCTCGACGTGCCCGAAGAACGCGCTAAGGCAACGGAACGCAATGGGCAATTCGATCGCGACCTCGGGCAGAGCGATATCGCCGCGGTGCGCGATTACGTGCGCGGCTTGCCGGAGAGCAACGGGAAGTGGGCGCTCGCCGGCTACTGCTTCGGCGGACGATATACGCTGCTCGCCGGCGCGTACTTAGCCGCCGATGCCGTGGTGGCGTTTCATCCATCGAAGCTGGGGCTCGAACTCGAAGCCGCTGCCGCGGTGAAGTGTCCGGCCAGTTTCCATTTCGGCGGCGCCGACGCGTCGGTACCGATGGACGTCGTTGAAGCCGTGCAGGCGGCGCTCAAGCCCAACCCGCGCGCGGAAACCTTCGTCTATCCCGGCGTCGCGCACGGCTATACGATGAAAGGCCGCGATGCCTACGACGGACCGGTCTCCGAACTATCGTTCGACCGCGCGATTCACGTGCTCGACGGACTGAAGACGCCCGGCTAGCGCAGGTACCACGCGCCGCTGGGCATGCGCTCGAGTTCGCCGGCTTCGCGTAAGGTCTGCAGCTCCATCGCGATTTCGCGCCCGTCGCTGCTGCCGAGTGCAACGAGCAGTTCGGAGAAGAAGCGCGGACCCGAAGCCAGCGCTTCGCGCACGCTCGCGCTGCGCCGCTGCGGTGCGAGCGGCACGGAGAACGCGCGCACTTCGTCGATCGGCCGATCGGCCGGCGCGGCCTTCGTGCAGTCGAAGCCGACCTTGGCGATCGTGCGGTCCTCGGCCATCGGATCGGCGTAATTTGCCGGCAGCCCCGGCGTGACGATCAGGTCGCGGTCGGCGCGGAAGCGAGCGTTCATCGCCCACAGCACCTCGTCGTCGTTGCACACGTCGACGTCTTCATCGACGACGACCACTTGTTTGACGACGGGCAGCGCGAAGAGCGCGGAGATGACGGCGCGCGCTTGGCCCGGTCGCGGCTCGCGTAGGGCAACGCGCACGTGCGGGCGTCCGTTGGATGCCGGCGCGGCATGGACGGCGACCGGTTCGATGCGGGCGGCGCGCAGGGCGCGCCACACCGATACCTCGGTGCTGAGCGCGGCAAGGTTCGAGCCGTCGGCGCGCGCGATCAGTTTGCCGCTGTGCTGCAGCGTGTGGTGCAGCACGTCGTGCCGGTGCGTGATCGCGGTGACGTGGAAAACCGGATCGGTGTGCGGCGGCCCATAGAAGCCGTAGAATTCGCCGTACGGGCCTTCGATCTCGCGATAGCCCAGTTCATCGAAGTAGCCCTCGATGGTCAACTCGGCGTCCGCCGGAACCGGAATACCGTTCGTGATACCGCGTACCATCGCCGTCGGCTCGCCGCGAATCGCCGCGAGCAGGTCGAATTCGTCGACCGGCTGGCGCTGTGTCGCGGCGAGAAAATCCAGCGGGCTCGAGCCGATGACGAAGGTCACCGGGTAACGCTCGCCGCGTTGTACGCTGGCGGTATACGCGCGCTTGAGATCGGATTCGGACGTGAGGTTCGCTTGCATCGTATCGCGGCCGCGCAACATCAGGCGGCGGCAGCCGATGTTCCGCCGGCCGGTCGCGGGGTCGACGCTGAAGTCGATCCCGGTCGAAATGTAGACGCCGCCGTCGAACTCATGCTGGAGATGAAACGGGAGCGTGTTGAGATCGATGTCCTCGCCGGTGACGACGACGGCGTGCACGGGCGCATCGGCCGAGGGAACCTCTACCACGGGCTGCGGCGTGCCCAGGCGGCGCATGTACTCGTGCACCGCTTCGCGCTCGGCCACGCCGAACGCCGCCGCCAGGCGCTTGCGGCCCGCCGCAACGCCGGCGGCAATGTGATACTTCTGCGGCCCGACGCAGGTGAACAGTTTGGCGGTCGTCGATGCTTCGATGCGCAGACTGAGTTCGGCTAGCGCGACGGGTTCGTCGATTTGTTCGAGCTCGCCGATACGGCGCAGCGTCTCGACGAACGTGCGGAGGCGAAATTTTTCGGTATCGGGCTGCACTACTTCACCGCCGCCGAAGAACTGATCAGATCTTTCGCGTCGATGGGGCTGGGGATCGACTTCTGCTGCACGGCGCTATCGAGCAGCGGCTGCATCAGCGATACATCGAACCGTTCGCCGAAGGCCGCGCGGCGCATGTGCCCGATTTGATCGGCGGGGAAGGCGTCGTAACGCGCCAAGATCGCGCCGGATTGCGGGTGGTTTTTCGGATCGTTCGCCCAGATCGCCGTTTCGCGCATCGCGCGCGCGAATCGCGCCGCGAGGTCGGGATGCGCCTTCACCCAATCCTCGCGGGCAAACCAGGCCGAGACCTGCACGGTTTTGCCGAACGCGTCGTACGGATAGCCGATTTCACGCACGCGTTCGAGCGCCGGCGCCAGATACGGTTCGTTGAGGCTTGCCGCCGCAATCGTCCCTTGCGCGACCGACGCCGCCATATTGGCCGGCGAGAGCTCGACGAACTTGATCGTCGCGATGTCCGCACCGTGTTGCTGGAGCCACTTCTGCGTTGCCAATTTAGCCGGGCCTTCGAGGGACGGCACGGCGATCACGCTGCCGTTAAGATCCTTTGCGCTCTTTACCGGCGAGGCTTTGGCGACGACGAGCGCGGCGATCGGCTCGGCGCTGCGGAAGAGAAACGACGGCGCGAGCAGCGTGAGCGGGATCCCGTGTTCGCGCGCGGCGGCGACGGCGACGATGTCGCCTTCGCCGATATCGACCGTCCCGCCGGTTACCGCCGCAGCCACCGCGGCACCGCTGCCGCGCCGGATCGCCTCGATCTGCGAGGTGAGGCCGTATTTCGCGAAGGTGCCGGTGTCTTGCGCGTACCAAGCCTGCGCGTTGCCGTCGCCGCCCGGCGTTGCGATGCGCAGCATGGCCGGCGCTGCCTCTTGCGCCCGCACCGGTTGAATCATGAGCGTCATTGCAAGCGCCAGGAGCGCCAGAACCGGTCTCGTCCGCACGTTACCTTCCAATCGGCGTTGGAAGCAAGCAAGCCTTCATAAATCGAGGTTCAGGATTGCACGCGGGTGGGTACAGGCTGCTTGTCTACTCTATCGGGGGCGCTGCATGCGCGGAAAGTCATCATATGAAAAAACTGTCCTTTTTGGTGCTCAGTCTATTTCTTGGAAGCTTCCTGGTCGTTCCGGCCAATGCGGCGACGGTCGGTTCGGCAAACGTCTCCGGCATCGTGAACCACGTGTCGGATAACAGTATCAAGATCACCGACGGAACGGGCAAGCAGCTCAGTTTCCTCATCGTGCCGAAGTTCGACCAAGTGTTTTCCAGCGACGGGAAGACCACGTATCAGATGCACGCGATTAAAGCCGGTCAGTACGTGAAGGTCTACTACGATCAGAAATTCCTTGGCCAGCGCCACGCCGATCGCATCTTGCTGCTGCGTCAAAACAACTCCATCAAGCGTACCGAGTAGCGATTCGCTACCCGCGCTCGCTTCAGCCCGCGGTGCGTTTGCGCCGCGGGCTTTTCATTGCTACCAGCGCAGCAGCGTGCCGGCGTGAACGAGTCCGCCGCCGAAGCCGTACATCAGAATGCGGTCGCCGCGCTTCACCCGGCCGTCGTCGAGCGCGGGCATTAGGGCCAGCGGAATCGACGCGGTCGACGTATTGCCGTACGTTTCGATGCTGGTGAGGGTGCGTTCGCGCGGGATGCCCGTGCGGGTGCACAGCGCTTCGACGATGCGTAAGTTCGCGCTGTGCGGAACGAACCAATCGACGTCGCTTGCGGTGAGATTCGCAGCCGCCAGCATCTCGAGGATCGATTCGGAAATGCGGCGCACGGCCCACTTATAGACGTCGGAACCGGATTGACGCAGCAAGCCCGTATCGTCTTCGTGTCCCGCGATGTCGTGACGGATGCTCGTGCGGTAGAGATACTTGCCACCTTCGCCGTCACAGCCGTAGGTGCTGCGTTCGATGTACGACCGCTCGTTCGCCGGCACGACGAGCGCCGCACCCGCACCGTCGCCGAAGAGAATGCACGTCGAACGATCGGTGTAGTCGAGCGCCTTGGTCATCACTTCGCCGCCGACGACCAGCACTTCGCGCGCTTGTCCGGATACGACCATCGCGCTCGCGATGTTGATCGCGTAGGGAAAACCCGCGCAGGCGGCGCCGACGTCGAACGCGCCGGCGTGCTTGAGTCCCGCACCGAATTGAATCTGCGCGGCCAAACTTGGAAAGACGTAGTCGGCCGTCGATGTTGCGGCGATCACCACATCGACGCGGTCGAGCGATCCGACGCGTTCGCGCAAGCGACGCACGGCCTCGAGACACAGATCGCTTGCAAACTGATCGTTCGCCGCAATGCTGCGCTCGCGAATCCCCGTGCGCTGCACGATCCACTCGTCGCTGGTCTCGACCATCGCGGCGAGATCGGCATTGGTGAGACGGCCGTCGGGCACGTACACGGCCATATCGGCCACACGCGCGCGCGGGACCGGGGCCGGGGCGGGATGAAACATTCCGGTCCTAATGTTCAGCCCCGCGAGCGAACTCCTGGACGATGTGCGCGGCTATCGGCCGTTTGACGAGCGCGAACGCGCGATGCGCGACCGGCTCGTTGCGTTTCTCGCGACGCACGAGATGACCGCCTTCGATCGAACGCTCGTGCCCGGCCACGTGACCGCGTCGGCCTGGATCGTCGATCCAGAGCGTGCGCGAGCGGTACTGCTCCATCATCGCAAACTCGACCGTTGGCTGCAGCTCGGCGGTCACGTCGACGGCGATCCGGACGTGCGCCGGTCGGCGCTGCGCGAAGCGCGCGAAGAATCGGGCCTGCGCACCCTGCGCATGATTGTCGACTCGATCTACGATATCGACGTGCATCGCATTCCGGCGCGCGGGAGCGAACCGGCGCACGATCACTACGACCTGCGCTTCGCGCTCGAAGCCGATCCGCGCGAACCCCTCGTGCGCAACGAAGAGTCGCACGACGTTCGCTGGATCGCCCTTAGCGATCTGGAGTCTTACGCGATCGACGACTCGGTGCGGCGGCTCGCTGCAAAAACCGGTACGCTTCCGCGTTAGTTAACGCGGGCGTGGCCGCGCGCTGCAGACGGTCGCGCACGGCGGCGTTCGCTTCGTTGTCGGCGGGCAGCGCGACGACGATCGTATCGAAGTCCTGCGTATCGAGCGCGCGCAGCGAGGCGTAAAGCGAGCGTGCGGCAGCGCGCGGATCGTCGGGCAAGATGAGTTCGGCAACGTGCCCGCCGCTCGCGCGCAGTTGTGCCGCGACTTCGGCCTGCGTGCCGTCTTCGACCACGACGAGCGCCGCGCGCGGTGCGTAGTGCGCGGCGAGCATGCCGGGCGCGCGCACGCTGCCGCCGCTGCGCGCAACGACGGGCGTGCCGAGCGCGTCGGCGAGCGCCGTCGCACCGATCGCGCCTTGGCGCAAGATGGCGGGAACGTCGCCGGTGAGATCGATGATCGTCGACTCGACGCCGATACGGGCCGGTCCGCCGTCGACGATCAAATCGACGTCGTCGCCGAGATCGGCGCGCACGTGCTCGGCCGTGGTCGGACTGACGCGCCCGAAGCGATTGGCCGACGGCGCGGCAACCGCGCTGCCGAAGCGGCGTAAGATGTCCCGCGCGAGCGGATGATCGATCATGCGCAGTGCGACGGTGGCTTGGCCGCCCGTGACGCTGAGGGGCACTTCGTCGCTCTTACGCAGGACGATCGTCAACGGTCCGGGCCAGAACCGCTCGACGAGCAGGCGCGCGGCGGGCGGCACGTCGGCGGCATAGCGTTCGAGCTGTGCCGCGCTCGGCAAATGCACGATCAGCGGATGATCGAGCGGCCGCCCTTTGATCGCGTAGATGCGCCGTACGGCCGCGGCGTTCGTGACGTCCGCGGCGAGTCCGTACACGGTTTCCGTCGGCAGTGCGATCACCGCGCCCGCGCTCAAGAGGCGCGCGGCGTAAACGATCAGCGCGTCGTCGATTGCGCTGCCTCCCGCGTGCTGCCGCCGGGTTCGATCGATGCAAAACCGGCAAAGGGCTGCAAGGCCGCCGGAATGTCGATGCCGCCGTCTGCGCGCTGGTAGTTTTCGATCACGGCCACGAGCGTGCGGCCGATCGCGAGTCCGGATCCGTTGAGCGTGTGCACGAATTCGGGTTTCGCTTTCGTGTCGCGCCGAAACCGGATGGCCGACCGGCGCGCTTGAAAATCGGTGCAGTTCGAACACGAGCTGATCTCGCGGAAGAGTCCGCCGCCGCTTGGAAGCCACACTTCGAGATCGAACGTCTTTGCCGCGTTGAAGCCCGTATCGCCGGCGCACAGCAGCATCACGCGATGCGCGAGGCCGAGTTCTTGCAGCAGCGCCGACGCGTGCGCCGTGAGCCGGTCGAGATCATCGAACGAACGCTCGGGCTGGGTCAACCACACCAGCTCGACTTTTTCGAACTGATGCTGCCGGATCAAGCCGCGCGTGTCCTTTCCGGCCGCGCCGGCTTCCTTGCGAAAGCACGGCGTGTGCGCGGCGTAGCGCAGCGGAAGAAGGTCGGCCGGAAGAATCTCATCGCGGTGCATCCCGGTGAGCGGTACTTCGGCCGTCGGAATAAGAAACAGATCGACCGTCGGATCGCTGAACATCGCATCGGCGAATTTGGTCAACTGTCCGGTCGACCACATCGTCGCTTTCGAGACGAGCACCGGCGGTTCGATTTCGAGATAGCCGCCGCGCGCCGCGCGATCGAGGAAGAACGCGGCGATCGCGCGCGAGAGCCGCGCGCCGGCGCCGCGCAGAATCGCAAACCGGCTGCCCGAAATCTTCACCGCGCGTTCGGTATCGAGAATGCCCAGCGTCTCGGCGATTTCCCAATGCGGCTTCGGCTCGAACGCGTATTTCGGCACGTCGCCCCAGCTGCGCACCTCCCGGTTCTGCTCCGCGCCTGTGCCGTCGGGAACGCTGCCGTCGAGCACGTTCGGCACGTCGCTCAGGAGCGCGGCCATCTGCTCGTCGAATTCCGGCAGCTTTTCCGCCGCGCCGGCGATGAGGACGTCGAGCGCGGCGATTTCCGGTCTCAGGCGTGCGGCTTCGGCGGCGCGATCCGCGGCTTTGGAGATCGATGCGGTGAGCGCGTTCTTCTCGGCTTTGAGGGTTTCGGCGCTGGTGAGGGCCGCGCGGCGTTCGCCGTCCAGTTCGAGGATCCGGTCGACGAAGGCGTCGCTTTGCCCGCGGCGGCGCGCCGAGATGCGCACGCGCTCGGGATCATTGCGAACAAGAGTGAGGTCCAGCATGTCGACCCCCTGCTTTCGCCGCAAAGGCCGAATTTGCGTGCACGGACGGTAGGAGGCCCCGCCGCGCAGAATTTCTCCGCATGGCCGCACCGCAGATTCTCAAGCCGGGCGAGGGGTTCGCCGTTGAAGCGCTCCTCACGCCCGCCGAAGCCCGCGCCGCGTATTTCGCCGCCGTCAGCATCCCGCCGCCGGCCGTGGAACGCGTCGGCTTGGCCGACGCAACCGGCCGTATCCTCGCGGCCGCGGCGGTCGCCGATACGGAATATCCGGCCGATTCGCGCTCGACCATGGACGGCTTTGCCCTGGTCGCAGCCGAGGGCCGCAGCCCCCGGCGCATCGTGGGCGAAATCCGCATGGGCCACGTTCCGCCCGGACCGATCGGGCCCGGCGAGTCGATGCGCATTCCCACCGGCGGCGTGCTGCCGGCCGGCGCCGATGCCGTCATTCCGGTCGAAGATTCGGTCGAATCCGAAGCGCCGGACGGTTCCGGTCCGGTCGTCGTGCCGAACGACGTGCTGGAGAGCGGCGAGAACTTCACCCCGCCCGGCTCCGACATGCGGCCCGGCGATTGCGTCCTCGATGCCGGCCGGCGGATCGGCGGCCCGGAGCTGGCCGTGCTCGCGACCCTCGGTATCGTCGATGTGCCGGTGTATAAGCGCCCGCGCGTGGCGATCGTCTCGACCGGCGATGAACTCGTTGAGGCGGCCAAGCAGCCCGGGCGCGGCCAGGTGCGCGACTCGAACCGCTGGGCGATTGCGGGCGCGCTGATCGCACTCGGCTGCGAGCCGGTGCAGCGGCCGGTGGCGATCGATACGCCGGAGGCGCTGACCGAGGCGCTGCGCTCCGCGCTCGCTGCCGCCGACGCGGTCGTGCTGACGGGCGGCTCGTCGGTCGGCGTTCGCGATCTCACGCCGCGCGTGATCGACGGCCTCGGGAAACCCGGCGTGATCGTCCACGGCCTGCGGGTGAAGCCGGGGAAGCCGACCGTGTTCGCGATGCTCGACGGCAAGCCGGTCATCGGACTGCCCGGCAATCCCGCGTCTTCCTTGATGATCCTCGAAGCCGTCGCCGCGCCGATCTTTTCGCGCCTGGCCGGCGAGGCGGTCACGCCGCAGAGCACCATCGCGGCGATTGCCGAGCAGCCGTTCACGGGCCGGCCGGGCTGGACGTGGTTCGTTCCGGCGGAACTGCGCTACGTCGACGGCCGGGTGCTCGCGTCTCCGTTGATTCTGCGTTCGGCCCAGACGAGTCTGCTCGCGCGCGCTCACGGCTACGTGGTGGTCGGCCCCGAATCCACCGCGATTGCGACCGGCGCGGCCGTGACCGTGCATCGCTACAGCAGCGGTGGGCGCAGCGGCTGACCGCCGGGGGCAAGCACACGCGAAACAGAACGGTGCCCCGATGAGCCAGCACCCGCAGCCGACGGCCGCGATTCGCGCGGTCCCGGCGACGACGCCGTTTGTTGCGCCGGAAGAACTCGCGCGCCGCGTCGGGCGTTCGTCGCTCGTGCGGCTCGGCGCGAACGAGAGCGCCTTCGGCCCCTCGCCGCTGGCGATTGCCGCCATGCAGGCCGCCGTGCCGATGGTTTCGATCTACGGCGATCCGGAGTCGGTCGATCTGCGCACGGCGCTCGCCGCGCGGCACAACTGCACGATCGAAAATATCGTCGTCGGCTCGGGCGTCGACGAACTGCTCGGTCTGATTTGCCGCACCTACGGCGCGCTCGGCGATCCGGTGCTGATGTCGCATGGCAGCTATGCCACGTTCGCGTTTCAGGTGATCGGGCACGGGCTCGATCTGATCACCGTGCCGCCGTTTTCCGACGGCTCGGTCGACATCGAGGCGATGCTGGCGCGCGCGCGCGAAATCCAGCCGAAGATCGTGTACTTGGCGAATCCCGACAACCCGAGCGGGTCGTTCGTCGACGCCGATGCGGTCGCGCGTTTACGCGACGGACTGCCGCCCGACACGCTCTTCGTGCTCGACGAAGCCTACGCGCACTTTGTGACGTCGGGGACGCTCCTGCCCGAAGGCATCGACGAGCGGACGATCCGCCTGCACACGTTTTCCAAAGCGTACGGCATGGCCGGCGCGCGCATCGGCTACGCGCTCGCCTCGCGCGAAGCGATCGCCACGTTTCAGAAGATCCGCAACCACTTCGGCGTGAACCGCACCGCGCAAATCGGCGCGCTCGCCGCCCTCGACGACCAGGCTTTCGTGCAACACGTCGTGGCCGAAGTCGCGCGCGGGCGCGAGGAGTATCACGCCTTCGGCAAGCGCATCGGCGTGCGCACGCTGCCCTCGCAAACCAACTTCGTGTGTTTCGAGATCGGCACGCGCCAGGCGGCCGAGGCGATGATGCACGGGTTGCTCGAACGCGGGGTGTTCGTGCGCAAGCCGGGCGAGCCGCCGATCAACGGCTACATTCGCGTCACGGTCGGTACGCCCGAAGAGCGCGCGCTGTTTTACGAGCACTTTGCCGCCGCGCTCGACGCGTTACGCGAACGCGTGAGCTAAACGTGGCGCGTTACGCGATTTTCTCGGACGTCCATTCGAACATCGAAGCCCTCGACGCCGCCCTCGCATTGACCCGCGCGGACGACAAACTGCTCTGTCTCGGCGACATCGTCGGTTACGGCCCGAACCCTAACGAGTGCGTGGCGAAGATCCGCGACCTTTCGTTTGCCACGGTGCTGGGCAATCACGACGTCGCGGCGATCGATAATTTCGGCCTCGCGTACTTCAACCCCGCGGCGCGCGAAGCGATGAAGTGGACGCAGCGCGTGATCAACGCGGAGAGCACGGCGTGGCTGAACTCGCTCGGCTACGAATTTCGCATGCCGGAGTTCTTGCTCGTCCACGGCGCGCCGAAAAACTATTTCGAATACATCCTCGATAAGGCCGGCGCCGGCCGTGCATTCGCGGCGACCGACGCACCGCTCATCTTCATCGGCCACACGCACATCGCCGAGTATTACGCGCTCGAGATCGACGGCTCGATCACGCACAAGCACCTCCAGCAAGGCGGCGAGGTCGTGCTGGTTCCGGGCGTGCGCTACATCGTAAACGTCGGCAGCGTCGGGCAGCCGCGCGATCTCAACCCGCGCGCGTCGTTCGGCCTCTTCGATGCCGAAACGCACACGATCAACATCGTGCGCTTCGACTACGCGATCGCCAAAGTGCAGGAGAAGATCGTCTCCGCGCATTTGCCCGAGGCGCTGGCCCGCCGTTTGCTCGTCGGCCGATGAAGGCGCTGCTCGCGCTCGCCGCAGGCATGCTGCTGCTCGGCGCTGCGCCGGCGCGCAGCGCGTATGCGGACGCCGCGTTTACGCGGCCGCTCGACGCCGGTTTGCGCGCCTTTTACCGGCGCGACTTTCAAGCGGCGCGCGCGCGTTTCGAGGCGGCGCTGGCGGTCGTGCCCGATAACACGCTGGCCATTTCGTTCCTCAACGCCACGGCGGCGCAAACGCCGGGCGAACTCGACGCACTCATCGCCGCCGAAGAGGACCGGCTCGTCGCCGATCCGCGCGGCTACGTCACGCAGCTGCGGCTTGGGTTCTCGTACGTGTTTGCGGGTTCGCTGGGGCGCGACCGCAGCGCCGATGCGCGCGAAGCCTTCGCGGCCGCGCTCGCCGCTGCGCCGGACGCCGCCGGTGCGCACACGGGCCTGGGCATCCTGCGCGCAAACGAACGCAGCGCGACGCGGGCGAAGGTCGAGTTTCTGGCCGCGCTGGCGCGCGACCCGAGCGACGTGCTCGCGCGCGAATACCTGGCGACGATCTATCAAGTCGACCTCAAGGATCCGCAGCGCGGCCTGAGCCTCGCCATCGACATTCCCAACGCCGTACCGGAATACGCCGACATCGACTTCCACATCGCATCGCTGCTGTACGATCTGCATCAGTCGCAGGCGGCGATCGACTACGCCACGCGGGGTCTGCAGATCGACGTCGGGCATGTGGGCGAGGCCGGTCAGCACGGCTACACGCTGCTCGCGCTCATTTACACCGACGCCAAGCGGCCCGACGATGCGCGTCGCGTGCTGCGCGCGTCGATCGCCGCAAACGTGGATGCCGATTATGCGGGCACGCTGTTGGCGCGGTTGCCGCGATGAGCGCGCCCGAGCTCGTCGACGACCACCGCTGTTTTGCATGCGGCCCGCACAACGCCGAAGGGCTGCACCTCGATTTCGTGCCCGACGGTGAAGATGCCGCGCGCAGCGAGGTCACGCTTCCGCCGCGGCTGCAGGGCTATCGCGGCATCGCCCACGGCGGCGTGGTGATGATGCTGCTCGATGAAGCGATGGCGCACGCGTGCCGGTTTGCCGGCGAAAAGGCCATGACGGCTTCGTGCGAGGTCCGCTTCCGCAAGCCCGTTCCGCTGGGGGCCAAACTCGTGATGCGCGGCCACGTCAAAGAACGCCGCCGCAAGGTCCTCTACCTCGAAGCATCCCTCACGCTCGAAGACGGCACGTTACTCGCAACCGCCGAAGGTTCGTTCGTGTCTCTTGGTCGGCTATGAAATCCAAGGTTGCGCGTAAGGCGGCGGCCGCCGGCGAGGCCAAGAGCGCAGCGAAGGAGCCGACGTTCGACAATCGCCGGGCGCGCTATGAATACGAGAAGCTCGAATCGCTCGAAGTCGGCGTTGCGCTGAGCGGAACCGAGATCAAGTCGGTCCGTAACGGCAACCTCAGTCTCAACGAGGGCTTCGCGCGCGTCCGCGACGGCGAACTGTGGCTCGTCAACTTCACCATTCCCCCGTATAAGGAAGCGAGCATCTTCAACCACGAGCCGGGGCGCCCGCGCAAACTGCTGCTGCACAAGGAGCAGCTCGAGCGCTTGACCGGCCGGGCCGCGGAGAAAGGGCTCACGCTGATCCCGCTGCGGCTGTACTTCAAGCGCGGCCGGGTGAAGCTCGAACTGGGCTTGATGCGCGGCAAGAAGATCTGGGACAAGCGCCGCACGATCGCGGATCGTGACGCGAAGCGCGACCTGGAGCGCGCGACCAGCTAATGCGCGGCGCGCGGCCCGGCGCGTTTCTCGATACGCGAGTCCGCCGCGCGCTGCGCGTACCGCCGCAGTCCACGATCGTCGTCGCCGCGTCGGGCGGTCCGGATTCGGTCGTGCTGGCTGCCGTGCTCGATCGCATCGGGCGAGCCGACGATTTCTCCGTCGTGCTGGCGCACGTCAATCACGGCCTGCGCGAATCGGCCTGGCAAGATGAATGCGTCGTGCTCTCGCTGGGTGCGCGGCTCGACCGTCCGGTGCGCATCGCCGCCGTCACGGCCGGCGCCGACGAAGCCGCGCTGCGCGCCGCGCGCTATGCGGCGCTCGAAGCAATCGCGCGCGACTGCGGCGCGAGCGCGATTGCAACCGCGCATTGTGCTGAAGATCAAACCGAGACGGTGCTGCTGGCGCTCTTTCGCGGCAGCGGCCTCGACGGACTCGCCGGCATGGCGCCGCGCCGCGCGCTCGCGGAGGGGATCGATCTCGTGCGGCCGTTCCTGCGCGTGACGCGCGCCGAACTGCACGCCGAACTGCGCCGCATCGGCCTGCCGTACGCGATCGATCCGACCAACGCGCAGACGCGCTACAAACGCAACGCCCTCCGCGCGCGGCTCGACGACCTGCGCGCCGACTTCCCGCAACTCGACGCGTCGGTTGCGCGCTGCGCCGAGATCGTGCGCGCCGAGCGGATGGGCGACGAGCGCGCGCGTGCGCGCAAAGACCTACGCGAACGCTTGCGCGAGCGCGATCTCCTGCGCGACATCCCGTTCGAGCGCATCGAAGCGGCACTCGATGCCGAGCCCGGCGCGCGCGTGTTCCTCAAGCCCGGAGTCGAAGCCGTCGGCGGCGAGGTCGAACCACGCGAATAAACACCGCGCGCTATTGGCTCGCGAATTTTGCGCTGTTTCTGGCGGGTCTCGCGACGTTCGCCGCGCTCTACGACGTGCAGCCGGTGCTGCCCGCGCTGGCCGCGCAATTCGCCGTCGCTCCCGCAACCGCGAGTCTCGTGCTCTCCGTGTCGACGGTGGCGCTGGCCGTCGCGCTGTTCGCGGCGGGGTCGCTTTCCGAATCGTTTGGGCGCAAGGTCCCGATCGTGGCATCGCTGCTGATTTCCAGCGGCATTACGTTTTTGTGCGCGGCGGCGCCGAACTTCGGCGCGCTGCTCGGTCTGCGTCTGCTCGAGGGCATCGCGATCAGCGGCGTGCCGGCGATCGCGATGGCCTACATCAGCGAAGAAGTAGCGCCCGAGGCGCTGGGCTTTTCGATGGGACTCTACGTTGCGGGCACCGCGCTCGGCGGCATGTCGGGCCGGTTCGTCGTCGGCATCGTGGCCGACCATGCCGGCTGGCGCGCCGGTTTGATCGCCATCGCGATCGTGGCCGTCGCGTGCGCCGTGGCCGTCGCGCTGCTCTTGCCGGCGTCGCGCGGCTTCACGCCGCACGCGCAATCCGCCCGCGAACACGTGCACGCTTACCGCGCGCACGTCTCCGACGCCGGCTTGCCGTGGCTCTACGCGACGGGCTTCATCATCATGGGCGCGTTCGTGGCGATCTACAACTACATCGGCTTCCGGCTGCTCGCGCCGCCGTTTTTGCTTAGCCAATCCGCGATCGGCGCGATCTTCGTCGTGTATCTGCTCGGCAGCGTAGCGTCGGCCGTTATGGGGCGCCTTGCCGACCGCTACGGCCGGCGCAACGTGCTATGGATCAGCGAGGCGATCTTTCTCGCCGGTGTACTCGTAACGCTCGCGCGCGATCTGGTGACGATCGTGTGCGGCATTGCGATTCTCACGGTCGGATTTTTCGGCGCACACTCGGTGGCCAGCAGTTGGGTCGGCCGCCGCGCGACGAGTAATCGCGCGCATGCGACCGCGCTGTATTTGTTTGCGTACTATCTCGGTTCGAGCGTGCTCGGCTCGCTCGGCGGCATCGCGTTCGGTGCGGCCGGCTGGACGGGGACGGTCGTTGCGGTGGCAGCGGCGCTTGCGGCCGCCCTGGTCATCGCGGTCGTCGTCTTGCGCGTCGTCACACCGGCTTCGCCCGTGGCGGAGGCAACTCGCGGCTAACATCTCGAAGGCACCGCCATGAGTTCACCGAGATCTGCGCGCGCGCTTCATCCGGATTTGGAATGCGTCTTGTTCAGCGAGGCGGAGATCGCGGCTGCGATCCGCTCGCTGGCCGAGCAAATTGCCCGGGATCACGTCGGCGAAGACGTGCTGTTGCTCGGCATCCTCAAGGGCGCCGTGCACGTGCTCTCGGACCTGGCCCGCGCACTCGACGGGATCCAGCCCGGCCCGGCGCGCGTCTACCTCGATCTGATGGCCGTTTCCAGCTACGGGAACGCGAGCCGCTCGTCGGGTGAGGTGCGCCTCATTCAAGATACGACGCACGCCATCGAGGGCCGGCGCGTGGTGATCGTCGAGGATATCATCGACAATGGTCTCACCCTCTCGTACCTGAACGCGCTGCTCTCCGCCCGCAAACCGCTCTCCCTGCGCTCGGCGGTCTTGCTCGACAAGCCCTACCGCCGGATCGCAAACGTTAAGGCCGATTACGTCGGTTTAACGTGCCCGGACGAGTTTATCGTAGGGTACGGTTTGGACTACCAAGAACGGTACCGGACTCTGCCCTACATCGCAAAGCTGCGGCCGGATATCTTTTCAGAGCCTGAATAAGGCCCGGAATCTGCCACGGTCCTCAGCCGAATTGGGTTGAAGCGAGAAACGTTCGGTCAGAAAGAACGGTACGAAAGTCTCACCAACCATGGGCAAGCATCTTAAAAGCATCCTCGTCGTCCTCGGGATTTTCTTACTTGTCATCATCATCGTTGACAAGCTGCTGCTCCCGCAGACGCCCAGCAAGTCGCTGGCATACTCGGCGTTCTACGACCGCGTGGTCGAGAACCAGATCAAAGACGTCAAGCTGACCGGCAGCGAGATCAGCGGCACCGAAGCGAGCGGCGACAAGTTCACGACCACGGCCCCCGCGGCTCAGGATCCGTCGTTGATCCCGACGCTGCGCGCCCATCACGTGACGATTTCGGCCGAGGCCACCAGCCAGAGCCCGATCCTCGGGTTCGCGGTTTCGATCTTGCCGTTTCTCGCGCTGGGCCTCGTCTTAGTCTTCATCCTGCGTCAGGCCCAGAGCGGCGGCAGTCAAGCGATGTCCTTCGGGCGGTCGCGTGCGAAGCTGCTCTCGGAGAACCGGCCCAAGGTGACGTTCGCCGATGTGGCCGGTATCGAGGAAGCGAAAGAAGAGCTGGGCGAGGTCGTCGAGTTCCTCAAGTACCCGAAGAAATTTCAAGCGCTCGGCGCGCGCATTCCCAAGGGCGTGCTGCTGCTGGGCCCGCCGGGCTCCGGTAAAACGCTGCTGGCCCGCGCGATTGCCGGTGAGGCCGGCGTGCCGTTCTTCTCGATCTCGGGTTCCGATTTCGTGGAGATGTTCGTCGGCGTCGGCGCGAGCCGCGTCCGCGACCTCTTCGAACAAGCGAAGAAGTCGGCGCCTTGCATCGTGTTCATCGATGAAATCGACGCGGTCGGCCGCCAGCGCGGTGCCGGCCTCGGCGGTGGTCACGACGAGCGCGAACAAACCTTGAACCAGTTGCTCGTCGAAATGGACGGCTTCGATCAAAATACCGGCGTCATTCTGATTGCCGCGACGAACCGCCCCGACGTGCTCGATCCGGCGCTGCTGCGTCCGGGCCGCTTCGATCGCCAGATCGTCGTCGACCGTGCCGACGTCAAAGGCCGCGCCGCGATTCTCGCCGTGCACTCGAAGAACAAGCCGCTCTCCAAAGAAATCTCGCTCGACACGCTGGCCAAGCGCACGCCCGGATTTTCCGGTGCGGATCTCGAGAATCTGCTCAACGAGGCGGCGCTGCTCGCAGCCCGCCGCAACAAGAGCGTGATCGAGATGGCCGAGTGCGAAGAAGCGATCGATCGCGTGCTGGTCGGACCGGAACGCAAATCGCTCGTGATGTCGCAGCGCGAAAAAGAGAATACCGCGTTTCACGAATCGGGTCACGCCGTCGTCGGCGGGCTCACGCCCAACAGCGATCCGGTACACAAGGTCACGATCATCCCGCGCGGGATGGCGCTCGGCCTCACGTGGTCGCTGCCCGATGAAGACCGGCACTCGCAAACCAAGAACGAGTTGCTGGCGATGATCAAGCGCATGCTCGCCGGACGCATTTCCGAGGAGATCAAGTTCGGCGACGTCACCACCGGCGCGTCGGACGACTTCGCGAAAGCGACCGAGATCGCGCGCCGTATGGTCACGCAGTACGGCATGTCCGATACGCTCGGCCCGATCCAATACGGTCGCGGCAACCATCAGGTGTTCTTGGGCCGCGACTTCGGCGAAGACCGCAATTATTCCGAAGAAGTCGCGTTCAAGATCGATACCGAGGTTCGCAAGATCATCGACGATTGCTACGGCGACGCTCGCAGAATTCTCGAAGCAAATTGGGATAAGGTCGAGCGAATGGTAGCGTCGTTGCTCGAGCACGAGACGGTTGAAACCGAAGAAGTTCTGGCGATCATGAACAACAAGGCGTGGCCGCCTTCGCCCCCGGAAGTGCTGCCCGAGGAACTCCCGATCGCGGCGAAAACCGCCGATCCGGAACCGCCGGCGCGCGAAAAGCCGAAACGGTTGCCGCCGAACATCACGCCGGAGCCGGCGTAACGGTGCGCATCGGCGCCGTCGTGAGGGCCGCGCTGGTTGGCGCGGCCCTTGTGCTTTCATCTGCCGGGGCCGCTCCCGACGCCGGAACGCCCCTTACCGGTACGCTTGCCGGCGGCGGGACATATCTGATCCGGCCGGGCGGCGGCGCCGCGGTGGCTGCCGTGGCGCTCTGGTACCGCGCGCCCTCGAGCGGCTTTGCCGCCGACGCGGTGCCGGGCCTCGGCCGGCTCGCCGCCTCCGCCATCGCCGCCTCGAAGCCGGTCACCGGCACGGCGCTCTCGCAGTTCGCGCGCCAGGTCGGCGGGCGGCTCAACGTCACGGCCTATCCGGAAAGCGTCGCCGTCTCGGTGCTGGTTCCGGCCGACCGCGCGGCCGATGCGGTGCGGGAACTCACCCGCTCGTTTTTTGCCCCCGTCCTCACGGAAGCCGGGCTCGGGCTCGCGCGCCAAAACGTGGTTGAAGCCGGCGTGATCCGCGGCTACGACCACGATGCCGCCATCAACGACGCGATCTACGCCACGCTCTTCGCCGGCGGCCCGGCCAAGATTCCGCCCTATGGCTCGAGTTCGTCGTTTGCGACGCTCTCGCTCGACACCGTGCGCACCTATGCCGAACGGGCTTTCCGGCCCGCGAACGCGGTGCTTATTGTTACCGGCGCCGTCGACGCGTCGGTGCTCGCAGCCGCGCTGCCGGGCCGCGAAGGCGCAGCGGCCGGCGTGGAAACGCCCCTCGCCGAAACGCTGGCCGGCGCGGCCGGGCCGGTTGCGGCCCCCGGACCCGAGCCCGGCTTCGGCCTCGGCTGGGCCGGTCCGCCGATCAGCGACGAGCGCGCGGCGACGGCGTTCGATTTTATCGCCGACTACTTGTTCTATCCCGACACGGGCGCCGTGCAGAAGGCCGTGCGCAATTCCGGCAGCACGCTCGTCGGCACGTTCGTCACCTACCACGATCCGGGCGTGTTTCTGATGACCTCGACCGGCGGCGATCAGGTCGCCGTGCGGTCCGCCGTGGACACGGCGCTGCTCGCGATTCGCCGGCCGCTCGCCCCCGCGGCCTTCGAAGCCGCGCGCCGGCAGTTCGTCTATCACATCCTCAGCGACGATGAGACGCCGTCGGCGCTCGCCGACACGTACGGCTGGTATGCGGTCGAGGGCAACCCCGGCTACGCTCCGGGAGAAGGCGGCGCCACGGGCCGCTATCTGGCAGCGGCGGCGGCGCTGACGCCGGAGTTCGTGGCGGCAACCGCAGCCAAGTATCTCGATCGCCCGGGCGCGGCGATCACCGTCGCTCCGGCTGCGGGGAACCCGAAGTAATGCTGCCGCTGCTTCTTGCCGCGACGCTTGCGCTCACCGCCGTGCCGCACGCGGTCGATCTCGGCAGTACCAAGTTCTACGCGCAAAGCGATGCCGGTGCGCAACTCGTCGGGCTCGAGCTCATCGTAAGTGCCGGAACCGCGCGCCAAACCGCGGCCGAAAACGGGCTCGCGGCGCTGGCCGCGCAAACGCTGCTTTTCACCAAGATCGACGGCACGACGCTGACCGACCGCATCGTGGCTGCCGGCGGTTCGATCGATTATGCCGTCGATCCCGGCGTGGTCCGTTTCTCACTCGAGATACTGCCGGGCGCGTTGCCCGCGGTGAGTGCCGACCTCGCGCGCGCGATCGCAACGCCCGACACGTCGCCGGCAACCATTGCTGCGGCACGCGAGGCGCTCGGTTCGCGTATCGACGACAACGAACGCAATCCCGTGACGGTCGGCATCGAGATGCTGCGCAGTTCCTACTACCGCGGCACGGCCGGGGCGCCGTCGTACGGTACGCGGGCATCGCTTGCGGGTCTTGGGCCGGCCGACGTCAGCGCGTTTTTCGCCGCCCATTATTTACGCGGCGACGCGTTCGTGACCGCCACCGGGCGCGTTGATGACACCGCCAACGACGCCGTAAACGCCGTGCTGGGCGCGTTTGCCGCCGGAAGCGAGGCGCCGCCGGTACTGGCCACGCAAGCGTTCGGCTTGCAGCCCAAGCACCTCGTGACGCAACGCGAGATCGGCGTGCCGTTCGCGCTCGTCGGTTTTGCNNGTGTACGCCTACGACGTCAAGCCGGCCACGTTCACGGTCGCGATCAACGGCAGTCAGCTCGACCCGACCGCCGGGCTCACCGTGCTCGACGCCATCCTGAAAACGGCCGTCACGAAACCGCTCGCCGCCGATGTGATCAAGCGTTACAAGGAAACCGCGCGCGGTGAGTGGGCGCTCGAAGCCGTGACGTTGACCGACCGCGCGTGGCAGATCGGCGCGGCGGTAAACGAAGGCGCCGACCCGGCGCTCGCGCAGACCGTCACCGCCGCAATCGATCGAGTGACACCCGCCGACGTGCAGCGCCTGGCGAAGGTCTACTTGCAGCACTACACGGTCGCGCTCGTTCTACCCCGCCGGCGTTCATAACTGCGCGTCGCACTCGTTCACGATTACCTCAACCAGCGCGGCGGCGCGGAGCGGGTGTTCGCTCATTTTCTCACCGCCTACCCCGACGCGCCGGTCTACACGTCGATCTATTCGGCGAGCCTCGCCGACCTCGTTCCGCGGTCGCGCGTGCGCACGTCGTTCCTGCAGAATTTTCCTTTAAAACAACGACTTTTTCGCGCGTACGCGCCGTTCTATCCCAGCGCGTTCGAGTCGTTCGATTTGCGCGGTTACGACACGATCGTGAGCTCCACGACGGCGTGGGCGAAGGGCGTGATCGTTCCGCCCGGCGCCGTGCACGTGTGTTACATCAACACGGTGAGCCGCTTCGTCTTCGATGAAGGGCGTTACGTCGGCGGCTTCAGCGGCAACCCGCTGCTGCGTCCGCTCGTCGGCGCGCTCGCGGCGTGGGACGTGCGCGCCGCGCAGCGTCCGACGCGCTTCGTCGCGAATTCTCGCAACGTTGCCGAACGCGTCCGGCGCTACTACGGACGCGACGCCGACGTGCTGCCGTGTCCGGTCGATGTCGACCGCTTCACGCCCGGCGCCGGCCGCAGCGAAGCGTTCGCGGTCGTGTCGCGGCTGCTCGAGTACAAGCAAATCGATCGCGCGATCCGCGCGTGCGCGCGCGCCGGCGTCGCGCTCGACGTCGTCGGTACGGGTCCCCACGAGGCGGCACTGCGTGCGCTCGCGGCGGGAACGCGCACGACGTTTCACGGCTACTTGAGCGACGCCGCAGTCAACGCGCTCGTGGGCGACGCGCGCGCCGTGATTCTGCCGGGTGAAGAAGACTTCGGACTCGTTCCGCTCGAGGCCGCCGCGGCCGGCACGCCGACGATCGCGCTGCGCGCGGGCGGCGCACTCGAGACGATCGTCGAGGGCGAAACGGGCGCGTTCTTCGATGCGCCCGACGATGCATCGC
The DNA here is from genome assembly GCA_003164045.1 of Candidatus Lustribacter telmatis. Lineage (GTDB taxonomy): Bacteria > Vulcanimicrobiota > Vulcanimicrobiia > Vulcanimicrobiales > Vulcanimicrobiaceae > Lustribacter > Lustribacter telmatis. Next base: position 35,273 of record PLRU01000053.1, read on the forward strand.
TCGCCGCCGCCATCGGCACGTTCGACCGCGCGCGTTTCGATCCGCAACGCCTGCGCGCGCACGCCGAACGCTTCGCGCCGCCCCGTTTCATCGGCGCTCTGCAAGCGATCGTCGACGCCGTTCGTTTGAGTCGTTAAAGAGCCGGTCTGCCAGTTAACGGTAACGACGACGTTCTGCTCGCCACGTTCGGCCGCGATAGGTTAAGTCGGCAGCGCGCACGCCCGCGAGACGACCACGGCGTTTTTCCGGGAATTGATACGGATCGGCCCGCCGCACGTCTTCGGCGACGGAGCGGTTGAGCCTAACGTCCCATGCGCGGGCGTCCAGCGTTGCTGAATCGCCGGGGACGACCGGCCGATTCTTCGACTGCGTCGAGGAACTCGAGGGCGTCGACGGAGTCGTCGCGTCCGGCGGCTCGACGTCGTTGCAGTTCATCGTCATCCACAGTGCCCGGCTCGCGGTAAATGAAGAGCTGGTCGATGAAAATGCCGAGGGCGCCGGCGAGCCTGTCGAGGATGTCGAGACTCGGGTTGACGACGCCGCGCTCGATGTCGGAGATATTTTGGCGACTAACACCGGAGGCTTCCGCGAGTCCGGCTTGCGAGAGCCCGGCTCGGGCCCGCTCGAAAATGAGGTTCCCGCTAAGTATCTGCCGAGATGGCGGTCGTGCCGCCGGTGCCCTATGGATCATGCCTAAAGAGCGTACTTCGATTGCCCAGAAATATCAACGATTGACGACAATTCTGAGATAGTGTTGCGCTTAGGAGGGCTTGGCCAGCGTGATTAGCGCGACGTTGATCAGGTTGAAGAGCGCGTGGCTGATCATCGATGCGGTCAACGAGCCACTGCGCTGGTAAACGTAGGCGAGCACCACGCCGCTAGCGGCAAGCGGCAAGAACGCGCTGAGCGAGCCGTGCGAGATGCCGAAGAGCAAACCGCTGACCAGCGCTGCGATCCATACCGGCGCGTAGCGCATTAGCGCGTTGAAGAGGAAGCCGCGGTAGACGAACTCTTCCATGAACGGTGCGGCGATCGTGGCAAGAAACGTGAACAAGACGATCAGCGCGGGATCGTGCGTCGAGGTGAACAGCGTGATCGCGGCTTCTTCGGGCTTTTGGTGCGTGAACGTGTACTGAACGTTGGCGAGGCCGATCGTTACCGCGTACATCGCCACGGCGCCGATGAGGCCGGCGAACACGGTCGTGCGGTCGAAGCCGCGCAGGCCGAGATCGTGCAGCGACATCCGGCTCGCCCACGGCACGCCGATCAGGAGTACCGCGAGCACCGGAAGATAGCTGAGATACTGACCGATCGTGATGCCCCAGGTCAGTTTGGCGGAGGCAATATCTCCCGGCGTCGTGCCGAGCAGCCGGATCGCAACGAAGCTGTCGAGGATCAGTCCGGCGTAGAACGCAACGCCGATCGCCACCAGAACGAGCATCGATCGTTGCCAGAAAAAGGCGTCAGTTGGCCAGCGCGTCCGCGAGGGCGGCAAAGGTACGGAGATCGAGGGTTTCTCCACGGATATCGGCGTCGAGATCGAGAGCGGCGAGCGCCGTGGCGATCCGTTCGCGCGGAAGTTCGAGCGCGAGCGCGAGCGAATTAGCGAGCGTCTTGCGGCGGTACGCGAACGCGCCACGCACGACCTGTTCGAAGCGCTGCCGGTCGCGCACGTCAACCAGCGGCGCGGCAAGCCGATGCAGCACCACGACCGATGAGACGACCTTGGGCCGCGGAAAAAACTGTCCGGGCGCAACGTTGAAAGCCCGCTCCACGCGCATCGTTACGGCGAGTGCGACGGTCAGACTTCCATAGGCCGCGGTGCCGGGCTTAGCGAGCAGCCGGTCGGCCACGTCCTTCTGAATCATCGCGACGATGCGGTCCGGCGGGCGTTCCATCTGCGCTAGCGTGATGAGCAGCGGCGTCGCAATGTTATAGGGAAGGTTGCCGGCGGCGCGCCACGGTCCGTCGCTCGCGTAACCGGCATAATCGTACGCCAGCGCGTCGCCGTGCTCGATCCGCGCCGCCGCTAAATCTTCCCGCGAACGCAAGATATCGACCAGCGAATCATCGAGATCGAACGCGGTGAGATCCGCCCCAGCGGCCAGCAATGCGGCCGTGAGCGAGCCCGTGCCCGCACCGACTTCGAGCACCCGATCGCCGGGCGCGTCGACCGTCAGCCGCGCGATGCGCGCCGACGTGCCGGCATCCATAAGGAAGTTCTGCCCGAGCGACTTCTTAGGACGAAGCCCGCGAGCACTAAGCAGAGCTCGCGGGTTCACGGGTACTTCGCTTTATCTACGGGTGTAATACGTAGACGGTAACACTGCGGCGGCCGAATTGCATGGCGTCGGCGTCGCTGTTGAAGCCGAGGTCGACGCGGTTGCCGTGGATTGCGCCGCCCGTATCGCCGGCGACGGCCTGACCGTAGCCCGGGATGTAGAGGCGCGAACCCAGCGGGATGACGCGCGGGTCGACCGCGACGATGCCGTGGCCGGCGCGCTGGCCCATGGCCGTCGTGCCGGAGCAGCCGTAGCAGTTGGCGGTATACGCCGTCGCGACCATCGACATGGCCGCCTGGGCCAGCCGGACGGTGCGGTCGAAGCCGGCCTGGGCAAACTTCGCAAAGGCGCCGTACTCACCGACGCCGGCCGCAATGACCCGCGGGCGCGGCTTCTGCGTGATGCGCGAGGCGATCACGGTTTGGCGCGGAGCTTGGCTGCGGTTGGATTGCCGCGTAACGCGATAGGAGATGAGGCGTTGGCCCGGGGCGCCCTTTTGCACGATCTTGACCCGGCCGATCGCGAGATCGAACGAGAGCCGGTGCTCGACGGGTACAGGCACGGCGCGGCGAACCTGCTCGACCCATGAGTTCACGTGGTTGATGCGGATGGTGTCTTCGGCGACGATGGACGCCGGGGCAGCCGGGCTCAGGCGGTCGTGGGAGTCGAAGGCCACCCGCGCATGCTCCAGTACGTCGCCGACGGTCTCGGCCGAGGTCTGGATCGTTTGGGTGACGCCGTCGACCACAAGGGTCACGGAAACGGGCGCCCGGTAGGCGATCGTTTCGCCATCGGCCACGGGGGACGACGGATCGACATCAAGGGCGTCCTCTGAGGTGCGCCGGATGTTTTGTTCGGTTAAGAGTTCGCTGACCGTTGCGGCGCGCGTGCGGACCGGTTCGGCTTGCCCGTTGCGAACGAGCGTGATGGTTTTGGTTTGGCCTTCGACGCTGCTCGTGAGCAGGGCGACGGCCCGGTCGGTGAGAGGTCCCGCGCCTACGGGCAAAAGTAGCCCGAGCGAGAGGACGCCGATGGTGGCGATCGGCGACGCAGAGTCGCGTCCGATACCCGTCTCCTTTCCTGGTTGAGGCACGACGATATCAGTCCAGGCATGCGTGCCGAACGGACGGAATCTCGTATTAGCCCTTTAGAGGGAACTCGACGAGCGAGCAAGCTGATAGTGCTCGGTCGGTTAGTTTGCCGGCGACCCTAGGGCCGCACGAACTCGGGGTATGATAACACACGCCGTCAAGGGTCGTCGATTTGACAAGTGCTCCGGATCATGCTTTGCGCGCCGCGTGTAGAGATACACGCCGTTGACCGGTACACCCGTACAACCGACTGAAGTCGCATTCTTCAGCGAATGCTATCGGCCCATCAGCAACGGAGTGGTTGCTAGCATCGACGGGTTGCGCGCCGGGCTCGTTGCTGCCGGTATCGGCGTTACGATCGTCGCGCCCCATTTCCCGCACGAACGCGACGGCGACGAGGCGATCGTGCGCTTGCCCTCGCTTCCGCTGCCGACGTCGACCGGCTACCGTTTGTGCGTTCCGTATCTTTCATCTGCGGTACGGGCGCGCGTGCGCCGCGCTTCGGTCGTGCACGTGCACTCGCCGTTCGTCACGGGCTGGCTTGGTGCGAATATTGCGCGCCGGTTTGGTATTCCGCTCGTCTTCACATATCACACGCGCATCGACGAGTACGCGCACTACGCGCCCATCGAACCACGCATCGCGCGGCGTGCTATGACGATGGTGACGCGCGCGTTTGCCGATCGCGCCGATGCGGTGATCGTTCCGACGGTTGCAATGCACGAACGTTTGCGCGCGATCGGCGTGCGCGTACCGATCGCCGTCGTGCCGAGTTCGATCGACGTCGCGCGTTTCACAAACGGCCGCCGCAGCGCGTCCGCACGCGCGTTGCTCGGTGCGCGCGACGATGCGCGCATCGTGCTCGCCGTATCGCGCATTGCAAAAGAAAAACATCTCGAACTTGCAATCGATGCGCTCGCGTGCACGCGCAACGTGCGCCTTGCAATCGTTGGCGACGGTCCCGAGCGCGCCGCAATCGAAGCGCGCGCGGCAGCGCTCGGCATACGCGAGCGCGTGCATTTCACCGGTGCGCTCGAACCGGAAGCATTGCCGGATCTCTATGCATCGAGCGACGCGTTCGTGTTTCCGAGCCCGACCGAAACGCAAGGTCTCGTCCTGGCCGAAGCCCTCGCCGCGGGTTTGCCGATCGTCGCGGTCGACACGCCGGTGAACCGCGAAGTGCTGGGCGGCTTCGGCCGGCTCGTTCCGCCCGTGCCGGAGGCGGTGGCGGCTGCCCTGAGCGCCGCCGTCGCGGCCCCGCCCGATGCCGCGACGGCCCGATATGCCGCGGAGCGCTTCGGCCGGGCGCGGCAGACCGCGGCCGTGCTCGACCTGTATAAATCGGTTTCACTGTGCCGTACATTTGGCACTCTGGTACGAGATTATGCTCCTGGAAGCGAGAGCTACCGTTGACTCGAACGTATGTTCGATCTACAATATCTCCAGGAGTACTGAACGTGAATCGCAACTCTGCCGCCGACGTCCTCGTCGGCTTCGCCCACGATGGTTCCGGCCGGGGGATCGCCTACGCGGCGATCGCCAACGGCACCGGCCGCGGCGTCATGCGGATACCGTTCAGCGCCACGCCGCTTGCGCTCTACGACGGCCGCGAATATGCCTATGCCGCCGTGGCGGCCCTGGGTGCGGAACTGCGGAAGCGCGGCTTCGTGCGGATCCGGGTGCGCCTCGGCGACGAGCGCGTCGTGCGCGACCTGGCCTCGCCCGTCGTCGTGCCGCCGGCACTCGGCATGCCCTACGTCCGGGCACGTTGCGCGCTCAACGGCTTCGCGGCCGCTCGCGTCGAACGCGCCGACCCCCGTGAAATCGCCGACCTCGAAGGGCGCGCCCGCGCCGAGCTTCAGCTTCGCACCGCCGCCTAAACGCTTACGCCGGGCCGATCTGCCGGCCGGTACGCTCGATCTTGCCCGCTTCCTCATTGGAAAACTGCTCATCCGCCCGATCGACGGCGGCGCGGTGCTGGCCGGTCGCATCGTCGAGACCGAGGCCTACGGGACCGACGATCCGGCCTCGCACGCATATCGAGGTCCGACCAAGCGCAACCGCGCGATGTTCGAAGCGCACGCGCACGTCTACGTTTACCTCATCTATGGAACGTCATATTGCCTCAACGTCAGCACCGAAGAGCCGGGCATCGGTGCGGCCGTGTTGATTCGCGCGGCCGAACCGCTCGCGGGCATCGCACGCATGCGCGCCCTGCGCGACCGGCCCGAACTGCGCGACGATGAGCTCGCTCGCGGCCCGGGCAACCTGTGCCGGGCGTTTGGGATCGACCCCGCGTTCGACGGACTCGATCTGGACGCGGATGCGCGGCTGATCCTGGGCGACGACGGCGCGCAGCCAGAGATCGGCGCAAGCGTGCGGATCGGTTTGACGAAGGCCGCCGAGCGCGAACACCGCTTCTACGCCCGGGGCAGCCGTGCGGTGAGCGGTCGCCGGTCCTTGTCGCCGTGAAGAGCGGTGTGCTATAGTCCTTGCGTTGCCGGGCGTTAAACCCCGTCGACGTTGGCATGTTCCTACCGGCGTTCGCGTCGTGTCGGATCCCGGTAGCCTCACCGGTCGATCCTCACGCTCGTGGCCGCAACCTTCCGCGAGAGAGCGACTCCGCTGCAATACGATAATCGACCCCCGCAAAATGGCCGGCCCGAGGGTGGCGGCCGCCGCCGACGTTCGCGTCGCCACCGCAACCGGCCCAATGAAAACGGCACGCCGTCGCAAGCCGACATCTTCGCGCAGCCGGAATTCCCGCAGCCCGTCGGACCGCCGCAGCTCTCCGCCGAGCAACTCGGTGAGATGAGCAAAGCCGAGCTCAACGAGTTGGCCAAGACCTTCGACATCGCGACTCCGGTCAAGATCAAGAAGGACGAACTGGTCGCCGAGATCCTCGAGAGCCAAGCGCAGCGTTCCGGCGTGGAAAACGCCAACGGCGTGCTCGACATCTTGCCCGAGGGCTACGGGTTCTTACGCCGCGAGGGCTATCTGCTCGGCGCGGACGACATCTACATCAGTCAGTCGCAGATCCGGCGCTTCGAATTGCGCCGCGGCGATCTCGTCGCGGGTCAAGTCCGCCGGCCCAAAGACAACGAGAAGTACTACGGCATCGTCAAGGTCGAGACGGTCAACGGCTACGATCCGGAATCGATCCGTACGCGCCGCACCTTCGAAGACCTCAACGCGATGGTGCCCACGCAGCGCTGGAAGCTCGCCGTCAAGGGCGACGCCGTGACGCGCTCGCTCGATCTCTTCGCGCCGCTCGGGAAGGGCCAGCGCGTCCTCATCACCGTACCGCCGCGGGTCGACGCGACCTCCACGCTCGCCGCAATCGCGCGTGGAATTCTCACGAACGCGCCCGATGCGCACGTGATCGTGCTCTCGATCGACGGCCGCCCCGAAGACGCCGCGGCGTTGCAGCGCCGCATCGACGGCGAGATCGTCGCCACGACCTTCGACGAACATCCCGATCATCACGTTGCCACCGCCGAACTCGTCATGGAACGCGCGAAGCGTTTGGTCGAACTCGGTTCCGACGTCGTGATCTTGCTCGATTCGCTCAGCCGGCTCGCGCGTGCGTTCGGCACGGGCGCCGCGCAGGGCCGGCCGATCAACGACTTCACCGTCGCCGCCAAACCGAAGCGATACTTCGGCGCGGCGCGCGCGTGTGAAGAAGGCGGCTCGCTTACGATCGTCGCGACGGTTGCCATCGACGGTCCCTCGCAGTTCGATGCCGTCGTCGCCGAAGAAGCAACGGCCATTGCCAACGGCGAGATCGCGCTTTCGCGCGAGCTGGCCCAGGCCGGCGTGGAGCCGCCGATCGACGTGCGGCTCTCGGCAACGCGCGATGACGAACTGCTGCTCTCGGAGGCTGAAGCGAACAAGGTTCGCGAGTTGCGGAGCGGATTCGCAAAGCGCTCGTCGTTGGACGTAGCGGCGACGATCGCCGGCGAAGTCCTCGCGCGCTGACGCGCAGTGAGGCTTCAGCGCTACCTTGCCGCTAGCGGAGTCGCGTCGCGGCGCCGTTCGGAAGAACTGATCGTGGCGGGACTCGTCCGGGTCAACGGACGGGTCGTGCGCGAACTCGGCACGTCGGTCGTTCCCGAGGACGTCGTCGAGTTCGGCGGGCGGATCGTCGCGCCCGCGCTCGAATCCGCATACATCGTGATGAATAAACCGCTCGGCGTCGTCACGACGATGCGCGATCCGGAAGGCCGCCGCACGATCGCCGACGTGCTGAAGGCGCGCGACTATCAGCGCCGCATCGTGCCCGTCGGCCGCCTCGACTACGACACCGCCGGCGTGCTCTTGCTCACCGACGACGGCGCGCTCGCACACGTCCTTACGCACCCGCGATTCGGCGTCGAGAAGACGTACCGCGCGATGCTGCGCGGCCGCCTCACGTCGGCGCAAGTCGCCGAGATGCAGCGCGGCATGAAGCTCGATGACGGCCCGGCGGAACCCGCGCAGCTGCGCGTCGTCGCGGCGCGGCGCGACGCCTCGAGCGTGGACGTGACGATTCACGAAGGCCGGAACCGCCAAGTGCGCCGCATGTTTGAAGAACTCGGTCATCCGGTGATCGGCCTCACGCGGCTGCGCTTCGGGCCGATCGGTCTTGGCACGCTCGGGCCGGGCGAGATTCGCGATGCGACTTCGCGTGAGGTGTCGGCCCTGCGCGTGCTCGCGGATGCGGCTAAAGCCGGCGACGACGAGGACGGCGAGTGAGCGCGGTGCGCGGCGTGCGCGGTGCGATCACCGTCGAACGCGACGATGCAACGCTCTTGCTCGACGCGACCGAACGGCTGTTGCGTGAAATTATCGCCGAGAACGGTATTCGCTCCGACGACGTCGCCTCGGCGCTGTTCACGCTCACGCCGGATCTCGTCTCGCAGTTTCCGGCGCTGGCCGCGCGGCGCATGGGCTGGACCCTCGTTCCGCTCTTGAACTTCACCGAAGTTGCGGTTCCCGGGGCATTGCCGCGCTGCATTCGCGTGCTGCTGCACGTCAATACCGACAAGCGTCAAGAAGAGATCGTGCACGTCTATCTCGACGGCGCACGCGTGTTGCGGCCGGATCTCGAACGCTCGTGAAGGGAACCGTCCTCGGCATCGCCGGCGTCGGGTTGATCGGCGGCTCGATCGCGTTGCGCGCGCGCGCCGCGGGTGCGACCGTGATCGGCTACGACCGCGACCCCGAAGCGCTGCGCGCTGCGACGGCGGCGGGCGCACTCGATGATACCGCACCGGATCTTGCGAGCCTCGCCGAACGCTGCACGGTCGTCGCGATCGCGCTGCCGGTCGACGTGACGGTCGCGGTGCTCGCCGCCACGCCGCAATTGGCAAAGCCCGAGCTCGTGTTCGACGTCGCCTCGGTCAAGGTGCCGGTCGTCGAAGCCGCGCGCGAGTTGAACCGTTTTGTTGCCTCGCACCCGCTGGCCGGCCGCGAAACCGGCGGCTTCGGGGCGGCGGACGCGACGCTGTTCGAGGATCGGACGTGGGCGATCGTTCCCGGGCGCGACCCGGCCGCGCAAGCCCGGCTCGAAACCGTGATCGGGGCCCTCGGGGCCCGGCCGCTGGTGCTTTCGGCTGCCGATCACGACCGGCTCGTCGCAATCAGTTCGCATTTACCGCAAGTGCTTTCGGTCGCGCTCGGCGCACTCGTGGCGGCAACCGGCGATGCAGATGCGCGGGTGTACGATCTGTGTGGTCCGGGTATGCAGTCGATGCTGCGGCTCGCGCATTCCGATGCGGAGCTGTGGGCGCCGATCGCGAAGGCCAACGCCGTTGCGGTCGCGGAGGCGTTGGAGTCTATTGCTGCTGCTCTGCAGAGCACCGCGGCCGGGCTAAAGGCGGGGAACGTCGAGGCGCTTTTGGCGGCATTCGACGGAGCCCACCAGGCGGTTGTCGCGCTGGAACGTTCGCCCGGAAGTCCCCGTTCTTTACCGTATGCCGTTCCGAAGAGGTGAGATGTTGAAGTCCCCGTTCCGCCTGCTCGCTTGTGCCGTGCTCGTCGCGCTGCCGATCGCGGCAGTCGCGCAGACCGAATCGTTCTACGTTGCGCCGAAGTTGCTCGCGAAGGGCAATAATCAAACGGCTTTGGCCGGTGCCGGCAGCGTTACGGTGCAGGTCCAAGTTTTTAAGGACGGGACGTTCAAAGTCGTCAAAGTCGTCAAGTCGACGAACCCCGGCGACAACGCTGCGGCGCTCGAAATCGCGAATTCATCGAAGTATAAGCCGGCGACGAGCGACGCGAAACCGGTCACGGCGTTTTACGATTTCCAGCTGACGTTCGGTGGCGATACTGCGGCAATCGGCGGAGGTACGTTGGCGACGGCGCTCACCGATATTCGCGGCGGCAAATACGATCAGGCGAAATCCGACCTGCAAACGTACCTCGACGCGCATCCCGGCGACACGCAAGCCTATACGCTGCTCGGCGTCGCCAACACGTTCGTCGGCGACCCTGCGGCGGCTGCTGCGGCGTTCGACAAAGCCGGCACCGTGCCGGATCAGTACAAAGCGCTGGCGCTGCAATCGTATGAGAAATATGCCAATGCCGCGTTGCAGCAGAAGAAGTTCCCCGACGCGCTCGCGGCCGCCAACAGCGCCATCGCGCTGAACCCGCAAAGCCTGCAAGGCTACTATATCCGCGGTAATGCGGAGACGGGGATGCAGAACGATGCCGCGGCCATCGCCGACTTGCAGAAGGCGCGCGCGATCGCGAGCGCCGGCAAGCCCGACGATAAGACGTTGGTGGCGCTGTCGTTCAGTCTCGCGGAGGCGCAACTCAACGCCGGGCAGTTCGGCGAAGCGGCAACGACGGCCAAAGACGTTGCGCGGCTCGACACGACAGTTTCCAACCAGCTCGTCAAAGATGAGTTCATTGCGGTGATGAATCCGGCCGTCGCGCTGGCAAACGCCGGCAAGGTCGCCGAATCGGTGAGCCGGCTCGAATCCGGCGCAGCCGCCTTTCCGGCCAATGCCGGCGCGTTGACGGCGCAAGCCGCCTACATCATGGCGACCGATAAGAAACCGGATTGGGAGAAGATCAAGGCCGAGGCCGAAAAGGCGCTCGCCTTGGACCCGAATTCGGGCCGCGCAAACTACATTCTCGGCATTGTGGCCTCGCAGAAGCAAGACCCGAAGACGGCGCTCGACTACATGAATAAAGCCAAGGGAACGCCGGCTTATAGCACGGATGCGCCCCTGGCAAAGATGATCGATGCCGCCTTAAAACAGCTTAATGGCGGGAAATAGCCCGCCAAAAGGCGCGCTGAGAAGCGGATAATGATTCCGGAAACGAGGACGAGGAATCGGCACCCTGTGGGATAACTCACATGGCCTCGTCGGCCGGGACTTGGCGCAAGTTTCCTGTTGCCGCATTCGCAGACGCCAGAACCCGTACAAACCCTCGCAATCGTAGGAGGCCCTGGGGACAACCGTGGACATCGGTGGATTTTTCCAAACAATCGTAAGCGGCGGCCCGGCAATGTGGATATTGCTCGTCCTGTCGGTCGTGGCAATCGCGATCGTCATCGAGCGGCTGTTGTTCTTCTCGAGCCAGCACTCCGATTCGAAGGGTCTGTTGCGTGCGCTCGGTCAGAAGATCGCAGCCAACGACCTTCCCGGGGCCATCAAGGTCTGCCAACAGAACAAGGGCATGCTCCCCAAGATCCTCGAGTTCGGCCTCAAGCGCGGCGAGAAAAATCGCGCCGACATCACCGACGCACTCTCGATCGCGCTCATGGAGCACCTCAACGCGCTGGAGCGGAACCTCGGGATCATCGGTACGATCGCCGTCATCTCGCCGTTCGTCGGTCTCTTCGGAACGGTGCTCGGTATCATCCGCGCCTTCCAAGACATCGCGCTCAAGGGCAATTCGACGCCGGCCGTCGTTGCTGCCGGTGTATCGGAAGCCTTGATCACGACGGCCGCCGGTCTGTTCGTCGCCGTCGTCTCCGTGATTTTCTTCAACTACTTCAAGTCGCGCATCAAGTCGTACAACCAAGAGATGATCGTGGCGGCCAATCAGCTCGCCGAGATGCTGCACTTCCACAACACGGGTGCGCCGATTCCGACCGAACTGTACCAGCCGTCCGCCGCGACGCCCGCGCGCTAGTCTAAACTTTCCATGTCCTTGCTTTCCTCGGCCGGCGACCAGGAGGTGATGGCTGAAATCAACATTACGCCGTTCACCGACGTGCTGCTGGTCTTGCTCATCATCTTCATGATTCTGGCCGCACTCGTGACCCCGCCCGGATTCCAAAAGAATCTGCCGGACAAGTCCGACAATTCGCCGATTCAGCAATTGAAGAAGAACGACAACATCCAAGTGCTGGTGAGCGAAAAGGGCGTGATCTTCATCGATAACAAGCGGACCGACACCGCGCACATCTACGCCGATATGGCCGACGTGAAGCGCCATCGCGGCAACAAACACGTCTCGCTGACGGCCGACGTGAAAGCGCCGTATCAAGCCGTCATCACCGTGCTCGACGCGGCGCGTCTCAACGGGCTCGACGACGTCGGATTCGTGACCTCCTAATGGCCGTTACCGCAGGCGGGCAAGAAGATGAGGTGATGTCGACCATCAACATCACGCCGTTTACGGACGTGCTGTTGGTGCTGCTGATCATCTTCATCATTTTGGCTTCGGTCACCAAAGAACCGAAGCTGCCGGATGCCAAGAACGTCCTGAAGGTCCAGCCGTCGGAAATCGTCGTGCTGATCGACTCGAAGAACAGAGTGCAAGTCGGCTCGACGATCGTCGATAACACCGATTCTGCGCGCGTCTTCCACGATCTGGTCCAGCAGACGGGCGGAAAATTGCGCACCGTTATTATCAAGGCGGATCCCAAAGCCGACTTCGGCACGATCTTACGCGTGATGGACGCCGCCAAGAACGAAGGCCTTACAGGCTTTGGCCTCGCGAATCATATCGAGGGCCAGCCGGAAGGTCAGTCTTCGTAAATATGGGTTCGAAAGCTCCGAAAACTCCGCCGTCGACCGTGCGAGAGCGGACGCAGAATTTTCTGCTCTACGGTTTTCTCATTTCGATCGCGCTCCATCTGGTCATCATTCCGCTGATCCACACCGATCGCACGCAAGATGTCGAGAAGCCGCCGGATGTCGTGAAGATCGACAAGATGCCCACGCCGCCGCCTACTCCGAAACCGACGCCGACGCCGCCGCCCACGCCGCCGCCCACACCGCCGCCCGTGAAGCAAACGCCGGAGCCGCCGAAAGCCGTGAGGCTCAAGGTCACGACGCTCAAGACGACGAGCAAGAACACCGGCGAGTCGAGCGAAGCCGCAAACACCAATACGACCGGTTCCGCCAACGGCGTGCCGCAAGGTGCACCGACCGGCGCGGCAACGACGGCAGCGACCGTGGCCCCGGCGACTCCGGCGCCCCCGACGCCGCCTCCGACCCCGCCGCCGCCGGCGTGCGCCCGGCCGAACGTCCCGCAGCACGTGGTCAATGCGGTGCAGGCCGAGACGCCGGCGATCGCCCAGCAACAGGGGATCAGCGGCGAAGTGCGCGTGTCCGTGACGCTCGATGAAAACAGCAAGCTCGTGTCGGCGAAGGTCGATCGTTCGCCGAGCGCGTTGCTCAACAACGCCGCGCTGACATCGGCGCGGCAAAGCACCTTCGCGACGCAGATCGTCGATTGTAAGCCGGTAGCGGCTTCGTACATCTTCATCGTGGAATTCCAGTCGCAATAAGACCGGCGTGACCTTCGCGCAAGCGATGTTTCTGGCGGTCTTACAAGGCGTCAGCGAGCTCTTCCCGATTTCGAGTCTCGGTCATACGGTGCTGATCCCGCCGCTGCTGCATTGGCACGTCGATGAGAGCGATGAATCGTTCTTGGCGTTTGTAGTCGTGCTGCATCTGGGCACGGCGTTCGCGCTCTTGGCGTTCTACCGTAAGGAGTGGGTCCGCATCGTGCGCGCGCTCGTGGGCAGTATCGTGCGCGGGCGGTTGAGCGGCGAACGCGACGAGCGGCTGGGCTGGCTGCTGGTCGTCGGCACGATTCCCGTCGGCATCCTCGGCGTGCTCTTCCAGTCGAGCGTGCGCGGACTGTTCGCCTCACCGATTCCGGTGGCGATCTTCCTGATGATCAATGCGCTGGTGATGTTCGCCGGCGAATGGCTGCGGCGCCGTCAACACGCCCGCAGCGAGCGCGTCGCGAAGCCCATCGAGCAGGTAACCTGGCTCGAGGGCATCGGCGTCGGCTTCGCGCAGAGTCTCGCGCTCTTGCCCGGGATCTCGCGCTCCGGCGCCTCGATCGTGGCCGGACTCCTGATCGACCTGGATCATGAAGAGGCGGCCAACTACTCGTTTCTCCTCGCGACGCCGGTGATTTTACTGGCCGGCATCCTCGAGATCCCCACGCTGTTCAAACCGGGCGTCACCATCGGGCCCGTCGAAGCGATTGCGGGCTGCGTGGTCGCCGGGGTAACGGCCTACGCGTCGGTCGCGTTTCTCACCCGCTATTTTCAGCACAACGATTTGCGGCCGTTCGGCTGGTACTGCTTGCTCGCCGGCGCCGCAGCCCTGATTCTCTTTAGTACGAAAGTGTTTGCATGAAGTCTCTCGCCATCGCGCTCGCCGTCATCTTCGTGTTGTGCGCGATCCTCTCGATTCTGCATCCGCTCGAGGCGAACCAGATGACCCGCGCGCTCGGCTTCTCCAGCGACAAGGCACATGCGAAGCATCCGTTCTTGTACTTTGCGCTCGCGGTGCTCGCGCTGGTCTGGCTGCGCTTTCAGACGGCGACGCCCGCGCGTTGAACCGGCCGTCGCACGTTGCCGCCGACGGATCCGTTACGATGGTGGATGTCGGTTCGAAAACGGTGACGCGGCGAACGGCGCGGGCGTGCGCGCTCGTGCGCTTACCCCCACGCGCGGCCGAAGCGCTCAAAGCGGCGACCTTGCCGAAGGGCGATGCGTTTGTCGCCGCGCAAATCGCCGGTATCTTTGCGGCCAAGCGCACCGGCGAATTGATTCCGCTCTGTCATCCGCTGCCCGTCGATGCGGTCGACGTGCGCTTCAGTTGGGACGATGAAACGGTCTTGCGCGTCGAAGCGCAAGCGACGACCAGTGCCAAGACGGGCGTCGAGATGGAAGCGATGGTCGCGGCGAGCGTCGCAGCGCTGACCATCTACGACATGTGCAAGTCGGTCGACAAGGGCATCGTGATCGAAGCGGTCCGCTTGCTCGAGAAGACCGGGGGCAAGAGCGGTGACTGGCACGCCCCCTAAGGCCTATACGGTCGCCATCATCGTGCTCTCGGATCGCGCGGCGGCCGGCGTGCGGCCGGATGCCTGCATTCCGGTGATCCGCGAGGTGCTCGGCGCCCAGTATACGATCGAGGATGAGCGCGTGATCGCCGACGATCCGGCCGAGCTCCAAGCAGCGCTCATTGAATTGTGCGATCGCGGCATCGGCGCGGTCCTCACCAGCGGCGGCACGGGACTCGCGCCGCGCGACCGCACGCCGCAAGCCACCAGCGCCGTGCTCGATTATGAAGTGCCGGGGATCGCGGAGGCGATGCGCGTGGCGTCGATGGCGATCGTCAAGACGGCGATGCTCTCGCGGGCCGTTGCGGGTGTGCGCGATCGTACGCTGATCGTCAACTTACCGGGCAGCCCCAAAGCCGTCCGCGAGACGCTGGCCGTCATCTTACCCGCGTTGCCGCATGCGCTCGACCTGCTGCGCGGCGGCGTCACGGACGGGTAAAACGGGAACCCCACACCGGACACCGTAGAAGTGCTTCGACCGTGAACTTCGCCAGCGCGCAATCCTATCTGCTCGGTCTTATCAACGAGCACGCTTCCCGCCGGTCACCGAATCGTCTCGATCGCATCCGGGCGTTCGTCGCTGCGCTGGGCGAGCCGCAGTTCGCGTATCCGACGCTGCACGTTGCCGGTACGAGCGGTAAGGGCTCGACTGCGACGATGCTTGCGGCCGCGCTGCAGGCCTCGGGTAAGCGCGTGGGCCTGCACACGAAGCCGCACCTCATTTCGCCGACCGAACGGATCCGCATCGACGGCACGTCGATTTCCGAGGAACTCTTCGGCGAGCTGCTCACCGAGATGCTGCCGGCGATCGAGAGCGTCGCCACCGAACACGGCAGCCCATCATATTACGAAGTGCTGCTCGCGCTCGCGTTCGTCGCATTTGCGCGCGCGGAAGTCGACGTTGCGGTGATCGAAGCCGGCATCGGCGGACGGCTCGACGGCACGAACGTGCTCGTTCCGCGCGTCGCGATCATCACCAACGTCTCGCTCGATCACACGGAGATTCTGGGCGATACGACGGCCGCGATCGCGCGCGATAAAGCAGGCATCGCCAAGCCCGGCATTCCGCTCGTCTCGAACGTGCGCGATGCCGACGCGCGCCGCGAGATCGAAGCCGTGTGCGCGGAAGTGGGCGCGCCGTTCGTTTCGGTGGCCGATACCGTAACGGTCGAACCGCGCCCTGGCGAGCGCTACGGCCAATCGTTCGACGTCGTCACGCCGGTCGACCGCTACGAACTCTCGTTGCCGGTACTTGGCGCGTTCCAGCAAGAGAATGCCGCGACGGCGATCCGCGCGCTCGAACTGCTGGCGGACGATCTGCGCCCGACGCGCGCGCAGATCGAAGAAGGCTTCGCGCGCCTGGTGATTCCGGGCCGCATGGAATTCTTTCCGTCGCATCCGAGCGTTGTATTCGACGTCGCCCACAACCCCGATAAGACCGGGCACTTGGTCGCGGCGCTGCGCGAAGCGTTTCCCGACCGGCGCTTCTCGTTCGTCATCGCGATCGCCGAGAGCAAGGACGTCGCGTCGATCTTGCGGCCGTTCACCGATCTGCCCGCGACGTATTCGTTCACCGGGTTCTTCGGCATTCCGGGCCGCACGGCGATCCGTCCGCAGCGCCTGGCCAGCATCGCCGAGGACTTGGGCATTTGGGGCCGCGCGATCGGCGATCCGGTCGATGCGTTTTCGATCGCGCGGCGCAATGCCGATGCCAACGACGTGATCGTCGTGACCGGCTCGACGTTCCTCGTCGCGCGCCTGCGCGAGTGGTGGTTTGCCAACGTCGTGAGTTCGGGTGTCTGAATCGGCGACCCGCGGCGCGCTGCGCGTCCGCGGTCGAACGTTGGCGTGGGGCCGCCGCACGTATATCATGGGCATCGTCAACGTCTCGCCGGATTCGTTCTCCGGCGACGGCGTACCGGATACGGCATCGGCCCTTGCGCGCGCGCTCGAGCAGCGCGACGCGGAGTGCGACATCATCGATATCGGTGGCGAATCGACGCGGCCGGGCTATCAGCCGATCGGCGCCGCGACCGAACTCGCGCGGCTCGTGCCGGTCATCGAAGCGCTGCGCGCGGTGGATGCGCGGCCGATCGTCTCGGTCGATACGTTTAAGGCCGACGTGTATCGGCGCGCGCACGCCGCCGGCGGCGACTTGCTCAACTCGATCTGGGGCGCGAGCGATGCGCTCATCGATGTCTGCGTCGAGACGGTCTCGCCGATCGTCGTCATGCACAACAAAGCCGTCGCGATCTACGAGGGCGACGTCATCGATGAAGTTCTCGCGACGCTCGCCGCCGCGGCGGAACGCTGCGTACGAGCCGGCATTCCGGCCGAACACGTGATCCTCGATCCGGGGATCGGCTTTGGGAAAACCCCCGAGCATAACCTCAGCGTTCTCGGTGCGCTGCCGCGTCTGGTGGCGCTCGGCTTCCCCACGTTGCTCGGGACGTCGCGGAAATCGACGATCGGACGCCTCACGGCGCGCGACGTGGATGGACGCGCGTTCGGCACGGCCGCCACCGTCGCGCTCGCCGCGGCCGCCGGCATCGATATCGTGCGCGTGCACGACGTGATCGACCAGCGCGACGTCGTGCGCGTCACCGACGCCATCGTTCGCGGCTGGCGCCCCGACGGCTGGAGCGACAACCTCCGTTGAACGATACGATCGAATTGCGCGGGATTCGCGCGTTCGGACATCATGGAGCGGATCCGGGGGAGAAGGTCGTCGCGCAGCCGTTCGACATCGACGTCACGCTCGAGTTGGATTTGTCGGCAGCGCGGAAAAGCGATGCACTCGCCGATACCCTCGATTACTCGAAACTGCACGCGGCGATCGTGCGGATCGTCAGCGGGCGCTCCTACGATTTGATCGAGCGTTTGGGGGCCGACGTGCTCGATGCGATGCTGGCCGACCCGCGCGTGCAGCGCGCGAGCGTGCGCATTGCCAAGCCGGCGTTGCTCGCCGGCGCGACGCCGGCCGTAACGCTGCACGCCGCGCGCGCGTGAGAGCGCTGCTCGGACTCGGCGCGAATCTTGGCGATCCGGCCGCGACGCTGCGCGAAGCAAAGACGCGGCTCGACGCGATCGGCCGGGTGACGGCGGTTTCGTCACTCTACCGGACGCCGCCGTGGGGCGTTGCCGATCAGCCGCCGTTCGTCAACGCGGCGCTGGCGCTCGAAACGGCGCTCGATCCCGACGCGCTGCTGGCAGCGCTCAAAGCCCTCGAACGAGCGCTCGGCCGGGTGGCGAGCGTGCGCTGGGGGCCACGCGCGATCGACATCGACATTCTCGACTACGAGGGCGTGCGGCGCGACGATCCGGCGTTGACGATCCCGCACGCGCGCCTCTTCGAGCGCGCCTTCGTGCTCGTACCGCTGGCCGAGATCGAGCCGTCCTTCGCCGCGGCGCGTGATGCGTTGCCACCGGCCGATGTGAGCGCGGTTGAACGAATCGGCTCCTTCGAGCGCGAAGGGGGTCCGTGATGAGATGGCGTTTCGTCGCGGTGCTGCTGGGCGCGCTGTGCGTGATCCCGGCAGTCGCCCGAGCCGACTCGTTCGATCCGGTCTCATTTGGGGTGCACGTCAGTACGCTCGGCGACGGCATCACGCTCGAACGGCCGCTCCTCTTCGACTTGAGCGCGCGCGTAACGACCGGCTGGCTCTCGCAGTCGAGCCTGCGCAACTACGACAACAACCCGTGGAGCTCGACGTTTCACGAGAACAACGTGCTCGTTGCCATGGATTGGCGTCCGTACGGCGGCCGCTGGCGGCTCTCGGGCGGCTTACTGCTCGGCGGCGACCACGTCGACAAAGTCGCACAGTCCGTCGGTTCCAATTATTTCCTCAACGGCAACGCCTACCCGGTGGCGAACGCGGGCCTCGTTTCGGCGCGCGTGACCTTCGCCCAGCCGGCGGTGTATCTGGGCTTCGGCGGCGGCACCGGCATCCTCAAGGGCCTCACGATCGCCTTCGACGCGGGCATCGTCGTGCGCAACGGCACGCTCTCGACCAACGCCACCGGCCCGCTGCAAGCCAGCGCCCAATTCGAAAACGACCTTGCCGCCACTGCCGCCCAATTCCGCACGCGCCTCGTCCAACCGGTCATCGGCGTCGGGCTCGTCTACCGCCCTTAGTCTTTCGCGAACTGCGGGACGAGCACGGGAGCGATAACCGGGACGCGCCACGGGTCGATGCCGTGATCGTGGAAGGTGCGGTCGATGGATACCGTCCAGGTTTGCGGCGGATTATCGACCATCACGACCGAGCCCGCGGCGACGACTTCGAGTGCGCGCCAGAGATGGCGCACGATCAAACTGCGCGTGAATTCGTTGAGCCGGCCGAACGGATCGGCGGCCAAGAGTTCGAGGCGCGTCTCCTGATCGCGCTTCCACACCGAATAACTGAGGAACAGCTGACCGTGTTTTTCGGCCGGTCCGTCGAATGCGGCGCGAATGGCGTCTTCGAGTTGCGGCTGGCGGCGCGCCTTGCTGCGCGGCGTCGCGCGGACTTTCTCCGCCGCGCGCAAGCGCAGGTTCTCAGCGACGAAGATCGCTGCCAAAATGACTGCTGCTACCGCGACAAACGCTAAAGCAAACATGTGTACGCTTGCCGCTACGGGTGTATTGGGGACGATCCCTGGAGCGAGCGTCACCTTGTGACCCCCGTCATCCCCACGACCGGGAGGCGTTTCTTTAGGCTTTTTGGCCGACGTCGATCGCTTCGTAGACTTTGCGAGCGATGAACAGGTCGAGCAGTTCGCTATCGACTTTGCCGCGTTGCGCGAATTCTTTGACGAGAATATCGAGGGCCCGATCGATCGGCATCGCCGCTTTATACGGGCGATCCTTGGCGGTGAGCGCGTCGTAGACGTCGGCGATCGTCAACATGCGAACTTGCGGTGCGATCTCCGTATCTTTGAGTCCGCGCGGGTAGCCGGTGCCGTCGAGATGTTCGTGGTGGCCGTAGGCAAGATCGGGCACGTTGCGCCAGGGCGTTTTGGCCCACGGGATTTCGCGCAGGAAGTAAAACGACTGCGTCACGTGCTGTTCCATCTTTTGACGTTCGTCGTTGGAGAGCGAACCGCGCGGGATGCGTAGAAATTCGAACTCCGCCGTATCGAGCAGCGGGCGTTCGTCTTCGACGTCGCGATACGTCTTACCGAGGATCGAATCGAGCAGCGCGCCGATTTCGGCCGCAACGACGCGCGGTTCGTTGGCCGACTCGACCGTGGTCAGCAGTGCCTGCAGTTCGCCGGAGCGGGCGGCCGCATCGGCTTCGATCTCGACCATGCGGCGATCTTCGAGCGAGACGCCGACCTGCAGCAGCTCGAACTTCCGGCGGGCGGCGAGCGTTTCGATTTGGTTGATCGCGAGCAAGAAGCGCAACCGGATCGCATCGAGTTTTCCGTCGGGCAATTTCTTGGCTTTGCCGAAGATGTACTCGGGAACGGCGACTTTGCCGAAATCGTGCAGCAATGCTGCGTAGCGCATTTCACGCAGCGCGTCATCGTTGAAGTGGAGATCGGCGAAGCGGCCGGCCTCCACGGCGTTTGCAGCGATCGCCTGCGCGACCGTCAACTCGGCGACGCGTGACGAATGACCCTGGGTGGATTTGTCGCGCACTTCGATCGCCTTGACAGAGGCGCGCACGAACTGCTCGAAGAGATCTTGAATCGACTCCAGCAGGGCTTTGTTTTCCAGCGCGACCCCGGCTTGCGATGCGAGCGAGAGCAGCACGCTCTCGTCGCGTTCCGTGAACGGGTTGACCACTTCCTCGGTCATCGACGGCGAGGTCAGCACGAGTTCGAATTCGGGTTTGCGGTTGATCAGTTGAATGACGCCGACGATGGCATTATCGTGATCGCGCATCGGCACGACCATCATCGACTTCGATCGATATCCGTTCTGCTTGTCGAACGACTGGTTGAAGCGATACTCGGACGTCTCGGGGATCTCGTAGGCGTCGTCGATGCGAACGACCTCGCCGCTGAGCGCGACGTAGCCGGCGACCGAGCCGCGCGTGAGCGGCAGCACCGCGCCCAAGTGCGTACCGGCGTCGTCGGGGCCGGTCTGCGCGACGGCGAACCGCAGTTTATCGGTGCCGTCGTCGGCCTTTTCGAGCAAGAACAAGCTGCCGCCGTCGGCGCGCGTCAGCTCGCGCGCGTTGCGCACGATCAACTCGTGGAGTTTGGAGATGTTGCGCTCGGCCGAAAGGGCGACGCCGATCGAAAGCAAGCGGTCGGTCTCTTCCGTCATCGCGCCCGCCATCTTGCGCATGCGCTCCGTTTCGCGACGGCCTTTGAGCATGCGCCGGGCCGCCATCGCGGTCGCGACGACGGCGACCGGATCGAGCGGCCGGACGAGCCAGCCTGAAACGTGCTCGTTCTCGGCCAGCCACATCACCGACGTGTCGCCGGGATCGGCGACGACGATGGTCGCCGCGCCCTCTTCGCGCTCGATCAGTTGGAGCGCGTGAGCGATTTTCTTGCGCGAGCCGAGAGCGGCGAGCCGGTCGGCTTCGACCAGGTAGGCAACGCCGAGGTCGGCGCCGTCGCCGACGTGTGGAAAGGCGCCGGCCCGATGCGCGATGCCGGCGCTATCGAGGGCATGTGAAAGAGACCCGGGCAGGACAAAATCCTGCGGATACACGACGCAGAACCACGGATCGAGGTTTACGGTAACCTGAGATGCGCTCAATCGCCCTCTCCGAAGACAATCGTTCGGTACCTCTTCGATGCGGCCGGGCGGGACCGCTCCCGATTGTCTCGAAATTCGGCTATTCGATGTTCGAAGACACAATCGCGGAGCGTGTGCGCCCGCTCGCCCAGGCGTTCACCGATGGAGGCCTGACGCGGCTGACGGTGCGGGAAGGCGAGTTCGAGGTCGAATTCCGCCGCGCTCCGGCGACCGCCGCCGCGGCTGCCGTCGCCCCGGCGAACGACGTTGCGCCGGCCCGGCCCATGGACGCGATCCTCGCCGACGTGGTCGGCGTGGTGCGGTTCTTGCGGCCGCCCATAACCGAGGGAATGGCACTCGATGCCGACCGCGAGCTGGCTTTCGTCGAGACTCTGGGGATCCGCAACGCCGTGCGTTCGCGCGGTCCGGGCCGCGTCGCCATGATCTATGTAACCGATGGGCAGCCGGTCGAATACGGCCAGCCGCTCTTCGCGATCGAACGGTAGCGGATGTTTCGCAAAGTCCTCATCGCTAACCGCGGCGAAATCGCGCTGCGCATCAATCGCGCCTGCCACGAGTTGGGCGTCGCGACGGTCGCGATCTTCAGCGAAGCCGACCGCGGCTCGCTGCACGTGCGCCACGCCGACGAAGCGTTCTGCGTCGGCGCCGGACCAGTTGCATCGTCGTACCTGAACATCGCGAACATCATCTCGACCGGACTGATTTGCGGCGCCGACGCGATCCATCCGGGCTACGGATTTCTGGCCGAGAACGCGCGCTTCGCGGAAATCGCACGCGACCATGGTCTCACCTTCATCGGTCCCGCTCCCGAAGTGATCACCGCGATGGGAGACAAGGCGACGGCGCGGCGCATCATGGCGGAATCCGGCGTGCCGACGACCCCCGGCAGCGGCATCCTCGCTACGCCCGAAGAGGCGGCGGCCTTCGCCGAAACGATCGGCTATCCGGTGCTGCTCAAAGCAACGGCCGGCGGCGGCGGTAAGGGCATGCGCGCGGTCGAGTCGCCGGCCGAAATGGCGAACGCATTCGCCACGGCATCGGCCGAGGCGGAAGCGTCGTTCAAAGACGGCCGCATGTACGTCGAAAAATTGATCCGTTCGCCGCGCCACATCGAAGTGCAAGTCCTCGGCGACCAGTACGGCGACGTCGTCCATCTCGGCGAGCGCGATTGTTCGGTGCAAAAACCTTCTCATCAAAAACTCATCGAAGAGGCGCCCGCGGCGGCGCTGGATCCGGCCGTGCGCGACCGGCTGCATGATATTGCGGTGACGGCCGCTCGGGCTGTTAAGTATACGAATGCGGGAACGCTCGAGTTCCTTGTCGACGGCAGCAGCGTGTATTTCATGGAAATGAACACGCGCATTCAGGTCGAGCATCCGGTGACCGAGATGGTCTACGGCGTCGACCTGGTCAAGGAACAGATCCGCATCGCGGCCGGCGAGCGTTTGGGCTTTACGCAGGCGGATTTACAGCCCCACGGCTGCGCGATCGAAGTACGCGTCAATGCGGAAGATCCGGAGAATAACTTCGCGCCGGCAGCCGGAACGCTCAGCCGCGTCGAGTTTCCCGGCGGACCCGGTGTGCGCGTGGACACACACGTCTACTCGGGGTCGGTCGTGCCNNATCGAAGGCGTGAAGACGACGGTCGACTTCTGCCGCGAGATCATGCGCGACGAGGCCTTCCAGCGCGCCGGTCTCGGCGTCGATTGGCTCCCGCGTTATCTGCTCGAACGACGAACGCCGGCGGCAGTATGAGTACGTCGCGGCGATTTGCACGTGAACTTGCCTTGCAAACGCTGTACGGCACGGAAGTCGGACATCGCACGCCGGAAGATATGCTCGGTGAAACGACCGCGCGCATCGACGGCGCCGACGGGCGCGCTTTCGTGAAGGATCTCGTGTTCGGCACGCTCGAGTTCGCCGACGAGAGCGACGCGCTGATCGGGCCGCTGCTCGAGGGCTGGACGATCGAACGCTTACCGACGATCGATCGCATCGTGTTGCGCATGGGCGTGTTCGAGCTGCGCCATCGCACCGAGACGCCCACGCCGGTCGTGATCAACGAAGCGGTCGAGCTGGCGAAGAAATTCTCAACCGAAGATTCGGGCCGCTTCGTGAACGGCGTGCTCTCCAAGGCCGCCCGTGGCACGTAGCGCGGCGCGCTCCGGCACGCGCGGCCGGTCACGCAAGAAGCCGCCGCCGTCGGGGCCGTCGGGAGCCGGACGGTTTTTCCGCATCGTCGGCATCGTGTTGATGTTCGGTGTGCTGCTCGGTGCGGGCATCGTCGCGGGCCTCGTCGCATCGTATTCGCGCAATCTGCCCGACATCAACCGGATGGCCGATTACCAGCCCTCGCGCTCCACGCGCGTCTTCGCCCGCGACGGCTCGCAACTCGCGAACCTTTATACCGAGAACCGCATCTGGGTGCCGATCTCGCAAATTCCCGTGCCGGTGCGCAATGCGTTCATTGCCACCGAAGATCAGCATTTCTACCAGCATCACGGCGTCGACTTCGGCGGCATTCTGCGCGCCGGCATCGCCGATTGGCGGCACGAGCAGTTCCAAGGCGCCTCGACGATCACGCAGCAACTGGCGCGGCGTTTGTTCCTCTCGGGTCAAGTATCGATCGCGCGCAAAGTGCAAGAAGCGTTGCTGGCGATCGAGATCGAGCGGTACTACACCAAAGACGAGATCCTCGAGCGCTATCTAAACATCATCTATTTCGGCTCGGGCGCTTACGGCATCCAAGCTGCGTCGCACACGTATTTCGGCACCGACGTGTCGCGCTTGACGATCGGTCAAGCGGCGATGCTCGCCGGTATGCCGGCCGCGCCCTCAGACTATTCGCCTTTCGTGAGTTTGGAGCGCGCGAAAGAACGCGAGCATCACGTGCTCGACCGTATGGTTGCGAGCGATTTCATTTCACAAGACCAGGAAGATACGGAACTTGCGCGGCCGCTGGGGCTCATTCACGAACGTCCGACCGGCCTGCAGTCGTACAAGTATCCGTACTTCACCACGTACGTCACGCATCTGCTCGAAACGCAGTTCGGTTCGCAGGCGACGTTTGAAGGCGGCCTGCAAGTCTACACCACGATGGACCCGGCGATGCAGAGTGCGGCGCAGGGCGCCGTCGACTGGGGCATCACGCAAGGTAAGGCCGAGGGCATCGGCGCGGGCGAGGGCGCCCTCGTCGCGATCCGCCCGTCGACCGGCGAAATTCTGGCCATGGTCGGCGGTGCAGGTGCGTTTTCGCTGAGCAATCAGTTCAACCGCGCCTGGCAAGCCCGTCGACAACCGGGTTCGTCGTTCAAAGCGTACGTCTACACGGCGGCGATCGACAGCGGTATGCCGCCGACGGCGACGGTCGACGATTCCCCGATCTCCTATCCGATGGGCGACGGCACGCGCTGGGCGCCGACGGACGACGATCACCGCTTCCTCGGCCCGATCACGCTGCGCTACGCGCTCGCGCAATCGCGCAACGTCGTGGCGGTGAAGCTCGCCGAGCAGCTCGGCATCGACAAGGTGATCGAGTACGCCAAACGCATGGGCGTGAAGGCGCCGCTCGAAGCGAATCTCTCGCTAGCGCTGGGCACGAGCGGCGTCGCGCCGCTCGATCAAGCCGCGGGCTACGCTACGCTCGCGAACGCCGGCATTCACATCGATCCGACGCCGATCCGGATCGTGCGCGATTCGTTCGGCACGCCGGTGCTCGATAATTCGTATCCGCAGCAAACCGAAGTCGTCAGCGCCGGCACGGCCTACGTCGTTACGTCGATGCTGCAGTCGGTCATCAACGAGGGCACCGGATATCCGAACGCGCAGATCGGGCGGCCGGCGGCAGGCAAGACCGGCACGACGTCCGACTATCGCGACGCGTGGTTTGTCGGCTACACGCCGGATCTGGTTGCGGCGGTGTGGATCGGCAACGACGACTATCACCGGATGAACGAGAGCTACGGCGGCAACATTCCGGCGCGCATTTGGGCGCGCTTCATGAAAGCGGCGCTGGCCAAGACGCCCAAGCACGATTTCGTGCTGCCGGCGGGCGAAGTACGGCGCGTAACGCTGTGCGACACCGGCCGGCCGGAAGTCTTTCTCTCGGGCACGGAACCCTCGCATATCTGCGGTGACGGTTCGACGCCGGCGCCCGTAAGTGCGGCCAAAACCGCCGCAACCGCGACTAAAAAGGCCGGCGCGGTGCCCAAAGCGGCGATCGGTGCGCCGGCCGCTCCGGCGACGCCGGTCGACGGGGTTGGCGACGGCACGCAGTTCGAAACGCTCGACACCAAGCCGCAGGCGCAGCCCACCCCGTGAGCGTGCCGTCGAGCGCTGCCGCCGCGCCCGTCATCACGCCCAACCGACTCGCCCGTTATCTCGAAAAAAAACTCGCTGACGATCGCCACCTGCACTACGTCGGCGTGCAAGGGGAAGTCTCGAACCTGCGCGTGCAGGCGAACGGCAACGTGTACTTCTCGCTCAAGGACAAAGACGCGGTGCTCAACTGCGTGGCGTTCGCCGAACGTGCGGCGATGTTTCCCGCGTTCGACAACGGCGCCGACGTGATCGCCTACGGCGAAGTGAAGATCTATGCCAAAGCGGCCTCGAGCTATCAGCTCGTCGCCTCCAAGCTCGAACTCACCGGCGTCGGCGCCCTGCACGCAAAGTACGAAGAGCTGAGCGCCAAGCTGCAGCGCGAAGGCCTCTTCGCTGCCGAACGCAAGAAGCCGGCGCCGCGCTTTCCGTTCCGGGTTGCGCTCGTCGGATCGCCGACCGGCGACGGCACGCGCGATTTCATCACGCAAGCGCGCCAGCGCGCACCGCACGTCGGGTTGCGGCTGTTTTCCACGCCGGTCAACGGCGTCGGTGCGGTGCCGGAGATCGTGCAGGCGATTCGCGCCGCGGACACCTCGGGTGCCGACCTCGTCGTGGTCGTGCGCGGCGGCGGATCGTACGAAGATCTCTTCGGATTTTCCGACGAACGCGTCGTGCGCGCGATTGCGGCCTGTGCGACGGCAACGGTGGCGGCCATCGGTCACGAACGCGATCAGCCGCTGATCGAACTCGCCGCCGACGTTCGCGCTTCGACGCCGTCGACGGCCGCGCAAACGGTCTTGCCCAAGCGCGAAGATCTGCTGCGCCTCGTCTCGGACCGCTCGGCGGCCGCGCGCCGCGCGTTCGGCAACCGTCTGTTGCGCGCGCGATCGGCGCTCGATCGCATCGAACATCGGTCCCCCGTTGCCGATCCCGGCCGGCTGCTGCAAGCGCGCCGGCAGGCCGTCGACACGTTGCGCAACGCCTTGCCGGTGGGTGCGGAACGGCAGATCGCGCGTTCGCGGGCGGCGCTGCTGCCGCTCGAACGCCGGCTCACGGCGTCGTCGCCGCGCGCTCTGTTCGAACGCCGCAGCGGCCGGGTCGCGCAGTTGCGTGCGACGCTCGAGCGAATCGGCGGCGATCTGACGGTGAAGCGGTTCGCGGGTCTCGCGCCGCTGATCGCCCGGCTGCGTCCGGCCTACCTTCGGGTGCTGGCTCGGGATAACGCGCGCCTAGACACCCTCAAGGCGCGTTTCGATGCGAACAATCATGAGGCGCTGCTCAAACGCGGGTATGCCATCGTACGTGCCGGCGGGCGGGTCGTGCGCGATGCGGCGGATGCGCCGCCCGGTACGGTAATCGAAGCCGAACTCGCCCGCGGAACCCTCCGCGCGCGCGTCGAACGCGAAGGAACGGATGACGGAGAACAAATCAAACTCTTTTGAGAATTCGCTCGATCGCCTCAAGGCGGTCGTGGACGAACTCGAACGCGAAAGCGTCGATCTCGAACGTTCGGTCGAACTCTTCCGAGAGGGCCGTACGCTTGTCGCGCGCTGTGAAGCGCTGCTGAAGAACGCCGAGGAAACGCTACGCGTCGCCGACGGCACCACCGCGGCGCCGAGCGTCGCGGAACACATCGACGACGACTCCCGGCCGTTTTAATCCTCTTCCTTCGCAACCCGCGCACCGCGATGCCGTTCAACCCGTTTCGGTCATCGCGGATGCGCTACGATTGCACTCGGGAAACCCGAACTTCTAGTGAAATGTTGTTCGGAGGTATTCCGATACTTGACGCACCTGTACGTCTGAAAGCGTCGCGGGATAGTACCTCGGCATGACGACGCCGATCGGATTTTTGATGAGCGCCTCCGTTTGACGGAGCGATGTGGTCGTTCCTATGTGATGGAGATTCGCCCCGATTCCGCCCGTCCCATCGGCATTATGACAAGCCGCGCAGTTCTCCGCGTAGATCTGTTGGCCGGCTTGCATATCTTCTGGAGAAAATGTCGACGGCGAGTTGTCGGGTTCGATGTGCGGGCGGAAAAGCGGGACTGCCCATTTTAAGCCGACGCGCCACGCGGGCTGATCGTAGGTGGCGTTCGACGCCGCCGCGGCAGCCGATTCGATGGTGAGATACAGATATGGCGAGAACTTTGGATCTCTCGCGACGATGTCGAACACTCCGTAGTGGGGGTGAGATGTCCCCACGGTGTCCAATCCCGTCTTCGATGCTTGCAGGCCACTGAGGTACTCGACGGGCCGCACGGCGAGCATGACGTTGCCGCCGAAAAGCGATTCGTCGAATTCGACCCCAAACGCGCGGCTCATCGCGCTTTGCGTAAGCGCGTTTGATGCTTTGCCTGGTCCGATGTTCGAGTCGGACGTCTGCTGGTAAAATGCGAGCACGCCGGGGAGGCTTTTGACGGGATCGCGTTGCGCGTAGACGCCGACGGCGTTGTAGTTATCAATGGGCGCTACGTAACCGGTCGCCAGAATGTAAGTTCCGACTGCGCCGTACACGCCCGCCTCGATCGGCCTATCCGGTCGAGCCCACGCGGCTTTATACTGGAACGCCTTATCGCTGCCGGTTGACACGCCCGGGCCGTACGGATTCGAGCTCGAGAAAGCGCTATCGTTATACATGGATGGGCTGTTGCCGACGTATGCGAATTGGGCTTTGTACGGTTGTTTCTGGTAGTTGGTGGGCACGTAATTGAGACCGACTCCCCAACGCTCGCCGCCAAGGTTGTAACCGTGTTGGCCGACGCTGATACTCGAACTCGAAAAGGCGCTCATATCCTGCCAGTAGCTAAATGCCGGCGGAGCGGGCGCATCGAGCTTGCCGACGACGATGTGGCCGTCCCCGTGGAAGAGATGATTGTAGGAAACCCAGAAGTGCCCGGTGCTGCCGCCACCGATGTTATTGCTGTAGAGCGTTTGCTCTAAGCGATACGAAAGCGAGCTGTCGAGGACGCCGGCGAGGTTGACTGAAACATTCTCTTCGGTGTATTTGAACTGCGCTTCACGCGAATCCAACTTTCCGGTGCTGCGATAGCTGATCGATTCGCGCATGAGCAGTGGGACCGCGCGTTTCATGACCAGGGGATCGAGGGCCGCGAACGCGGTCGCCTGCACGTAGCGCCCATACGCATTGAGTGCCGGCACCATCGTGTGACACATGCTGCAATCCACTTGATAGGCCTGAGCAAACGTAGGTAAGGCGACTGCTTTTTGCGGGCGTTGTAGGAGCGAGGAAAGCATCAATAACAACCCGAGTGTGATTACACTCAGGAAAATAAGCCGCGAGCGTACCGGCCTAGGCCGCTCTTCGTTGACGTTCACGAAAGCACACGATTCCTTTCAAAAACAAGCTCTGTCGGATGAAAATCATCCACTTTCGACGCGACCGCGATCGGCTGCCGGTTGCGCAGCAGAACGTCCCTCACTAGACCATCGCCCGAATGATGCACCGATGATATGACGGTTTTTGGAAGAGGTTGTGAAGATAATGCGAAGCTGCCGGCCGCCGAGCGAACGCGGCGCTGCTATTTGATCGCTGCAACGGCCGCGGAACCGAAATGCATCGCCGGGGCAGCGGTAACAGAGATGGCGTCAAGGGCCACGATAATGAACCGGATGCTCCCAACCCTCCAATAGAAATAGCTCCGCGCTAGGTGCCGCATCCTCGTACCGATTTGCGAGCAATCCTAAACCTCTAGAACTCTACGGAATTGTTGGGGCCTGATGTCGAGATAAAGTTAGAACGACTGCGCGCGGAAGGCTCGCAGCTTGGAGATCGCGGCCGCAGGCATCGACCTCGGCCACGGCATCGAGGTCACTATCGAGGCCGAGGGCGTGTAGGACGGCGGCACGACCGCTTGTCTGACGGGGGCTTGTCGGGTATGGCCTACGTCGTGACGAAGCCGTAGATGATGTCCCCCGTCCGTGAACGACCCGGCGAAAGCCGGCGCCTCGACGATGTCGTGGCGGCTCAAGCCGATTTGACGCGATCGCAAGCGCGGGGGCTGATTCTCGCCGGTCGCGTGAGCGTCGATGGCGAGCCGCGTACGAAGGCGGGCGCCCACGTGCGCCTCGGGGCCGAAGTCGTCGTCGATACGCCGGCGCGTTACGTGAGCCGCGGCGGCGAGAAACTCGAGGGCGCGCTCGCTGCGTTCGCCTTCGATCCCGCCGGGCTCGACGTGCTCGATGTGGGCGCTTCGACCGGCGGCTTTACCGATGCCGTGCTCGCGCACGGCGCGCGTTCGGTCGTGGCGCTGGATGTCGGTTACGGTCAGTTGGCCTGGAAGCTGCGCCAAGATCCGCGCGTCACCGTCATCGAGCGCACGAATTTCCGGCTACTCAAAGACGACGCGTTTCCAGCCGGCTTCGATCTCATCGTGATCGACGCATCGTTCATTTCGCTGCGGACGATCGTCGCGCGCGCGATCGCGTTTCTGCGCCCGGGCGGTACGATCGTGGCCCTGGTGAAGCCGCAGTTCGAAGCGGGCCGCGAACGGCTCGGGGACGGCGGCGTCGTGCGCGACCCGGCCGTGCACCGGGCGATCCTGCGCGAAGTGCGCGCGGCTCTCGAGGCGCTCGGCGTGCATGCGATCGAGGCCTGCAGCTCGCCCCTGCGCGGTCCGGCCGGTAACGTGGAGTTTTTCTTCCGGATCGCTCGCGACGGCACGCCGGTGGATGACGAACGGATCGACGCGCTGGTTGTGGAAGCGAACGCTTCGTGAAGACGATTGCGATCTCGGTGGCCGACGACCGGCCCACCGCGATCGAGTGCGCGAACGGTATCCTGCGGATGGCCCGAGAAGCCGGGATTGCCGTCGCTCTTGCCGACGATGCCCGGGGACTGGTAGCAACAACGGGCGCAACGCTCGAGCGCGCCGAGATGATCATCACCATCGGCGGCGACGGCACGTTGCTGCGCGGCGTTCGCCTCGCGGTACCGCTCGACGTGCCGATCCTCGGCGTGAACACCGGCCGGTTGGGATTTCTCACCGAGATCGAAACGACCGCCGACGGAATGGAGCGCCTGCGGCGCGTGCTGCACGGTGAGTTCGTCGTGGAAGAACGTTTGGCGCTGCAAGCGTCGGTCAACGGCGCCGGCGCGCACTTCGCCCTCAACGACGTGGTCGTCCGCCGCGGTGCGCAAGCGCGCATGGCGCCGTTCGGCCTTTCGCTCGACGGCGAACTGATCGCGCAGATCGCCTCCGACGGCATCGTCGTCGCGACGCCGACCGGCTCGACGGCGTACTTTCTTTCGGCCGGCGGCCCGATCATCGCCCCGACCGTCGAAGCGCTCGGCGTTGCCGCGCTGTTGCCGCACACGCTCTTCGCGCGTCCGTTGATCGTTCCGACGTCGTCGACGATCGAGATCACCTGCGACTCGGAGATCGTGCACGCGAACTTGGAGACCGACGGCACGTTCGTTGCCGATCTCTCGTCGGGCGATCTGGTTATTGTTACGCGCGCGCCGCGGCCGGTGAAGTTCGCCCGCACCGGCGATCACGCGTTCTTCGCGCGGCTCGAAGACAAGCTGCAATGGGGCGTCCCGATCAAACGCGCATGACGGCCTCGCTGCTGCGTCTCACGATCGACAACGTCGGCTTGATCGCGCACGCACAGGTCGAATTCGGCGATGCGTTCACGGCGTTTACGGGCGAGACCGGATCGGGCAAGACGATGCTCCTGGGCGCGCTCGACGCGGCGCTCGGCGGCCGGGTGGAGCGCGAACTCATTCGCGGCGAGCGGCTGCGCGTCGCGCTCGAAATCGGCGCCGATGACCGGCTGCGGGCGCTGCTTGCGACGATGGGTATCGACCTCGCCGCCGACGACGACGTCGTAATCGTGCGCGAAGTGACGGCCGCCGGCCGCTCGCAGGCGCGCATCAACGGCGTCGCCGTCAGTGCGAGTCAATTGCGCGCGCTCGGCGGAGTCGTCGTCGATACGGTCGGTCAAGGCGAGGCGCATCGCTTGCTCGAGCCCGCGTTTGCCCGCGATCTGCTCGACCGCTTCGCGGGCGAGGCGGCGCTGGCGTTGCGCGAACGCCTGCGCGAGAATTACGATGAACGCCGGGCGCTGCGCGAGGAGCGCGATGCGCTGCGCGCCGGCGGCGACCGGGCTTTGGCCGAGCGGGAGTTCGCGCGCTATGCGCTGGGCGAGATCGAAGCGGCCGCACTCGAGGACGGAGAAGACGAGCGCCTGCGCGAGCGGCGCGAGATACTCGGCAACGCGGAGCGCATCGCCAATGCGCTCACGAGCGCGCGCGCGGCGCTCGAGGACGAACGCGGCGCCGTCGATGCACTCGGCGATGCGATGCAAGGACTGACCGCGATCGCCCGCTTCGGCGCGGCGTTCGCTGCGCTGGCGGAGGGCGCGGGAGCGCTGCAAGCCGACGCCAACACGCTGGCGGCGGAAATCGCGCGTGCGCTCGACGACGTCGAGCTCGACCCGAACGAACTCGAAACCGTCACCGGCCGGCTCGATGCGATCGAAACCCTGAAGAAGAAGTACGGCGCGTCGATTTCCGCGATCCTCGTTGCACGCGAGCGGTTCGCTGCGACGCTCGAAGCGGACGTCGGCCGCGACGAACGGCTGACCACGATCGAACGCAGCATCGCCGTTCTCGATGACGCGATTGCAGCCGATGCCGCGGCGTTGCGCGCCGAGCGGCGCGCTGCCGTCCCGGCGTGCGAAACGCGCGTTGTGGAAGAATTGCACGCATTGGCCATGCCCGCCGCGCGTTTCTCCGTCGCGCTCGAACCGCTCGACGAGATCGCGGCGCACGGCAACGACCGGATCGAGTTCCGCTTCTCGGCGAACCCCGGCGAACCCGAACGCGCGCTGGCGCGCATCGCGTCGGGCGGCGAACGTTCGCGCGTGTTGCTCGCGCTCGTCGTTGCGCTCGCCGACGGGCGCGATGCGCGCACGTTCGTGTTCGATGAAATCGATGCGGGCATCGGCGGCGCGACGGCCGTTGCCGTCGGCACGCGTTTGCAGCGCCTCGCGGCCGTCGCGCAAGTGGTGTGCGTCACGCACCTCGCGCAGATCGCGTCGTGTGCCGGCACGCATTACGTGCTACGCAAGCACGACGACGGCGGCGAGACGACGATCGAGGTCATCCCGCTTGGCGCCGACGACGACCGGCTAGCCGAAATCGCACGTATGCTTTCGGGCGACACGAAGCGTATCTCGCTCGAACACGCCGCCACCCTGGTCGCCTCGACGCGCGGCGGCCGCTAGCCCGCTAGACGGTTGCGAGATCGGCGCGCGTGGCGTACGATGCCGCCATGGGGCGTCTACCGTCGTGGTCCGGCCCGCTCACCGCGCTCGTCGCCGTGTTCGCGTTCGCCGCGGGCCCAGCCAATGGCGACGATGCCGCCCCGCCGCCGGCGCCCGCCTCTGCCATCGTGCTGGCGCGACTCTCGGCCGACCCGCGAACGCCTGAGGGCTACTCGGCGAGCCTCGAACTGCACGCCAAGATGCGCTCGTTTCCGTTCATCGGGCTAACGGTTCACGGGACGAGCACGTATCGCAAGCCCGGCCTCTATCACTATCAGCTCCAAAACCTGCCGCGCGTCGCGGCCAAGTTCGACGATCTGCACTACGATCTCGGCGATCCGACGTCGTGGAACGCGCGCTACGACATCGCGATGGCGCCCGAGAGCACGGACGATGCGCCCATTCTGCGGCTGACGCCGAGGAAACCCGGCCTCGTCATGTATCTCGACATCGAGACCGACGCAAGGCGCGGACGGATGCTCAAGGCGACCTGGAAGCGCCACGACGGCGGCACGATCGTGCTCATCCAAACCTACACCGCCTTGGGCTCGGCCGACGTCGTGACCGAGCAGCACGCGACGATCGATATCCCGCACATGCGGGCCGAACTGACCGCAACCTACACCCACGTGGCGCTCGAAACACCGACGTTCGCGACCGTCCCCGAGCGCTAGCCGCCGCCGCTGCCGGGGCCGCCGAATGACGGCAGGGACGGCGCGTTAAATTGTCGACAATTTGATGATGGAACGACGAATCGGATTGATCGGTGCGGGCGAGATGGGCAGCGGCATCGGAGGCTTACTGGTGTCGAACGGGCTCGAGGTTTGGACGTCGCTCGGCGGCCGCAGCGCCGCCAGCGCCGAGCGTATCCGGCGAGCCGGCGTTACCGTGGTCGACGGCATGCCGGCGATCGCAGGCAGTTGTGCGATCGTGCTCTCCATCGTGCCGCCCGATCGGGCAATGTTGGTCGCCGAAGAATTCGCCGCGGCCTACCGCCGCGCTGCCGAGCCCGCGCTCTACGTCGACTGCAACGCGATCGCCCCGGTCACAGCGCGCGCGATCGCCAGCGTCATCACCGCCGCCGGTGCGCGTTTTCTCGATGCCGGCATCATCGGTAGCTCACCGCGCGACGGATACGATGGACCGAAGGTCTACGCGTCGGGGCCGGACGTCGCGGAGTTCGCGCGTTTGACCGCACACGGTCTGCAGGTGCGGCCGCTCGAAGGCGGGATCGGCGTCGCATCGTCGCTCAAGATGTGTTACGGCGGTCTAACCAAAGGGATTACGAGCATCGGAACGGCGATGCGCGCGTGTGCCGAACACAACGGCGTTGCCGAACTGCTTGCGACCGAATTCAGCGAAAGTCAACCGGCGCTGAACGCTTGGTTGAACCGGCAGATCCCGACGATGTATCCCAAGGCGTATCGCTGGGTCGCAGAAATGCAAGAGATCGCCACCTTCGGCGAGGCCGAGCCGGGCGTGGCCGCGATGTACCGCGGCATCTCCGATCTCTATGCGGCGATCGCGGAAACGATGACCGCGAAAGGTTCCGTATGAGCGCGAACGTTAGAGTCGCATTTCTCGGGCTCGGCGCGATGGGTTTGCCGATGGCCGAACACGTGCTTGCCGCCGGCTTCCCGCTGACGGTGTGGAATCGTACCGCCGCCAAAGCCGACGCGCTGGTAACGGCCGGTGCGGCGCGCGCCCAGACGCCGCGCGACGCCGCGGCCGCGGCAGACGTGGTGCTGCTGTGCTTGCCGACGCAGGACGAAGTACGCGACATTCTCACCCGCGCCGACGGCGTGCTGGCGGGCCTCGGCGCGGGCAAGACGATCGTCGACACGTCGACGATCGATCCGTCGGCCTCGCAGCAACTCATTGCCTCGTGCGCTGAGCGCGGAATCGAGATGCTCGAAGCACCGCTCTCGGGCGGCACGATCGGCGCGAAGAGCGGCGCGCTGACGATGATGATCGGCGGCGATGCGGCCGTGCTCGAGCGCGTGCGGCCCGTGCTGGAATCGATGGCGAAGAATATCTTTCACGTCGGCGGCCCGGGGATGGGGCAGACGCTCAAGCTCTGCAATCAGATGATCGCCGGCGCGCAAACGATCGCGCTCGCCGAGGCCTATGCGCTGCTCCATGCCGCGGGCGTCGATGCGAAGCTGGCCACCGACGTATTCGCAGTTTCGACCGCCAATTGCGTCGCCATCCAGCAGCGCGTGCCGGTGCCGGGCGTGCAGCCTGCCGGTCCGGCATCGAACGAGTGGCGGCCCGGCTTTGCGACCGAATGGATGGCGAAGGATCTCTTTCTTGCGCTGCAGTTCGCGCGCTCGCTCGACGTGCCCGTGGCGCAGAATGCGGCGAACTTGCAGTGCTTCGAGCAATCGATGCAGGCCGGATATCGCAAGCTCGATCAGTCGGTGTTCGGTAAGGTGCTCATCGACCGCATCGACGCGCACGCGCGCGAACGGTAACCGCTCGTGCGCAAGAATCTCGTACGGGCGGCGTGCTACTCAGGCGAAGTATCGATCGGCACCTTCGTTTCGATCGCCGATCCGGTGTCGGCGCAGATATTTGCACACAGCAACTTCGCTTGGCTCGTGATCGATATGGAGCACGGTCCGGTGCCGATGGCCGCCTTGAGCGGCATCATCAATGCGATTCGCGCGACGGCCACTGAGCCGTTCGTGCGCGCGCAGTGGAATACGAGTGCGGCGATTCAGGTGGCCCTCGATCACGGCGCCTCGGGCGTCATGGTGCCCATG
The DNA here is from genome assembly GCA_003164045.1 of Candidatus Lustribacter telmatis. Classification (GTDB taxonomy): domain Bacteria; phylum Vulcanimicrobiota; class Vulcanimicrobiia; order Vulcanimicrobiales; family Vulcanimicrobiaceae; genus Lustribacter; species Lustribacter telmatis. The sequence continues at coordinate 71,028 of PLRU01000053.1, forward strand.
GTGAACTCGGCCGCCGACGCGCAACGTGCGGTCGACGACGTGCGTTTCTCGCCGCTCGGGGCGCGGAGCCGCGGCGGCGTGAAAGTGGCCCTGTCGTTCGATACCGACAGCGCGACGTATTTCCGTACGGCCAACGATGAAGTGCCGTGCCGGCTGCCGCCGCGCGGCACGGCAAGATCGCCGGCATTCTTGCCGCATCGCCGGCTATGGCGAACGAATGTATCGAGCGCGGCTACACGCTCGTCGGTAGCGGAACCGACGCCACGATGTTGTGGGAGACGGCCCGCCGGGTGCGCGCGGAAATCGACGCATGACAACCCCTGAGCTCGGGCGCATTTCCACCGCCGGCAAAGTGGTCGAGTACCTGCGCCGCGCGATCGAGACGGGCGCGCTGAGCCCGGGCGGCCGGATCACCGAACTCGAGATTTCGGGAAAGCTGGGCGTCAGCCGCAGTCCCGTGCGCGAAGCTTTGGCGACGCTCGCGCAAGAAGGCGTCGTGACGATCATCCCGTACCGCGGCGCGATCGTCTCCACCGTCGATGCCGGCCGCTTCGCCGGCCTCGCGGCGTTTCGTCTCGTGCTCGAAGAGTTCGCCGTGCGCGAATGCATCGCGCACGCAAGCGAACTCGACTACGCGCGCATAACGAACGAGATCGAGAAGCTCCGCAAGCGCGCGCGCACCGGCAACGTGAGCGCGACGCTCGAAGCCGACCTGCACGTGCATCAGACGATCGTATCGTGCGCGAACAACCCGTTCCTCGAGCGAACGTATGCCGAACTCCTCGGTCATTTCCGGCTTTACGCAACGCTGACGACGACGGCGGACTATCAAAATCTCGAAGACCTCGCCGACGAACACGAGCGCTGGATCGAAGCGGTGCGCCGCGGCGACGCCGCCGGCGCGCTCGCGATCGTGCGCGCCCACAACGAACTGGGCGTCACCGAAGCGCTGGAGCGGCTGCGCGCGGCGGAAACGGTTCCCGCGCCGCGCGGCCGGCCTCAGGGCAAGCGGTGAATCTTTAGGAAGTTGGTGCTGCCGGCGCCCACCGGCATGCCGCTGGTAATGATGATCGTCTCGCCTGAGTGAGCGAGACCTTCGGCGACGACGCGCTGCTCGGCGATCTCGATCAACCCTTCGATGTACGGATACGTCTGGATCATGAACGGGTCGACGCCCCAAATCATCGCCATCTGACGCGCGATGTGCGGATACCAGGTCAGCGCGATGATGTGCGCGTGCGGCCGGAACGACGAAAGATACCGCGCGGTGTTGCCGGTCGACGTGCCGGTGACGATCAACTCCAGCTTGAGCCGCTCCGCGCACGTCGTCGCCGCTTCGGCCATCGTGGTACCGATCTCGTCGCTGGTGCGGAAGTTCGCTTCGCCGGAATGATGGAATCGCTCGTGCGGATACTGCTGCTCGATTGCGGCGGCGATCGATGCCATGACGCGCACCGCTTCGACGGGATATTCGCCGCGCGCCGTTTCACCGCTAAGCATCACGGCGTCGGTGCCGTCGAGGATCGCGTTGGCGACGTCGGTGGTTTCGGCGCGCGTCGGTCGCGGGCTCGAAATCATCGACTCGAGCATTTGCGTCGCGGTGATGACCGGCTTCGCCGCGCGGTTTGCGCGCTTGATCAGATCCTTTTGCACCAGCGGCACGTCTTCGAGGTTGATCTCGATGCCGAGGTCGCCGCGCGCCACCATGATCGCGTCGGCGGCGGAAACGATCGCATCGATGTTGTCGAGCGCTTCGTGCTTCTCGATCTTCGCGATGATCGGGATGCGCTTGCCGCGGTGCAGCATGAACGCGCGCACTCGCTCGATGTCGTCGGCGGTGCGCACGAACGAGACCGCGACGTAATCCACGTCTTGATCGATGCCGAAGGCGAGGTGCTCGAAGTCGCGGTCGGTGACGGAACTGATGTTGAGCGTGCCGTCGGGATAGTTGATGCCTTGCATCGGGCGCAGGGCCCCGCCGGATTCCACGCGCGTAAGCACGTCGGGACCGGTGACCGACTCGATGCGCAGTGCGATCGCGCCGTCGGCGAGATAAATCATCTTGCCGGGCTCGACGTCGTTTGCGAGGCCGGCATACGAAACGCTCACCCGCGCGGCCGTGCCCGAAACGGCTTCGGTCGTCAGGGTGAACGGCGCGCCGTTGGCGAGTAGCACGGACGGCACGCCGTCGGCGAGCGGGCCGGTGCGCACCTTCGGGCCCGGCAGATCCTGAAGAATCGCTACGTGGAGGCCGAGCTGGTCCGCGATCGAGCGGACATCGGCGATGATCGCCGCGTGTTCGTCATGCGTCCCATGCGAAAAGTTCAGTCGCGCGACGTTGACGCCGGCGAGGAAGAGTTCTCGCAGCTTCTTGGGATCGCGGGACGCCGGTCCGATCGTGGCAACGATCTTGGTCCGCTTGGTTATACGTGGAGGCACGTTGTTCCGACTTGAGAGAAGCGCGAAGGCGGTCCTGCGTTCGAAACAAAATTCCGCCGAGCCGCCGAGCGCACGAACGCACACGAACGCGCACGGGCAAATCCGCTTGAAAAGGCCATCGACCCGCTCGGACGGTAGACTGCCGCGTGCGTCGCATGCCCGGCGACCGGCGACGATTCGCGGTGGCGTATCTGTGTTCGATCTTCATACACGCGATCGCATTGCTGGCGCTCGTCGTGTTCGTGCTGCGCGCGCTGATCGAAGGCGGCGCGCCCGAATCGGTCGTCGCCGATACACAGATCACCATTCAGACCGAGACCGCGCCGCCCGTCGTGAGCCCGCCGCCGGTTGTCGTCGTGGCGACTCCCGTCCCCGTGGTGCGGCCCCGGGTTGTCGCCGTGCCCGTTCCGGCCCGTCCGCGTCCACGCGCGCGGCCGGCGCCGCCGAAGCCGCCGATCCCGCGCGAGATCGCCCGGATCGTGCCGAAGGCGCCCCCGCAGCCGCCGACGCCGCCCCCGGCAGCGATCGTCGAACCGCTGCCGCCCACACCCGCCCCGACGGTGCGTCCAACCGTCGCGCCCACCGAACGTCCGACCCCGGAACCGACCGTCCGCCCCACGCCGGAGCCGACGGTGCGCCCCACGCCGGAACCGACGATCCGGCCAACGCCTGAGCCGACGATCCGGCCGACCGTTGAGCCGACCGTGGAGCCGACGGTTCGTCCGACTGTGGAGCCGACGGTGCGGCCGACGGCCGAGCCCACCGTCGTGCCGACGGCAGTCCCCACCCAGCGTCCAACTGCCGCCCCGACCGCAGCGGCGACGCAACGGCCGACCGCGGCACCCACCGCGGCGCCTACCGTGCGGCCGGTGCCGGTCGCTACCGCGGTAGCCGTGCGCGCGACGCCGCGGGCGGCGGCGTCGGCACCCGGGCCGGC